>CAYMIW010000004.1:0-121574 GCA_964390725.1 uncultured Syntrophomonadaceae bacterium | reverse complement strand
CTTTTACCTCCATGCTGATGCCTCCTTCAATGGAAAATGATATATTCAATAAGTCATTTATTCGCTAAGCTTATCGTTTTCCCTTTTTTTTAAAAATCTTTTTTCTCTGCAATGTAACATTTCTTGCATTTTATCAGTTTAATCAATTTCCATGCCAATATTTTCAGTTGAAATAATCATATTTTTATGGTGACTAACTGCTAATTCTGTGGATAAAGGGGATGTAGAGTGGAAAAATGGAGGATCTGCTGTGGATAACCCTGTGTATATTGTGAGTAGAACAGACATTTGTTTTTAAGATCACTGCTATAGCAGGAAAAAATATTTTTGAAAAAGAAAATTGTTAACATAATATAATAATGGTCAGATTCGTTAAATTTAATCCATAGTTGCTTATTTGAGGCAGTTAAGCTTATAATTCGGTAAAAGGCGAAAGGAGAGATCAGTGTGAACAAAAAGTATTTGCTTTTAGTGGTCCTGACCTTATTAACCGGTTTATTGATGGTCGGATGTGGAGGAGGCGGCTGATAATCATAACATCAGGAACCGGTCTGGTTCCCTGAACTAATAAAAATACGCCTCACCATCGGGTTCCCGTTATGGGAATCGAGGTGAGGCGTTCAACCTTTTTATAGCGACAGGTTTAAGTCCTGAATTGTTTGGTTGTAAATTGTTCAGATAACCTCCAGTTGATCGGGGTAACGGGTCAGCTGTTCCAGGTTTTTCAGGCCCACCTTAAAAGTATCTTCAATGCCAACTGTACCTTCCCCGGGAAAAACAAACTTCGGTTCGAGGGCGAAGACCATATTTTCTTCCAGGACCATATCAAAACCCTTGGCAATAACCGGAAACTCATCAAGTTCTATTCCTACGCCATGCCCGATGAAGTTTACTTTCTCTGTGTATCCCATAAAATGGTTGGCCAGCCCGCTTTCTGAGGCTATTGCCTCAGCCCGGTCAAACAATTCTTTACCTGACACTCCGGGTTTTCCTGCGGAAATAATAGCTTCTTTGATCCGGAGAGACTGGTTGTAAGCTTCCAGCAAGTGTGTTTTTACTTCACCAATGGAAAAGATGCGGGTCTGATCTACCATGTAGCCATCCAGGACGGTAACAAAATCAACAAGGATAGGTTCATGAGGTTTGATTAATTTATAACCGGCCCCCTGCGGATAAGAGGGGTTTAGCCCCGGGCCTCCTGTTGGTCCGTCGAAAAAGCTTACAGCTGATGCGTTTTCCCCGGATAAGATATGTCCAAAATGCATCTCCTGGTTAAAACCACGCATTCTGACTGCACCCTGGTGGCCCAGGCTGCGGGCCTTACTTTCGAGCAGCCCGGCCAGTTCAACTTCGCTCATACCTTCCCTGATTGTTTCGTGGGCATATTTAAAAACAGCCTCGTTTACAGCTGCTGCTTTTTGAATAAGCGCCAGTTCGTATATCGATTTAACTGATCTGATCTTACGGATTGCCCCGGAAATATCGGCCAGCTCATAATTTTCCAACAATTTTTTATAGCGCATGTAGAGATTGAACGGCAAAACATCATTTTCCATACCAATTTTAGCGCCGGCTGGAACTGCTTCTTCAAGAATTTTTTTTAACTCTTCCCATCCCCTGAATGGCAAAATCCTTGCCAGGGGGCTTTCCTGTTCGGCCCGGGTCAGGGCCTTTTTTACTATAAGGGTTGGTTCTCCTTCAGTGGGAATAAATAAATGTGCGTTTTGTCCGCTGCCGCTGAAATAGAATAAGTCGGCCCGCTGCAGGATCAGGGTACCGGCAAGATTATCTTTTTGCATGGCAGCCTGGAGGGCGCTGATTCTTTTGGAGATTTCTTCCAGGGGAATCATTAAAAAACTCCTTTCTGCTAGGGCTTAAATGGAATAGTGGATACCATATATTCATATATCCAAAGTAAAAACAGGCAAATAAAAAGGGAGCATGCAATTTAATCATACCATAACAGGTAAGATTAAGCTTTATACTCCCATTGTTTGTTAAACTGTCTATATGTTATGCCAGCTCAAATAATCCGGCTGCGCCCATTCCACCGCCGATACACATGGAAACGACACCGTACTTCAGTTTGCGACGGCCCATCTCGTGCAGCAGGGTTGCCGTTAGCTTGGCGCCGGTGCAGCCCAGGGGATGGCCCAGGGCTATTGCTCCGCCGTTAACATTTACTATATCCGGGTTAAGGCCCAGTTCACGCATGCAGTAGAGAGCCTGTGAAGCAAAAGCTTCGTTAAGTTCAAACAGTTCAATGTCATTTATTGTTTTACCGGTCAGTTTCATTAATTTAGGTATGGCATAGGCAGGTCCGACACCCATGATTTCCGGTGGGCAGCCGGCAACAGCATAGCCACGGAAAACGGCTAGCGGTTTCAGGCCCAGGGCTGCTGCCTTGTCAGCAGACATAACTACTGTTGCAGCAGCACCATCGCTGGTCTGAGATGAGTTGCCTGCGGTAACCGAACCTTTCACATGAAAAGCGGGGCGCAGTTTGGAAAGGGCTTCCAGGCTGGTGTCCCTGATCCCCTCGTCAACATCGAAAGTAAAAGCTTCTTCGACAATTTTATTATCCGGACCAACTGAGCGATTTACTACTTTAAGGGGTAATATTTCATCTTTGAAGCGACCTTCTTTTGTTGCTGCCGCAGCTTTCTGTTGGCTGGCCAATCCGAATTTATCCTGATCTTCCCGGGAAATGTTGAATTTTTGGGCTACATTTTCAGCGGTAATGCCCATTGGGGTATAGGTTTCTATATGCTTCTCGGCCAAAACCGGACTTGGAGCAAGTTTGTTCCCGCCCATGGGAACCATACTCATACTTTCAACCCCGCCGGCAACAATAACATCGGCAAAGCCGCACATGATTCTTTCAGCGGCCAGGGCGATTGATTGAAGACCAGAGGAGCAAAAGCGGTTAACTGTCTGTCCCGGTACGCTGTCCGGGAGTCCGGCTTGCAGGGCGACAATACGACCCAGATTCATGCCCTGCTCTGCTTCCGGAAAAGAACAGCCGAGAATAACATCTTCAATTTCAGCAGGGTCCAGGCCTTTGGCCCGGGCAATTGCTTCCCGGACAACCTCAGAACCCATGTATTCAGGACGCGTATAACGCAGTTTGCCCCGGGGCGCCCTGCCGATTGCTGTTCGTACACTGGAAACTATAACAGCTTCTTTCATTCTATTTACCTCCTCCTTTAATTCCTTAAGGGCTTGCCCGTAGTCAGGAAATGGCTGATCCGTTCCTGCGTTTTTTCCTCGCCCAGCAGTCTCAGGAATGCTTCTCTTTCGATATCCAACAGGTATTGCTCGCTGACCGGGCTATCGGGTTTAATATTGCCGCCGCAGAGCACATAGGCAATTTCGTTGGCTATTTTCATTTCATGCTCGGTAATATAGCCTCCCCAGAACATATTCTGAACCCCGGCCTTGAAGGTGGCCACCCCATATTCGCCAAGCACAATGATCGGTTTCGGGGTGGGTGGTTCATAACCTTCCATATGCATGGCCAGGGCAGTTTTCTTGGCATCGTGAATCAGGTAGTCCTGGTTAACCGTCACCTTGTCAGTTGCCCTGAAGAAGCCCAGTTCCTGGGCATGACGGGCGCTGGTAGCTACAGTAGCCATGGCAATTGCTTCGAATGCTTTCTGAACGTAGGGCAGACGGTCTACTTTTGTGTCTTCCCTCAGGCCCTCGGTGTAGCGGATTAACATCTCCTTGTTGCCGCCCCCGCCGGGTAACAGGCCCATACCCATTTCAACCAGGCCGATGTATGTTTCGGCGGCAGCCTGGATACGGTTGCAGTGAAGGACTACCTCCATACCCCCGCCCAGGGTCATCTGGAAAGGTGCACCAACAACAGGAATTTTTGAGTACTTCATTTTCATCAGGCCGTCCTGGAGCTGTTTCGCGGCATCGCTGATCATGTCCCAGTCGCCCGACTGGGCTCCCATTAGCATCAGGGCTACATTAGCTCCCACGCAGAAATTGCTCTCCTGGTTGGCGACGATCATTCCGACGTAGTTTTTTTCTGCTTCTTCAACCGCTTCATGGATGAAGTTCCAGAAAAGCGGTGATAGCGCCTGGCGCGGGCTGTGCTGCTGCAGGCAGCAGATGCCGTCTCCCAGGTCAACCAGACTGCCGTCATCGTTGCCGATAATAACTTTATTTTGTTTTTTCAGGGCAGGCAGGCTGATAATTTCAGTGCTGACCGGAACAGGTTTGTAGCTCTTTGAGCTGAAATCGTAATAGGAAAGAGCCCCGTTTTCGTCTTCAATATAAAAACTGTCATGGCCGCCGGCAAGCATTTCTTCTACATTAGCAGGGATTGTTTCACCCTCTCCCCGCATTTTTTCAACGCTTTCTTTCAGGCCTATGGCATCCCAGCTTTCGAATGGGCCGAGTTTCCAGTTGAAGCCCCAGCGCATGGCCCGGTCGATATTAACAATGTCATCAGATATTTCGGGAACCAGTTTTGCACTGTAAATTAGAAACTTCTTGGTTAGTTCCCAGGCGAATTTTCCTGCTTTTTCTTCGGCGGAAACAAGCATTTTATAGCCAACAGGAAGTTCTTCATGCCGGGTTTTACCAAGAATATCGAAACGCGGTTTTTCTTTGGGCCGGTATTCCAGGTTTTCATAATCGATGGCAAATATTTCTGATCCGCCCTCACCTTTAACCTTTTTATAAAAACCCTGCCTGGTTTTATCGCCCAGCATCTTGTTTTCAATCATATTCTGCAGAAATGCAGGAATCTCAAAAGCAACTTTTTCTTCGGGATCGCTGCTCTTGTCATAAACAGTTCGGGCAACATGAACGAATGTGTCAAGACCGACCATATCCAGGGTTCGGAATGAGGCGCTCTTGGGGTGGCCCATTGGCGGTCCCGTTATGGTGTCAACCTCTTCAATAGTCATGTTTTCCTGCTGCATCAGCTTGATAGTATGCATCATGGCGTAAGTTCCGATGCGGTTGGCAATGAAGTTTGGGGTATCTTTAGCGAAAACGACTCCCTTGCCAAGAACTTTTTCACAAAACCGGTGCATTGTCTGTAAAACTTCATCAGTTGTATCATCACAGGGGATGATTTCCAGCAGCTTCATGTAACGAGGCGGGTTAAAGAAGTGGGTTCCGATAAAATATTTTCTGAATTCCGGGGAGTTTTCTTTAACCATTTCATTGATGGATAGGCCGGAAGTATTAGAGGATACTACTGTGCCCGGAGTCCAGTTGTCTTCAACCTGTTTGAAAACTTTCTGCTTGATATCCATTCTTTCGACGATTACTTCTACGATCCAGTCGATATCTTTCAGTTTGGCCATATCGTCCTGGAAGTTACCCGGGGTAATCAGGTCGGCGTTTGATTGGCGGTATAGAGGCGCCGGTTTTTGTTTCGCCAGATCTGCCTTACCCTTATTCGAAAGACGGTTACGCACTTCGGGGCTGTCGAGAGTTAAACCCTTTGCTTCTTCTTCAGGGGTCAGCTCACCGGGAACTATGTCAAGCAGTAGAACGGGAATGCCGACGTTGGCCAGGTGAGCAGCGATTGTGGCACCCATAACACCGGCACCAAGAACAGCAGCCTTTCGTATCTCTTTCAAGGCCATTAAAATACCTCCTTGTAACATGAGTTTATCCTGGCGGTAGCAATCAATATTTATAATAAAATGATAAAAGCATTTAAAGGCCCTTAACCAGCAGATCGGATATGGGCTTTTGCAGGGTAACCAGGTCATATGGTTTGCCGGACATAACCCAGCAGGTGACAACTTCATCTACAGCGCCGAAGATCACTTTTCGGGCTACCCTTTTATCCAGATTTTGCCGGAAAAAGCCTTCTGTTTTTCCTTCTTCGATCACCTCCTCAATTAGAACAAAATAGTTTTTCAGCGGTTTGGATATACCCCGGTTGATAGCCTGATCAATTTGCCGCAGTTCAATTTGGGTTACCCTGGCTTGATCGGGATTACTGTAAAGGGTTTTCAGGTGATAGGTGATAATTGTATTCAACTTCTCAATGGCATTACTGCACTGGCTCAACTCGTTGTTCAGGTTTTCAACAAAGGAGTTCATGAGGCTTTGGAATAGTGAAATCAGGATATCTTCTTTATTGTTGAAGTAAATGTAAACTGTACCGTCGGCAACCCCGGCTTCCCGGGCTATATCGGCAACCCTGGTGCGGTGGTAACCGGCAAGGGCGAAGGATTTTACGGCTGCGTCCAGTATAACCTGGTACTTTTCGCCGGTTCGTTTGGCCACAGTTTCCCTCCCCCCGAAAATAATGAATGAATACTCATTCGTTATATATTGTATATTGTTTTTTGATAACAATCAAGATATGTCACAATATTTAATGAAAAAATTTATTGGTCAGTTATATGGTAAAATTTTGATGTGGCAGTTTTTGATCGGGGTTGGCTTATTTACCTCATGGAGTGGGTGTTATTAACAGTTGTATCGTTAATTTTTATGTGTTAATATATATTTGCCTGTTGACGCCTGCATAAAAGGCGTTTTTATTATTAAACCCGGTCTTAATCACAGGACCCGACTGAACAAATATATTATTTCTGTATAAATTTGAATTGAAGGTAAGGAGATGACTTTATGTTAAAAAGTAAGGAAAATCTTGAGAATAGTAAGGTTAAGCTGGAGATAGAAGTTGCAGCGCCCGATGTTGATACTGCCCTGGCTAAAGCTTACCGGAAAGTTGTAAAAAAAGTTAACCTTCCGGGCTTTCGTAAGGGAAAAGTGCCCCGCCGGATTCTTGAAACGAGGTTCGGACCGGAAATTTTGCATGAAGAAGCGCTCGAACTTCTTGTACCCCCGGCTTATGATGAGGCTTTAAAAGAAGCTGATATTGATCCGATCAACCATCCCGATTTTGAATTGGTGACTATTGAAGAAGGAAAACCTCTGGTATTTAATGCCGTGGTTGAAGTAGTTCCGCCGGTAGAGCTCGGTTCTTACCAGGGGTTGGAGGCAGAGCAGGAGGAAGTGGAGGTTGACCAGGTTCAAATTGATCATCATCTTTATATGCTGCGTGAACAAAATGCCCGGCTGGTTCCTAAAGATGAGGGGACTGTTGAAGAAGGCGACCTTGTTTCCATCGATTTTAAGGGTTTTATCGACGATAAGCCATTTGAAGGGGGAGAAGCCGAAAATTATTCTCTTGAGATTGGCTCCAAGTCATTTATCCCCGGTTTTGAAGATCAGTTAATCGGCTCTTCACCGGATAAAGAGGTTGAAGTAAAGGTAAAATTCCCCGACAATTACAGTAAAGAAGATATCGCCGGTAAAGATGCACTTTTTAATGTAGTGGTAAAACAGATTAAACAAAAAGATCTTCCCGAACTCGATGACGAGTTTGTTAAAGAAGTAAGCGAATTTGAAACGCTGGAAGAGATGAAAGCAGATTTACAAACTAAGTTGCTTAAGAATGCCGAAGATCAGTCGAAATCTAAACTGGAAGAAAGTTTAATAGAAACAGTTACTCAGGCTTCGCAGGTTGATGTGCCTAAAGTACTGGTGGACAGGCAGATAGACCGAATGCTGGGTGACCTTGAAAATTACCTGCGCTACCAGGGTGTGGGGCTGGACCAGTTTATTGAAATGGCTGGTAAAAGTAAGGATGACCTGCGTGAGGAGCGAAGGGAAGAAGCAGAGCAGCGGGCCAAGGCCAATCTTGTTCTCGACGCAATTGCCAAAAAAGAAGGAATTAATGTTGAAGATAGCGAACTAGAGGCCAAAATTGCGGAAATAGCCGAAAGCTATAGTGATGATCCTGAAAGGGTCAGGGGAATCCTGCAAAATCAGGGCCGTATTCCGGTTATGAAAGAAGAAATACGCATTCGCAAGGTAATTGATCTGCTTGTTGAAAACGCACAGATAACCAAGGTCAAACCGGATAAAGAAAAGAACAATGAAACCGAAAACGGGCAGCAGGAGGAGCTTGCTGAGTTTGTTGGGGCGAATGAAACCGATACTGAAGATAATGCCGGTAAACATGATAGTTGAGGTATGTTATAATAGATAAAGTAGGAATGGTTATTAATAAATGAATTTAAGGAGGGCTTAACATGAGTGTACTGGTTCCTATGGTAGTGGAACAAACCAGCCGCGGCGAGCGGGCTTATGATATATATTCCCGGTTATTAAAGGATAGGATTATTTTTCTCGGCAGTGCGATTGACGATAACGTTGCCAACCTTATAGTTGCCCAGATGCTTTTTCTGGAATCTGAAGACCCGAAAAAAGATATCAACCTTTATATAAACTCACCGGGCGGTTCCGTTTATGCCGGCATGGCGATTTTGGATACAATGCGATACGTTAAACCGGCAATTTCTACAATTTGTGTTGGGTTGGCGGCCAGTTTTGGCGCTGTTTTACTCTCGGCCGGAGAAAAAGGCAAGCGTTTCGCTCTGCCTAACTCAAGAATAATGCTTCACCAACCGGCTGGTGGTGCCCAGGGACAGGCAGTGGATATTGAGATTCATGCCAGGGAAATTCTTAAAATACGCGAAACCCTGAACACTATTCTGGCTGATAATACAGGCCAGCCAGTTGAAACAATAGCCCGTGATACTGACAGAGACTTTTTCATGTCTGCCGAAGATGCAAAGCAGTACGGGCTAATTGATGAAATTCTGAGCAACAGATCATAATAGCGGAGATGAGGTGATTTCTCCAAATGTTTAAATTTAATGAAGAAAAAGGACAACTGAAGTGCTCTTTTTGTGGAAAAAGCCAGGAACAGGTAAGAAAACTGGTGGCCGGCCCGGGAGTATATATCTGCGATGAATGCATAGAGCTCTGTAATGAAATTATCGAGGAAGAGATCGGTGATGAAACTGAGCTGGGAAAGGTCGAACTACCTAAACCCCAGGATATCAAGGATGTTCTCGATCAATACGTAATTGGCCAGGAAGGTGCTAAAAAAAGCCTTTCTGTTGCAGTTTACAACCATTATAAAAGGGTTAATGCCGGGCAGAAAGCAGATGATGTTGAACTGCAAAAAAGTAATATAGTCCTGGTTGGGCCGACTGGAGTGGGTAAAACCCTGCTGGCCCAAACATTGGCCAGGATACTAAATGTTCCCTTTGCTATAGCCGATGCCACATCGCTTACCGAGGCCGGTTATGTGGGTGAGGATGTGGAAAATATCCTGCTCAAGTTAATTCAGGCTGCCGACTACGATTTGGAAAAGGCGGAAAAAGGGATTGTTTACATTGATGAAATTGATAAAATAGCCCGAAAAACGGATAATCCTTCAATTACCCGTGATGTTTCCGGGGAAGGAGTCCAGCAGGCTCTCCTGAAGATTCTGGAAGGTACTGTAGCCAGTGTTCCTCCGCAGGGCGGGCGCAAACACCCGCATCAGGAATTTATGCAGATCGATACAACGGATATCCTGTTTATCTGCGGTGGAGCTTTTGACGGACTTGAAAAAATAATTCAAAACCGCATTGGCAAGAAAGGTATTGGTTTCGGGGCCGAAGTGTTATCACGTGATGATAATAACCTTGGTAACATACTAAAGGAGATTCTACCCCAGGATCTGCTCAAGTACGGGCTTATCCCGGAATTTGTTGGTCGTATTCCCGTAATCGCCACTCTCGATCCTCTGGATAGTGAAGCGTTTGTGCGGATTTTAAAAGAACCGAAAAATGCTTTAACCAAGCAGTATCAAAAAATATTCGAGCTTGACGGGGTTGCCCTGGAGTTCAAGGATAACTGTCTTGAAGCAATCGCTGCAGAGGCGATAAAGAGGGATACCGGGGCCAGGGGTTTAAGGGCTATTCTTGAAGAAACCCTGCTTGGGGTGATGTTTGATCTTCCTTCGAGAGACGATGTCGAAAGATGTGTAGTTACCAAAGAAGTAGTAATAAACAAGGAAGCCCCTATTCTTGCAACCAGGGATAAACGCAAGAAAAAAGAAGAAACAGCCTGACAATAGCAATCAGTCGGGTTTTGATTAATGGAAGTCACATAATAGTAATAGCAAAGCGGGAAGCGAATACGGCATGGTTGGGGCTTCTCGCTTTATCTATATAGGAAGGAGACTTTTTCCTGATGAAAAAAAACAGCGAACGGTTACCGGTACTGCCCCTTAGGGGTGTCCTGGTATTTCCGGATATGGTTCTGCACCTTGATGTAGGCCGCGAACGTTCAATATCTGCTCTTGAAAGGGCAATGATGAAGGATAACCGCATCCTGCTGGTTACACAAAAAGAAGCGAAGACTGATGAACCGGAGAAAGAAGATCTGTTTGAAGTTGGCTCTGTGGCCAGGATAAAACAAATGATTAAGCTTCCCGGAGGGACAATACGGGTCCTGGTTGAGGGATTAAACCGGGCTCGCATTCTGAGCCTTTTAACGGAAGAGCTGTTTCTGGAAGCCGATGTAGAAGTAATAAATGATGATACAAGGAAAAATGCAGAAATAGAAGCACTGATGCGCAGTGTGCTTTTCCAGTTTGAGCAGTACATTAAGCTGAGCCGTAAAGTACCGCCGGAAACCCTGACAACTGTATCAGATATTGAGGAACCCGGGCGGTTTGCTGATATTATTGCTTCTCATTTAAGTTTGAAAATACAGCAAAAACAGGAGATACTCGAAGCGATAGAACTGCCCGAACGGTTGGAAAAGCTGAATGATATTCTAAGCCGCGAAATGGAAATACTGGAAATTGAGCGCAAGATTAACCTGCGGGTACGTAAGCAAATGGAGAAAACCCAGAAGGAATATTACCTGCGCGAGCAGATGAAAGCTATTCAGAAAGAGCTTGGTGAAAAAGACGAACGAATGGCGGAAGCGGAAGAATATCGTGAAAAAATAGCCGAAGCCGGTCTCCCTGAAGAGGTTGAAGAAAAGGCTTATAAGGAAGTCGAGCGCCTGGAAAAAATGCCCCCGGCAGCAGCAGAAGGTATAGTAATCAGGACTTACCTGGATTGGCTGCTGGAGCTGCCCTGGGCTTTGGAAACAGAAGACCGCCTTGATCTGGATATTGCTGAAGACATTCTTAATGAAGACCACTACGGACTGGATAAGGTTAAAGAAAGAATTATAGAATACCTGGCTGTGCGTCAGCTGGCTGAAAAACTGAAGGGGCCAATTCTTTGCCTTGTTGGTCCCCCTGGTGTGGGTAAAACTTCCCTGGCGAAATCGGTAGCCAGGGCCCTGGAACGAAATTTTGTAAGGATATCTCTCGGGGGAGTTAGAGATGAAGCTGAAGTTCGCGGACACCGGCGAACTTATATTGGAGCTCTTCCCGGGCGTATAATCCAGGGAATGCGCCAGGCCAAGTCGAAAAACCCTGTTTTTTTAATGGATGAAATTGATAAAATGTCGACAGATTTCCGTGGTGATCCTTCTTCTGCCCTGCTCGAGGTGCTTGATCCCGAGCAGAATAATAGTTTCAGCGATCATTATATTGAAGTGCCTTTTGACCTGTCACAGGTAATGTTTATTACTACTGGCAATACCACATACAATATTCCCCAGCCCCTGCTCGACAGGATGGAGCTGATTCATATTCCCGGTTATACCGAGGAAGATAAGGTGCAAATTGCTGCTCAGTACCTGATTCCCAAGCAGCTGAAAGAACACGGTTTGAGTGATGATAACCTGAATATCTCTGAAGGTACAGTGAGGAGGATAGTCAGGGAATATACCCGTGAGGCCGGGGTGAGGAATCTCGAGCGTAATATTTCCACGATCTGCCGCAAGGCGGCGCGCGAAGTGGTTAAAGATCGCAGCAAATCGATAAAGCTGACTAAAACCAACCTTCAAAAATATCTCGGTGTACCCCGCTATCGTTTCGGTTCTGCCGAAAAAGATAATGAAATCGGTGTGGCGACTGGCCTGGCCTGGACAGAAAGTGGTGGCGACATACTTTCTATAGAGGTTACCCTGATGAAGGGTAAGGGTAAAATGACCCTGACCGGACAACTTGGTGAAGTAATGCAGGAGTCTGCCAAGGCTGCCATGAGTTATATTCGCTCAAGGGCTGAATCTCTGGGCCTGGAAGAAGGATTTTACGAAGATATCGATATTCATATTCACGTACCCGAGGGTGCCATACCGAAGGACGGACCTTCGGCCGGTATAGCCATGGCGACAGCGCTTGCTTCTGCCCTGACTAAAACTGCGATCAGAAATGATGTAACCATGACCGGGGAAATTACCCTGCGGGGCAGGGTATTGCCCATAGGTGGGGTCAAGGAAAAAATGCTGGCAGCGCACCGAGCTGGAATTAAGTATATGCTGTTACCAGCTGAGAACCGCCGCGATTTAAGTGATATTCCGGCCAACGTGCGACGTAAGGTTGAGGTAAAACTGGTTGAACATATGGATGAAGTTCTGGATTTGGCTCTTGTTGCCCCAGTCTGCGGAAACAAAAAGAATGCTAAAGGTAAAAAAGTAAAAAGAGATTCAACTCCGTCAATTGAAAAAAATGAAGGTGATTCTGCTTTTCAGCATTAAAGGGTTTAAGCTTGCGGGAAAGTATATTTACGGAGGCTGACGGGAGTGGGGTATGAAGATGAAAGTAAACAAGGCTGAATTACAGGCAGCTGCTTATAACATTAAGGATTTTCCTGATTGGGATCTACCCGAAATCTCTTTTATCGGAAGGTCGAATGTTGGTAAGTCATCCCTGCTGAACAGCTTAATCGGTAGAAAAAACCTGGCCCGGATAAGTTCAACGCCCGGCAAAACCAGGGGCTTGTATTTTTATGTAATCAATGATCGGTTTTGTTTTGTTGACTTACCCGGTTATGGGTATGCAAAAGTGTCTAAAAAGGAGCGCGAACGCTGGGCGCCGATTATAGAAGACTACCTGGCCGCCAGGAGTAATCTGCGTGGTTGCCTGCACCTGGTTGACTGTCGTCACGAACCGACTGAAGATGATATTCTAATGTCCGAATGGCTGCGGGCTCATACCATTCCAACTTTAACCGTGGCAACCAAGTCCGATAAACTTTCACGCAGCGCTGCTTTGAGGCAGCTGAATATAATTGGTAAAAAACTGGGTCTTTTCGAAGAGGATCGGCTGATGCCCTTTTCTTCCCGTACCGGCAGCGGACGTGACGATCTCTGGAAAGCAATAAACGGTTTAATATAAATATTGTGTTTTGAGGTGAACAGTTTGCCTTTTGCCGGTATTGATGTAGGTTCCATAACTGCTGAAGCAGTAATTGTTGACGACGGGAAATTGATCAATTATGTTATCTGTCAGACCGGTGTCAATAGTAAGGCAGCCGCTCAAATAGCTCTTGAAACTGTGCTGGGGAAGACAGGGCTGAGCTGGTCTGACCTGAATTATATAGTTTCTACAGGTTACGGGAGGGTCAGTGTAGATATTGCCGATAAGCAGGTTACTGAAATAACCTGTCACGGTGTAGGCGCTTATTTTCAGAACAACTTGGTCAGAACTGTAATTGATATTGGCGGTCAGGATAGTAAGGTGATTCGCCTGGACGATAGAGGGCGTGTGACAGATTTTGCCATGAATGATAAATGTGCGGCCGGGACCGGCCGCTTTTTGGAAATGATGGCCGGGGCCCTTGAAGTTAATCTTGATCAGCTGGCCAACCTGAGTAACGTTTCTTCTAACCCGGTTTCGATCAGTAGTATGTGCACAGTGTTTGCCGAATCGGAGGTTGTTTCTCTGATTGCCCGGGGCCAGCCCAGGGAGGATATTGCCCGGGGTTTACACCAGGCTATTGCAGAACGCACTGCCGGATTGATCGGCAGGGTAGGGTTTGTGGAAAAGGTAATGATGACCGGTGGAGTAGCGCTAAATAGTGCTGTTGTGCAGGCAATTGGCGATAAGCTTAAAACGCAGATTTTAGTACCCCGCGAACCGCAAATAACCGGAGCCCTGGGGGCAGCTTTACTTGCCGAAGCCGAATACAAGGCAGCCGGATAGATTCAGGTTTTTTTGTATCAGCCCCCAAAGCCCCGTGAAAGGTATTCCCGGGACTGTTTAATTCTCAATAAGATGAGCCAGGCCGTTGCGGCGCAGGCTCTTTTTGATTTCTATACTGAAAAAGGCAACAATAAATATCTTAATCAGGTCAAAAATTATGAACGGGGCTATTCCGACCAGGATCACCTGGCTAATGCTGAACTGCATCAATAACCCGAGCTGAAGTGCTCCACAGCAATAAACTGCCATGACAGCAGGAAGCAGTGAAAAAGTATATCTTAAAACACTATTACCCTCCTGCTTTTTTATAAGCAACCCTGCAATTAGCACCGCCGGAAGGAATCCCCATAGATAACCACCTGTCGGACCGGATAAAATTGCCATTCCACCCCTGGCCAGGGAAAAAACCGGTACGCCTGCTGCCCCGAGCAGTAGGTAGGCTGACACTGAAAGCAGGCCATTTCTTGGGCCAAGCAGGGCTGCTGTAAGAAGCACACCGATTAGCTGCCCGGTGAAGGGAACTGGGCTGAAAGGCAGTGGTATGGCTAATTGAGCCAGCAGGGTAGTTAATGCAGCGCAAAAAGCTGCAGTGGTTAGTTTTGTTAAATTCATTAAAGAATCTCCCCGTAACGGACAGAGTGCAAAATATTATTACTGTCTTTGATCAGCAGGGTACCATCATCATCCAGGTCTATTGCTTTTCCTCTTATAAGCCCTTCCGACCGACTGACGGTAACCTGGCTGCCCAGGGTTGAGCTGATTTTTTTCCACTCACTGCGAAAAGGTTTGAACCCTTCCGATAGGAATTGTCTGTAAGCCTCGACCAGCGAATTTTGCAGTTCGACCAGGAGTAGTGTGCGGTTTATATCTTTACTGTATTCAATAGCCAGCGAAGTTGCCTGGTTGCTTATTTCAGCCGGAAAGCTATCCCTGTCCTGGTTAACATTGATGCCAATTCCGGTGATCAGGTATTCAATATGTTCAGGCTCTCCCTTCAGCTCGGTTAGGATGCCGGCAGTTTTTTTCCCATTGATTAACAGGTCGTTAGGCCATTTAACCTGTACCGGCAGGGCAAAGGATTTAACCAGACAGCGAGCCAGGGCCACTGCAGTAACTAGCGTGACGGGTGTTGCTTCAGCAGGAGACAGGTTATGCGGCAGCAGTAAAATGGAAAACCAGAGCCCCTTTCCCGGTGGGGAAATCCATTTGCGTCCAAGGCGTCCCCGTCCCTCGGTTTGCTCCTCGGCAACCAGGGTATGGAACTGGGGAGCACCGTTTTCGGCCATCCGGCGCATTTCCCTGTTTGTTGAATTGACAGAACTAAGGTAGTGGATATTGTATTGTTTCAGAATATCTTGATCAAGCTGATCCGGTTCTCCATCCATCCGATAACCCCGGTTAGGGCGGGAGCTGATCCGATAGCCGTTCTCTCTTAATTCCTTAACCTGTTTCCAGATTGCCGTGCGGCTGACCCCCAGGTTTTTACTTAATTTTTCGCCGGATATGTAGCGGTCCCTGTTTTCATACAGTATTGTAAGGACTGTTGCCTTCAGATTTTTCTTTATTTTCCTCATCTCCCCGGAGGTTCACTATTATTGATAGTAAGTAAAACCCGTTTAAATGTCAACTTTTAAAAATGCAAATAGTTGACGATTTAATTTGTAATAAATGATTCCTGACGGCAGCTCTCCAGAAGATTCTTGACAGGTACAGTAGGGGTGTAAGAAGTTGCAGCAAAAAAATGACGCGGTATAATTACCGCGTCAAGTAGAATATATATAAAAAGAGGGGGTCAACTCACCTATATTATAAATAGACTATATTACAGTTATATTACAAACAGGTTTTTTTTCCATTACATTTTTGCGTTTACCAGAATAAAGTGATTGCTTTATATTTGTATCAGTTTTCTGTATAATGTAAATCATGAGACAGGTTTGTTACTGCTGCTACTTCCCGCTGTATTGGCGGAGTAAAAGCAGGTAATGACAGGATAACAGGGAGTAAATCATGCGTTACGCGGTAGATTATATTGTAAAAAACCCACAGTCAGTAACGGGCGATATAGCATTGCAAACAGTTGTTGAAAAGCTGCTTAATTCGCGGCAGGGTTTCCTTTGCCTGGTTAAGGAAGATAAGCTGGAAGGGGTAATCACCGCTTCTTCTGTAATGCATGCCTGCAGTAAAAGTAAAGAGGCGGATCATCTTAAAGCAGTAGATCTTACTCTTGATAATCTTCCCATTGTCAGTAGCTCGCTGGCCTGGAACGAGCTGGTTGGGTACTTTAAAACAAAAGAGGCAATCCTGGTTGCCGACCCTGCCGGAAAAATTATTGGGGTGGTTACGCCGGCGGCATTTATCAACCGCCTTTCGGCCAAGGTTTCGGAACTGGAAAGAGAACTTGATGCAATCATTAACTTTTCATCGGACGAAATTATAGTTGCCGACGGTAAGGGCCGGGTTTTACGGGCAAATGCCCTTTTTGAAGAGAATTTTGGGGTCAAGTTGTTAGATGTAATCGGAAAGAATGTCAGTGAGCTGGAGAAGAAAAAAATATTTACCCCATCGGTTACCAGGCTGGTAATAGATAAAAAGAGCGCCCAGACTGTAATCCAGTCGCACCGGGATGGTCGAAAACTACTGGCTACCGGAACTCCTGCCCTAAACCGGGATGGTTCTGTATTCAGGGTGATTGTTAATACCAGGGACATTACCAGGTTGAACAGTCTCAAGCGCCAGCTTGAAGAGGCAGAGCTGCTGAAAAATCGTTATCAGCAGGAATTAATTGAGTTGCGCCAGGGTTACCTGAACAGTGGGGAAATTGTCGCCTCCAGTCCTGCAATGAAGGATCTGCTCAAGGTTGCCAAGAAAATAGCTGCTGTAAATTCAACAGTTCTTTTAACCGGCGAATCGGGTGTGGGGAAGGGGATGATCGCCCGTTTTATACATAACACCAGCCCCCGCGCAGAAAATGCTTTTACCGTGGTTAACTGCGGGGCTATTCCGGAGAACCTGCTGGAAAGTGAGCTTTTTGGCTATGCCGGAGGCGCTTTTACCGGGGCGCTGCGTGAAGGTAAAATTGGTAAGCTTGAGCTGGCCAACCGGGGTACTCTTTTCCTTGATGAAATTACCGAACTTCCTCTTAATCTACAGGTAAAGCTGCTTCATGTCATTCAGGAAGGGATTATTACCCGGATCGGTGAGTCAAAAGAGATAAAACTGGACCTCCGTTTTATCGCAGCGACAAACCGTGATATTGCCAGGCTGGTTGAAGAGGGAAAGTTCCGTGAAGACCTCTATTTCAGGCTTGACGTAATACCCCTGCTGGTTCCACCTCTCAAGGAAAGAGCTGATGATATAAGAGCGTTGGCCGACCAGTTTTTATTCAAGTTTAACAGGCGCTTTCTGCAGGAAAAATATTTTACACCTGAGACATATCAATATCTGGAAAAATATCACTGGCCGGGCAACGTCAGGGAGCTGGAAAACCTGGTTGAACGCTTGATGATTGTTGTTGATGGAAATGAAATTGGGCCGGATCAACTGCCCCGCCGGATCACCGGAAATGATCTTGTGGAAAAAGGTTCAGAATCGCCGCTTAAACTGCAGCCACTAAAAGAAGCCCGTGAAAAACTTGAACGGGAGTTGCTGACAGAGGCACTGCGTGTTTGCCGCAGTACCTATGAAATTGCTGAGATACTACAGGTTGACCAATCTACTGTTGTCAGGAAGCTGCACAAATATAAAATTGGTTCAGGGCAGTAGTTAGAACAGGGCCTTACCCCCGAATTTGATGCATTTACGCATCAGATTTCAATGAATTATTGCATCAGATCGGCCGTTTTTTTAGGCAGTCCAGTTCTCTTAATAATCTATATACTTTAAAAGTCCTTAAACAGGGACTTTTTTCATATCCGGAATTTTTATGCTATGAATGCTTTATTGGCACTACTTTTGCAAATAAGATTATTAAGACCATAAAACAGGGAGGAGTAAAACTAAATGACAAAAGAAAATGCAACCCCGGAATACCGCCCGGGACCAAAATCAGCTGAGTTGATTAAAGTGCGCGACCAGAATGTTGCCCGGGGGATTTCCTATGTGATGCCTGTTTTTGTTAAAGAGGCAAAGGGAGCCCGGATTACTGATGTTGATGGCAATGAATTTATAGATTTTGCAGGTGGGATTGGGGTTAACAATCTTGGGAACAGCCATCCTGCAGTTGTAGAAGCAATAAAAAAACAGGCCGACCAGTACCTGCACACCTGTTTCATGGTGGCCATGTATGAACCCTACGTGAGGCTGGCTGAAAAGCTTAACAGTTTTACACCGGGAGATTTTCCGAAAAAAACCGCTCTTTTCAACAGCGGGGCGGAAGCGGTGGAAAACGCCGTTAAACTAGCAAGAAGAAATACGAAAAAAACAGCCATTGTTGCCCTTGAGTGTGCTTTTCACGGACGCACCCTGATGACCATGACTTTAACTTCAAAAGTTAAGCCATATAAATACGGATTTGGCCCCTTCGCTCCGGATGTCTATAAAATACCCACACCATACTGTTACCGCTGCCGGTTTGGTCTGAAATATCCTTCATGCAATCTGCATTGTGCCCGATACCTGGAACAATTTTTTACCCTTGAATGTACTGCCGACAATGTTGCTGCGGTAATTGCCGAGCCGGTCCAGGGCGAAGGTGGTTTTATTGTGCCACCCGATGGTTATTTCAAGGTTCTACATGAAATTTGCAAGAAAAATGATGTTTTGCTCATTATAGATGAAATCCAATCGGGTTTTTTCAGAACTGGTTATGCTTTTGCTTCTGATTATTACGGAATCACTCCCGACCTGATTACCATGGCAAAATCACTGGCCGGAGGTGTTCCAATCAGTGCTGTAACAGGACGTGCTGATATTATGGATGCTGCCGGTCCCGGTGAAATTGGCGGAACTTATGGTGGCAATCCGATCGGGTGTGCTGCAAGTTTGGCTGTTCTTGAAGCAATTGAACAGGAGAATATTAAGGAAAAAGCTGAAAAAACTGCTCAGGTTGTCGCTGAGCGCCTTGATAAAATGGCGGAACGTTTCAACTCAATTGGTGAACATCGTGGCCTGGGGGCAATGCGTGCTATCGAGTTGGTTAAAGATCCCGAAACCAGGGAACCGGATCCAGAGAAGGCTAAAGCAATCGTTAAACGCTGCCATGATCGCGGCCTGATCATAATAACTGCCGGAGTATATGGCAATGTAATTCGTTTACTGATGCCTGTTAATATAGAAGCCGATCAGTTAAGCAGAGGTTTAACAATTCTTGAAGAGGCATTTGAAGCCGAAGATGGAGGAAAATAAATATTGTTGGGTAATTTCGGCAAGCTCTTGATCGTTGACTTAACCAAGATGGAAATTACCGAAAAAGAGCTGGAGCAGGACGTATTTCACTTTTATCTCGGAGGCAGGGGGCTGGGAGCCTACCTGTTACTAAAAATGTTATTGCCGGGGGTAGAGCCTCTTTCGCCCCGAAATGTTCTTGTTTTTACTTCCGGACCGGCGGTTGAATCGGGCCTTACCGCGGCTGCCGGTTACGGAATTTATACCAGGTCTCCCCTGACCGGGCTTTTTGCGGAGGCATATTGCCGTGGTTACCTGCCAACGATGTTGAAAAAAAGTGGTTATGATGCCCTGATTATCAGTGGAGCAGCAGCCAAGCCATGTTTCATAGATATTTCGGAACAGGGAGTTAGTTTTTTCAACGCTGAAGAAATATGGGGGCTCAATACCGATGAAGCCGAGTGTTCAATTTTAAAAGCTGCCGGCACAACCGAATGCGAATCCCTGGTTATCGGGCCTGCCGGAGAAAGAATGGCAGCCTTTGCCAGTTTAAAAAGCAGTCGTTACAGAAACTTTTCCAGGGGAGGATTCGGCGCAGTTTTCGGATCGAAAAAACTGAAAGGGATCATTTTTAAAGGCAGCGCCGGAGCTGCTTTTTTTACAGGATACGAGGGGTCAGTTATCCAGTGGAATAACCACCTGCAAGAACGATTCTACCAGGGAGGAATGGATAAAGCAGTAAAGATGTACCAACTGCCCGGCCTGTTAACAATGGCCAACACCAGGGGTTGCTTTACCAGCGGTTACTGGTCCGGGGGTCGGCTGGAGGGATGGGATAAACTAGTTGATTCTTTCGGCTCCAATGATTTTCAGGTAACCGGGAAAGGTTGCAGAAACTGTTTTTTCGATTGCGATATTGTAATTACCATGCAGGCGGGAGGTAATAAGACAATAGAAGTTGGCAATCTAGATTATTATTCCATCAGTGTTTTTGGCGGACTCTGCCGACTTTCCGACCTGAGAGAAATAGTTATGCTGCTTGATTATTGTAACAGGGCCGGGTTAGATCCTGTAAGCGCGGGCAATATTGCTTCATTTGCTGCTGCCGCAGGAGAAAAAGGTTTATTGGAAAAAGCACCGCGATTCGGTGATTATAATTCTATTGCAATGTTTCTTGAATCTATTGTAGAAGGTAAAGCGGAAGATAACATTTTCGGAGGTGGTATCAGGGAAGCAGCGGACACCCTTGGTTTGAATGATTATGCTATCCATTTTAGCGGCCTGGAACCGGCAGGATTTGACCCCCGGGTAGTTATATTAGCCGGACTCGCCGGTCTTGTTTCCGAGTTCGGAGAGCAGCATCCTGTTTCATTTTATTTACCGGGAATATCTCGTGGGCATTTTAACACTGAAAAGAGAGGTAATCTGCCCGGGCTTTTTGTTGAATATGAAGACAGGGAAACGGTGCTCGACAGTTTGATCATGTGTCGGAGCTGCCATATGTTGGTTGAATGGGAGGATCTGATCAGAATCATTTATATACTGACCGGTGAGCGCTACAGTAATGCAGAACTTCGCTCAGTATCGAACAGGATTATTACAACCATCAGATTATTCAACCTTAACCAATCCGGGGCATTATCAGCGAATAATCTGCCGCTGCGACTAACGGAAGAACCGATAAACGAAAATAAAAATATTATTATAGCGCGGGAAATGGAGTTGATGCTGAAAGATTATTACATGCTAAGAGGCTGGGATGAAAATGGGACACCCCCGATGGGGATTAATAATGAAAAATTTTTAAGGAGGTCATTAAAATGTCTGTAGATAAACTTAAGAAGAAAGAAGACAATACCCTGACCGCGACCCTGAATATGATGAAGCAGTCTGTGGAGCTATCTGAACTGTCCAATGACGTATATGAGCATCTGAAAACGCCGATGCGCTTTGTAGAGGTAGCAATTCCGGTTGAAATGGATAACGGCAGCACAAAGGTTTTTACCGGTTATCGCTGCCAGCATAATAATGTTTTCGGGCCTTACAAGGGCGGTCTTCGTTATCACCCGGACGTTACGACCGAAAGCATCAAGGCCTTATCAATGTGGATGACCCTGAAGTGTTCCCTGGTCGGAGTGCCTTTTGGCGGGGCCAAGGGGGCAATAGTATGTGATCCGGCGAAGCTTTCGATGAAGGAAAAAGAAAGAATGACCAGGAGTTATGTTGGTGCACTGGGTTCCATCCTTGGTCCGGAAACGGATATTCCAGCCCCCGATGTTGCTACTGATGCGCAGGTTATGGCCTGGATTGCCGATGAATACAGTAACCTTATGCGGGTTCCTTCGTTTGGTGTGGTAACCGGAAAACCGCTCGCTGTAGGTGGTTGTGTCGGCCGGACCGAGGCAACAGGGCGGGGTTGTTTCTTCGTTACCCGTGAAGCGGCTAAAGCGACAGGAATGACTCTGCAGGAATCCCGGATAGCGATCCAGGGTTTTGGAAACGTTGGTGGCAATGCAGCCCTGTTGTTTGCCGAGGCCGGCATCCCGGTTGTTGCTATCAGCGATGTCAGCGGTGGTGTTTATAACGACAAGGGCCTGGATGTTTATTCCCTGATTGATCATGTTGAAAAGACTGGGTTTGTCAAGGGTTTTAATGGTGGAGAGGAAATTACAAACCAGGAACTGCTTACTATCGATTGTGATGTTCTGATTCCTGCTGCCCTTGAAAATCAGCTAAATGGGACCAATGCAGATCAAGTCAGGGCAAAAATTGTTGTTGAG
This sequence comes from uncultured Syntrophomonadaceae bacterium, assembly GCA_964390725.1. Taxonomy (GTDB): domain Bacteria; phylum Bacillota; class Dethiobacteria; order DTU022; family DTU022; genus JAABTH01. The sequence goes on along the minus strand of CAYMIW010000004.1, from coordinate 99,527 downwards.
GGAGCAAATGGGCCGACAACCCCGGAAGCGGATCATATTCTTAAAGAGAAAAATATTCTTGTTGTTCCCGATATTCTATCGAATAGTGGTGGAGTGACCGTATCTTATTTTGAATGGGTTCAAAATAACTACGGTTTTCGTTGGGATCTTGAAACGGTGAACCGCAGACTTGAAGAAAAAATGAGTGAAGCATTTAATCTTGTCTATAGTTTCTTCTGTGAACGGTGCCTTGGTTCTGACATGCGAACCGGTGCATATAGGTATTCAATCCAGCGTCTCGCCGAAGCTATGCAATATCGCGGTTGGCTGCGCAACGGTACATTCAGGTAAAAACATTCAGAAGAGGTTCCGGCTGTTTGGGTAAGTTTTGTAACTGGCCAGACAGCCGGGTTTGCTTTTTGATCAAATAATAGATATAAAGGTTTTATCAGGCAGTTTTGAAAAAAGATAATTGTGTTGTGGCAGGGTGATTTATGGTAACTTTTTGTCACTTTCTGTAGGCAGGCTGATAAAATAGGAAACAGTTAAGATTCAGAAAGGTTATGAGGAGGTTTTGCAATTTGTTTTCAGCACCGCTTAAAGGCTCAGCCGTTTTGCTGACCATAAAGCGTGAATGGTGCAAGGGGTGTGGAATATGTGTGGCTTTCTGTCCGCAGGAAGCTCTTTTTTTGGATGACAGCGGAAAAGTTGACCGGGTGAGTGAACGGTGCAACAACTGTGGTATTTGCGCAGCTTATTGCCCGGATTTTGCCCTGGTCTTTACCAGGAGGTAGATAGCTGCATATGGCTGAAACAAAACCGGTTTTAATGCAGGGTAATCAAGCCTGTGTAGAAGGAGCAATAAGTGCCGGGGTAAGATTTTATGCCGGTTATCCGATTACTCCTTCCACTGAAATAGCAGAGCACATGGCTGTCCGTTTGCCCGATCTGGGTGGTGTTTTTATTCAGATGGAAGATGAAATAGCCAGTATGGCTGCTGTCATCGGCGCTTCCATCGGCGGGATGAGAACCCTGACGGCAACCAGCGGACCAGGTTTTTCACTCAAGCAGGAAAACCTCGGTTATGCTATTATGGCTGAAATTCCCTGTGTGGTAGTCAATGTTCAGCGCATGGGGCCCAGCACCGGAGTGCCAACAGCTCCTGCCCAGGGTGATGTCATGCAGGCTCGTTGGGGCACCCATGGCGATCACCCTGTAATTGCTTTTTCTCCCGCTTCTGTATATGAGACCTTTTATTTAACTATTGCTGCGGTCAACCTCAGTCAAAAATTAAGGCAGCCGGTTATTATGCTGCTTGATGAAGTGATTGGGCACATGCGGGAAAAAGTATTAATTCCCGAAGCAGGTAAACTGCTGGTGGAAAGATCAAGTGATATTGTTCCTTCAGACTGGAAGCCCTATGATGAAAAAGGATTAACGCCCCTGGTGCCTTTTGGCTTTGGTCATTATTATCATGTAACAGGTCTCTTTCATGATCAATACGGATTTCCCACAGGTGAACCCTCCCAGGTAGAGAGAGCGCTTGATCGAATTCATGACAAGTTGAATAAGTACCGTGACGAAATTGTTCTGACCAATTACATTGGTCATAAAGAACCACGTGTTGTAATTATTACTTACGGCTGCACAGTTCGTTCGGCCAGGGCAGTCATCAAAAGATTATATTGGCAAAGCCGTTTGCCGGTTGGCCTGTTGAGCCTGCAGACTATCTGGCCTTTTCCTGCTGCAGAGGTTGCTGCACTGGCCAGGAAGGCAGATATTATAGTGGTTCCCGAAATGAACATGGGCCAGATTGTTGGTGAGGTAGAAAGATATGCCCGTGGAGAAGCTGAAGTAGTGCCCCTGAATCGCTACGATGGTGAAATGATTACACCCGATCAAATCTCTGAGCTGATAGGAAGGTGGCTTTAATGAAACAGCTTACCCAGGATTTTTTACGCACTAAAAAGTTGCCCCATATATGGTGTCCCGGTTGCGGTAACGGCATTGTAACAGCCGCCCTGGTCAGGGCAATTGAAAGGGCCGGGTTCAATCAGCGCGATGTGGTTATTGTATCGGGTATCGGTTGCTCGTCAAGGGCTGCCGGTTATCTTAATTTTAATACTTTACATACTACTCACGGAAGGGCTTTGGCTTTTGCCACAGGTTTAAAAATGGCCAGGCCGGAGCTGATAATATTCGTTATTATGGGAGATGGTGATTGCAGCGCTATTGGGGGCAATCATTTTATCCATGCAGCAAGAAGGAATATCGATTTAAATGCAGTAATAATAAACAACCATATATATGGTATGACCGGCGGCCAGCACTCTCCGCTGACCCCTGCCGGGATGAAAGCTACTACTGCTCCACGCGGTACGCTTGAGCGGGCGTTTGATCTTTTGGAGCTGGCCAGGGGAGCAGGAGCAACTTTTGCCAGTCGCGGTATTGCCGCCCAGCCCCGCCAGCTGGAACAGCTGATAGTCAGGGCAGCCAATCACAAGGGTTTTTCTGTTGTTGAAGCACTATCGCCCTGCCCTATATCTTATGGCAGACGCAACAAACTTGGCGGGGCGGTTGATATGCTCCGCGAAATGAAGAATAACGCCATATCAGTGGAAAAAGCGTCGGAGATGGATCCCTCTGAACTGGAAGGAAAAATACTGACAGGAGTAATCTATTCGACCGAGGCTCCGGAATTTTCCGAAGAATACTACCGGTTAATTGGTAATAGAACTGACGGAGGGACTACCAGTGGCTAACAGGCAGGAAATATTGTTAACAGGAGCCGGAGGGCAGGGTCTTATCCTTGCTTCAATTGTCCTGGCTGAGGCTGCTGTTAATGATAATAAAAATGTTGTCCAGACTCAATCTTACGGTCCTGAAGCCCGTGGTGGAGCCAGTATGGCCGGGGTAATTATAGATGTGGACACCATTGAATATCCCAAGGTAACCAAGCCAACAGTGCTGCTCTGTATGAACCAGGCTTCGTATAACAAGTACCTGCCTCGCATCACTGCGGGGGAATGCACGGTTATAGTCGATTCAACCTTTGTCAGTGGCCCTTACCAGGATGTATACAAGATTAGCGCCTTGCCGATTACCCGGGCAGCAAAGGATGAGCTGGGCCGTGAAGTTGTTGCCAACATGCTGGCCCTGGGTGCACTTAATGCCGCCACGGGACTGGTTGATCGGGTTGTGTTCAGAGAATCTATTTATAAGCTGGCACCAAAGGGAAGTGGTGAGCTCAATCAGCAGGCTTTTGATCTGGGTTACCGGTTATATGAAAAAGGTATGGGAGGAGATAGCGGAGTATCTGCTCAAGCCCCTTAATAAAAGGGTTATTCTGATTGTCATTATTACCGTTATAGCCTCCGAGCTATTCATAGTGACCGATATCGGGCCTTTTCGTTTTTCCATAGGAACTGTTGTTTTCATTTACGCCATCCTCAGTCTTAATCACATTCTGATTATCCCCACAGCTGTTATGGTTGCTCTGTCTACCCTGTTAATCAGGGTCGGTTTGGATTACTTCTTTTTACTTCCGCGCGAGTATTTCAACCTTATGGTTGCTCACCAATACTCCGGAGTAATTTACTTCATTCTCCTGGCTCTTCTTCTCAAGCTGCGGGGAATTAAGGGCGCCGCGAGGGCGATTAACACCTTTCTAATCATTTACCTTACCGTAACGGTCAGCTTTTCAAGCCTCGCAGAAGCCCTGGTCAGGGTATCGCCGGTCGAGATTTTTAATATTGCAAACATGATTATTCTCCTGCTGATCTCATCAGTTCAGGTTTTCCTGGTAATCAGCCTGGTCAATATTAGCCTTTTTCAGAATATGTTGATCATGAATGAACAACAGCAGACTACTTATGAAAAAATGCTGATCATAACCTCCGAACTTTATGATGAACTGTTCTACATGCAGAAGTCTATGGAGAATATGGAAAATATAATGGCGAAAAGCTATAACCTGCATAAACAGTTGAAAGGTTTGAAGCTGGCTGATCGATCTGCCGAGTATGGCGCCCTTGAAATAGCTGAAGAAGTACACGAGGTTAAGAAAGATACAGTCAGAATTCTGGCCGGGCTCGGGCAAGCTATAAAAATTAAGAAGGACAGGCTTGTTATGAACCTGTCGGAACTTCTTGACCTGGTGATAAAAACCAATCGCAGTTACAGCCAAAGCCTTGATAAAAAGGTACAGTACAGTGTTAAAATAGAGGAGGACCCCGAAGTGGGCCAGATATACCCGTTACTGGCTATATTGAATAACCTTGTTTCCAATGCGGTGGAAGCAATAACCGGGGAAGGTTACATCCATCTTAAAGTGCGCTGCCGGAATAACCTGCTCAGAATTAAAGTCTGTGACAATGGTGAACCGGTTAAAGACCGGGACAGGAGCCTGATTTTTGAGCCCGGCTACACTACCAAATTTTCAGCAGAGGGCGTCCCTTCTACCGGTATTGGTCTGGCCTATGTCAGGGGTCTGGTGGAAAATTTTCGGGGGAGGGTATATTTTCGAAGCAGAAAAAATGAGAAGTGTTTTATTATCCTTATACCCCTGGCCAGTATCGCGGAGGTGGAACTATAGTGGAATTTACCTTTTTTATTATTGATGACGATCTGGCCTGCCGCCGTATTCTTGCCAGGGTAATTGAAGATGAAGGCCTTGGTGAGGTGATCGGTGAGCTTTCCGACGGCCATGGAAATGTTGTCGGAACAATTATATATAACCAGCCGGAAGTCCTCCTGATTGACCTGCTGATGCCCGGTAAAGACGGGATTGAAATAGTTGAACAGTTAAGAGAGCGCGATTTCCGGGGGAAAATTGTTATGATATCCCAGGTAGAAAAAAAGGAAATGGTTGCCCAGGCTTATGCTGCCGGAATTGAATTTTATATAAACAAGCCGGTCAATCGCATTGAGATAATCTCAGTTTTAAAAAATGTTACTGAACGGCTGCGCATGGAGCGCTCCTTTCAGCAGATGCGCGATTCTCTAGATGCCCTTGATCGCATCGGCAGCTTGCGTCGGGGACCGGAAAATATTGAAACCAGGCCTCCTGATCAGGTTGTAATCAAGGAAAAAACAAGAGAAGTTCTTGCTGATTTGGGGCTGATTGGTGAGCCGGGTAGCCATGATCTGATCCAGATCATGTTATTCCTGAACTCGGTTCCCGATATTGATAAGTACCTGGGTGAATACAGGCACTTAAAAGGTCTTTACCAGGCAGTTCAGGAAAAATATCTCACTGAAGAAGAGAAGCAGTCTGATGTTCGGGCTATTGAACAGAGGGTCAGACGCGCAGTTAGACATGCCATGGATCACCTCGCAGCCCTCGGATTGGAAGATTATAATAACCCGACCTTTGAGCGTTACGGGCCAATATTTTTTGATTATAATGAATTACGCCTGAGAATGAAAGAGCTGGAAGATCGGAATGAAAAAGATAGAAAAACGCGGGTAAGCATAAAACAATTCATTAACGCCCTCTACTGGGAGATCAACAAGGCAAATTGAGTTTGATTTACCACGGTGCCTTGACTTTCATCTTCACAAATAATACTATTTAAAAGGTTATTTATAAGATGTTGGACAGCAGTCAGGACTGTGCCGGCAGTTGACGGCCAGGACCCTTATTCATAACTCCTGCTTCCGATTTAAAATGAGGTGACTTAATTAATGTCCGATACTACCCTGCCGCCGGTCTATGACCCTGCAGAAGTAGAAGAAAAACGTTACCGATTCTGGCTTGACGGAGAATTTTTTAAGGCTAAGCGTGATCCGGATCGTGAACCTTTTACTATTGTTATTCCTCCACCCAACGTAACCGGGTCCCTCCACATGGGGCATGCCCTTAATAATACAGTCCAGGATATTTTAATCCGCTGGAAGCGTATGCAGGGGTTTGATACTCTTTGGTTGCCTGGTTCTGATCATGCCGGAATTGCAACCCAGAATGTTGTCGAGAAGCACCTGGCTGAAGAGGGTATTGACAGGCATGAAATGGGTCGCGAGGCTTTTATTGAAAGAGTTTGGCAGTGGAAAGAAACTTACCATGCCAGGATTACAAGGCAGCTATACCGTCTCGGGGTTTCCTGTGACTGGTCGAGGGAACGTTTTACCATGGATGAAGGTTGCTCGAAAGCTGTACGTAAAGTATTTGTTGATCTTTACCGGAGCGGCTTGATCTATCGTGGTGATTATATGATTAACTGGTGCCCCCGTTGCCATACCGCCTTGTCAGATATTGAAGTGGAACACGAGGAAGAAGAGGCAACGCTGACTCACATATGCTACCCCCTGGAAGACGGCAGCGGCTCAGTGACCGTAGCCACCACCAGGCCGGAAACAATGCTTGGCGATACCTGTGTTGCCGTTCACCCCGATGATAGCCGTTACAGTAAGCTTGTCGGTAAAAAGGTTGTTTTGCCCCTGCTTGATCGACCAATACCGGTGGTAGCCGATGATTATGTTGATCCCGGGTTTGGCAGCGGCGCGGTAAAAGTAACACCGGGTCACGATCCCAATGACTTTGCCATAGCGCAGCGCCATAACCTGGAAATAATTAAAATAATCGATGAAGATGCTAAAATGACAGACCTTGCAGGTAGCTATGCCGGATTGGACCGGTTTACCTGCCGCAAAAAAGTAGTGGAAGATCTACAGAAGATAGGTGCGGTAGATAAGATTGAAGCCTACAGCCATTCCCTTGGACGCTGTCAGCGCTGTGATACCATTGTGGAGCCTCTTATATCGCGGCAGTGGTTTGTTCAGATGAAGCCTTTGGCTGAGCCCGCTCTTCAAGCGGTTAATGATCAGTTAACCCGTTTTGTTCCGCCGCGTTTTACCCGAATCTATGAAAACTGGTTGGAAAATATCAGGGATTGGTGCATATCCCGTCAGCTTTGGTGGGGGCACCGGATCCCGGCCTGGTATTGTCAGTGCGGAGAAGTGATAGTTGATTACGAAGAACCGAAAACCTGCCCCTCCTGTGGAAACAGCGAAATCAAGCAGGATCCCGATGTCCTGGATACCTGGTTCAGCTCGGGTCTGTGGCCTTTTTCAACCCTGGGCTGGCCTGATCAAACTCCGGATCTCAAACAATACTACCCCACCTCGGTGCTGGTTACTGCCTATGATATTATTTTCTTCTGGGTAGCCAGGATGATGTTTATGGGCCTTGAGTTTATGCAGGAAGTTCCTTTTCACACAGTGTATATAACCGGGCTTGTGCGGGACGCCCAGGGACGTAAAATGAGCAAGTCGCTCGGAAACGGTATTGACCCGCTTGAGGTTATCGAAAATTATGGAGCAGATACCCTGCGTTTTACCCTGGTAACCGGCCAGGCACCCGGTAGTGATCAGCGTTTTCGCCAGGAAAATGTTGAAGCGGGTCGAAATTTTGCCAATAAGGTATGGAACGCTTCGCGCTTTGTGCTGATGAATTTATATGATGAAGAAGAAACAGAGCTTTCGTTCCCCCGTTTGGATCCAGACAATCTTCCTGATGGTTTGAACCGGGCCGACCGCTGGATACTTCACCGTTACAATGAAACCGTACAGAAAACCACCACTTTGCTGGATAAATATGAGCTGGGTGAAGCAGCCCGCCAGGTATATGAATATATCTGGAACGATTTTTGTGATTGGTACGTAGAATTGAGCAAATACCACCTGTATAACAAAGATACAGGCACTGCGGTCACTGCCAACCGTTCCCGGACCAGGTCTATGTTAACCTATCTGCTGGATGGTGTAATGAGGTTGCTGCATCCTTTTATGCCTTTCCTCTCCGAAGAAATTTGGCAGCAGCTTCCCTACCGCGACCATGACGCACTGGTTGTAGCCGATTGGCCGCATGTAAACCAGGCTTTTAGTTTCCCTGCTGAAGCTGCAGATATGATCTTGTTCCAGGAAGTGGCCAGGGCTGTGCGAAACCTTCGCAGCCAGGTCCAGCTCCCGCCGGGCCGGAAAGCAGCTGTGCTGGTTAGGGCAGCGGGAAGGGCGGCTGAATGCCTTAATGAAGAAAGTTATCAGTTAGGCAAGCTTGCTTTTGCCGAACCTCTTACAGTTGATCCAGACGCGGCTAAACCAAGGCAGGCCCTCACTGAAATTATCGGGGAAGGTGTCGAAGTTTACCTGCCGCTCGAAGGGTTAATCGATTTTGAAGCTGAGATCAACCGCCTTGAGAAAGAAATGGACAGGGTCAAGAAAGATATTGAAAAAACGGCAGCCAAGCTGAGCAGTGAAGGGTTTATTAAAAAAGCTCCTGCCGCGGTAGTTGATAAAGAAAAAGCCCGCAGGGACGAACAGGAAGAGAAACTGGAAAAACTGCGGCTGCGTTTGCAGGAGCTGCGATAAAAGATGCCCCAGGATAAGGAAAAACGCTACGAAGAAGCTCTGCAGTGGATCCACGGGCTTGGCCGGTTTGGAATTAAACCTGGCCTGGAAAGAATGCATGCCCTGCTCGACCTGCTTGGTAATCCCCACCATAGTATTAACTTTGTACACATTGCCGGAACTAACGGCAAAGGTTCAACAGCGGCAATTTTAGCCTCTATATTAAAAGCGTCCGGATACAGTGTGGGGCTTTATACCAGCCCCTACCTGCTTTCTTTTACCAACAGGATGGCCGTTAACGGCAGTGATATTGATCATGCTGAACTGGCCGACCTGGTAGATCTGATTAAACCGCTAATTGACAGCATTGTTGATGATCCCCGGCTTGGGCAGCCAACTGAATTTGAGGTAGTTACGGTACTTGCTTTAACCTATTTCGCAAGGTGTAAGGTTGACCTCGTCGTTCTTGAGGCTGGGTTGGGAGGCAGGCTGGATGCTACCAATGTTGTCATCCCGCTGCTCAGTATTATTACTAATATTAGCCTTGAACACACCGAGGTCCTGGGTGGCACAATCGAAAAAATTGCTTTTGAAAAAGCCGGTATCATAAAGCCGGGAGTGCCGCTTTTAACTGCTGCAATGAATGAAGAGGCCCTGGCGGTATTTGAAAAAAGATCCCTTGAACTTAATTCAAAGTTATACCGGGTTTACCCTCCTGAAGCTGATATAAAAGGGCAGCCGTTTCCCGGTCCCACTACTACTGCACTGGATATTGTAACCGAGGGTCAGTATTTTTCATATAAAGGGTTTGAACGGAACTTTGATAATTTATTTTTGCCCCTCAGGGGAAGGTATCAACTTGAAAATGCTGCTACAGCACTGGCAGCAGTTGAGCTGCTTGCAGCAAACGGGTTTAACTGCCCAGATGAACATCTTCGCAAGGGCGTAGCTGAGACAATCTGGCCCGGCAGGTTGGAACTGCTTGACCAGGAGCCTATGCTGATTATGGATGGAGCTCATAATCCCGCGGCAATGAAAAAACTGGCGGAAGCTGTTCCATATTTTTTTAACTATGCGAAACTTATCCTGGTAATCGGCATACTGGCCGATAAAGATACCGAAACCATGCTTAAATCCATATTGCCCCTGGCCGATATTGTAATCTTTACCCGGCCGATGATAAACAGGGCTGCCGAGCCGGATAAAGTTGCTGCTTTTGCTGTGAAAGAACTTGGTTTCACAGGTGATTATTATGTGCACGATCAGCATGGAGCAGCTTTGGATCAGGCGCTGTCACTGGCTGGTCCCGCTGATGCGGTGTTGGTTACCGGCTCACTCTACACGGTTAGTGACATTCGTGCCTACTGGGTGCAGGGCAAAGCTGATTAGATTGATAATTGATATAATTTTCAGTTTGCTGAAAGAGCTTTTTATGCAGGAGATTGAAGAGAAACAACGAAATCATATTAGGTATTTATCTTTAGAGTTAAATAGAAGGAAAAAACCAAACAAAGAAAGGGTGAACAACATTAATGGGCAGCACGGTCTTTAAGGGAGGCGTTCATCCGGATTATCATAAAGATCTGACAGCAGAACTTGCCGTATCTTTGATGAAAGCCCCCTCTACAGTAGTAATCCCTCTACAGCAGCATATTGGTGCTCCCTGTGAACCTATTGAGGGTATCGAAGAAGGGGCCCGCGTCAAAATGGGACAGAAAATTGCTGACAGCAGCGGGTTTGTATCAGCCCCAATTCATGCCTCAGTTTCGGGAACAGTAAAAAAGATTGGTCAATACAATCATCCTCTTGGACGACCTGTTACAGCAATAACAATTGAATCAGACGGCCTGGACGAGTGGGATGAAAGTGTAAAGGCGGCCGGGGATGTTGAGAGTCTCAGTGCTGAAGATCTTCGGAAAATTATCAGGGAGGCCGGAATAGTCGGCCTGGGTGGAGCGACCTTCCCCGCTCATGTTAAGCTTTCCCCTCCGCCTGAGAAAAAAATTGATTATGTTATTATCAACGGTGCCGAATGCGAACCCTACCTTACTGCAGACCACAGGGTAATGCTGGAAAAACCCGGCGATATAGTTTACGGTCTGAAAGTGATGATCAAAGCGCTGGGAGCAGAAAAAGGAGTAATCGGTATCGAGGATAATAAGCCTGATGCGATCAAGGCGCTGGAAGAAGCAGTGGCGGATGAAGAAAATATTACAGTAGCTAAGCTCCACACCAAGTATCCCCAGGGAGCTGAAAAAATGCTGATCCAGGTTACTACAGGGCGAAAAGTTCCCTCTGGCGGCTTACCCCTTGAAGTGGGGGTTGTCAATCATAACGTTGGCACGGCGGTAGCGATCACTCAGGCAATCCGTGAAGGCAAACCTTTAATTGAAAGAGTTGTCACTGTTACCGGTGCGGGCGTTAACCAGCCGGCAAACCTTTTGGTAAGGGTCGGGACCCTGGTTAGCGAAGTTCTGGAAGCTTGCGGGGGGCTCAGGGAAGAAACCCGTAAACTGATTGCGGGAGGTCCAATGATGGGGTTGGCGCAACCGAGCGCTGACATTCCGGTAATTAAGGGAACATCAGGCATTCTTGCTCTGACCGATTTAGATGTTTCCATAACAGAAAGCAGTCCCTGTATCAGGTGTGCCAAGTGTGTCGACAGCTGCCCGGTACAGCTTTTACCCACATCAATAGCCCAGGCGGCAGAACACGGCCTATTTAAGCAGGCTGAAAAACTGCATGCCATGGATTGCTTTGAATGTGGTTGTTGTTCGTATGTCTGTCCTTCAAAAATTCCTTTAACTCAATGGATAAGAATAGCAAAGGCTGAAATAGCGAAAGCGAAAAATAAGTAGTTTTTTGTAAGGGAGGGAAGTTGGCAGTATGGAAAATAAATTTGTTGTATCATCTTCACCGCATATCAGGCATTCCGACTCTGTGCAGAGTGTCATGACGGACGTTCTAATTGCCCTGTTTCCCGTGGCTGTCATGGCTGTATTGCTGTTTGGGTATAAAGCTCTGATAACCATGATTATTTCTGTTGTTACAGCAATGATTGTTGAGGCTGTCTGGCTGCGTAAGGGAAATATATTTGGCGATGGCAGCGCCGCTGTCACCGGCCTGTTATTTGCCATGGTTTTACCGCCTTCACCACCCTGGTGGCTGGTTGTAGCCGGAGCAGCATCGGCTATCATTATTGGTAAACAGGTTTTTGGCGGTATCGGTTATAATATTTTCAATCCGGCCCTGGTTGGCAGGGCTATTGTTGTGGTCTCCTGGGGAGGTCACATGGCTGGAAGAATCTGGTCCCAACCGGATCCATTCAATTTTATGGCCGACATATCAGCAGTTACCACTGCTTCACCGCTGGCCGGGCAGGAAGAAGCCCTGGCTGTAAGCCTTACACAACTGTTTATCGGCAATGTTGCCGGGTGTATAGGTGAAACGTCGGCCCTGGCCCTGCTGCTTGGCGGTATCTGGCTTTATTATAAAGGCCATATTGACTGGCGCATACCGGTGGGCTTCATCGGCGTGGTTTTCCTGATGGGGGCTATCTTCGGGGGCGGTTTTTACAGCGGCCATTTCTTAACCGGCCTCTTCCATGTGTTGGCCGGGGGGGTTATACTCGGAGCCTTGTTTATGGCCACCGACATGGTTACCACTCCTGTAACACCGGCTGGCAAACTGATTTTTGGCATCGGCTGCGGTTTAATAACAATGCTAATCAGGTTCTGGGGTACCTTGCCTGAGGGTGTTACTTTTGCCATATTAATTATGAATGCAGTTACACCTATTATTGATAGATTTACAGTTCCTCAGCAGTTTGGGGGGGTGAAGAAGAGTGCGTAACATTTTAAAACTATCAATTACTCTTGCTGTAGTAGGGATAATTTCAGCTGCTTTACTGACCGGTGTTAACAATGTAACAGCACCGATCATTGCCGAACGGCAGGAAGCGGAATATATGCAGGCTCTCGAGGCATTCTTCCCGGATATAGACAGTTTTGAAAGCGAGCAGGTTGATGATAACCAGTTTGACAAGATTTACGACAGCTCCGGTGAACTTCTGGGAGTCATGGCTACGATTCAACAGCAGGGTTATGACGGGGTTATTACTTACAACCTGGCTGTCGGTCCGGAAGGATCGATTATCGGCGTTCTCGTAGTTTCTCATTCGGAAACTCCCGGTATCGGTGATATCATCACAACCGATGGTTTCCAGGAGCAGTTTATCGGTAAAACCCATGAAGATCCAATTGCTGCCGGGGATGATGTTGATTCTGTCAGCGGAGCCACGGTCAGCACTTCGGCCATGATTAACTCAATTAGAAGTTCGGTTGGTCTGATTGCTGAAAACTACCTGGGTTTTGAATCTGCCACCGTTGATATTGCCGATGTTCCTGACGGAACCTACCAGGGTTCGGCGCCCGGTTTGGGCGGCCCCGTAGTGGTTGAGGTTGATGTTGCCGACGGGGCGATTGTCAGTATCGAGGTAATCGAGCATGACGAAACCCCTACGTATTTCATTGAATCATACCCGCTTATTCCTGATCAGATCATAGCTGAACAACATTTTGACATTGATACAAAAACCGGTGCTACTATCAGCGCTGAAGCGATTATTGATGCTGTTCAGGATGCTCTCCGCCAGGCTCTTGGCATCGAGGAAGATGCGCCTGAGCCGGAACCGGAACCGGTGGCAATTGACATCAGCACTGTGGCAGACGGTATTTATACCGGCGAAGGTGAAGGTTTCTACGGGTTAATTGAAGTTGAGGTTGAAGTTGCCGGTGGTCAGATTGTTTCGATCCAAATTCTCTCCCAGGAGGAGACCCCTGAATACTTCAGGGAGTCGAACCCCCTTATTCCGGATAGAATTATTGAAGAACAAAGTCTTAATATCGATACAACAACCGGGGCAACATTCAGCGCCAAAGGTATTGTTGAAGCAGTTAGGAATGCCCTGGCCCCGGCGCTGAATAACGATGGCGGAGGTGAAAACTAAAATGAAAGCTAACAGTCCATATCTTCAGGACCTGACCAGGGGAATTGTCAAGGAAAACCCTGTTTTCGTAGCGCTGCTCGGTATGTGTCCTGTTCTCGGGGTTACAGCCTACATGATAAACGGGCTCGGCATGGGACTCGCTGCTGCTGCGGTATTGATTGCATCAAACCTGGTCGTTTCCCTGCTGCGCAAGTTTATTCCTCCGCAGGTGCGTATTCCCTGTTTTATTGTGATTATAGCCACCTTTGTTACAATCATTGAAATGGTGCTTCAGGCTTTTCAGCCTGTTCTGTATGAAGCGCTGGGTGTTTTCGTCCCCCTCATTGTTGTAAACTGTGTAATTTTGGGCAGGGCGGAAGCATTCGCCAGCAAAAGACCGGTCTCGCGGTCGGTGCTCGACGGAATTGGCGTCGGTATCGGTTTTACCCTGGCGCTGTTTATTCTGGCTACTGTCAGGGAAGTGCTTGGTTCGGGGACCATTTTTGGCCCTGACCCTGAAAGTGCCATTCATCTTTTTGGGGCCAACTTCGAGCCAATGGCTCTGTTTGCCCAGCCGGCCGGGGCATTTATTGCTCTCGGTTTACTGTTGGCGATAGTTAATATGCTATTCAAGCGCTTTAACATTAAATAGGCGGACAAACCCGGTAAGCGGTTTGCCTGCCTGGGCAGGAGGATCTTATGGAAAAGCTGCTTTCAATATTTTTTATCTACATATTTGTTGATAACTTTGTCCTGCAGCGTTTTTTCGGAATATGTCCCTTCCTGGGCGTCTCCCGAAAAATGGAAACAGCTATTGGGATGAGTATGGCGGTTGTCTTTGTCATGACCATGGCTACACTTGTCACCTGGCTGTTGTACAATTATGTTTTAGTTCCCTTTAACCTGACTTACCTGCAGATTGTAACCTTTATCCTGGTGATTGCCTCACTGGTGCAAATGGTTGAAATTGTGCTGCGTAAGATCAGTCCAACCCTTTACCAGGGGCTGGGTATATTTTTGCCACTGATTACTACCAACTGTGCCGTTATGGCGGTGGCCCTGTTAGCGGTACGCCAGGAATTTTCTCTCCTTGAATCGGTTGTATTTGCCATTGCCGCTTCACTCGGTTTCTCCCTGGCCCTGATTATTATGGCCGGAATCAGGGAGCGCCTGGAGCTGGCAAAAATGCCTGATGTTTTACAGGGATCAGCAGTAACCCTGGTTACTGCAGGTATACTCTCCCTGGCGTTTTTAGGGTTTAAGGGAATGATATCGCTTTAATATGACGAAGACCGGATTATAATATTGCGAGGTGAATCAAACCGTGCTTATAATATATGCAATTGCCGCTTTAGGCTTGATTGGGCTTATTTTCGGCCTCCTCCTGGCTATTGCTGCGCGTTTTTTTGCTGTAAAAACTGATCCAAGGGTAGAAGCAGTTAAAGAAGTTCTTCCTGGAGCAAACTGTGGTGCCTGCGGTTACGCCGGATGTGCCAATTTTGCCGAGGCTGTAGTAGCCGGAGATGCGGATGCCTGCGGTTGTATTCCCGGTGGTCAGGATACAGCCACGGCGATCGGTGAAGTTCTTGGCCAGGAGATCTGTTCAACAGTGCAACCGGTAGCCACCGTGTTTTGCATTGGTGATTGTTTCAAAACTGTAGATCGCTTTACCTATGACGGGGTGAAGGATTGTTCCGTTGCTTCGGAATTTGTTGGTGGATTTAAAGCATGCAGTTATGGTTGCCTGGGCCTGGGCAATTGTGTATCTGTCTGTATGTTCGATGCCATAAAAATGGGAGAACACGGCCTTCCGGTAGTCGATACGGAAAAATGTACCGGCTGTGGTCTGTGCGCTAACGCTTGTCCGAGGGATATCATTAAAATGCTGCCCAAGGATGATGCGGGTCACCTGGTGCTTTGCAATTCACATGACCGCGGCAAAGCAGTGTCGGCAGCCTGTAAAATTGGCTGTATAGCCTGCAAAGCCTGCGTGAAAGCCTGTCCTGAAGAAGCAATTGAAATGGTTGATAATCTAGCTGTTATCGATCTGGAAAAGTGCACCGATTGCGGTGAATGTGTGCCCAAGTGTAAACCCGGCACAATTCACAGGCGCAATGCTATTCCCACGGCGGAAGAGGCTGTTGCTGAAGCTTCACGGGAAACAGCAGAAACAGCCTGATGGAAATGATCTATACTAAGTGGATAAGGCCGGTATCAGAGCCGGCCTGATCCATATTAAAGGGACAAACATTGATAAGCCGAGGTAGTTAATTTGATAAATCGTAATTGGTTAAACTACATCGGAATAACGTTGACTTTATTTATTTTTTGGGTGGCCGTAAGTGGCTCCCTGAAGTGGCCGCAGCTTGTAGTTGGTATGGCAGCGGCCATCTTTGTAACTTATTTTAATCGTAATCTCATTATTAAGCCTGAGGAAAGACCACGAATACAGCTGCGGACACTGTTCTGGTTTGTCGGTTATATCTTTAAACTGCTGTATGCTATTGTAATAGCAAATTTTCAGGTTGCCCGTCTTGTTCTTCATCCCCGAATGCCGATCGAACCAAACCTGGTTTCTCTTGATATTGATATTAAAACCATTAGCGGCAGGGTGCTACTGGCCAACTCAATTACTCTTACACCCGGGACCCTGACTGTTTTGGCTAACGACAAAAAATTTCTGATTCATGCTTTAACAGTAGATAACGGGGAAGAGATTAAAAAATGGCCTTTAATTGACAGGATTAGAGAAGTGGAGGCCGATTGAACGTGGATTTAAAGCAAATTCTTGATATATCCTATGAGCTGGGTGCTGTGCTGGTAATGTTATTGATCTTTCTGTCCCTGGTGCGGGCTTTGAAAGGTCCGACAGCGCCCGATCGGGTAACAGCGATAAGTATAATTGGCACTAAAACAGTAGTTATCATTACCCTTATTGCCTGGATTTATGATCAAAAATACTTTCTGGATATCGCCATGGTCTATGCCCTGATGAGCTTTATCACAACTGTAGGGGTAGCTAAATATCTTGAGAAGGGAGCTATCGATTGAAATCAGTTCATTCATGGATATATTATTTGACCTGATATCCCTGCTAAGCTTGATCGGCGGCTTATTCTTTTTGTTAGTCGGCACTGTTGGTTTGCTCCGCCTGCCCGATGTATATAACAGGCTGCATGCCACCACCAAGTGTGATACTCTCGGGGCCGGCCTTGTTCTGCTATCTCTTGCTGTTCAGAGCACAGCCTCTGTTGCTGTTCGGCTAGCCCTGATTATTATTTTCATTATCGTGACCAACCCGACAGCTGCTCATGTTATTGCCAGGGCAGCTTACAATACAGGTATTAAGCCTGAACTGGGCAGGAGGAATACAAGTGACTGATCTTCTCAACACCTTATTACTGTTGTTCCTTATTGTATGCGCAGTAGGCGTGGCGTATATTCGTGATTTGCTCAGTGCTGTTATCCTTTTCTCTTCATTCGGGTTAATTATGGCTATTATCTGGCAACAGCTTGGCGCGCCCGATATAGCCATGGTTGAGGCTGCCCTCGGTACCGGGGTGGCTTCGCTGCTTTTAATTGCCGCAATCAGTAAAACCAGGCGTGCCGAGTAAATTATTGCGGAGGGTGCAAATTGTCTCCAATCCTGATTATTGTATTAATCATCATAGCATTGATCCTTTTTTTCATCGCCAGGGTCGATCTTAAGAACATCCTGACCCTGTATCTCCTTGGGTTTATTTTGTACCTTTTAAGCTTTACGGTGGCCGAGATGCCTCCTTTTGGTGATCCGGGCAATCCTTCCTTTAACGAGGTTCCCGGGCGCTACCTTGAAGCAGGTCCGGAAGAAACTGGTGCGGTTAATGTAACCAGCAGTATTATAACCGATTACCGTGCATTCGACACCCTGGGTGAAGCAACGGTTTTGTTTGCTGCTATTGCGGCGGCGCTGGCCACCCTGAAAGCCCATCGCAGGAACTGAAGGAGGAATATTGTTTAGTGGAAGATCAGGTTGTTCGTCTAACCAGCCGTCTGGTTGCTCCTTTTATCCAGATTTATGGAATATATATCATACTGCACGGGCATCTCTCCCCGGGCGGTGGATTTTCCGGTGGAGCAATCTTCGGAGCGAGCCTGATCCTGGTTGCCCTGTCTTTTAATCTTGCCACCGGGGTTAAACAAATATCTCATACGACTGCTTCCGTATTAGAGAGCGGTGGAGCTCTTGGTTTCGCCCTGACCGGTTTCGTGGCGATAGCCATGGGGGGCAATTACCTGGCCAACCGGGCGGCAGGGTTTCCGATGGGAGAAACCGGACAGCTGTTCAGTGCGGGAGCAATATTTCTGATTACTCTTTTTGTCGGAATTAAAGTAGCCAGCACGATAACAACCCTTTTTTACAATATTATCGAAAAGGAGCAGTAAAGTGGAGACTATAGGCAAACTGGCAGATAATTATTTTTACCTGGCTGCTGTCATCCTTTTTGTAATTGGCGCGCATACCATGCTGACCCATTCAAATATGATAAAAAAAGTAATTGCCATGAATATAATGGATAGTTCGGTGTTTTTGCTTTTTGTGGCGATCGGTTATGTCAAGGGAGGCCAGGCGCCAATAATTCGCGAAACAGCGGAGATGGTTTACGTTAACCCTCTTCCCGGGGCACTGATTGTAACAGGTATTGTTGTTGCGGTCAGTGTAACTGCCTATGCCCTGAGTATTATTGTCAGAATTCAAAAGAGTTTTGGGACCGTGGATTGTGACGAACTATGTGATATGAGGAGCGAAGATTAGTGGGTTTTACCGGTCACCTGTCTGTTTATGCAGCAGTTTCGTTATTGATCAGTGCTTTTGCCGCTCCCCTTGTAGCCCGCTGGAGGCCGGTTTTATCCGGATACCTGGTTCTGGCAGCGCTGGTTTTTTCCTTTATCACATCGGTATTCCTTCTAAAAAGCGTAATTGATGTTGGTACAATAGCATATTTTATGGGGGGATGGGCGCCTCCATGGGGTATTGAACTAATCATTGATCCCCTCAGGGCCTATATGTTGGTTATTGTGACCGGGATTAGCCTGTGGATTTTCATTTATGCCCTGCGTGACCTGGAACATGAGCTTAAAGAAGAAGTTATCTGTTGGTACCATTCACTGTATGCCATTTTAACCGCTTCGATGGCAGTTATGGCCCTGACCAACGACCTGTTTAATCTTTTTGTAATGATGGAAATATGTGCAATTACAGCTTGTGCCCTGATCACCATTAAGAATAAGAAAGAGTGCCTCGAAGCCGGTTTTAATTATCTTATCCTCAGCGCGATGGGTAGCGGATGTTTTTTGCTTGGCGTAGCGATGGTTTACATGGTAACTGGACACCTGAATTTTAATATGGTCCAGGCTGAGCTTTCCCTTGCTATTGCACACTATCCCCTGAATATATACACAGCTTCAGCCCTGTTTATCGTTGCTTTCGGGACCAAGGCGGCCCTTTTCCCCCTGCATGTCTGGCTGCCTGATGCACATGCTTCAGCACCTTCTCCATCCAGTGCCATGTTATCCGGCCTGGTTATTAAAATCTATGCTTTTGTTCTTTTTCTGATTTTTACCAGACTATTTCCCCAAACCCTGCTTGAAGCAATTCCCCTGCGGCAGATTATCCTCTGGCTCGGGGCGGCAGGGGTTATGTTTGGCTCAATCTATGCCATGCTGCAGAGCGACCTAAAAAAAATGCTTGCCTATTCGAGCATCGGGCAGATAGCTTTCATATTTATGGGCATTGGAATAAACCACGACCTGGCTGTAACCGGTGGCTTATACCACATAATGGTTCATGCTGTAACCAAGGCCCTGCTCTTTATGTCTGCCGGGGCGATTATTTACTCTACAGGTGTTCGCCGGATCAGCGATCTTGCCGGTATTGGCAAACTGCTTCCCCTGCCTATGCTTGCCTTTACGATCGGAAGTGCGTCAATGGTTGGTTTGCCGGGTACGGGTGGGTTAATCAGCAAGTGGTATCTTGCTCTCGGTTCCCTTGAGAACGGCCAGATATTTTTTCTGCTGATTATCCTGGCCAGCAGCCTGCTTAATGCTGTTTACTACATGCCCATAGTGATCAGCGCTTTTATGAAAGAAGAAGAGAATAAGTTTGAGTTCAAAAAGATACCTTTTTCTATGCAGCTGACCATGATCCTCGGCATGCTCATGGTTTTAGCCAGTGGAATTATTTCCCGCCCGGTAATCCAGTTAATAGAGCAGGCCGTTACCTTATTGTATTGAAATAAACTCGTAAGAACCCCTTGTTAATAGTCATTTAGTTGAAATGTTCTGGTTTAGAACCTATAATAAGCTATAATAGTAAAGCCGGGAGTGATTTTTGTTGGATGAAGCAGCTATTCTTGCCTTGCAGTTTATCATAGTTGGTTTACCAGTTTTGATGACCCCTATTCTTATGTATGTCTGTCGTGTTTCTGAACGTCTTCGTAACGGACTGGCAGTAATAACTGCAGCAATAACTTTTATACTCACCCTGGTTCTTTATCCTTTTATCCGGGATGGCGGGGTGTTGCAACACAGCCTTTTCGAAATTCTTCCCGGTCTTGAAATATCTGTCCGTCTTGACGTTTTAAGTTTCAGCCTTGCTGCCCTCGCTTCGTTTATCTGGTTTTTATGTACTATATATTCACTTAATTATATGGCCCACGAACATGCCTGCGGGCGTTATTACCCGGTGCTTATTTTTACCCTGGGAGCCTGCCAGGGAATCTTTTTTGCCGGAGATCTCTTCAGCCTGTTTGTCTTTTTTGAACTGATGTCTATTATAGCCTATATTTTAGTTATTCATGAACAGACCGAGGAGGCGCTGAAAGCTGGTTATAAATACCTGGTAATGACCATTATTGGCGGCCTGGCGCTCTTTTTCGGTATCATCGCTGTATTCGAATTGGGTGGTACGGTATCGCTTGGGGCTGGTGTAATTGTTACTGAAAAAACAACGCTGGGGCTGGTTGCCTTCATCTGTTTCCTGATCGGGTTTGGTATGAAGGCGGGTATGTTTCCCCTGCATGTGTGGCTGCCCGATGCCCACCCGGTTGCCCCATCCCCTGCCAGTGCTTTGTTGTCCGGAGTGATGCTAAAAACCGGTGCTTACGGATTAATGCGAGTTTTGTTTAATGTTTACTCAGTTGAACTGTTAATCGAAAGTGGCTGGAATATCATCCTGGCTGTCCTTGCTATTATTACCATTCTGCTCGGCTCAGCAGTGGCTCTAACCCAGTTTGATATTAAGCGTCGCCTGGCATATTCCAGTATCAGCCAGCTTGGTTATGTGTTGCTGGGTCTGAGTATTTTAAACTTCAATTCCATAACCGGCGCAACTTTTCACATTTTCAGCCACGCTTTTATGAAGAGTGCCCTTTTCCTGGCGGCAGGATCAATTATCTGGAAAACCGGTAAGCGTAATATAGCCGATATGAAAGGGATAGGACGTTTGATGCCTTTAACTCTGGGCAGTTTTTCGCTGGCTGCCCTGGCCATGATCGGTATTCCCCCCCTCAATGGGTTTTTAAGTAAATGGACCCTGGCTCTCGGGGCCCTGGATGCAGACATTCCCGGCTATGTCCTGGTCCTGCTGATTAGCAGTCTGCTGAATGCGTTATACTACCTGCCCATAATTATACCCGCTTTTTTTGAAAACCCACCTGGTTATGAAAACGGGGAGCATGGTGATAATCATGATTTAATCATAAAAGTAAAAGAGGCAGCACCCCTGATGGTTGCGGTTGTTGTTTTACTGGCTCTATGTACCCTGATATTTGGGTTAACTCCAAATAACATTGCATTTTCATTGTCCCGGCTCACCGCCCTGTTTTTACTGGGAGGAGGGTCGTTATAGTTGTTTGCCTCCGTTCCCGGTCATCTGCCCGATCCGGGCGGGATCTATTATTCTTCCCTTCCGCTGTGGGTTACCCTTATACCCCTGCTGGTGGGGATAGGTCTCTATTTTCTTAAAAACAGGTTTGAAGTGCTGCGAAAGGTTATTTCCCTGGCCGCTTCCCTTGCTTCACTGGCCGGGGTTTTGATAATGCTGCCGATGGTTTTAAACGGCACGGTAAGTTTTGACCTGATTAACTTTATGCAGATGGGACTCTTTTTCAGGGTTGACCTGGTTGGCTGGATATTTGCTGTTTTGATTACCTTTATTTGGTTTCTGGCTACGCTTTTTTCTTTTGTTTACATGGATTTTGAACATAACAGGCCCCGTTTCTACAGCATTTTAATCTTTACCCTCGGCGCGACACTGGGAGTGGTTTTATCAGGTGATTTTTTTACTCTCTTTCTCTTCTTTGAACTAATGACTCTGTCTTCCTTTATCCTGGTAATTCATGAACAGAACAGCGAAGCGATGCAGGCCGGTATCCTTTACCTGTATCTTGGTATAGCTGGCGGGCTGGCCCTGCTTTTTGCCATCATGATGCTATTTTCAGCCACAGGCACAGTTGAGATGATTCCCCAGCTTGATCAACTGGGAGAAAACCGGACCCTGATCTTCATCCTTTTCCTGGTCGGCTTTGGCGTCAAGGCAGGCCTGGTTCCCCTGCACATCTGGCTGCCGCAGGCACATCCTGTTGCTCCTTCCCCGGCCAGCGCCCTGCTTTCCGGTATCATGATCAAAACAGGGGCTTACGGTATTTTAAGGGTGGCCCTGGTTCTTTATTCCGGGGCTGGTCAGGGGGGGTCCGATCATACAGCCTACCTGTTTAACGCGGGTAATGCCCTGATGTGGGTTGGAATAATAACGATGTTTTCCGGAGCTTTAATGGCGTTGTTACAGAATAACATGAAAAGAATCCTGGCCTACAGCAGCGTCAGCCAGATAGGCTACATTGCCACCGGACTGGGAGCAGCACTATTTATGGCCACCGAAGGAGCAATGGGCTTTACCGGTGCCGTTTACCATGTTATAAACCATGCTTTTTTTAAAGCTGGACTCTTCATGATAGCCGGGACCATCTTTATGTATACCCGTGAACTGGAGCTGTCGCGCCTGGGAGGAATGTTTAAAAAGATGCCCTTTGCCGGAGTGGTTTTTCTCATTGCTGCTGCCGGCATAGCGGGTATTCCGGGTTTCAATGGTTATGCCAGTAAAACCCTGATTCATGATGCCTTGCTAATAGCAATTAAATTTAATGACCTTTTCAGTATCAGGGCGGCAGAAATTATTTTCACCCTGACCAGCGCCCTGACAATCTGCTATTTTATTAAACTATTCAGGGGAGTGTTCATGGGTAAGGTTCCGGAAAAACTAGATAGAAAATATCCGCTGGCTCTCTCTACCAGGATTGTCCTGGGTACATTTGCAGTGGCTATCGTTGCCATTGGCCTGTTCCCTAATTACATCCTTGAAAATTTTCTCCTACGTCCGGCTGAGCTGCTTCAATATGAAGGATATGCCATGGATCACCTATATCATTTTCACTTTTTTGACTGGGAGATGCTGAAGGCGATGGTGATAGTTGTAATTCTATCCCTGATTATTTACCTGCCGGGAGTCCGTCTGAAGTGGTTCGATTGGCGCCCGCCACCCTGGTTAAGTATTTATGCCCTGTTTTACCAGCCCCTCACTAATCGTCTGATGGCTTTCACCTGCAGAGCCGGCCTGATGATTGACACAACTGTTGATAATGCATACACCAGTTCCGGAAATGCTGCCCGCAGTATGTGTGGGTATGTTGTCGATATGGAGGGTGGCCTGGATAAGTTTTATAAAAAGTGGGGTCTCATTGGTCGAAAACTGGCCGAAGGATCGCGGAATATGGACCAAAAACTTGATCAGTTCTACCTTAAAACGGGAAAAGCGGCGAAAAAACTTGCCGACAAGTCTGCTGACATGGATTCAGCTTTGGATAACGCTTACGAAAAAACCGGTAAAACAGCCCAGAAGCTGGCCCGACAGTCTGCAAATCTTGATCAGGCTCTTAATGTTGTTTACGATCAGGCCGGTAAAAAAACCAGGGAAGAGATTGATAAGCGCCTGGCTGCAGAAAAGGAAAAGGACAAGAAGGGTGCCTCTAGAAAATGGACAACTAAAAATTTGAGCTTTGACAATTTGATTTTAATCCTGGTTCTTGGCCTGGTCCTGTTTATTATTTTCTATTTTGGACGTTCACTTTAAAGGGGTTGTTATTAATCGATCTGGCAGATAAAGTAAAGAATAAGCAAAAGAATACCCTGAAAAATAAACTATCAAGTCTGCCTGTAATTATGCTTTTCTTAGTCCTGGTTATAACTGCGGCTTTGGTTATGTCATCCCTGGGTCGTTCAGTGGATCAACTTGAAGTGCAGCACCGGGTACTGATGGACACAGCAGTAGAAATTCGCTACCTGCCGCCTGTTAAATCAGGTGATCATGGCCTGATCGAAGCTGTTGTTGAGGAAATGGAAAGACTTGAAACAATATTCAGCAGGAGCATTTCAGACAGTGAAATATCTCAGATAAACCACCTGGCAGGAGTAGCCCCGGCACCAGTAAGCAGTGAAGTGGTTTATGTTATCGATCGGGCAATTTATTACAGTTTAATCAGCGGTGGAGCGTTCGATCCGACCATAGCTCCCCTGGTCGATTTATGGGGCTTTCACGGCCAGGCATACCGTCTTCCTGATCCTGAAGAGATCAGAGATGCTCTGGAGCATATCGATTATACAAAGGTAAGTATTGATCCCGGTAACGCTGAGATTTATCTTCCGGAAAAAAATATGGCCCTGGAACTGGGAGGTATTGCCAAGGGTTACATAGTGGACAGAGCCCTGGAAATACTGAGGGACAAAGGGGTTGAAAGTGCTTTTATTAATGCCGGTGGAGATATCGGTCTGATTGGAGCCAGGCCGGATGGTAGTTCATGGCGGATTGGAATCAGGCATCCGGCTGATGAAAACAGGGTTATAGCCGTAATTCCCGCAGCAGGTGGTGCTGTAGTGACCTCAGGTAATTATGAAAGAACCTTTCAAGTTGATGGTGTCAGCTACCATCACCTGCTTGATCCGGCAAGCGGTTATCCTGCAGGTGAGCTTTCAAGCGTTACTATTCGAGCTGCTTCCGCCTTGGAAGCAGACGCCCTGTCAACTGCTGTTTTCATAATGGGCCCGGAAAAAGGGCTGCAACTGGTTGAAGAGCTGCCCGGAGTGGAAGGGGTGTTTATTACAGTAGATCTGGAGGTATTAATTTCCAGTGGCCTGGTTGATCAGGTTGAACTAAATCTTAAAGAATAAAGGAAAGAAACCGGTTTTAGCTAATAATAAAGAAAAGAATCAGTTCAATTGTGTCGGGTATAAAGCAGGCTTGATTCATTCAGAAGAGTAGAAAAAGACCAGGGATTTTCCGAAAGGACTAATCATGCCGGATTCACTGATAAATTTACGCAGTCGCCTGAACCACCTAACCTATTTAGCAGTCCTGATTACCTTTGCTGTGGTTATTCATACAGTTGAGGCAGCGCTACCCCTGCCAATGCCGGTTCCCGGGATCAGGCTGGGCCTGGCCAACATCATTACCCTGCTTACCCTGGTGTTATTTGGGTTGAGGAGTGGTTTGCTGGTTTCGATTATCCGCTCAATTTTAAGCAGTATTTTTGTAGGTGGTCTTTTTGGATTTGGTTTTTGGCTCAGTCTAACTGCTGGTATAGTCAGCTGCCTGGCAATGAGCATGGTTATTATTCTGCAAAAAAAGGGGTTGGTCAGCCTTGTTTCCGTAAGCGTGGTTGGGGCAGCAGTACATAACCTGACCCAGTTAATCATGGCCAGCCTGATTATATCCAATGCAGCCTTGTTTACCGGGTATTATCCGTTACTGCTGATTCTTTCCGTTCCGACCGGTGTTTTCACCGGTTTAGCAGCTTATTACCTGGAAGGGGTGACCAGGCGAATGATCAGGCAGGGTAGAGGCGGAATAAAACAATGGAAATAATCCTGGCCTCTGCATCCCCGCGTCGGGCTGATCTTTTACGACAGGTCGCAATTCCATTTAGCATTGAAAAGCCTTTAATTGATGAAAACATGGAAACCAGTAATTCCCCGGAAGAGCTGGTAATGGGGCTGGCAGAAAAAAAAGCACTCTCGATTTACAGGCGGGGCATTAACGGAATAATTCTTGCCGCAGACACTGTGGTTTTGCATCAGGGGATAATTCTTGGTAAACCCAGCGACAGGGAAGAAGCGAAAGAAATGCTTCAGTGCCTCAGCGGGGACAAACATGAAGTTTATACAGGACTGGCCTTGTTCGATGCGTCATCAGAAAAAATGGCAAAGGGGGTTGAAAAAACTACAGTCTGGTTGAAAAATATTAATGCAGAAAACCTCAATTGGTATTTAGACAGCGGGGAGGCAATGGATAAAGCGGGAGCATATGGCATCCAGGGTCGGGCAGCCTTGTTTATCAGGAGAATTGAAGGCTGCTACTCAAACGTTGTTGGTCTGCCACTTTCCCTTCTATTTGACCTGGCTGAAAAAATGAATATATCGATCAAGTAAAGAAAGGATGGCAAACATGCAATATGAACCAGTAATGATCAGGGACCTTCCTTTAGAGGAAAGGCCGCGTGAAAAATTGCAGGCCCTGGGTCCCGGACCATTAACCAACGCAGAACTGCTGGCCATTCTGATTCGTACCGGCAATAAAAATGAATCAGCTGTACAGCTGGCAACTAGGATTTTGTCCGGAGCAGGTGGCTTAAGGAAGTTGCCCGATCTTTCTCTCGAGGAGCTGCGGGAATATAATGGAATTGGTCCTGATAAAGCGGTAACGATCAGGGCAGCCCTTGAGTTGGGCAGCCGGCTTGCTACAGCACCCCGCGAAACTGAGAGAAGCATTAGCAGCCCCCGGCAGGCAGCAGATTTTTTTATGGAAGAACTGCGCTATAAAAAGAAAGAGTTCTTTAAGATATTGCTGTTGAACACCAAGAATCATGTTATCTCCAGGGAAGAAATTTCAGTAGGTAGCCTGAGTGCTTCTATTGTGCATCCCAGGGAAATATTTAATATTCCCCTGCGCAAGAGTGCTGCTTCAGTTATTCTTTTTCATAATCACCCAAGTGGCGACCCTTCCCCCAGCCAGGAAGATCTTGAGGTTACCAGGCGGCTGGTAGATGCGGGTAATATTCTCGGCATAACCGTTCGGGATCATATAATTATCGGAGATGGTTGTTATTTTAGTTTTAGAGAAAAAAATTTGTTGTAAAATTTAACGGTTATAGTGCATTAAAAGTATTTGCATGTATCAAATATTGATATCGACAAATAAGCTTATAGAGAGTAATGGGAGAAATTTATGATTACAAACAGTGAAAAGCTGCAGTTCATCCTGGCCGGAGTGCAAAAACCGGCTCGTTACCAGGGCAACGAGTGGAATGCAGTGAAAAAAAATCACTCCGGGGTCAGGGTAAAGATGGCTTTTGCCTTTCCTGACCTTTATGAAGTGGGTATGTCGAACCAGGGTTTAAAAATATTATATGAAGCAGTTAACTGTCATGATGATTTATTGCTCGAAAGAGTTTTTGCCCCGGCTCCTGACCTGGAAAGCAAATTGCGTGAGTATCGCCATCCGCTCTTTGCCCTGGAAAGTGGTTCCCCACTTGCTGATTTTGATGCTGTCGGGTTTTCGCTCCAATATGAGCTTAGTTACACCAACGTTCTCAACATGCTTGATCTGGCTGGTATACCGCTGTACAGCAGTGAACGCAGGGAAACTGATCCCCTGGTAATAGGAGGCGGGCCGTGTGTTTTTAATCCGGAGCCGCTGGCGCCGTTCTTTGATTTATTTATCCTGGGTGAGGCGGAAGAAGCACTGCCTCTTGTTCTGCATGAACTGGCTGACCTTAAAGATAAGGGTGCAGGCCGTTCAGAAACATTGATGGCATTATCACTGCTCGATGGAGTTTATATTCCTGGCCATTTTAAGCCGTATTACAGTGATGAAGGCCTTTTACAGGATTTGGAATACCTGGGCCCCCCGGGCAGGGAAACTGTTAAGAAGCAGAAAATGGAATCTCTCGATCAAGCTCCATACCCTACGGCTCCGGTTGTGCCCTACATTCAGACCGTTCATGACCGTGCTGTGGTAGAGCTATTCCGGGGCTGTGCCCGCGGCTGCCGTTTTTGTCAGGCTGGGTATATTTTTCGCCCTGTTCGGCGACGCAGCCTGCAAAAAATAATTGATCTATCGGTTAAGTTACTGGCTTCCACCGGTTATGATGAAATATCGTTATCGTCCCTGAGCACCAGTGATTACCCTCACCTTGATTCCCTCCTGGCAGAACTTGACCAGGCCATGAAAGGTGAACAGGTCAAGTGCAGCCTGCCTTCATTGCGTCTTGATTCTTACTCGGTTGACCTGGCTGACCGCCTTCACCGCGGCAGACGGGGCAGCCTGACATTTGCTCCAGAGGCTGCAACTGAACGTTTACGCAGGGTTATTAAAAAGAACATAGATGAAAACGATATTTATACCGCCCTCGACAGTGCTGTTTTAGCTGGTTGGCAGGGATTTAAATTATATTTCATGATTGGGTTGCCAACCGAAACAGACGAAGATGTTGAATCTATTCTGGCCCTCTGCCGAAAAATACGTGAACGCTATAAGGCTAAAGTCAGGGGTTCTTTCAGACTCTCAGTTAGTGTATCTACTTTTATTCCCAAGGCTAACACACCTTTTCAGTATGAACCCCAGATCACCCTGGCTGAGATTAAACGACGCCAGCAGATATTGATAAAAGGTTTTAGAAAAATAAAAGGAATAGAATTTAGCTGGCACGATGCCGAAACCAGTTTTCTGGAAGCGGTTTTTGCCCGCGGTGATCGCCGGCTTGCACCTCTCCTGGAGAGAGCTTTTCACCTCGGTTGCCGCTTTGACGGTTGGTCTGATCATTTTGACTTCAGCAAATGGGAGCAGGCTTTTTCTGAAAGCGGAATCGACGGTAATTTTTATGCCTGCCGAAGTTTTAGTTATGAAGATTTTTTACCCTGGGCTCATCTTGACTGTGGCATTGAGCGGGAATTATTTGTTAAGGAGCACCGTTTATCCCACGCAGAGGTTGAAGTTAGGGGGGCTGCCGATGATCCGCATTAAATTTTTGTTTGACCGGACGGAAAAACTCGGTTTTCTTTCACATCTCGACCTGGTTCGCCTCTTTATCCGTGCGCTGCGTAGAGCGCATCTGCCGCTGGCTTACAGCCAGGGCTTCAACCCTCACCCGAAACTGGCCCTGGCTTTACCGCTTCCGCTCGGGGTTCTGGCAGAAAATGAACCCGGTGAGTTATACTTTACTGAGCCTGTTAAGGCGGAAGTATTTTTAAAAGAGCTTGGCAGCAGGCTTCCCGAAGGGATTCACTTAAAGCAGGCATTTACTGCTGACCCGGATGAACCTGCCCTGGCCTCCCTAGTGGATGCGGCCTTATACAGGGCAGAGCTGAGAGACCTACCGGAGATATCATCGCAGTGGGATGCGCAGTTGTTTTCACAGGCTTTGCTCCGGCTTCTGGAAAAAGAAGTAATTTTGGCACCCCGCCGGGGTAAAAAACATAAACCAGAATACAAGAATGTTCGGCCCGGAATAATCAGGGCGGAGTTGAAAAACAAAAACAGCAGAACTACAGCTGTTGAACTATACTTAAAAGCAGGAAGCAGGGGAGGAATATCACCTCTTTTTTTACTGGAGCAGCTTGCAGAAGAAGCAGGAAACACCTTTTTCACTGCCCAATGCTGGAAGCTTTGCCGGCAAGGGTTGTACCGCGCTGACGGTAAACTAATAATGCCTTTGCCTGAAGGGATGTGATCCATTGTTATGGATAAAAAGATAATTGTGAATTGCGATAATCGTGCTACCCGCGTAGCGCTGCTTGAACAGGGAAAACTGGTTGAACTTGATGTAGAAAGACCGTTGCAGTACAGGGTTGTCGGTAACCTTTACAAGGGTACTGTGGCCAACGTACTGCCGGGAATGCAGGCGGCTTTTGTTGATATAGGACTGGAAAAAAACGCTTTTTTATATGTGGATGATGTTTCACCCGACCTGGATGGTGATGATGACAGTCCCCCTCCTTCCCGCAGTACAATTGATAAACTGCTGCAAGTTGGCGAAGATATAATGGTCCAGGTTATCAAGGAACCCTACGGCAGTAAGGGGGCCAGGGTGACGGGGCAGATTACCATTCCGGGACGTTACCTGGTTTTAGTCCCCGGGGCGGATTATATCGGTGTTTCGCGGCGTATTGAGAGCCAGGCGGAGCGTGACCGGTTACGGCGGGAAGTAGAGATACTCAAACCCGAACATCTAGGCCTGATTGTCCGCACTGTAGCTGAAGGGGTTGATAAGGATGTAATGGCCCAGGACCTGCAGTTTTTAATTCAGCTCTGGAACCGGATCCTGACCCGCTTCCAGCAAAAAACAGCACCAGCTATCCTATACCAGGACCTTTCACTGACCTGTCGCATGGCACGTGATTTATTTGTAGAAGAGTTCAGCAGTTTTTTAATTGATAATGAACATGAATACGATAAAGTACGAGACATAGTCGATTATATTTCTCCGCATCTTAAAAGCAAAGTTAAACTATATAAAGAAAATGAACCGATTTTTGAACGTTATGGAATTGAAAAAGAGATTGAAAAAGCGCTGGCCCGGCAGGTTTGGTTAAAAAGCGGTGGTTACCTGGTTTTTGATGAAACCGAGGCTCTTACTGTAATCGATGTTAATACAGGTCGTTATATAGGCAGGCGTAATCTGGCTGATACCATTCTCAAGACCAACCTTGAAGCTGCTGAAGAGATTGCCAGGCAGGTGCGCCTGAGAGATATCGGCGGGATAATTATTATCGACTTTATTGACATGAGTATAGAAGATCACCGCAAAAAAGTTATAGATAAATTAAACGACTCTATCAAGAACGACCGGACAAAAACTTATGTGCTGGGCTTAACCAACCTTGGCCTGGTAGAAATGACCCGTAAAAAAGTACGTCAGGA
This sequence comes from uncultured Syntrophomonadaceae bacterium, assembly GCA_964390725.1. Classification (GTDB taxonomy): domain Bacteria; phylum Bacillota; class Dethiobacteria; order DTU022; family DTU022; genus JAABTH01. Next base: position 69,207 of record CAYMIW010000004.1, on the reverse strand, counting down.
CCTGTCAGAGTACCTGCAGCAATCCTGCCCTTACTGCGGTGGATCAGGCCGGGTGCTCACTCCCCTGGTGATCAGTACCCGGGTTGAAAGCAGCCTCAAGCAGGAGTTAAAAGAGGAGAAGAAGCGCGCTGTCCTGGTGGAAATGCATCATGAAGTAGCGGCAATTATCATTGGCAGCGGGGGAGGTAACCTTAAAAAACTGGAAGATGAACTGGGCCACCATATTTTTATCAGGGGAACCGAGGATATACATATCGAAGAATACCGGATTATTGCCAGGGGCAGCCATAAAGAGATCCAAGCCCTGGCTCTGCCTGTTAAAGCAGGGGAGAAGCTTAGCTTAACTATTGAAGAACCGCATTCATCCAATCCTAACCACGGTATCGCTCGCATCCAGGGTTTTGTTATCAATGTTGAGGGAGCTGGAGGCATGGTTGGAGAAACTGTTGAAATAGAGATTAAGGACGTAAACCGTACTTTTGCCCGTGCAGTTTTGTTCGAGTTGTAAAAAAGAGGCGGGGCTTACGCCCCGCCAAGAGGTGGATAAAAAATTGCAGCTAACCAGAACTGAAATTTAATCAGGCAACTCTCCGTGAAAAACCTCAATTAATAAACCATCCGTCCTTCAATAAAATGGCGGGTGCTTTCTTCCAAAGGGTTGCTGAATATTTTCTCGGTTGGGCCCATTTCAATAATTTTGCCCTGGTTGATAAAAATTACCTGGTCGGCAATTCTTCTTGCCTGAAATATATTGTGGGTAACCATTACAATAGTTATATCTCTGTCCTGGGCCATTGTGGTGATCATCTTCTCGATCTGTTCAATGTTGCTTGGATCCAGGTTTGCAGTTGGCTCATCGAGCAGCAGCAAATCAGGCTCAAAAGCGACAGCCCTGGTAATCGCCACCCGCTGCGCCTCGCCTCCCGACAGGGTGTCTGCTCTTCTGGTAGAATACTCACTCAGGCCGACCTGCTCCAGCAGGTGATCGACCCGTTGTTTTGTTTCCTCTTTACTGAAGCCACGGGCTTTTAGTCCGTATGCTACATTGTTCCAGACAGAGTCCCTGAAAAGCAGGGTTTTTTGAAAAACCATGGCCATTCTTCGCTGTAGTTTTAGTTGATCCTGTTTATTTGATGGAACCGGGTTGCCTTCATAAAAAACTACACCTTCACTGGGAGGGGTGAGAAGGTTAATAATGCGCAGCAGGGTGCTTTTCCCAGCGCCGCTTGGTCCGATCACTCCATAAATACAGCCCTTTTTCAAGACTAATTGATCGACCCTGAGAACTTCTCTGTCATATATTTTTTTGACTTGCTGCATTTCAAGCAGGGTGTTGTTAGTATTAGCCATTTTTGCCTCCCTTTTGGATATTGTAAAGAATAGAATTAACAATGAAGGCTAAAAGTAATAGGATAATACCGAGGCCGATGGCCAACTCAAAATTTCCCTTGCGGGTTTCCAGGGTGATAGCAGTTGTCATAACCCTGGTTCGCCCTTCAATATTACCGCCGACAATCATTACCGCACCAACTTCGGCTACTACCCGGCTAAAGCCGGAGACTATAGCTCCGAGCAGGGCATAGCGCGCTTCTTTAATAACTGTCCATGCTGCCAGTGCAGGGTTGGCTCCCAGGGAACGGGCGGTTTCTTCCACCTCGCTGCCTTTTGCCCTGATTCCTACCATGGTTAAACCGGTTACAATTGGTGCAGCCAGAAATACCTGGGCAATAATCATTGCCGAGGGAGTATATAGAATGCCTAAAACTCCCAGTGGACCCTGCCTCGATAAAACCAGGTAAACTATTAATCCGGCGACCACGGGAGGCATGCCCATGAAGGTAAAAACAATTTTATTGATTAACCGGGTTTTTCTCTCACTCCTTAAACCGAGCAGGGCGCCCAGGGGCACACCGATTAGAGTTGATATAATAATAGCCGTGATCGATACCCTCAGTGAAAGTAATACAATTTCGATCAGGGCAGGATCAAAAGCCAAAATCAGGCGAAAAGCTTCAATTACTCCTTCTAACAGTCGTGACAAATCGAAACCTCCAGGTTTTATGAAAAAGGGGGCGCACACTTTTGTTTGCCGACCCGGATAGAAACCAGGTTATTGGAACATCCATGCACGCCCGGCTCGTATGGCTTAACTTAGTTTATTCAAGACCGTATCCAGGGAAGAAAAGAGTTTCTCCGTTTACCTGGTAGGAATTAATCAGTTCCTGTCCTTCAGCGGACATTAAAAAGTCAATATACATTTTTGCATAATCATATTTAACATGGGGATGTTCATCGGGATTAACCGCCATTACCCCATATTGGTTGAAAAGAACAGGATCACCTTCAAGAACGATAACCAGGTCGAGATTATTCTTCATCGCTACGTAAGTGCCCCGGTCGGTCATGGCATAGCCCAGTTCTTCATTGGCCATATTAAGCGTATCGCCCATTCCCTGGCCAATTGATCTGTACCATCCCTGGCCCTGCGGGTCAATTTCGGCACTTTCCCATAAACGCAGCTCCATGCGATGGGTGCCGGAATCGTCACCGCGCGAAATAAATACCGAACCTGTATCGGAAATCAGGGTTAACGCATCAACTACGGAGGTAACACCCATTACCCCGGCCGGGTCTTCAGCCGGACCGACAATTATAAAGTCGTTATACATAACATCATAACGTTCGATGAAGGCTCCTTCTTCAACCAGGGCCAGCTCAGAGGCGCGATCATGTACCAGGAGAACATCGGCATCGCCGCGTGCTCCCGTTTCCAGGGCAGCACCGGTACCCTGGGAGACTACCTGCACTTCAAGTCCGGTTTTTTCCTGAAAAATTGGGTTTAAAAAGTCCAGCAATCCGGAATCGTAAGTGCTTGTTGTAGTTGCCAGGATGATAAAATCATCTATCAGTTCAATTTCTTCCTCAACAGGAGCAGACTCCTCTTCCGTTTCTACTTCTTCAGCCGGCGCTTCATCCTGGGCGCAGCCAGTAATTACAAAGAGGAGTGCAATTATAGTCAGGATTGTTAATAAACCAAATGTAATATTTCTTATTTTAAACACCCAAAGTCCACCTTTCATTAGTTATAATTTAATATTCTTTTCAAGCCTGCCAGTGCTGATAGATACTCGTCCGGACACACCCCCTAATCAGCACCTTTGAAGGAGGACCCTGCAGCCGGGAAAAAACCGCAAAAAAATCGCAGTTCCCGGTGGAAATTGCGATAAAAATTTTTATCGAACCTTCTTTCCACAATGGGAGGCATAACCGTTTCCAATTATACCCTGACGTCCATTTCTCATGATGATCTTGCGATCACTTTAGAAAAAATGGATCGAAGGTGCTGCATATGCAATTTTATTACAAGTGCATTTTATAACAAAGGCACGACCAGGTCAAGACTTAATCTGTTTAATAGCTCGGACTAACCGGTAACAAGCATATTCTTATACGGCTGAACTTGTGATAGTATTAAAGGTGGAGGTGTCGGGGAATGGATATAAATGCTGAAATACCCCATGTTTTTAAGTTATTAAAAAGTGAAATTAGTAATATATTAGCTGCGGATAGTTTGTGCAGAGAAAAAGTAAATATTACATGCCGTACCCTAACCCCGGAAGAAGCCCTTGGTAATCCTGAACGTGATGATTTCCCCCTGCAAAAAGGCAGAGAAAAGTTGATGCAGGCGGAAATCGGTCAACATGCCGGCCAGGCTTTTACCGACAGGCCGGGCAACTTATCCGGTACGGTACAAGAGATTTTTGATCTGCCCCCGGTAAACAATTACCACCGGGCCGCGATCGTGGCTACTTTAAATGCTCTTCTACGAAAAAGTGGACGGATCGAAAATTCGGTACACTGTAAGGACGATGGGCCGCGTTTATGCAGCATCGATTTAACAAATGAACTGAAACAAAGGTATGGAAACCCCAGGTTAGTGATGATTGGGTTACAGCCGGCCATGGCTGAAGCCTTGTCAAATGAGTTTGATATGAGAATAATGGACCTTGATCCTGATAACGCTAACAAGCTCTTTAATAAAATCCAGGTTGAAACCGCCCCCTATTCCATTGCCGATCTTGAAGCATGGGCCGATTTATTACTTGTTACCGGCAGCACTGTTGTTAATGGCTCAATTGATCAATTTTTAAATATAGGAAAGCCGGTTCTCTATTTTGGCACAACTATAGCCGGTCCGGCCGAATTGTTGAAATTAGAACGGATTTGTCCCCGGTCAACCTGATTGAAGTTTTGAATTATATTTTTAATTACCCGGGCAATTTTATACAATATTAATTTCGAGCTTAAATCATCCTGCTATCGAACGTTTAAGGTTTGACAAAGGTTACCCTGCGTGTTAAAATTTCGTTTAGATTTACTACAACCGCACGAAGAAGGTCCAAAATGCCCCGCATAGCATTGGGCTACCGGCTTCGGCGAGTCCTTACGGGGGGTTTGTTTATGTACGCAATCATTGAAACAGGCGGTAAGCAGTACCGGGCTGAAGAAGGCAAGGTTATCCGCGTAGAAAAGCTGCCGCAGGAAAAAGGCGAAACTATCAAGTTTGATAAAGTTTTAATGTGTGTTAACGGCGAAGAAACCAAGGTTGGTCAACCTTACCTGGAAGACTGCCAGGTAGAAGGAAAGGTAGTCGGAACCGGTCGCGGGCGTAAGGTAATTGTTTTTAAGTATAAACCTAAGAAAAATTACCGTCGCAAGCAAGGGCATCGCCAGCCATACACAGATGTATTAATTGGTGCTATCAGCTTTTAAATTGAAAAATTTAACCATGGTTCAATTGGAAAGAGAGGTGTCATAGATGGCTCATAAAAAAGGAGTCGGCAGTTCACGAAACGGCCGTGACAGTAATGCAAAACGGCTTGGTCTCAAGCGTTACGGGGGTCAGTATGTTAAAGCCGGCAGTATTATTGTCAGGCAGCGTGGAACACGTTTTCACCCCGGCATTAACGTTGGTAAAGGCAGTGACGATACCCTTTTTGCCACTGTAGACGGGCGTGTTACCTTTGAGGTTAATGGCCACGCTAAAAAACAGATTAGTGTTTATCCCGATGAAAGTATAGCAGCAGGTTAGTTTGACCAGGTCCGGGTATTGCCCGGACCTTTCTTTTATCTTCCGGTAATCGGCGCTGCAGGTGATCTCAGGCTAATGTTTGTAGATGAATTGGAATTGTCTGTTTGCGGAGGACGCGGCGGAGACGGTGTGGTTTCATTCCGTCGTGAAAAATATATAGATAAAGGCGGCCCCGATGGTGGAGATGGTGGAAACGGCGGAAGTGTATACTTGTGGGCTGATTCTTCAAAACACAGTTTTCTTGACCTGCGTTACAAACATATCTTCAAAGCTTCTGATGGCAGGCCGGGGCAAAGTAAGAACAGGCATGGAGCTAATGGTGTAGATCTGCATATTCCTGTTCCACCCGGTACTGTAGTATATGACCAAAATAACAACACAATTGCAGATTTAACCAATCCCGGGCAAAAAGTTCTTGTCGCTGCCGGAGGTCGGGGTGGTAAGGGCAATGCTCGTTTTGCAAGTTCCAGGAGACGGGTTCCCCGCCTGGCAGAAAGAGGACTTACTGGCGTGGAGCGCCATCTGAAACTGGAACTAAAACTGATTGCCCAGGTCGGCCTGGTTGGTCTGCCCAATGCCGGCAAGTCTACCCTTTTGAGCAGAATCACTGCAGCAAAACCAAAAATAGCTGCTTACCCCTTTACAACCCTCACCCCTAACCTTGGTCTGGTTAAAGTTGGTATAGATGGTTCTTTCATTGTTGCCGATCTTCCCGGGTTAATTGAGGGAGCACACCAGGGAGCTGGTCTCGGACACAGGTTTTTACGCCACGTGGAGAGAAACCTGCTCCTGGTTTACCTGGTTGATCTATCGCCGGATGCAGAAATGGAACCGCTCCAGGCTTACACTCTCTTAAAAAAAGAGCTGTCAGCTTTCAGTGAAAAACTGGGAAACTACCCGGGCATTGTTGTTGGCAACAAGGTTGACCTGCCGGGAGCAGCGGAAAGATTCAATGATCTCAAGGAAAACCTGGCAGGACCAGGAGAGAATGGCGAGGAATTATTTTCTATTTCAGCGGCAACCGGAGAAGGTATAAAACCGCTGGTTAATTATTTATTTAACAAGGTTAATGAACTTTCTGAAGGAAAAAGAGAAGTCGATGAGGAAGAAACAATAATAATGCCGAAAAGTGAACAGAAACCGCTGACCATAGAAAAAGACAATGATGTTTTTATTATCAGCGGAACGGCAATCGAAAGGGCGGCGGCCCGAACCGATTTCAATAATGACGAAGCACTGCAGAGGTTTCAGAAATATACCCGTCGCAGCGGAGTCGATAAAGAATTGCGAAAAGCGGGTGTGGTAGAAGGAGATACAGTACGTATAGGAGAAGAAGAATTTATTTATTATGAGGGGTCGGCTGGTCAGGATTAACGGGTTGATATCTATTAATGCAGGCAGGGCAAAGGAGATAATAGAATTTGTTTTTTGAAGCAGTTTGTAATAGAGCCGGTAATTTGAAAATTGGTCTGATGGGCGGAACATTCGATCCGATCCACGTTGGCCACCTGGTAACTGCCGAAGAAGCAAGGCAGCAGTTTGATCTCACCAATGTTATTTTTGTTCCTACCGGTGTGCCTCCGCACAAGAACAACTCAATGATTTCACTCCCTGAACACCGATACCTGATGACAACCCTGGCAGTAATGTCTAATCCATCGTTTTTTGTATCTAGAATTGAAATAGATCAAAAAGTGCCAACATTTACAATTGATACTGTAAAGCACTTCAGTTCCTGGAAGAATCCTGAGCCCGAAATATTCTTTATAACCGGGGCCGATGCCATACTGGAAATATTCACCTGGAAAGAATACGAAGAGCTATTGAGCCTTTGTACGTTTATAGCTGTTTCCCGCCCCGGCTATTCACTTGATCACTTTCATGAAACGCTTGACAGGACCTGTCCTGAGATGAGGCAAAAAGTTCATCTCCTGGAGATTCCCGCCCTGGCTGTTTCTTCAACGTTTATCAGGGAGCGGGTTGCCCTGGGGAAAACAATAAAATATTTAACTCCTGAGCCGGTTGAACAATATATTAAAAAACACGAATTATACAAGGTTTCGAAGTAAAGCTGTATGCTTTACAAATTGCAGCAGTTATAATAATTGCGGAGGTGTTTTGTAAATGGCAAAAACATTGTATGTGGGGAATATTCCCTGGAGCACAAAGGAACCCGATCTGGAACAGTTTTTCTCTCAATACGGAGAAGTGTTGGAATGCCGTATAATTACGGAACGGGCAACCGGTCGTTCCCGTGGTTACGGTTTTGTTGAGGTTAATGATGACTGTATGGAGGATATTCTGGAAAAAACAAACGGTGTTGAGCTTGAAGGGCGTAAGCTGGTTGTTAACGAAGCGAAACCGCGCGAGCAATAATACTTTTTTAAGCTGTTATAATTACCGCAGCGCTTGGGGAGGTATTTCGACCGGCAGGCAGGCGGATTGAAGGAGAGACCGGAGCCGCTATATGGAAGCCGAAGCAATTCAACTGTTAATGCAGGAAAAGCTTGATCACAAACTATACCGGCATTGTCTCGGAGTTGCCGGGGAGGCAGTGTCGCTGGCTGCCCGTTATGGAGCCGATCAAAAAAAAGCATATATAGCCGGTATGGTTCATGATTACGCTAAACGTTACAACAGCGAAGTGCTAATTGCAAAGGCGAAACAATATGCTATCAGGCTTGACCGGATAACCGGGCTTGAAAAAAAATTACTTCATGCCCCTGTCGGAGCGTTACTTATAAGGGAAGAATTGGGTATTACTGATCAGGAAATTATCAATGCAGTTGCCTGCCATACTACAGGCTGCCCGGGGATGAAGCTTTTGGATAAGATTATTTATCTCGCCGACTACATCGAGCCTGGCCGTTCCTATCAGGAAGTCGGAGAAATCAGAAGAGTATCATTTCATAATCTCGACCTGGCTCTCCTGCTTGCAGTTGATAATGCAATCAAGTCTGTTCTGGATCGAAACTTGCTTCTCCATCCCCGTTCAGTTGCTTTTCGCAATGAGCTGGTAGAGAAGCTGGCAGGTAGATAATAAGGATCTACAGGGAGGTGTTGTTATTTGGCACAGTTGTCGGCCGGTTCTTCCCGGAAACTGGCCCTTTATGCCACGGAGTTGGCAACTGATAAAAAAGGCAGTGATTTGTGCCTGCTTGAAGTTGGCCGGGTATCTATTGTTGCCGACTATTTTTTATTGGTAACCGGAAATACGGCAGTCCAGGTTAAAACAATCTGTGATCACCTGATCGAAAGCATGAAAAAACAGGGACACCAGGCTTTACGGGTTGAAGGATACAGGGAAGCCTGGTGGGTTGTTCTCGATTTTGGTTTGATAGTGGTCCATATTTTTCAGCCCGAAGCCAGGGTGTTTTACGACCTGGAGAGATTGTGGAGCGATGCCCCGCAGGTTATGATGGAAACCCCTGATAATTAAAGGTAAAAAACAGGCGGTATCTACCTGTTTGATGGTGGTGATAAATGAATGATCCCGAGAAAAGTTCTGCATCAGTTTTCTCGTGAGGGTACAAACCCGGGTGGAGAAAAATACAGCTATATTACCGTCGATGATGTTGGAAAACTTTCAAGTGACACAGGTGCAGGCAGCCGCGCTGTTGAGCTGGCTGCCCTGAAAGCAGGAATAATACCGGAAAGGTATCAGCGCAGTATAGGTACTGTCGGAATTGAAGGTCAAATTAAGCTGCTTGAAGCCAGGGTAGGCGTTGCAGGTTCCGGGGGACTCGGGGGCATTGCCCTGGAAATGCTGGCCCGGATGGGTGTGGGAACTTTAGTTGCTATTGATGACGACACTTTTGATGATAGCAACCTTAATCGTCAGTTGCTGTCCCTGGAAGAGAACCTGGGTCGATCAAAAGTAGAAATCGCCGCTGCCAGGTTAAAAATGGTCAACAGTGCTGTTGATCTGATCGCAAACTATTGCAGGGGTGATCTTACAAACTTGCCGGAGATATTTGCCGGTTGTGACCTGGTTATTGACTGTCTGGATAACCTTCGCTCAAGATTTGACCTGGAAAAATCCTGTGTTAAATTAAATGTACCGCTGATCCATGGTGCTATAGCCGGTTTTCTTGGCCAGATAGCGGTGATCAGACCTGATAAACCCCTGCTGGCATCAATATATGGATCAGAATCCGATCGCAGCAGTGACAAGGGAGTGGAAAGGGAACTGGGCAATCCTGCCACAACACCGACCATGATCGCTTCATGGCAGGTTAGTGAAGCAGTAAAGTACTTAGCCGGGCTTGACGGTGTATTGCCTTCGGGAAAAATGTTAATCATCGATATGTATTCAGGGGAATCCTACCAGCTGGAACTTACAGCCTGAGGTTCTTCTGGCTATTGACAACAAAGTCAGCCCTGCTTATAATGTAATGTGTACTTGAGATACTATATTATATTTGATGATGGGAAGCAGTAAGCAGGGATGCTTTAACAGAGAATCGGTATTGCTGAAAACCGGTAAGCTAAACTACTGAACTCGTCCCGGAGAAGCGGTGGTGATAGTATGAAACCGCCGCCGTATGTCGGCGATAACGGCTGAAAGCGGGTAACAAAACGGGGGGCTGTGGCGCAGTGGGAGCGCGCTTCCTTGGCATGGAAGAGGTCGCGGGTTCAACTCCCGCCAGCTCCACCAAAATTTTGTTTCACCAATAAGGGTGGTACCGCGGGTAAAAATCCGTCCCTTGACCGGGCGGGTTTTTTTATTGCAGAATTTGAATACGGAGGTTATCAGGTTGAGCAGTTACGATCCAGCTGTAATAGAAGAAAAGTGGCAGAAAAAGTGGGCTGCCGAGGATTCATTTAAATCAGAAATTGATTATCAGAAAACCAAGTACTATGTTCTTGAAATGTTTCCCTATCCTTCAGGTAAACTGCACATGGGACACATGCGTGTTTATTCTATCGGTGATGTGCTGGCCAGATTTTTACGTATGCGCGGTTTTAATGTTATTCACCCCATGGGTTGGGATGCTTTTGGATTGCCCGCAGAAAATGCGGCGATAGATAACAGGGTTAATCCAGCTGAATGGACTGCCCGGAATATCAGCCATATGAAAAATCAGCAAAACCGCCTCGGAGTCAGTTATGACTGGAGCCGTGAAGTTAACACTTCTGCCCCCGATTATTACCGTTGGTCGCAGTGGCTCTTTTTACTGATGTTTGACCGAGGTTTGGCTTATAAGAAAAAAGCCAGCGTTAACTGGTGCGAAACCTGTGAAACTGTGCTGGCCAACGAGCAGGTTGAAAAAGGGCTCTGCTGGCGCTGTTCTTCCCCGATTGAAACCAGGGATCTGGAGCAATGGTTCCTGCGAATTACCGATTATGGCGAACGTCTGCTTCATGATCTCGATCAGTTAGAGGATTGGCCTGAGCGGGTAAAAATAATGCAGAAAAACTGGATCGGCAGAAGTGAGGGTGCAGAAATTACTTTTCAGGTCAAAGAACTTCCCGGGGAAGAGATTCACACTTTTACAACCCGGCCGGATACACTTTTTGGAGTAACTTCAATGGTTCTTGCTCCCGAGCATCCCATGGTAAAAAAACTGGTGGAAGGGACGGAGCGGGAAAAAGATATTCTTGACTTTGCAGCAAAGGTAAGGAAGGAAAGCGAGATTGAAAGAACCTCGGAGGATGCGCCTAAAATCGGTCTTTTTACAGGGCGGCATGTTATAAACCCTGTAAACGGTGAAGAAGTTCCCGTGCTTGTAGGCAACTATGTTCTGATCGGTTACGGAACCGGGGCGGTAATGGGAGTTCCTGCCCATGATCAGCGTGATTTTGTTTTTGCCCGCAAGCATAACCTGCCGGTCAGGGTTGTTATTCAGCCTGAAGGTGAACAGCTCGATGGAGATACCATGACGGAGGCATACCCGGGCCAGGGGAAAATGGTTAATTCAGGCCAGTTTACAGGAATGGATAACGAGGAAGGTATGAAGGCAGTAACCGATTTTCTTGAGAAGAAAGGGTTTGGAAACTTCAAGGTAACCTATCGCCTGCGTGATTGGCTTATTTCACGACAGCGTTATTGGGGAGCTCCTATTCCAATTATTAATTGCGAAAAATGCGGTACCGTCCCTGTGCCCCGGGAAGATCTTCCCGTAATGTTGCCCGATAAAGTTGAGCTGTCAGGGAACAGGGTTCCTCCTCTTTCTCACTACGAAGATTTTATCAGTACAACCTGCCCACTTTGTGGTGGATCAGCCAGGCGAGAAACAGATACTATGGATACCTTTATCTGTTCTTCGTGGTATTTCCTGCGGTATACGAGCCCGGGTGCAGACCAGGTGCCGTTTCAAGCAGGGGATGTAGATTACTGGATGCCGGTTGACCAATACATCGGGGGCATAGAACATGCTGTTTTACACCTGCTTTACGCCCGATTTTTCACAAAAGTGCTGTTCGACGCCGGTATGGTTAAAAGCGAAGAACCGTTCAGCCGGTTGCTGGCCCAGGGGATGGTTTACAAGGATGGATCCAAGATGTCAAAATCAAAGGGCAATGTAGTAACACCGGATGAGATAGTGAAAAAATATGGTGCAGATACAGGGCGCATCTTTATCCTCTTTGCTGCCCCGCCTGAAAAAGATCTGGACTGGAATGACCAGGGTGTTGAAGGAGCCCATCGTTTTCTACGCAGAATATGGAAAATAGTAGAAGAATGCAAAGATCAGTTTGCCGCCGGTAGGGGAGCTTCAGGCATTGGTGAGGCAGAAAATGAGCTGGAACGGGCCCTGCATGGGACAATAAAAAAAGTTACTTACGATATCCAGGAGCGGTTTAATTTCAATACAGCAATCAGCTCAATTATGGAACTGGTTAATGCTCTGTATGCCTACCGCCTAAACGTGAAAAGTTCAAAACAGAACCATGATTTACTCAGGGATACCCTGGATAAAACTATTTTGCTCCTGGCGCCTTTTGCCCCGCACCTGGCGGAAGAAGCCTGGATGATTCAAGGTCACAGTGACAGTGTGCACAATCAGGTCTGGCCGGAGTATAATCCGGATAAACTAATTGTTGAAGAAGTGGAAGTGGTTGTCCAGATTAACGGGAAAGTGCGCGGCAGGGTTGTGGTACCTGCTGATTGTACCGAAAATGACTTAGTCAGCGCTGCCCGCAGCGCCGAAAGGGTTGGCGAGCTGCTGAAAGATAAACAAGTTGTAAAGGTTATTACCGTACCTGGTCGGCTTGTCAATATCGTGGTTCGCTAACCGGGGGCATCAAGTTGGGTTTATTAAAAGAAGGACAGGAGTTGCAGTATTTACTGGTTGAAGCTGTGCGGGAACACAATGTGTTGCCCCTGACCGGAACCTGTAACCTTTCCTGTGTATTTTGCAGCCACAAACATAATCCGCCCCTGACCAGGGCTTTTAGTTTTCAGCCTCTGCCTGAAGAAAAATGGTCTGACCTGATAAATTACCTGGATTCCGACAGGAAGATTGTAATAGGAGAATCGGCGACCAGGTTACGCGAGGGAGAGCCGTTTACTCACCCGCACATTCTTACCGTTATTGAAAAAATCCGCCGCCTTCATCCTTTAACCAGGCTTCAGGTTACTACTAATGCCTCACTTTTAAATAAAGAGATTATCGATCGTTTAACCGGGTTCCAACCTTTGGAGCTGGTGCTTTCTCTTAATAGTGCCACTGAAAAAGGCCGCAGGCTTTTAATGAATGATCCTGAACCGCAAAAAGCTCTTTCTGTGCCTGAAATGTTGTGCCGGTCCGGGCTGCCTTTTCATGGGAGCCTTGTAGCCCTGCCTCACCTGGTTGGTTATGAAGATTTACGACATACTATTAACTTACTTGACCAGGCCGGTGCAGATACCGTGCGTATTCTGAGGCCAGGTTATACTAAACTAAGTTCTACTGAAATTATTCCTCCGCCGGGAACGGACCAGGAGCTGGAAAACCTTGTTGCAAGTCTTGAGAATAATCTGCAGACTGTTCTGGTCCTTGAACCACCTTTATTGGATAACCTCGAACCAATTGTGAAAGGGGTAATTTTTAAAAGTAAAGCTTATCAGGCTGGTATAAGACGGGGAGACCGCATTGACCAGGTAGATGGTAAAAAGCCGCAGAGCAGGGTTGATGCTTTTCAAATGATTAATGGTAAAAAACCCCATCGGCTGGTTATTTGGCGCCACGACCAATTCTGTAGGGTAGAGCTCGAAAAAAATGATGATCAGGTATCAGGTCTGGTTTTCGACTATGACCTCGATTTTTACCAGGTTGAAACTGTCAGGAGGCGTCAAGTGCTGGGTGGAAAGACGCTTATGCTTATATCAGAGCCTTCCCTGGCTCTCTGGAAAACAGCCCTGGAAAAATTTAAACTTACCAACCTGGTTTTAAAAACTGTTCGTTCAAAATTTTTTGGTGGCTCGATTAACTGTGCCGGGCTGCTTACTGTAGCTGATTTCAGTACAGCTCTTGAGCAGGCTTATAAAAGCAGGTATTATAACGCGGTAATCCTTCCTGCAGTTGCTTTTGATTCCGCTGGTAACGATCTCAGCGGCATGCATTATCAAGCCCTTACTAAACAAAAGATTCCAATTTATCTTGCCTGACAGTTGCTATAGTTTAAGCCTAACCTGCTTGACAGTTAAATATTCAAATTATATAATATAATGTACAGTTAAAAAATACCTGTACTCACCGAACACTTCATATAGTTCATATTAATATTTGCTGCAGGTTTGCAGAAAAGGCCGGATAAAAGTTTTCCGGCTTTTAATATCTTACAAGGAGGAGACAGAATGGCTAAAAAAGAACATGAGCAAGCTCCAGGAATTGAAGAAGCCGTTATTAAAACGGAACAGAATCAAGAAGGAGACAGCATCAGGATATCGTCGGAAGTAATTGCTATTATTGCCGGTATTGTTTCGAGCGATATTCATGGTATTGCCGGAATGAGCGGTGGTTTGGTAGGCGGAATTGCTGAGAAGCTTGGGAAAAAAGACCTGACCAAGGGGATTAAAGTCTCAGTGGATGGCGACAGTGTAACCATCGATATGAGCGTTATTGCCGAATATGGTGTTCCAATTGTTGAATCAACCGATAAGCTGAAAAAAGCGATCAGGGGCAATGTGGAGAAAACAACCGGTTTAAAAGTGAAGGCTATTAATATTAATGTACTTGGAATTAATATTCCGGAAGATGAAGAACCGGAAGAAGCCGCCGGGGAGAAGAAGGAGAACAAAGAGAACAAAGAGAACAAAGAGAACAAAGAGAACAAAGAACCTGGGCTGTAATAGCCAGGATTACCGGCTATTGATAAAAAGCATTGTAATGAAGCAGGCGCCCTTTTTAGGGCGCCTTTTTATTCGCGGCAGGAAAAGGAAATTGTTGTTGCCGGGGAGAATAAGAATTTTGTTATCTATTTCCCGACTCTTTTATAAAATCGCATAGCCAGTTTCTCTCTATCAATTAAACGAAGCTAAAACATACCAGTATAAAAACCAGGAGTGATGCGTTAATGTTTGAAACACTTAAAGAAAAAATTGGCAGCGGCGAAAAAATTGTTATCATTTTACTGGCAGTGCTTTTGATTGGAGCAGCAGTATGGCGCGGAGCCGGGCAGAACTCAACTGGCCCCGAACTGGTCCGATCAGGTTTTGAAGAAACTATTGAGCCTATTAGCGACCCTGTTGAAATAACTGTCCATCTAATCGGGGCTGTTAATAAACCCGGTATCTACCATCTGCCGGAAGGCTCAAGGGTTTATGAACTGCTTGAACTGGCCGGGGGAGTAAGCCTGGAAGCCGATCAGCAATCTATAAACCAGGCCCGGCCTCTATTTGACGGTGAGCAGGTTTATATTGCCGCTGCAGAAACTGGGGCAGAGCCGGGAGAAAGGGTAACTGCTACTGAACATTCATCCGGTAAAATTAATATTAATACAGCCGGAGCAGCCGAATTAACAACCCTGCCAGGAATTGGTGATGTCCGGGCAGGGCAGATCGTTGCTCACCGTGAAAAAAACGGGTATTTTAAAGATCCCAGGGAATTAATGGATGTCAGCGGTATCGGCGAAAAAATATATGAAACGCTGGCTGATCTGATTACTGTTTATTAGAATGTCAACCCCCCTGCACTTTACTGCCATGCCTTCAGGTATTCCAGTTGGCTGTCAGTCAGGCTGTCGATAGTAATTCCCATTGCTGCAAGCTTCATGGCTGCAGTTTTGCGATCATATTCAACGGGCAAATTAATAACATCGGCGGCAAGCTTTTTACTTTCCCGGAGCAGGTACTGCATTGCTCCGAACTGAAGAGCAAATGAAAGATCCATAATTTCTGCCGGGTGTCCATCACCTGCTGCCAGGTTAACCAAACGGCCTTCGCCGAGCAGGTAAACACTATTTCCGTTTTTTAGCCTGTATTCGTCAATGTTCTCACGCGGTTGACCAACATAGTCACCCAGTTCGCCCAGGGCTTTTTTATCAATTTCGACATCAAAATGACCGGCGTTACTTAATATTGCCCTGTTTTTCAATAGAGGAATGTGCCCGGCGGCAACCACTTCACGACAGCCAGTGGTTGTAACAAAAATATCTCCGATTGGCGCAGCATCTTTCATCGGCATAACCCTGAATCCTTCCACAGCTGCTTCCAGGGCATGAATCGGATCAACCTCGGTAATAATAACATTGGCACCAAGACCGGCAGCGCGCATGGCTACTCCCCTTCCGCACCAGCCAAATCCTGAAATTACAACGTTTTTACCGGAAATAAGCAGGTTGGTTGTACGCATGATTCCATCCCAAACTGATTGTCCTGTTCCGTAACGGTTATCGAACAAGTACTTGCACAGGGAATCATTAACGGCAATTACAGGGAAGGCCAGTTTGCCTTCAGCAGCCATAGCCCTCAGCCGGATCAGGCCTGTTGTTGTTTCTTCGGCACCGCCGATAACCCGGTTTAGCAGGTCCGGCCTGTCACGGTGCAGCATGGTTATCAGGTCGCCACCGTCATCAATGATCATCTGGGGTCCGCTGTCGACAACACTGCGAATATGCGCTGAATATTCCTCGCCGGTAGCGCCATGCCAGCCGTGAACCTCAATTCCATCATCTACCAGTGCCGCAGCTATAGCATCCTGGGTGGAAAGCGGGTTGCTCCCGGTAATTACCACCTCGGCCCCACATTCCTTAAATGATTTGGCCATAAAAGCAGATTTTGCTTCAAGGTGAATACAGACAGCCATTTTGATTCCCTTAAAAGGTTTTTCAGCGCCGTACTGTTCAATCAGGTTGTTTAAAACAGGCATATGCCTGCTGACCCACTTAATTCGCCTGTGCCCTTCTGGGGCCAGTTTTTGATTTCTAATGCTGCTCATTTTTTATCCTTCCTCTCCAGTTCAGTCAAAGGCTTATAAAGTATCATAACACGACAACCGGGATACTTTTAAGTACTTTTCGCAATAATAGGGTCTAATTCCTTTTTATATGGAATTAATTTGGGAAGGATTTCTGGGGTTAATGGAGAACTAATATAATGCTTTCTATCTATTTGAGAACGGGCAGGTATTTTTTCATATTGCCTGCTTGACAATAAAGATACCTTAAAGTAGTGTACAAAAGGTTTATGAAAAAAGAGGAGGTTTTACCGTGAAAAAATGGTTAGCTTTGTTCGTGGTAGTTTGTCTCGTTTTTGCTGTAATCGGTTGTGGTGGGACAGACACTCCCCCGCCTGCAGCCGAAGAAGACAATGGTGAAGAAGGTGAGGCTCCCCCCGCCGGTGATATGAAGGTCGGCATGGTTACCGACGCCGGTACTATTGATGACAAATCGTTTAACCAGGGCACCTGGGAAGGCATTCAGATTGCAGCCGGAACATTTAACCTGGAAACCAGGTATCTGCAACCAGGAGGAACTACAGAGGCAGATTATATTACCGAGATTGGCAACCTGGTTGATGCCGGTTTTATGTTTATTGTCTGCCCCGGTTTCAAATTTGAAACAGCGATCTACGATGTCCAGGATCGTTACCCGGATGCCAAGTTTGTCCTGATTGACGGTTATCCCCATGCCGGTGACTGGGATCCTGTAGTTAAGGATAACGTTGTATCTATTTTCTTTGCCGAACATGAATCGGGATTCCTGGCCGGTGTAGCTACTGCCCTCCAGCTTGGTGAAGGTGAAGTAGGTTTTATCGGCGGAATGGAAATTCCTGCAGTTCAACGCTTTAACTGGGGCTTCCAGCAGGGCATTCTTTATGCAAACGAAAATTATGATACCAGTATTGTGATGAATGCGGAAAACTTTGTATACCAGGGTACTTTTGATGATGTTGCCGCCGGCCAGGTTCTGGCAGCTGCAATGTATGACAAGGGTGTGGATGCAATATTTGCCGCAGCCGGCGGTGTGGGAATTGGTGCAATAAATGAAGCGAAAACCCGCGCATCAGCCGGTGAAGAGGTCTGGGTAATCGGTGTCGATGTTGACCAGTATGCCGAAGGTATCTACGATGGAACCAAATCGATTATTTTAACCTCGGCGATGAAGTATATCGACCGTGCAGCTTATGATATGATCGAAGCTGAACTTAACGGTGAGTTTCCCGGAGGGCAGATCCTGAATCTTGATGCTAACAACTACGGAATCGGTATTCCCCAGGAAAACCCCAACCTTGATGATGAGGTTGAAGGAATTGTTGCTGAAGTATTTGCAGCCCTGCAGAGTGGTGACATCGTAGTTTCCGACGTTAAGGGAGAACTTTTCGATTAATGTTGCATTAATTGAAGCGAAAAAGGGCGGTTTAACCGCCCTTTTTTCTAATACAGGGGAGTTGATGCTTTTGAGCCACATTATCGAGATGGAGGATATTCGCAAAGAATTTCCCGGTGTAGTGGCCTGCGATGATATAACCTTTAAGGTAAAAAAAGGAGAGATACACGCCCTTCTGGGGGAAAATGGGGCAGGAAAATCAACCCTGATGAATATTTTATTCGGCCTCTACCAGCCCGATTCAGGTTCCATCAGCTTAAGGGGCGAGAAAGTTAATATAACTAATCCTAACGTAGCAAACGACCTCGGTATCGGAATGGTCCACCAGCATTTCAAGCTTGTCCATAATTTTACAGTAACCGAAAATATTATTTTAGGTATCGAACCGACAAAAGCGCTGATGATAGATACCCGCAGCGCTTCTGCAAGGATCAGGGAGCTTTCCAAGCGCTACGGGCTCAATGTTGAACCGGAAGCAATTATCTCCGATGTTTCAGTTGGCATGCAGCAGCGTGTAGAAATCTTGAAGATGCTCTACCGTGATGCCGAGATACTAATTTTCGACGAACCTACCGCTGTACTGACCCCCCAGGAAGTGCAGGAACTGACCAAAATTATGCACGGCCTGATCGAGGAAGGCAAAACAATTATTTTAATTACCCATAAACTGCGTGAAATAATGAATATTGCCGACCGCTGTACTGTAATACGCTGGGGCAAGGTTGTTGGTACAGTTAATGTTTCTGATACATCGGAAGAAAAGCTGGCTGAAATGATGGTTGGCCGAAAAGTTTTGTTTGAACTGCAGAAAGAAAAAGCTAACCCGAAACGTGAAATTCTGACCATTGAAGACCTGTCAGTAGCTGGTAGCGACGGCAAACATGGTATAAAGAACTTTTCACTTGGCGTACGCTGTGGTGAAATTGTTGGTCTGGCCGGAGTTGATGGAAATGGACAGACTGAACTGGTTGAAACAATAATTGGCCTGCGCAAGGCCGATTCAGGCCGGATAAAACTTCATGGTCAGAACATATGCGACCTGCCGATTCGCAGACGTATTGAAACCGGAATGGCCCATATTCCTGAAGACAGGCACAAACACGGCCTGGTTCTCGATTACACGGTGCAGGAAAACCTGATTTTAAAGAATTATTACCACCCTCCTTATTCAAATAAAGGCATAATTGACTGGGAGTATGTTTATGACCACGCAGAAAGAATTATTAAAGATTTTGATGTTCGCTCCGGCCAGGGAGCGGAAGCTTCAGCCCGTTCTTTATCTGGCGGAAACCAGCAAAAGGCGATCGTAGGGCGGGAAATAGATGGAAACCCGGAACTGCTAATAGCAGTGCAGCCTACCCGGGGGCTTGATGTCGGGGCTATTGAATATATCCACCGGCGCCTGGTTGAACAACGCGACCAGGGTAAAGCAGTTTTCCTGATTTCACTGGAACTGGATGAGATCCTTGATCTCTCCGACCGTATTGCCGTTATTTACAACGGTGAATTGGTTGGGATCTTGGATGCAGAGCAGACTGATGAGAATGAAATTGGTCTGATGATGGCAGGCGGAAAGAGAGGTGTAGCTATTTGAAAACAAAAGTCAGGGTCAGAAAAGATTTTTTTATGTCACTCTTTGCCGTTATACTCGGCCTGGTGGCCGGTGCAGGCTTAATGATTGCCACCGGTAATAATCCTTTTGAAGGATTTTATTATCTTTTGCGGGGCGGAGTGATGAATATTGAACGGATTGGCAATACCCTGGCTACAGCTACGCCGCTTATATTTGCCGGTCTTTCTGTAGCCTTTGCTTTCAGAACGGGGTTGTTTAATATTGGTGGGGCCGGCCAGATGTTGATTGGCGGTTTATGCGCCACGGCGATCGGCCTGACCTTTGCCTGGCCTAAACCGCTGCTGCTAACTGCAATTATTCTTGCCTCTTTACTGGGTGGAGCACTCTGGGCAGCGCTTCCCGGTTTTCTCAAGGCCCGTTTCAACGTCCATGAGGTTGTCGCAACGATTATGATGAACTGGATTGCCTACTGGACTGTTTTTTATATTGTGCCGTGGTATTTTAAAGGTCCGTTTCTTGAAACTGAATCACAGCGTATACCCGAAGCGGCCTCTTTAAAGGTTCCCTGGCTCACATCGCTCTTCAGCGGGTCTTACATTAACCTGGGTATAGTGCTGGCAGTAATATTTGTTCTTATTTCTGCTTTTATCCTGGAAAGGACCACTCTCGGTTATGAATTGAAGGCTGTCGGTTACAACCGTGACGCAGCCCGGGCAGCCGGGATAAATGTCAACCGCAATATAATGCTCTCCATGGCCATTGCCGGTGCCCTGGCCGGCCTGGGTGGAGCAACTTTTTATGTTGGCTTTGCCTCGAATATGCAGATCGGTGTTTTGCCGGCCCAGGGTTTTGATGGTATAGCAGTAGCACTGCTTGGTGCTAACTCACCCTGGGGGGTTTTTGCGGCAGCGCTGTTTTTTGGTCTGCTGCATACCGGAAAAGGTTTTATGAATGCCATGACTGCCATACCGCCTGAAATTGCCGATACGATTATTGCCACCATTATCTATTTTGCTGCAACCAGCGTTCTGATTGAAAGAAACTGGGATAAACTGAAAAAGATTAAACCGAAAGCTTTATTCAGAAAAGGTAAAGTTGAAAAACTTGAGGCAGAAGCAGGGGGTGAGAAGTAATGATTGACCTGGTTTATCAAATCTTCCCCTATGCCATTGCTTTTACAATTCCCCTCCTGATCACTTCTCTCGGTGGATTGTACTCCGAGCGCAGCGGTGTGGTTAACATTGGCCTGGAAGGCCTGATGTTAATGGGAATGTTTGTCGGTGCCTACACAATATCCCAGGTAGAGTCTGCTTCTCCCGGGATGGCAGTTTGGTACGGCCTGCTTGCCGCCACAGTATTTGGCGCTCTCTTTGCCGTGCTGCATGCTTTTGCCTGTGTAACTCTAAATGCCGACCAGGTAATCAGTGGGATTGCTATTAACATGATTGCCAGCGCGGTTACCGTATACCTGGCCCGGTTTTTTACGGGCAGCGGTAATGTCCAGATTATTCGCGGCATGAGCAGGTTAACCATACCGGTTCTCTCTGATATTCCCGTGCTGGGCAGACTCTTTTTTACTCATACCTATGCAACAACCTGGTTGGTTCTCCTGATTCTGGCTGTATCTACATTTGTACTCTTTAAAACCCGCTTTGGTCTGCGTTTAAGGGCTTGCGGGGAGCATCCCCACGCTGCTGATTCGGCTGGTGTAAATGTATACCTGATGCGTTACCTGGCCGTAATTATATCGGGAGGCTGTGCCGGGCTTGGGGGGGCAATTTTTATTGTTACTCTTTCCGGGGAATATAACGGAACCGCCGCAGGCCTCGGTTTCCTGGCCCTGGCAGCGTTGATTTTCGGTCAGTGGAAGCCCTGGGGTATCCTGGCAGCCACCTTTTTCTTTGGTTTTGCCAGTACTATAGCCAATGTATCCCAGGTAATTCCCGTGCTGGCCCAGATTCCGGGCATCTATCTGAAGGCATTTCCTTACGTGGTTACCCTGATTGCCCTGGTCCTGTCATCCAAGTCATCGCAGGCGCCGAAAGCTGCGGGAGAACCATATGATAAAGGCAAGCGTTAAAAATAGAAACCGGGTGGTGTTCATTTGCGAGTTTATGACCTAATCCTTAAGAAGCGTAACGGTCATGCATTGTCAGAACATGAAATAGACCATCTGATCAAAGGCTATGTCGAAGGCAGCATTCCAGATTACCAGCTTTCTGCCCTGGCCATGGCCATCTATTTCAGAGGCATGAATGAAGAAGAAACGCTTTACCTGACTAAAGCGATGATCAATTCAGGTGAAACAATAGCACTTGATGCTATTCCGGGAATTAAAGTCGATAAACACAGTACCGGGGGAGTGGGAGACACCACTACCCTGGTTCTCGCTCCCCTTGTTGCAGCGGCCGGAGCGCCGGTAGCCAAACTTTCGGGGCGCGGCCTGGGGCATACGGGAGGCACCCTTGACAAACTTGAATCGATACCGGGGTTTTGCAGCGATATGACAGTTCCCGAGTTGATCAGCGCCGTTAAAGATATTGGTGTCGCCGTAGCCGGTCAAACTGAAAATCTTGTCCCTGCCGACAAACTCCTTTATGCCCTGCGCGATGTTACCGCCACTGTAGACAGTATGCCGTTGATTGCCGCCAGCGTGATGAGCAAAAAGCTGGCAGCAGGTGCAGATGCCCTTGTTTTGGATGTAAAAGCAGGTGACGGAGCATTTCTTAAAAAGCAAGAGGATGCTTTTGAACTGGCCCGGACCATGGTCTCAATCGGACAGGGCGCTTCTAAGAAAACCGTGGCGGTTGTTACAAATATGGATCAACCCCTGGGGAGGGCAGTCGGTAATGCCCTGGAAATTGAAGAAGCTGTTCAAACCCTGCATGGTGAAGGTCCGGAAGATCTGCTCGAGTTATGTCTTGTTTTAGGCAGTTGGATGCTGACCCTGGCCGGGGTAAGTCCCGACCCCGAAACCGGCCGGGCACTGCTTCTGGAAACGATTAAAACAGGTGCTGCAGCAGCGAAATTTAAAGAACTTATAAATAACCAGCATGGTGACAGTAGTGTAGTTGATAACCTGTCTCTGCTGCCCCGTGTAAATAATAAGGTTAAGGTTAAATCCACCCGGGCAGGCTTTGTCAGGCGAATCAAAGCCGAAATAATCGGTTTGGCAGCAATGACTCTTGGAGCCGGTCGTGAAAAAAAAGATTCGCTGATTGACCCTGCTGTCGGGCTTGTTATTGAGAAAAAAATTGGTGACAAGGTCATAAGCGGCGAAACCTTGGTAGTTATCCATGCCGCAGATAATGCCCCTCCTGAACTGGTGGAGACCGTGGAGGAGATGATTTTGTCTGCTTACGTGTTTCACGACAAGGCGGTTGATAAGCCGGAACTTGTTCACGGTGTAGTTGAATAAATACAGGAAAGGATGATTTACATGCCTGAATCGTTGGCCGCTTATATCGACCATACCCTGTTAAAGCCTGAAGCATCGGAAGAAGAGATTAAGTCTCTGTGCAGGGAGGCAGCTAAATACGGGTTTTATGCTGTTTGTATTAACTCATCATACGTTCAGACCGCTTACAAAGAACTTGAAGGAATCGGGGTTAAAGTATGCTCGGTTGTTGGTTTTCCTCTTGGGGCTTCAACCACTGCCGCCAAAGCGTTTGAGGCCGGTGAGGCGGTTAAGAACGGTGCTGCTGAAGTTGATATGGTAATACATATCGGGGCTTTGATCAATAACGATCGGGATTATGTTATTAAAGATATCGCTGCCGTAGTTCGGGCAGCAGCAGGCGCCCCGGTTAAGGTTATCATTGAAACCGGTCTCCTTAATAATGAGCAGAAACGTCTGGCCTGCAAGTTAGCCTGTGAGGCAGGGGCCAGTTTTGTAAAAACTTCAACCGGCTTCGGGCATGGTGGGGCTACGGTAGACGATGTTAAGCTGATGAGGGAGACCGTCGGCCCTGATATTGGTGTTAAAGCTTCGGGAGGTGTTCGCACAGCCGAAGCGGCCAGGCAGATGATAGAAGCAGGCGCTACCCGCATCGGAACCTCCTCCGGCCCGGCAATTACAGGCAGCTGAAACAGATGTCCCGGTATTAGCTTAAAAGGTTTTTTGACAACTGTGATTAATATAAGCTAAAATTAATTAATGTTATTATTAACCGGTGCTGCACCGGTATTTGTTTTTCGGAGGGGATAAATATGCGAAACAATCGATTTATTTTTATTATAATAGCCGTGGTTATTATCGGGTCCCTGGTTATGAGTGTCACTAACCTCTATCTCGATTTGCTCTGGTTTCAGGATCTTGATGCATCCGGGGTTTTTTGGACCCAGCACCTGACCAGGCTGGGCATGAGGGTGGGAGCCCTGCTGCTTCTATTTATATTCATTTTTGTCAACCTGCTTTTTACAAAGCGCTACATTCTAACATTTCCAAACCTTGCCCTGAGGGAGAAACTGATGGCCGGGGGGTTTATGCGTTTACTGACTCCACGGCGTCTTACTATCTACTTCACGGCAGTTGCAGCAATTTTGGCCTACTTTTTATCAGGCTATGCCGGCAGCTACTGGATGGAAACGCTGGAATTTTTCAATCATGTACCTTTCGGAATTAGTGATCCGGCCTTTGGAGCCGATATTTCATTTTATGTTTTCAGGTTGCCGTTCTACCGTTTTCTCTATAGCTTTCTAATGATGGCCCTGGTAGTTACCCTGGCGGTTGTCGGATTAATCTATATCATCCTCAATCCACCCGCACGTGGCAAACAGGGATGGATATTGCCTCCTTCCAGGGGTGTTAGTCACATGGCTGTACTATTTGCCCTTATTTTTGGTTTAAAGGCCTGGGATTATCGCCTGCAACAGCTCGAGCTGGTTCTTTCCGAGCGAGGAGTGGTTTTTGGAGCCGGTTATACCGACATGAGCGCTAACTACCCCGTGTTGATGGTTTTGATGATTCTTGCCATTGTTATAACCCTGGTCTTTGTGGCTAACATTTTTTTACGCAGGTACCGCCTGTTCATTTATGGTGTTCTTGCCTTGATCGGGGTATCTTTATTAGGTGGCTGGGCATATCCGGCCCTGATCCAGAGTTTTGTTGTTGAGCCGAGCGAATTTAACTATGAACGGGAATACCTCGCTCATAACATTCAATATACACGCGAAGCCTATGGGTTGGACCGGTTTTCCAACCGCAGCTATGACCCGGCCCAGTCCCTCGACTGGAATGACCTGCGCGAAAACCGGGGCACGATCAATAATGTCCGTCTCTGGGATTACAGGCCCCTGTTAACAACTTTTAATGAACTTCAGGCGATTAGATTATACTATCGCTTTAATGATGTTGATATCGATCGATACACCATTGACGGCGAATACCGCCAGGTTATGGTAGCAGCCCGTGAGCTCGATAAAAGCAGGCTGGCCGATCAGGCCCAGACCTGGGTAAACCTTAACCTGCAGTATACTCATGGTTACGGTGTTACAATGAGTCCTGTTAACGAGGTGACCAGCGAGGGTTTGCCGCGTTATTTCCTGGGCGATATACCACCCAGCGGCAACTTGCAGTTAGATAACCCTTCCATCTATTTTGGTGAACTAACCAACGATTATGTTATCGTCAATACGGCCACCCAAGAGTTTCACTACGCTACTGCCGGTGACGAAAATGAATTTACATATTATGATGGAGAAGCCGGTATACCTTTACAATCAATTTTTCGCCGGGCTTTGCTTGCCCTTAAATTTGGCGAATACCGGATACTTATTTCCAATGAATTGAGCAGTGACAGTAAAATTCTATTCGACCGGAATATTAGTGAGCGTGTGCGCAAACTGGCTCCTTTCCTCAGGTATGACAGCGATCCCTACATCGTAGTTTCCGATGGGCGTCTTTTCTGGATCCAGGATGCCTACACGGTTACCGGCAGTTATCCTTACTCTGCCCCGTATGGCAATTTTAACTACATTCGCAATTCGGTCAAGGTAGTGATTGATGCCTATAACGGAACCGTTGAATACTATGTTATTGATCCGGATGATCCCCTGGTGCAGACTTACAACAAAATATTCCCCGAGCTTTTCAGCCCTATCGAAGAGATGCCACAGGGGTTGATGGCCCATATGCGTTATCCCGAAGATCTTTTTAATATCCAGGCCCAGGTATTAACCCTTTATCATATTACAGACCCTAATGTTTTCTATACCCGTGAAGACCTCTGGGCCATTCCCCTGGAACAGTCTTTCGGACAGGAACAGCAGATGGAACCATATTACACCATTCTTCTGCTTCCCGGTTACAGTGAACCGGAATATGTGCTGATCCTGCCCTTTACTCCTGATTCACGTAACAACATGATTTCGTGGATGGTGGCTCGCTGTGACCAACCTAACTACGGTAATGTGGAGGTATTCCTCTTCCCCAAGGAAAGAGTTACCCTGGGGCCGCGTCAAATCGAAAACCGGATTGACCAGAGCACCGAAATATCCGAGCAGTTTACCCTCTGGGGGCAGGCTGGTTCAAGGGTAATTCGCGGTAACCTGCTTGTGCTGCCGATCAATAATTCCCTGCTTTATGTAGAACCAATCTTTCTCCAGGCCGAAAGCGGCGGCTTGCCCGAACTGGCCAGGGTTATAGTAGTTTTTGGAGAAACGGTGGTAATGGAAGACACCCTGGAAAGAGCCCTGATCAGAATCTTTGGTGAAATGGAAGCCCTGCCACCCGATATAGATGATGAACTACCGCTTGATTTGCCCGATGATCAGGTGATTGTTCCCGAACAACCTGTGATTATAGATGATCAGGAGATTGCAGAGCTGATTACAAGGGCCCAGTCAGTGTATGAAGAAGCAATTGCCAGCCAGCAGGCGGGAGACTGGGCCGCTTATGGAGAACTGCTGAAAGAACTTGAGCAGATTCTTAATGATCTGGCCGGTATGGCTCCAGAAACTCCCGGGGAGGAATAATGATGGATGCTGTAGATTACCATATCTATACTGATGGGGCCTGTTCGGGCAACCCCGGTCCCGGCGGCTGGGGTGCTGTAATTAAAGAGAGTGATGAAACCAGGGAAATAAGTGGCTCTGCAGGAGACACTACCAACCAGCGCATGGAGCTTCAGGCTGCAGTTGAAGCTTTGAAACTTCTTCCACCGGGCTGCAGGGTTAAGCTTCACAGCGACAGCGCTTACCTGGTAAACTGCTTTAATCAGCGCTGGTATGAACGCTGGCTGAAAAACGGCTGGCGCAATTCCCGGGGTGAACCTGTTGAAAACCGTGATTTGTGGGAAAAACTGATCGATTTGAGCAGGGATTATAGTATTGAATGGATCAAGGTAAAGGGGCACAGTAACAATGTTGATAATAATCGTGCTGATCAGCTGGCCCGTGATGCCCTGGAGATAAAAGACGAAAAGAGATCGCCCACCAAAAGCAACCAGGGTACAGTTCAGATGCGAAGAATTGGTATTCTGACAGGTGGTGGCGATTGTCCGGGTTTGAATGCTGTGATCAGGGCGGTTGTAAAAGGGGCAACGTATAATTATGACATGGAAGTGGTCGGTTTTAACAATGGTTTCAAGGGGTTAGTTGAAAACGATGCTTCCATTATCAATGACCGGGCAGTGTCTGGAATTCTCAACCGGGGCGGGACTATATTAGGAACCTCAAACCGGGATAACCCGTTTGATTATAAAGCTGAAGGCTCAGATTACCGTAATACCGGTAAGGATCGTTCAGCCGATGCCCTGGAAAATATCCGTAAATGGGCTATTGAGTGCCTTGTGGTTATCGGCGGTGACGGCAGCCTATTTTTAGCCCACCGTTTCAGTGAACTAGGTTTGCCTATTATCGGTATACCAAAAACAATCGATAACGATCTTCCCGCTACAGATGTTACCTTTGGTTTTGATTCTGCTGTCACTACTGCTACAGAAGCGATTGACAAGATTCACACCACGGCTGAATCGCATCACCGGGCTATGGTTGTGGAGGTAATGGGCCGTAATGCTGGTTGGATTGCTCTCCAGGCCGGGATGGCTGGGGGTGGTGATATAATTCTCATTCCCGAACTGCCCTTCAACTACGACGATATTATTAAAAAAATCAACCAGAGGCGGGAACGTGGGAAAAAGTTTAGTATCATCGTAGTTGCCGAAGGAGCTTTTCCTGCCGGTGAGGAACCGGTTTACCAGGATAAAAGTGGAACCAGGCGTTTGGGCGGTATTGGTCAGATTGTCTCTGAAGAAATTGAAAAGAGAACATCGATAGAAAGTCGGGCTACCGTCCTCGGACACCTCCAGCGTGGCGGGAGTCCAACGTCTTATGACAGGATCCTGGCCACACGCTTTGGTGTAAAAGCGGTGGAGCTTTTCCGCGAAGGACGCTTTAACGAAATGGTCTGTCTCAGGGGGAATAAAATTGATTCAGTGCCCCTTGATATAGCAGTTGACGGCACCAAGCGAGTTGATCCGGACAGCGAGCAGGTTCGTGCTGCTATCGCTGTCGGCACCTCTTTTGGTTGCCAAATCTAAATAAGACAGGGGACGGTTCTCTGTCTTATTATTATAGTACATGTTAAACGGATGAAAACCGAGTTTCACCTTGGTGGTAGTTGTAAGACAGAGAACCGTCCCCTGTCTTATCGAATCATGGTGGGGAAGTGAAGGATAAACAGGACAACCAAGGCGGTAAAAATCAAAATAAAGCCAGTAGCAAAAAAATCTACCCTGCTCATATGCAGGGTTTTCATTTTTGTCCTGCCCTTGCTGCCGGCATAACTCCTTGCTTCCATGGCTACAATCAGTTCTTCAGCTCGCTTGAAAGCATTAATAAACAGCGGCAGGAAAACGGGGAAAAGCTTCCTGGTTTTCTGAATAAAGTTTCCCTGATCAAAAGCTACACCCCTGGCCATCTGGGCTTTAACAATTTTATCCAGCTCTTCGGCCAGGATCAATACAAAGCGCAGGGCAATAACCATGGTCATCACCAGTTCGTGCGAGGGCAGGCCGATCCTGCCCAGTGGTTTCAGAAGGCTGTCCATACCGTCGGTCAGGTCGACCATGGTGGTGGTGAGTGTCAGTGTGGTGGTAACCACGAAGAGAAATAGAACTCTCATGGATATCAAATTGCCCATATGTACCCCGGCATCAGTAGCGGTAAAGATCCACCATGAGAATAGTGTGTTTGCATTGGGGTTTGAGTAAAGAAAAAGCTGAAAAAACCACATTAAAACCAGCACGGGAAGCATTGGTTTAAGACCACGCAGGGCATAACCGATTGGAATTTGTGATATAAGAATAATTGCTGCCATAAAGATAAAGAAGAGAGCGTAAGCCTGATATGATTTAATAATTAGAAGCAAAACGATCAACAAACAGGCCGAAACAAGTTTTGTGCGTGGATCAAGTCGGTGGATTACTGTATTTCCCGGCATATAGACACCGAGAGTTATATTTTTTGTCAGTTCCATCAGTCGCTCACCTGCCTTTTTGCCAGGCAGTCTGTGATACTGTTCGCAGTTTCAGTTATAGTTAAAAGCGTCGGAGGAAGATCAAAACCTCGTTCTCTGAGCCGGTTTGCAATATGCATAATGTCGGGAATTTCCAGCCCTATTTCCAACAGCTTATCGCTGCGAATGAATATATCTCTGGTGCTGCCGTCCATTACTATCCGCCCCTTATTCATAACAACCAGTCGATTGACAAGCCGGGCAACAGTTTCCATGCTATTTGAAATAAAGATTATGGTGATCATGGATTGCTGATGTAGCTTCTTAACTACCTCAAGTATTTCTTCCCGTCCCCGGGGATCAAGCCCGGCCGTGATATCATCAAGAATTAATATTCGGGGGTGGCAGGCCAAAACACCTGCTACAGCAGCCCGTCTTTTTTGTCCTCCACTCAGGGCATAGATGTCACGGTTTCTGAACGTTTCATAATCGAGCCCAACCTGTGCCATTGCTTCGATTACTCTATTTTCAACTTCGCTGCCGGAAAGTCCCTGGTTTTTTGGACCAAAGGCGATATCTTCACCAACGGTTGGAGCAAAAAGCTGGTAGTCGGGATTTTGGAATACGTAACCTACTTTTTGCCGCAGTCCGGGCAAATCGGCATTTTTCAGGCAGGTGTTGCAGTTGTCGATCAACACTTTACCGCTTTGTGGAAGCATCAGGGCATTAAAATGTTGGGCCAATGTGGTTTTACCGGCCTGGGTAGGACCGATTAATCCTAAAAATTCTCCGTCTTCAACGGACATGGAAATTTCATGGAGTACTTTTTTTTCAAAAGGAGTTCCCCTTTTATAGCTGTAGCAGAGGTTTTTTACTTCAATAGACATAACTGTTCAACCAGCTCCTCTGCAGATATAATATTGCCAGGCAGGGAAAGCCCCCGGCTGTTTAATTCTGCTGTGAGGCTGGCGGCAATTGGTAGATCAAGACCCATATTTTTTATGACGTCAGGGTTGGCGAACAGCTCACGGGGAGAACCAACCAGTTTAATTTCTCCGCAATCCATTATGCACATGCGGTTGCTGTAAACGACTTCGTTCATAAAGTGGGTCAGCAGAATTATGGTAATTTTTTCTTCACTGTTTAAACGGACAATATTCTCAATTACTTCCCGCCGGCTTCGGGGATCGAGATGAGATGTGGGTTCGTCGAGAACAATACATTCCGGTTTCATGGCCAGGACCCCGGCTATTGCCACCAGCTGCTTTTGCCCTTCCGATAAATCCATGGGCGATTCCCTCCGCAACGGTTCAATGTTCAGGGTGTGCAGGGCCCAGTCAACGCGTTTCCTGATCAGAGCGGCAGGGAGACCGAGATTTTCCGGTCCAAAAGCTATATCTTCCTCAACAATACTGCTGACCAGCTGGTTGTCCGGATTTTGAAATACCATGCCCACTGTTTTACGGATAGCTGGGATATTCTTCTTGACAGCTGACGAAAGGCCGTTTACCAGCACGGTTCCGCTTTTTGGAATAAGCAGTCCGTTAAAATGACGGGCCAGGGTTGATTTGCCTGATCCGTTCTGTCCTGTTATGGTAATAAACTCACCTTTAAAGACATTAAGGTTAACCCCTTTTAATGCCTTTACTTCATTTCCACTGCCTATCCTGTAGGTATAGCTAAGGTCGGCAACCTCAATTAACTTATTCAACAGAAAACAACTCCAATTGTGTCAGCTAACTAATATTTTCATCTTCAGGTCTGATGCGCTGAATTCCCTTGACCAGGATTACCGTAAGAATTGCTGCAACTACCAATTCAGGAGTGCCGTGAGTAAGGGCAGTAAAAACTGAGGCTTCAAGCGGGAGATAATCCCTGATAGTAGCCATGCCCAAAACAAGGACAGTATTGGTAACTGATCCGAAAATTCCGGCTAAAGCGCAGGCCAGAACAGTATTGATTCTTTTAAAAGCCTGGTAAATCAGGTAAGCAACAACACCAATAAAAAGGCGGGGCAAGATAGAAACAAGAGGATCAGCAAAAAAAGGCGCCCCGGGCTGTAAAAAACTAAAAATGCCAAAGATGGCTCCTGTTATGAGTCCGACCACGGGTCCTTCGAGAACTCCGCCGAGGATAGCTGGAATATGCATTATGGTAGCGTGTCCTGCCGGGGTTGGTACGGGAATAAAACCTAGACGGGTTACCCCTAACAGGATGGAAATTGCGCCTAGTATTCCTGATATTACAATTTTACGGACAGATAAACTCATGGTTAATCCTCCTATGTCTGTTTTTTGACCCGGTACAATTCTACAATTTCCCTGAAGAATCCTTCATGACCGGTTTGTTTAGTTAATTAGTCCGTCCTATTATATCATTGAATAAGCGGAAGGAATAACCCTGTCTTTTGCAGAATATGCTTTTATCATCATACCATTAAAAGGAGAAAGTAAATGCAAAAACGAAAAATCACTTTCATGTTCTTAATAATGCTACTGCCTTTTTTTTGCCTGTCCTGCAAGGATGATTTACCCTCGAACATATCCGTTGACGGGGCTATAGTAGAAGTGGGCCTTGAAATAAATGACGATTTGGAAATTATCTCTCCCCAGACTACTTTTAAGGCAAATGAAGATTTTTATTTTTATTTTTATAATAACCAGCCCTTTAATACCGACCGCCTGACCGTGCAGCTTGTTGATGGCCGTAATGAAAAAGTTTTGGCTGAACATACCTACGAGGTTGATCCCGAACAGACTTCCTTAACTGATGGAATATTTTTCGGTAATCCGGGTAAATACCTGATCACTGTGCGTATTGATGGTATTGTCAGGGCAACGCGAGAGGTAACTATAGAATAACTGTCACCAATTCCCTCAAGTTGTTAAAAGAATTTTTTCGGGCAGTTAATATATTATACAGGCAGGATTAAGCGCTAAACCGTCGAATAAGCAGAAAGATATTCTACTGTGATGGCGGTAAATAAGGATGGAGGCTTTCAATGACTTATAAAAAGCGTTTAACCCTGGTCAGCTTGATTGTTCTGGTAATGTTTATATTACACAACAGCTTCTGGTTGTGGGATCTTGATTGTGTAGTTCCCCTGTTATTCGGTTTTATGCCCTTTGCTTTTTCATACTATATTGGTTATGCACTCCTGGCTGTTTTTGCCATGAAAGTGATTATCACCCTGGCCTGGCCTGATCCTCCCGGCGAAGTAGTTGATTCTTTTACCGGTAACGAGGAGAAGCCGGAATAATGAAAACACCCCTTGGTATTGGTATCCTGTTAATATATGTGGCTGTCCTGGTTTTAATCGGTTACCTTGGAGCCCGGGTAACCCGTAAAACGCGGGAAGACTATTTTCTCGCCGGCAGGGGACTGGGCAGCTTTGCGATTTTTATGGCTCTTTTTGCCAGCAATATCACTGCTTTTACCATCATCGGCCATGCCGGGCTGGCATATGAGGTTGGTTACGGCGCTTACGGTTATGTTATCGGCTGGAGTATTTTCATCACCCCTTTCACTTATTACCTGGTGGGGTATAGGTCGTGGCTCCTGGGAAAACGTTATGGCTATGCTACCCAGCCGCAGGTTTTCGGTGGAATATTTAACAGCCGCCTGGTGGCTCTGCTGTTTACGGGATTGCTGCTTTACTATACCCTTCCTTACCTGGTAGTAAGTATTATTGGGGGCAGCCTTGCCTTTACCACAATCTCCGATGGTTTTGTTCCATATTGGCTGGCCAGTATGATCATAATAGCTGTATCCCTTGTTTATACTATTCCAGCCGGCTTGCGCGGTACTGTATGGACCGATATATTTCAGGGTCTGGTTTTTCTTGTAGTTGCGGTGCTGCTTCTCTTTGCCATTGCCAGGTCGTTGGGTGGTTTTTCCGAGATTACCGGGCAAATTATGGCAGCTAACCCGGCCATGCTGCAGCGAGGCCTTTCCCCGGCCATTGCCCCGATTAACTGGTTCAGTTTTTCTTTTATTAACTCAATTGCCGTTATAGTATTTCCCCAGATGTATACCCGTATTCTTGCTGCCCGCAGTAGCGATAAGTTAAAAAAGGTCAGCCTGTACTACCCCCTGGCCCTGGCCGGCATATTCGGTGTTTCCACCCTCCTGGGGGTCTGGGGTTCAATCGCCGTTCCCGGCCTGGTAGGAAAAGATGCCGACTATATAGTGCCCATGCTGATCCAGCAGTACCTGGCACCGGCTTGGACAGTTCTCGGCCTGGTGGTCATCCTGGCCATAGTAAAATCATCAATTGATTCACAGCTGCTTTCTGTTTCCCACATTGTTACTGATGATTTATTAACCCGTTTTCGAAAAGTAAGCAGTGGGCAGGCTGTTTTCTGGGGCCGCGTTATACTGATTGTTTTTGCAGCTGCAGCCTACTATATTGCCCTGATCCGTCCGGCTGCAATTCTTAATATAGCTGCTTTTGCGTTTTCCGGATTTTCAATCATGCTTCCGGTAATGATTGGCACTCTTTACTGGCCCCGTGCGACAAAGCAGGGAGCCTGTGCTGCTTTGATTATTCCGGCAATTATGCTTCACCTCTGGTACCTGGGTATTCTGCCGGCAGCGACCACTTTTGGCTTTATGCCGGTGTTTCCGGCATTTATCCTTACTATAATCACCTTGGTCGTTGTTTCTTACCTGACCCCTGCCCCGGATGCCGGACAGAGAGAAAAAATATTTGGTTTTTTTGCCCAAATATTTAAATAAGCTGAAGCAAATTCAGGACTAAGCAAAGCGGAATAGATAAGTTCATACACTCAGTCATTCTACTAAATGGAGCACAAGACACAGCAGCGGATGAAGCCGAAAAATGTAAGTAATATTATAACCCAAGTTGTTGCATATTTATTCCGCCGGCATTTGGTTGTAATTGCTTTTGCCTATACTGCCGGAATTACTGCCTCTTACTTAAGCCTGGGTAAAGCCGGCTTGTATTTTTACATAAGTTGTCTGCCCGCATTTTTAATCCTGGTGCTGGTTATAATCAAGGAACTGGATATATTCCGGGCAGTGCTTTTCCTGGCTGTTTATGCAGCCGGCTGGGCTGCTTTTTATTTTTCCTTTCAAACCCCTGCCGGCAGTATTGTTAATTATGCCGGAAAGCCGGTTTACATCGAAGGCACAGTATCGGAGGAACCCCTGGTTTTTGCTGACTACAGTGAATATCAGCTTCGTGTAGCGCTGGTTGAAACTAAAATTGATCGATTCCCGGCAACGGGAGTACTGCTGGTCAGGATTTACGGCCAGGCGGATGAGTATTTCAAGTATGGTGAAAAACTCCGAATCAGGGGTACGGTTATTGAAGCAAGAGGTATGCGTAACCCCGGCGGTTTTAATTATAATTTTTACCTGAAAAGTCGCGGTATCGATGCCCTGATTTATCCTTCAGGGGCTATGGTTGAATCCCTGGGTAACGGCGATGTGCATGAACTGGCCGGCCTGGTGGTTAATTTAAGGATAGAGCTTGTTAAAAATATTAAAGCAGCTCTGCCCGAACCGGCTGACAATTTGCTAAGTGCGATTTTATTCGGGCAGAAACACCAGCTACCTGTTCAGGTTGAAGATAACTTCAGGAAAGCCGGGGCAGGACACCTGATGGCTGTATCAGGGCTGCATGTCGGGCTGGTGGCTGCGTTTATTATCGGGCTATTTCGTCTTTTTGGCTTTAAAGGGCGTTTTCCCCTCATCATAGCTATACTGCTGGTTTTAACCTATGCCTTCCTGACCGGGTTAAGACCTTCAGCAGTCAGGGCTGCCCTGATGGTATCAGCAGCTCTTGGCGCCCTCATATTTGACCGCGAACATGATCTGCCTTCGGCTATTGCTTTTGCCGCTCTGATTACCCTGTTATATAACCCACTTTTGTTGTTTACTGTCGGTTTTCAGCTTTCTTATGCCGCCACTCTGGCCATAATCTATGCCTACAAACCACTGACCGGATTGTTGTCAGCATTACGCTGTCCCCGTTTTTTAAGAGCCCCCGTGGCAGTAACCATGGCCGCACAGCTTGGGGTACTACCCCTGACTGTTTACCATTTTTTCACATTGAGTACGGGAGCCCTTTTTTTTAACCTGTTGCTGATGCCTTTAATGGGTTTCATAATCGGTTTTGGTATGTCGGGAGCGCTTTTAAGCCTGTTTATCCCCCGGCTCGGCGCCCTGTTAATTAACGCTTCCCACCCGCTTCTCGAAATGATGATTAGCATCACTGCCCTGGGAGAGCATCCACTTCTCTATATGCCAGTACGTCCTCCCGGGCTGGGGGGAGTGTTATTCTACTATGCTGTCTGCTTGTTTATACTTTTCTTTTACTATAACTGGCAGGAAGGTCAGTTCAACGGCGGGGAAAAAATTTTTTCTGGAAAACTTATTGCTGACAAGTTGCGTGTTATATTTTCCCGTGTACCTTTGAAGACAGGCAGGGTTATAATTATCACCCTGGGTTTTGCCGTTCTTATAGCCTGGGGGGTTGTTTTTAACCATAACAATCGCACTCTCCAGGTAACCTTCATCGATGTTGGCCAGGGCGCCTCGGCCTTTATTGAATCTCCCTGTGGGGCGGCCATACTTATTGATGCCGGGGGAAAGCCGGCCTATTATGGTGATCCGGGAGAAACAGGCGAGTTGATAGTCATGCCGTTTCTTTTGTATAACGGTATAAAAAAGATTGATCTTGCAATAATTACCCATCCTCACGAAGATCATTACGGGGGTTTTATTCCCCTGGTTAATCAGTTCACCATAGGGAAAATGCTGATTTCTCCGGTTCAGGGTGAGGCCGATCACTATTTGACACTGCTTGAAAACGCCCGGTTAAATGACATTTCTGTAGAAGAGGTTGTCCAGGGGCAGGTCTGGGCTTTCCCCTGCGGACTACTCCTTGAAGTAGTGGGACCGCCAGCCAGTTTATATCAATCCACTACCAGCGACCTGAACAACAATTCTGTGGTAATCATATTGCACTACGGTGAATATAAAATTTTATTTACCGGTGATATCGAAGACGTGGCGGTTGGCGATCTGCTTGCCCGTAATATTAACCTGGAGGCAGATATATTGCAGGTTCCCCATCACGGTGGTTACCTTGCCCTGATGCCGCAGCTGCTGGAAGCAGTAAACCCTCACGCGGCGGTAATCCAGGTTGGCGTTAATTCTTTTGGCCATCCCCATTCCGGGATCATCCAGGCCCTGCAAAATACCGGGGTGGAGATATACCGTAATGATCAGCATGGCGCCATAATAGTAACAATTGATGACAGGGGTCTGATAGTAGAAACAACAGAAAAAGCCATAGCAACAGTTGAACAATAATTTTTTACTTAAACAGGAAAACATTTGTGGTTGAACGAATAAAATAAGAAGTGCGAATTTGAGAGCAGTTCAGGAAGGGCGGGAACAGCAACTTGGAACCGAAAGCAGTAAGGCAGCTGGTCGCTAAAAACGACAATAATTCCCGGCAAGAACTATTCGAAGCTTTTTACAGGCGAACCTATTCCATCGTATATCACATCCTTCGCAGTCATGAAAACGCAGAGGATATTACCCAGGATGCATTTATCAAGGCATTCCAGAATATTCATCAGCTTACAGACAAAGCTAAGTTTGCGGCCTGGCTCGCTGTTATTGCCTCA
This sequence comes from uncultured Syntrophomonadaceae bacterium, assembly GCA_964390725.1. Classification (GTDB taxonomy): domain Bacteria; phylum Bacillota; class Dethiobacteria; order DTU022; family DTU022; genus JAABTH01. Next base: position 32,674 of record CAYMIW010000004.1, on the reverse strand, counting down.
AACCTGGCCAGGAACTTCCTCAAACGTGAAAAAAAGATGATTGTTACCGATGAACTGCCGGAAATTAACCTGGATCAACAGCCAAACAACACGGAGGATGAAGCTTTACGCAGCCTGGAAACGCAGATAGTCAGAAAAGCGATCCGCGAGCTGCCCCCGGAGCAGTACCAGGTAGTTGTTCTCTATTATTATCATGATCTAAAAGTTGATGAAATTGGGGCCATGCTGAAGATAAGCCCGGGAACGGTAAAATCCCGCTTATACAGGGCCCGTGAGAAGATGTCTCATTTACTGGAACGCGATTGCATCCCTGCTTGTCATAATAGTAAGGGAGGTGAGCGGAGTAATGATTGAACAGGATAATTTTAATCTCGATCATCAGTTAATCAGGGAAGCCCTGCAGAAAGAATTTGATTCAGTCGAAACCCCGTCACCTTTTGGCAAATGGCAGCGTATTGAGTCCAGGCTTAATGAACAGCCCGAGAGGCGCAGCCTTCAAGATTACTCCTGGAGCCGCTGGGCTGTAGTTGCCGCAGTATTTCTGGTAGTTATCCTGGGCGGGATCGGGTTTTTCCGTTCTATTCAGCTCGCAACACCTTTAGCTGACAGTGAGGCGCCGTCAGATGTTAACGAAGAATTTCTGATCATGGAGGAAGATGATAACCGATCTGAAGCAATCATGGCAGTTGAAGATGATGCAGAAATTCCGATTGAAGAAAGTGTCAGCATCATGGAGGAAGATGCTGGCAGCGGAGATGGTGATCAGGCTGATTTTGGGGAGGTTGCTTCAACTGTTTCTGATTGGCCGTTGCTCTTGGCCGAAGAATATCGATTATACAATACTATTATTCTTGATGAACGGGATGGCATTAAATCAGAAGGGGCCATATACAGGAGCGGAAGCAATGAGTTTATGCTGATCAAGACAAAAATAACCGGTCAGTCTCTTAACCAGTATCTTCAGTATATAAGTGAGCTGATCGGGGTAGATCTTGAACTGATCGGGGATCTTGATCATTACCTGCAGTTTACAGTTTTTGAAATGCCGGGCCTAGCCTGGCAGAACGATCGCTTTGACCAGGCCCTGTTTGTTGTTTCAGGAAACCTTGAGGTTGCTGACCTCGAGGTGATTGCTGCAGAAATCGAGGAAATAATCTAAGCCTTTTCTCAGGAAGGTTTGATATATTTCATCATTTTACGCAGCTTTGCTCCTACTTCAACCAACCTGTGTTGGCCTTCAATTTTTCGCAGGGCTTTAAACCTGGGCTGGTTTGCCTGGTTTTCTCCTACCCATTCCAGGGCAAACTGTCCGGTTTGAATTTCGGACAGGATTTTTTTCATTTCTTCACGCACCTGGTCGTTAATAACACGCGGCCCACGGGTAAGGTCCCCATACTCAGCAGTATCGCTGACCGAGTACCGCATTCTTTCTAAACCACCTTCGTAAATAAGATCAACGATTAGCTTAAGTTCATGCAGGCATTCAAAATATGCAATTTCCGGCTGGTATCCGGCATCAACCAGGGTTTCGAAACTGGCCTTGATCAGGGATGACACACCCCCACAGAGGATAACCTGTTCGCCGAACAGATCGGTTTCAGTTTCCTCTTGCAGTGTGGTTTCGATTACTCCCGCCCTGGTGCTGCCAATACCCTTGGCATAGGCTAAAGCCAGCTCTTTTGCTTTGCCGGAGTAATCCTGGTGAACGGCCAGCAGGGCAGGCACTCCTGCGCCTTCCTTGTATAACCTGCGCAGCAGGTGGCCCGGACTCTTGGGAGCAATCATGAAAACATCAACATTCTCCGGGGGAACAACCTGGTTGTAAATGATATTAAAACCATGTGAAACAACCAGGGCTTTTCCTTCTGTCAGGTGAGGCAGAACCGATTCTTTGTAAACTGCCGGCTGGACGTTATCGCCGATTAAAATTTGGATAATATCAGCTGCCTGGCAGGCTTCGCTGACGGTGGCTACTTCCAGGCCGTCCTTGATAACCTGGTCCCAACTTTTACTTTCACGGTGTAGGCCAACCACTACATCGAGACCGCTGTCTTTCAGGTTCTGTGCCTGGGAATGGCCCTGGCTGCCGTAACCTAGAACGGCAATTTTTTTGTTTTTCAGAACGCTTAAATCTGCGTCCTGGTCGTAGTACATGACTGGCATATGATAATCCTCCCCATAAATATGATAACCTTATTAATTAACCATTATATACTAAACTCCTGCTCTGATCCGCTTAAAAAATAAACTGTTGAGACAATCTAACTTAAAATCATTCTCAACTTGGTGTATAATGAAAGCAGTAAGCCTGACTTATACAGCAGGCACTAATTATAAAAAGGAGGATTTTTAATGAGTTTAAAAGGAACCCAAACAGAAAAAAATCTCTTAACGGCGTTTGCCGGTGAATCACAAGCCAGGAATCGTTATACCTATTTTGCCAGCCAGGCTAAAAAGGATGGTTACGTGCAGATTCAGGCTGTATTTGAAGAAACAGCAAACCAGGAAAAAGAGCATGCCAAGCGGTTGTTCAAATTGCTTGAAGGTGGCGAGCTGGAGATACAGGCCTCTTTTCCTGCCGGAGTAATCGGAACTACTATGGAAAACCTGAAAGAAGCAGCCGGTGGCGAGAACTACGAATGGACCGATATGTACCCCGGTTTTGCCAAGACAGCACGCGAAGAAGGTTTCAATGATATTGGCGATATGTTTGAATCGATTGCCATAGCCGAAAAGCAGCACGAAAAACGCTATCTCGGTTTACTGGCCAATCTGGAAAAAGGAACTGTATTTAAAAAAGAAAAAGCGGTAAGGTGGTTCTGCCGTAACTGTGGGTATGTTCATGAAGGAGAAGAAGCTCCTGATCTCTGCCCGTCCTGTGATCATCCCCAGGCTCACTTTGAAGTTATTTGCGAAAACTGGTAAAAATAAGGCCCGGTTCCTTGAACCGGGCCTTTCCTGTCGATATAATTTTTCTCAGCTACAGGGAGGCTTAAAATTTGAAACTGGTCAGATTTATTGTTGATCAAAGCATAAAATACGGCCTGGTTGAAGAAAACCGCTACAGAGAAGTCACACTCCCAAACGATGATTGGTGCAGTTTTCCCCTTGATAAACGCGATAGCGTTTTCGACCCGGGGGAGGTCCGGCTGTTAGCCCCCTGTAAACCAACAAAAATCATCTGTCTGGGCCTTAACTACCGTCGTCATGCTGAAGAAGTTAAACTGGACCTTCCCAGGAAGCCAATGATCTTTTTAAAACCTTCAACGGCGGTTACGGCCCCTGACTCTCCAATAATCTATCCACCCCAGAGCAAGAGGGTGGATTACGAAGCTGAACTTGGTGTTGTTTTAGGCCGCCGCACATACCGGGTGAAAAAAGAAAAAGCGTTGGATCACGTTTTTGGCTATACTTGTGGCAATGATGTAACGGCCAGGGATAAACAGCCGGCACATGGCCAGTGGACCTATGCAAAGAGTTTCGACACATTTTGTCCCCTGGGACCGGTAATAGAAACATCTATCAGAAATCCGGAGGATCTGAACCTGAGAGGATACCTGAATGGAAAGCTGGTTCAGGAAACCTCAACTGCCGATCATCTTTTTTCTGTTGCGGAAATAATCGAATTTGTTTCCGGGTGCATGACATTACTGCCCGGCGATGTTATCCTCACCGGGACTCCGGCCGGTATCGGACCTATGATTCCCGGTGATTGTTTTTCAGTTGAAATTGAGGGGATTGGAACGCTAAAGAATACTGTTAAAAAATATCAGTGATTTTTTAAAGATCATTTTAATAATAAGCGTTTTTTAAACAAAATGGTGTTGTCATCACTGTCATGATCGTTTATAATAAAGAAAGTTAACTGGACCGATTTAGGTATTGCAGATTTTAAGCAGTGCCTGCAAGCCACGGGGTTCAAATAAAAAGAACTTCCGGGCTGCTGGTCAGGTATAGATTTGTTACTAACTTTTTCTCCCTGATGAGGCAGCGTAGCCGCTGTCTCTTTTTTTAACAGAAAGGAAGGAAGGTTTTTTTTGTGCATATTATTGTAGTCGGAGGCGGCGGGGTTGGTTATGAAGTGGCCCGTAACCTCTCGGAAAAGCAACAGGATGTTGTAGTTATTGAAAAAAGTGAATTAAAAGCCAGGCGTTTCAGGGAATCACTTGATGTGATGGTTATTGAAGATAACGGGGCTAATGCCTCCGTGTTAGAACAGGCAGGCATAAAAGACGCCGGTATGTTGATTGCTGTAACTCATATTGATGAAATCAACATTATCGCCTGTATGCTGGCGAAACAGTACGATGTGCCGATTACGGTATGTCGTATCCGCAATTCAGGTTATGCTGATGACACTTCAATTCTCACTCCGAAACAGCTGGGGATAGATATTGTAATCAACCCGGAACTGGTTGCAGCTACAGAAATATCTAAAATGCTCCACTTCCCCGATGCCAGCGAGGTCGATTATTTTAACCAGGGTAAGGTTATGATGTTGGCGCTAACAGTAGACGCCGAAGCCGGCATTACCGGGGTGCCCCTGCATAAACTACCCCTGGGCCCTGACTGTATAGTAGTTGGCATAAGTGATCCTGAAGGAGGTTTCATTATCCCCGGGGGACGGGATGTTATTGAGCCGGGCCAGAAGATATACCTGGTCGGCGAAAGCCGCACCCTGAAGAATATCAGCTCGCTGCTTCATCACGAGCAGACCAGGGTTAATAATGTAACCATTCTCGGTGGCGGAATGATTGCCTACCGGCTGGCCAGGCTGCTGGAAGACAGTTTGCAGCCATTTAATGTTAAGCTGATTGAAAAAGACGAATCTCGTTGTGAAAATCTCTGCCGCGAACTTAAAAAAACCCTTGTTCTTCAGGGTGATACCAACGAGATTGCCATGTTAAAGGAAGAAGATACCGACCAGGCTGATGCAGTGATAGCTGCCACCGGGGATGATCGCAGCAATATTGTTGGCGCCCTGCTGGCCCGCCAGTTTGGGGTAAAAAAAATAATCTGTGAAGTGATGAAGCCGCAGTATGTCCCGGTTTACAGCGCCCTGGGGATTGACAGTGTAATTAATCCCCGCCTGATGGCGGCTGCTCAAATAATCCGCCTGACCAGGCGTGAGGATGTCGTCGCCCTTTCAATTCTCCAGAATGAAAAAGCGGAAATCTCGGAAATAGTGTTGCCGGAAACGGCAAAAGTTGCCGGTAAAACCCTGAATGAAGCCAACCTGCCCCGCGGTGTTCTGATCGGTTCAATAGTGAGGGATGGCCAGGTGATTATTCCGAACGGCAACACCGTATTAACTCCGGGAGATCACATGGTTGTTTTTGCTGTACCCAAGGCAGGGGCCAAGCTTGATCGTTACCTGGCTTCTAACGGGGGCGCTGAAGGAAGAGAGTCGCTACGCAGTAAAGTTGCCCAGGTTGATGAAAATTAGTCGATCATTACTAACAGATTCTTCAGCGGGGGGTTAATATTGCGACATTTGCGTATTTTTTACCTGATTGGGATTATGTTGCTGTTTCTTGCCCTGACCATGGTTTTTTCTCTATTGTGGTCGATTTTTGAACAGGGTCCTGACCGCCTCGCTTTTATTAAAGCAATTATTATTACCGCGGTAACCGGGTTTTTACTCTTCTGGTTTTCCGGGCCGGCAAAAGAAAACCGAGAACTGAGCATCGTAGAGAATTTCACCCTGGTTGCCCTGGCCTGGTTTATCGCCGGCCTATTTGGTGCACTACCCTATTATTTTTACGGTCTTTTTGAAGGCAGCTTCCTTGATGCTTTTTTTGAATCAGTGTCGGGGCTGACAACCACCGGGGCAACCCTGATCACGGATATAGAGATTTTGCCCCGCGGCCTTTTGCTGTGGCGGGCTTTTACCCAGTGGCTGGGTGGAATGGGGATTATTGTCCTCTTTCTGGCTATTTTACCGCGATTTGGTTTTCGCAGCATGACCATGTTTAAGGCTGAAATTCCCGGCCCTGTTGCTGAAAGAGTTGTACCCCGGGTGGTGGAAACTGCCCGCCGTCTCTGGATTATATATGTTTCATTTACTGCCTGCCAGGCCATACTTCTGATGATAGTAGGTATAAGTTTTTACGATTCTTTGGCTCATGCTCTCACAACCATGCCAACCGGGGGTTTTTCCACCTATAATGCCAGTGTTGCAGCCCTTAGTAATCCTGCTGCTGAAATAATCATTACTTTTTTTATGCTTTTCGCCGGGGTTAACTTTGTCCTTTATTTCAGGTTATTCCGTGGTGATTTCTCTGTTTTTAAAAATCCTGAGCTGCGCTTCTATTTGCTTGTTATAGCGGCAGCTACAGCGCTGGTTACTTATAATATTCTCGATGCAACCGGGGGCAACTTTCTTCTTGCCTTAAGACAGAGCGCTTTCCAGGTGGTTTCAATTACCACAACCACCGGTTATGCTACGGCAAATTTTGATGCCTGGCCTCATTTTTCACGCCTGTTACTCTTGATGCTGATGTTTGTCGGTGCCTGCGGTGGATCAACCGGGGGGTCGGTGAAACAGGCCCGCTGGATGTTGATGATTAAGTATTCCTTCAGGGAGCTTTACCGCATGGTGCATCCTTCAGCCATATCTTCGGTAAAACTCGGCGACCAGTATGTAGGTGAAGATGTTTTACGCCCGGTAATGGGGTTTGGCATTATTTACTTTGTATTAACGGCCGGGGCAGCCCTGCTGCTTGCCCTGATGGGATTGGATGTTTCAACATCTTTTTCAGCTGTTGCGGCAACAATCGGCAATGTTGGGCCCGGGCTCTCAGCAGTGGGGCCTACTCACACTTACCAGGTTGTTCCTTCCGCGGGCAGGCTGCTCCTGGCCGTGATGATGATTGTCGGTCGCCTCGAGGTATTTACTGTCCTGGTTATTTTCCTGCCCGAGTCCCGGAGGCTCTGGAAAAAAGTTTTCAGAAGGAGTAAATAAAATGCAGAGCTACCAGGCGGTGATTAAGCAGTTAGCTGCAGGTCAATTTGCTTCCCTTTACCTGTTTTTCGGAGAGGAGAAATATCTACAGGAAGAACTCATTGCTCATCTTGAAGCAGCTTTTCTTGAAGGAGATAATGAATTCAGCTCTGAAAAAATTGATGGTTCAGATACCGGGCTGGATCAGGTCCTGGAAAAACTAAGTGAGAAAGATCTTTTCAGCAGTCGCCGGCTTATCGTTCTGGAAAACCCTCCTTATCTGAGTCCGCCACGTAAGACTGACCGGGATGATACTTCTGAAGAAACGGAAAGCACTGTTTCAGCCGATCGGGATCGTATTGAGTGTATTGAGCATTACCTGCATGCCGGCGGCTCTCAAACAAAAGATGCCATTCTTGTAATCACCACGCCAAAAGTCGACCGACGTAAAAAAATTTATAAATTAATTGATCAAAAAGGTGTTGCCGTTGAGTGTAATCAGCTCAAAGGAGAGCTGCTTAGCGGATGGATTAGAAATAAAGCTAAAACTTTAGGTAAAAGTATCAGCCAGGAGGCAATGGACAGGTTGCTTATGGCTGATGATCACAATTTACATTACCTGTCCTCAGAGCTGGAAAAATATGCACTTCTTCTTGGCAAACATGAGCAGCAGATTAGCGGTGCAGTAGTTGACCGGCTTTTCTCCGGTGATATTCAGGGTGATGTATTCAAATTAGCTGATGCGCTGGCTGGGAACAACCTCGTTGAAGCAGATCGCCTGCTCACCATGCTCCTCGGCCGACGTGAAAAGCCTTTGCAGATATTTTTCATGCTGGTGCGCCATTACCGTTTACTGCTTAAAGCCCGCTGCCTGATGGATGAAGGCCTGCCGCAGTCACAATTTCCGGCTGTTCTTGAAGTACAGCATTTTGTTGCCCGCCGTTTGCGTGAACAGGCAGCGCTCTTTGGCAGGAAAACGCTTGAGGAGGCCATAATTATTCTTCAGGCAACCGATAACAAGATCAAGACAGGACAGCTTGAACCGGTGCAGGCCCTTTACCTGCTGATTAACCGGATTGTTCACCTGCAGCTTGTTAAAATATAAACAGGATCTTTTTATCAGGAGAAAGGAGTTGGCCCGATGGATTTGAAACCGGGAGTAAGCAGGCAAAATTTGTTAAATGATGTTTATAACCGTGCATCAGAACTCGAACAGCGGTATTACGGTTGTGCCCAGTGTTTGATTGCTTCTATTCAGGATTTTTTTCCTTTAAACGGGGCTTTGTTTAAAGCATCCACTTCTTTTTCAGGTGGTTTTGCCTCAACTATTGAAGGCACCTGTGGGGCGCTGACCGGTGGTATAATGGTTCTCAGCTACTTTTTCGGCCGTTCCCGTGAAGAATTTGCCGATATCAGCCTGCTCAGGAAACCCGGCCCCCTGGTTCGTGTTTATTGGGACCGTTTCCGTAAAAAATACGGGGGTGATACCTGCAGGGAAGTGCAGATGTATCTTTTCGGCAGCGCTTATCAATTTTTGGATAATGAAGAGTATATCGCTTACGAGGAAGCAGGCGGGCATAAGGATAAATGTCCCGACGTGGTAGGCAGGAGTGCTGTCTGGTTGGCAGAATTACTGCTCGACAATAATGTTCCTACAATCAGAAAGCAGGGTTAGTTAGAAAGCAGCGCTACCCCTATTAAATGCTCCATCTGGATTAAGAAAGCAGGTAGCATACCGTGAAAAGATTGATTGTTGCCCTTTCCATATTGGTTTTACTGTTGTTGTTTACCCTTTTTTCAGTGTTAAATGAAAAAGAAGGGTTAGTAGCGCTGCCTGTTACCGTGGAAAGGTTGTTTTCGACCGGTGGAGAAGGGCTAAAAAACAGGGAGATTACTTTTTTTACTCGTTCGGCAGATCAAGAACAGCACAATGAACGCATAATAACCCTTGCTGCGGAGATTACTGCCGGCCTGGATAATGACTTTGCAAAGTTGGAAGCGATCTATGACTGGATTACCACCAATATCGATTACGACCTGGAAAAAGCAGCCAACCTTTCAGCATATGGTTCCGGCCCAGAATATGCTCTCGATAATGGTCGTGGGGTGTGCCATGATTATGCCGAGCTGGTCCTGGCTCTTTTAACTGCCTCCGGCATTGAAGCTGAATACAAGCGTGGTGAGGTGGTTGTCGGAGATGGTGAAACAGAACTTCATGCCTGGAACGAAGCAACTGTCGACGGTGTGCGCTATGCCCTGGATACTACCTGGGGAGCGGGGTTTATGCTCGATGATAAATCGGCATATATTCGCATGCCGAGGAGGATTTACCTGACTACTCCTGCAGATTTGGCCAGGTTGCACAGTGATCTCCTTTACAAGCAGGAGCAGGAGGAGGCATACATGAGGCAGGTAAATGCCGCCAAACCGCTAGTTCCCCTTCCCGGCCTGGAACAGGAACTACTTACTCTTTTCAACAGTTACAGGGTGGAAGAAGGCCTGGACCTTCTTAAAGAAGAAACGGGGCTGCTCGAACTGGCCCGCAGACATGCCGGCGATTATGCAGGGCTTGTATGTCGTGGGGAAATATTAAACCTGGATAACCTGGGAATGGACCTGGGCGAAGCCGCTCCTGCTTTAAAGGCCCGTTCAGCAGGAATGTATGTACTTGTCAAGTGGCTCTACCCGGCACAGGCTCCGGAAGATATTTATGAAGACGTTCTAGATGAACTGTCCGCTTCTTTAAATGACAGCCGCTGGCAGGCTATATCCATCGGTGTAGTTCGCAAAGGCGACCTGCTGATTACAGTTAATTTATTTCTCGAATATCAATAATAAAACGGCCATTTTTCATCAAATAGAAAAAGGCCGTTACATACTTAATAGTAATACGATTGCTATTTAAACCGCCATGTTTTTATTAAGCATCCGGTTCAGGCGCGATTTTTTTCTTGCTGCATTATTCTTATGAACAACACCTTTTGCGGCAGCTTTGTCGATCTGGCGGACAGCGGTGGTCATTTTAACCTTGGCTTCTTCAATATCCCCACTCTGCAAAGACTCTTCAAAGCGGCGAATAGATGTTTTCAGCATACTCTTAATACGGCGGTTACGATTTTCGCGGGTAATATTTTGCCTGGCTCGTTTTGCTGCTGATCTAATATTGGGCAAAGTATTCAACCTCCTTCCCTGTGCTCTACAACATTAAAATATTACCACCGTTACGGTAAAAAATCAAGTCTAAATAGAAAATAGGTATAAATACCTCCTGCAGTCAATCCCTGGAAGGGTTAATTTGATCAATAGCGAAGTAATTAGAATCGTCCACATTGCTTAAGTGGAGTAATATGCTTATGATTAGCATTATTTATTATAAAGGCCGGATAATATTGCAGCAGCATTCCGGGGAGGGTTTGGAATGAAAGTATTAAGGGCGTCTTCAATGCGCGAAGCAGACCGCAAAGCCATAGAAGATTACGGAATTCCCGGTATTGTGCTGATGGAAACAGCGGGAACAAGGGTTACCGATTTTATTCTTGATCATTTCGGCCATGATACCCGGGTTGTAGTGCTGTGTGGTCCGGGTAACAACGGGGGTGACGGGCTGGTTATTGCCAGGCAGCTCTACCGGGCCGGTATAAAGGTTTCACCCTGGGGCACTCAAAAAAGGGGAACTTACCGCGGTGATGCCGCGGTTAATGAAAATATTTGTATCAGGATGGGCTTGCCTCCCAGGGAGCTAACCGGGTCGCATGATCTTTTGCTGCTCGAAGAACAGCTCAACAGTGCTGATCTCGTTGTTGACGCTCTACTGGGCACCGGGGCTAACCGGGAGACAAGTGGTTTTACGGCAGAGGTGATCAATATGGTTAATCATTCTTCTGTGCCGGTAATTTCTGTTGATGTACCATCGGGGGTTAATGCCGATACCGGCGAAATTCTCGGGTCTGCCGTTAAAGCAGATTGGACTCTTACCTTTGCTTACCCCAAGCTGGGGCTCTTTCTCTACCCTGGAGCCGGGCAGGCCGGCCGGATTTTTATTTGTGATATTAATATTCCCCATGAAATAGTAGAAGAAGAAAAAGTAGACCTGCTGGACCTGCCGGCAATTAGGGCAGTTCTTCCCGGTAGACCGGGCGATGCGCACAAAGGCAGTTTTGGCAGGGTTTTAATTGTAGCCGGTTCACCGGGAATGACCGGCGCAGCTGCGCTTGCTGCTGAATCTGCCCTGAAGGCCGGGGCCGGCCTGATTTACCTGGCTGCTCCTGTCTCAATCTGCCCCACCCTTGAAGCGAAGCTGATCGAGGTTATTACCATTGCCCTTGCTGAAAAAGAACCAGGTTTAATCGATCTGCAGGCTGCGGCAGAAATTATAAAAAAAGCCGAGCAGTGTGATGTGCTCTGCATCGGCCCGGGTTTAAACCCGGCAGGTGATTCAGGAGAGTTAATGCGTGAGATTATCAGGAGTAGTCCCGTGCCCCTGGTTATTGATGCCGGGGCCCTGACTGCCATTGAAGATGATCCCGGTTGTTTGAAAGAAGCCAAATTTCCACCTGTAATCACCCCGCACCCCGGGGAAATGGCCAGGTTGACCGGCCTGATCACTGCCCGGGTCCAGTCCGAACGCCTGGGCACAGCCCTGGAGAAAGCTTCAGAGTGGAACTGCATAATTATTCTCAAGGGAGCAAATACAATTATTGCTTCTCCCAATGGTTCAGCAGCTGTAAACCCGACCGGCAATGCTGTACTTGCCACGGCCGGTTCCGGCGACCTGCTTTCCGGCATGGTAGCTTCTTTTATTGCCCAGGGAATGACCCCCTACCAATCAGCCATGGCCGGTGTCTATATTCACGGGTTGGCCGGTGATCTGCTTACACCGGTTAGAGGATGCAGCGCTCTTGATATCAAGGCTAATTTCAAGCAAGCTTTTCAATATATCCGGCATTCTGAAAAAGTCCCTGCTCATGATCCCTACATCACTCCTGTTAAGCCGGTATCATTAGCAGAGGGGGATATCTATAAATGTTAGAGTGTCTCATGTCGAATGAAGAGAAAGCCCTGCGTGATGAGGTCCGCTCCTTTGTCAGGGACGACATCGATAAACAGTTGCTGCTCGATATGGATGACGAAAAAATACGTTACCCACTCGAGTTTTTGCATAAAGCGGCGTCCCGTAACCTTCTCGGCCTGCGTTTTCCGGAAAAATACGGAGGCCGGGGAATGCCCTGGGTTTCAGAAATTATTGCGCTCGAAGAGGTTGGTGTCCTGGGTACATCACTCGGATGTCTCTATTCCCTGGTCAGTATTGTTGGCGAAGCAATTAATACTTACGGCACTGAGCTGCTCAAGGAAAAATACCTTCACCCTACTATCAGGGGAAAACTGGCGGCAGCAGAAGCCCTGACCGAGCCGCGCGGTGGTTCGGACTTTTTCGGAGCAACATGCACAGCCAGAAAGGATGGAAACCACTATATATTAAACGGCCAAAAACGTTTTGTAGTCGGATCTGAAGGAGCCGATTATTTTATGGTTTACGCGAAAACCGATCCTGATGGTCCGCCGCATAAATCGATTAGCGCATTTCTGGTTGATCGCTGTGATGAGGTGCGGGTTGAATATGTATACGGTTTAATGGGAACCCGCGGTGGAGGTACCGGAAGGCTTGTTTTCAAAGATGTTAAAGTACCGGCTGAAAACCTGCTTGGTGAAGAAAACAACGGGGGAGCTATCTTTTACCGGATGATGATACCCGAGCGCATGACCAGCGCCGGTGGGGCAATTGGTATGGGAAGAGCTGCTCACGAGGTTGCTGCCCGTTACAGTACGAAGCGTAAAGCATTTGGAACGGAGATAAAAAATTTCCAGGGGGTAAATTTTAAGGTGGCAGAAAACGTCACCCTGCTCGACACTGCCAGGGGCATGGTATACCTTGCCGCCAGTTCGGTTGATGCAGGTGACTCCCCCGGTCGTTCCAGGAGACTGGTTTCCGAGGCTAAAAAAGTTGCCACAGAGAATGCCTGGAAAATTGTTAACAATGCCATGCAAATAATGGGTGGAATCGGTTATACTAATGTATACCCGATTGAAAAAATGTTGCGCGACGTTCGTTTGATCATGATCTGGACCGGCACTAACGAGATTATGGACTTAATTATACAGCACGAGTACTATAAGGAACTTAGCGCAGAATTGAACAGGGCCAGAAATATTGAATTTGATGCAGCTGAAGCAGAACAGGTTGATGAAAAAATTTACGAGTAAGATCAGAAGGAGAGAGAATTAACGCAATGGGGAAAGATACGGTTAAAGTCGGACTGATAGGATGTGGAACAATCGGTGGGGGTGTAATCAGGCTGTTCACTGAGAACGGCAGAGAAATCGGTGAAAAAATTGATGCCGAGCTGGTTTTGGCTGCGGTGGCAGATCGTGATCTATCCAGGCTGGCCAGCTTTGGTCTGCCAGATCATTTATGTACCAATAATGCTGATGATATTCTTAATAACAGCGATATCGACCTGGTTATTGAGCTGATTGGCGGTATTGAACCGGCCTACACCTTTATCCGCAGAGCCCTTGAAAATGGCAAGTATGTTGTAACAGCAAATAAAGATTTAATGGCTACCCATGGCGGAGAGCTGATAGAACTGGCGCGTGACAAGAAAGTGAATATATTTTATGAAGCCAGTGTAGGTGGCGGAATACCCTTGATCAGGCCGCTTAAATACGGCCTGATTGCCGACCGTCTCTGCCGTATTGTCGGAATTGTTAATGGAACAACAAACTATATTCTCACCCGGATGACTGAGGATAACCTTAGTTTCGATGATGCCCTGTCCCAGGCCCAGGAACTGGGTTTTGCCGAGCCTGATCCTTCCAGTGACATCGAGGGCCGTGATGCCGTTTACAAGCTGGTGATCATGGCTGGATTAGCTTTTGGAGCCAGTGTCGGTCCCGACCAGGTTCATGTTGAAGGAATTACAGGAGTAACCAGGGAAGACATCGCTTATGCTGCTGAAATTGGCTATGTTATCAAGCTGGTTGCCATCGGTGAAAAGCTTCCCGGCGGGGTTACTCTTAGGGTTCACCCCACCCTGGTTCCCCGTGCTCATCCCCTTGCTTCAATACGTAATGAGTTTAATGCTATCTTAATTGAAGGTAAATCAGTTGGTGATGTGATGTTCTACGGTCCGGGTGCCGGTGCTGATCCCACGGCAACAGCAATACTGGCCGATGTAGCCGAAGCAGCCCGGTCGATAGCCCGGGGATGTGAAGCAGGAGTGTTGGAAAAAAGCGGTTCTATCAAGGAACTTCTCCCGGTTGAAAAGATTGAAAGCAGGTATTTTCTCAGGTTCCTGGCTGATGATCGACCGGGAGTACTGGCTGCCCTGGCCAATGTTTTCGGCGATGAACAGGTAAGTCTTGACATGGTTATCCAGAAACGCCGGGTGAACGATATGGCTGAAATTGTTCTGGTAACCCAGCTGGTTGAAGAAAGCTCATTTAAGAAAGCCCTGGATAAAGTTGTTAGCTTACCAGTAATCAAACCGGGCCTCAGCATGTTCCGTTTGCTTGGTTAAAGGAGACAGTTTATAGATGGTTTCAAACTATTCTTCCAGGCCGGCCTGGGTGGAAGTTAATCTGGATGCGATTGCTGCTAACATCAAAATGTTTATAGAACTTGCCGGGTCGAAAACTGAGCTAATGGCGGTTGTTAAAGCTGATGGTTATGGTCACGGGGCGGCGGCAGTTGCTTCAACTGCCCTGGAAGCCGGGGCAGGCAGTTTAGCCGTTGCCTTTGTTGAAGAAGGTATAGCGCTGCGCCGGTCGGGAATCAGGGCTCCCATACTACTGCTTGGTTATACCGATCCTTCACGTTACACAGACCTGGTAGAATTTAACTTAACCCCGACCATTTTTAATATTGATACGGCAGCTTGCTTTTCTGCGCTGGCTGCAGCCGCAGGAGCATTACTGAATGTTCACCTGAAAGTTGATACAGGAATGGGGAGAGTTGGCTTTCTGCCTACTGAGGCGGTAGCAATGGTCTCCTCGATTGCCCGGATGCCCGGCCTGGCAGCCGAAGGACTCTTCACTCATTTTGCAGCGGCAGAGGATCTAGACGGTGCTTATACCCGGCAGCAGCTGCAGCTTTTTGATAAAATCATTGAACAATGCGGCAGGGAAGGAATAGAATTTAAAAAAATTCATGCTGCCAACAGTGCAGCGGCAATCAACTATCCCCGCTCTTACTATAATATGCTTCGCCTTGGCCTGGCCATGTACGGTCACTATCCCGATCCCGGCATGGGTGAAGCTGATGATATGCCCGGGCTTAAACCGGCCATGACTTTTAAAAGCAGGGTGGTCATGATCAAGCAGGTCCCTCCCGGCAGTTCAATCAGTTACGGTTGCACTTACACCACAACCTCACCTGCCCTGATCGCCACGGTTCCCGTTGGTTATGCCGATGGCTACAGCCGCCTCCTTTCTAACCGGGGACAGGTTTTGATTCGGGGTTGCCGCGTGCCGGTGGTCGGACGAATATGTATGGATCACCTCATGGTCGATGTAACTGGTCTCCCGGGGGTAAGTTTAAACGATGAAGTTGTATTATACGGCAGGCAGGGGGAAGAAACAGTTACCGTGGAAGAAATGGCTGCACAGATCGGAACAGTCAATTATGAGCTGCTCTGTGCCATCGACAAGCGGGTACCGCGTTATTATTTCCGGGATGGTTTTTTACATGGGATCTATGATTACTTTGAAACTGTTGATTTATCTGCCGGGCCCTTGACCCTTTTCAACGATTAAACCATAAATTATTTTCCATCAGGGTTGCCATGGCTTCAGGAAGGGTTGATGGGGCTAGGATAGCCCGGGCATGAAGCATAACAGCGCCGGTTAAAACACGGAAAAATTTTTTGCGAAAATATTTTCTAAAGTTAAGGTGGTAAATTTCTCCGGCAGGAACCTGCCTTTCTTCAGCTTCTGAAATGGAATCCACCGCCAGGCGTGCGCTTAAAAAAGCATTATATAAGCCCTCCCCTGAAAAAGGCTCGATCAAACCTGCCGCGTCGCCGATCAACAGCAGGTTATCGCAGCTGGTTTTTTTCAGTGGGCCGAGATAGGGCAGAGGCCAGGATAAAACCCCAGAGTCGGTTTCTCCGGCCGGAAAAAGCCTGGCATAGTGGCGGAGCAAGCCCTGGCGCTTTTGTAGTCCACCGACGCCCCGGTTATACCACCCGTTGCCCTGGAAAGACCAGCCCATACCGCCGCTAAAGGGAAGGGGAAAGAAAATCAGGGTTCCCGGGGCAATATTTGTATCGCTGTCGCAGCCAGATGCTGCTACAGCCCTGCCCTGTCTTCTGGTTTGTGCACTATGCAATCCGGCCAGGTGGGCTGTTTTGCCCAGGGCGCCGTCAGCTCCGATTACATAACGGGCAGCCAGGGTCTGCATCTTGTTTTTTCCGGTTATCACCCGGTAAAAAGGGTAGCCACTGCGACTGTTCATCCGTTTAATTTTTTGCAAAGGGCATTGCTCTGCAAGTTTGGCCCCCTGTTTAACTGCTTCCATTAGCAAAAAGTGGTCAAACTCACTTCTTTTAACCAGCAAGCCAAGTAATTTGTTCGTCTCAAAGGAATACTGATTCTTGCTTTTTATTACTTCAATCCTGCTAACAGGTGTAGCCGAATCTACAGAAACCTTCAGGGGTGCAGGAAGCAGGCTAAGCGCCCTGGCAGAGATAAAGCCGCCGCAGATTTTACCACGGGGGAATGAGTCTTTTTCAATTATCACGCTTGAAAACCCGGCTTCGGCAGCCAGGTAAGCAGCCAGTGAACCGGCAGGTCCTCCTCCGACCACGGCCAGGTCATATAACTGGTCTTCTGTCACCTTTATACCTCCCTGCATTAATGCTGTTGCAGCTAAGCTTTATTATTACCTGTTTGTAAATTTTGAACCTGCCTGTCAGCTTCGATTATCGCTTTTTAAAAAATTCTCTTTCGCCCTTGACTCCCCTGCCGCAATAGAATAAAATTGTTTTGTGAAAATATTAGCCAAAAAAATACAGGTAAATATAAAACCATCTTTGCGGGAAAGCATAAAGAGAAAAGCTTACCCAGTCCTGGAGGATTATTTTAACTAAAACCGGCTCAGAAAAGCCGGTTTAGCATTTAAAGGGATAAAAACGGGAGGAAGGATTATGGCTGTTGATTTTAGCAGGGAAGTTGATTATGTAGCGCGTCTGGCCAGGCTAAAACTTGACACGGAAGAAAAAGAACGTATGGCCGGAGAACTGGGCGCTATTCTTGAAACAGCGCAAAAGATTCGCGAATTGGATACGGAAGGCATCGAGCCCACTGCACATGTTTTAAATCTTCCGGCAGTTCTTCGAGAAGATCAGGTCAGGCCTGCTTTGCCCCTGAACCGTGTTCTGCAAAATGCACCACATCGCAAGCAGGGTTATTTCCGTGTGCCGAGTATTATTGTTTCGGAAAAACAGGCGGAATAAAAAAAGCCCGGAAAGAGGATTCTGATTATGAAATTACATGAAATGAGTGCGGTAGAACTTAGCTTGCTCCAGAATAAGGGCGAGGTCAGTGCTGTTGAAGTGACCAGAAGTTTTCTTGATCGAATTGAAGCGATTGAGCCCTCTGTAAAAGCATTTATTACTGTATCACCAACATCAGCCCTGGAAACTGCAGCCCAGGTTGACAGGAACCGTCACAGGGGGGAAATACTTCATCCCCTGGCCGGAATACCAGTCGCTGTTAAGGATAATCTCTGTACCGAAGGCTTACGCACTACCTGTGCTTCAAAAATACTTGAAAACTTTATTCCGCCGTACAGTGCAACTGTTGTCTCAGCCCTGCATGAAGCCGGGATGCCCCTGCTCGGTAAAACAAATATGGACGAGTTTGCCATGGGTTCATCCACGGAAAATTCAGCCTTTCGGGTAACCTGCAACCCCTGGGATACAGAACGGGTCCCCGGCGGTTCCAGCGGGGGGTCGGCTGCAGCGGTTGCCGCGGGCATGGTCCCTTTAGCCCTTGGCTCCGATACAGGGGGGTCAGTGCGTCAGCCCGCCTCCTTTTGTGGGGTGCTGGGACTTCGTCCCACCTACGGCAGGGTTTCCAGGTACGGCCTGATTGCCTTTGCTTCATCCCTGGACCAGGTGGGTCCCCTTGCCTTTAACGCGTATGACTGCGCGCTAATCCTCAACCTGATCTCGGGACATGATCCCCTCGATTCTACATCGCTGCCTGAGCCCGTTCCCGATTTTTCAGCCGACCTCGAACTTGATCCATCTTCGCTGCGGATCGGCCTGATCAGGGAAAACCTTTCCGAACAGTTTGATCCGGAAGTCAGGTCTTCGGTTATAAAATGCGTTGAACTGTTTGAAAAAAACGGGGCACAGGTTGACCAGGTATCACTGCCCCATACAGATTACGGCCTTGGTGCCTACTACCTGATTGCTCCCTCAGAGGCCAGTTCAAACCTTGGTCGCTATGACGGAGTTCGCTACGGGTTTAATGCCGGTGGAAGCGACCTGGAAACGCTGTTCAGTAAAACCAGGGGTGAGGGTTTCGGAGCCGAGGTTAAACGCCGGATCATGATCGGTACTTACGCGCTTAGTGCAGGCTATTTTGACGCTTATTACCTGAAAGCGATGAAAGTCAGGACTCTGATCCGTCGCGATTATACAACTGCTTTTGAAAAATTTGATCTGCTTATCGGTGCGGCCAGTCCGACACCGGCTTTTCGAATCGGTGAAAAAACGGACGATCCTCTGCAGATGTACCTTTGCGATGTATGTAATATTACTGATGCCCTGGCCGGGGTTCCCTCACTATCTGTGCCGGTTGGGATGCATTCGAACGGCCTGCCGATTGGGATGCAGATGACCGCTGCACCTTTCCGGGAAGACCTATTGCTCAGGACCGCTGCTTACATGGAGCAGGCAGGATTCTACAAAGTCCCGCGCCCGCGGCTCAGCTGTGCCGAAGAAGGAGGTCTCTAACATTATGCCATACGAAACCGTAATCGGTTTGGAAATACACCTCGAACTGCAGACCCGTTCAAAGCTTTTCTGCGGTTGCAGTACTACCTTTGGGAATGAACCAAATACAAATTGTTGTCCTGTATGCCTGGGTCTGCCCGGTAGTTTGCCCGTTTTTAACCGTCGGGCTATCGAACTTGCAGTAACAGCTGCCCTGACCTTAAACAGCAAGGTGGAAGGAACAAGCCGTTTTGACCGAAAAAACTACTTTTACCCCGACCTGCCCAAGGCTTACCAGATTTCACAATATGATCATCCCCTGGCTAAGGGCGGTTACCTGGAACTTGAAGTTGATGGCCAGACCAGGACTATCAGGCTGGAAAGGGTTCACCTCGAAGAAGAGGCTGGAAAGCTGGTCCATTCCGGCGAGTCAATCCTCGCCTCAGATTACTCACTGGTTGATTATAACCGCGCCGGTATACCCCTGCTCGAAATAGTAACCGAACCCAATATTTATTCTGGTCGCGAAGCCAGGCTTTTCCTGGAGAACCTGCGCCTTTTATTACTATACAGTGGTGTTTCCGACTGTAAAATGGAAGAAGGTTCGCTGCGCTGCGATGCTAACATCTCGCTCCGTCCACCCGGTACTAAGGAATTGGGAACAAAGACCGAGGTTAAAAACATGAATTCTTTCAGGGCAGTTGAGCAGGCCTTAAACTATGAAGCACAGAGGCAGGAAGCAATACTGGCTTCCGGGGGTAAAATAATCCAGGTAACCTGTCACTGGGATGAAGAAAGTAAAAAAACAACCCCCCTGCGTGGGAAAGAAGGCTCATCTGATTACCGCTATTTTCCTGATCCTGATCTGCTGCCCCTGGTTTTGGATAAGAGTTTTATTGATAATCTGGCGGCAAGCCTTCCGGAAGGGCCGTTGAAAAGAAAAGAACGTTTCTGCAATCAATACGGCTTATCCGCAGGTGAAGCTCTTATTTTTATCGAAAACCGTGAACTGGGAGATTTTTTTGAAGCAGCTGCTGCACTGTACGGGGATAGCGATAACCTGGCCCGGTGGGTACAGGGTGATTTGCTTTTCCAGCTGCGCCAGTCTAATGTAGATATAAAGGCAATCAGGTCGGAGCTGTTGGTTGAACTCCTTCAGATGCTGGACAGCGGTGAAATCAACCGACCCGTGGCCAAGGAGGTCCTGGCCGAGATGGTCCACAGCGGCACTGCTCCGGCAGATTTGGTCAGGGAAAAAGATCTCGGACGCATTGCGGCAAAAGAGCAATTACTTCCCCTTGTTGAGCAGGTTGCTGCTGATAACCCTGAAGCTGTAGAAAAACTCAGGGCTGGCGAAGAAAAGGTTTTAGCCTTTTTAGTTGGTAAGGTAATGGGCCTGACCGGTGGCAGGGCTGACCCGGCCGCAGTAAACCGTTTTTTCAGGGAACTGATCAATAAATGATAGGTGGTGCTGAAATGGATATTAATAAAAGCTTGGTTATAGTCGGTGCTCAGTGGGGCGATGAAGGAAAAGGCAAGGTTATTGATTACCTTGCCGAGCAGGCTGATCTCGTTTCCCGTTTCCAGGGAGGCGATAACGCCGGCCATACCGTGGTTTATGGGGCGAATATATTCAAACTCCATCACGTTCCTTCGGGCATATTGAACCAGGGGACCCTCTGTCTGTTGGGTAACGGCATGGTTGTAAATCCGCTGGTGTTGGTCCGTGAACTGACTGAATTGGAAAAGCGTGGTATCGATACTTCGAATTTACGCATCAGCAGCCGTGCCCACCTAATCATGGCCTATCATCAGGCACTTGACGAAGCAAACGAAAAAATGCTTGGTGAAAATAAAATTGGTACAACCGGGAGGGGCATCGGGCCGACTTATGCCGATAAAGCTCTCAGGCGGGGAATAAGGGCAATTGAAATGACTGACCCGAGGCGTTTCAGGAATAAACTGGCCGAAGTGTTACCTTTGCAGAATCGTATTCTGCAAAATGTTTATGGGGCAAAAAGTTTTGAACTGGATCAGCTGATGGAGCTGTATACTCCCGTCCTGGAACGGCTCGGCCCCATTATAACGGACACAGCGCTGCTCCTTCAACGTAACCTGGCTGACGGTAAAAGAGTGCTTTTTGAAGGAGCTCAGGGAGCCCTGCTCGATATTGATCATGGTACCTATCCCTTTGTAACTTCATCATCCACTGTTTCTGCTGCGGCGGCGAGTGGAACCGGTCTTGGTCCCGGTTATGTCAGTCGGGTCCTTGGTATCTTGAAGGCTTACACAACCAGGGTCGGTAGCGGTCCTTTTCCTTCGGAAGATACGGGCGAAGCCGGTCAGCAACTGCGCGAGCGCGGTAATGAATTCGGGACAACTACGGGAAGGCCACGGCGATGTGGATGGTTTGATGCAGTAATTGCCGGTTATGCTGCCCGCATTAATGGACTTACCGGGTTAGCGGTAACCAAGCTTGATGTACTCAGTGGTCTTGATACTGTTAACATGGCTGTTGCTTACCGCTGCCGGGGCGAAGAAATCCGTGAATTTCCCGTTTCCAATGAGGAACTGCAGTTCTGTGAACCAATTTATGAAACATTTTCGGGCTGGGATGAAGATATATCCCGGGCAAAAACCATGCAGGATCTGCCTGATGCCGCCAGGACATTTGTCCGGGCCATTGAGGAGACTGTCGGGGTGAAAGTTGAATTGGTATCGGTGGGACCAGATAGGGCCCAAACTATAGTAATACCCGGTTCCCGGGTTGCCGGTTGGATTGGCAGTAAAAGTTGATAATTGAACAATAAATGATCATCCGGCAGGATATTTCATATTACCGGTAGAATTCTTAAGGTTAAAGGCAAATCAGACATCTTTTACCGGGGGTGAACCGGATTGCACAGTCTACGGCTGGCAGTTAAAATAATTATCAACTTTTTATTTTCACTGGTTATTCTCCTTACCTTTTTAACTACCTCCCTTTTTGGAGTGAAAGCCCAGGATACAGTGCGCATGATTATCACCGAGGCAACGGGATTACAGCGCGATATGGTTGCTTTTCAGGCTGATCTGCAGCCGCTGGTCATTCACAATGTTTTCTGGGTATGTCTCGCTTCCCTTGGCTTTATGCTTATCTTTCTTTACTTTATAGATCACAGCTTCAAGAATTTTATTGCCCCGGGAGTACTCGCCGTGGTTATAACCATTTTTCTATCTATCGGGATGGCCGTTTCCAGGGAATACATATTTCTTTTTACCGGTCCCCAGACAGAACTATATATACAAACTTTTATGGACCGCTTCGGGATTAGCGCCTATATAATATTTGCGTTCGGATTAATTCTCGTTGCCCTTTCACAGTGGGGTGATCGTCTTTTTAAGAAAAATAAAAAATAATATAATATCCCTGCTTGATCCCGAAAAAATGCGGAGCAAAGCTGCCCCCGAGCCTGCTTTTAAACAGCTCATGGTCAGCTACAGGTCGGATAAGGGACAGGGGAAAATTACCATACCGGGCCAGGCGAGCCCGGATATTTCTGTCAGCCTTGATAACACTAAGCAGCAGGAACACGGCAACCTGATTAAAGTGGTGCTTCACCCGGGCAGAATTGCCAGCAAGCTTGAGCTGGATCAGTTTAAAATTATATTTAACCCGGCTTTTCCGGCCGGGACTAAAACCCTTGCTAACGGTTATCAAAGTTGGAGTCGTAGCGAAGAGCTTGGGGCAGGGGAGACCATGCCACGCCTGACGCCGCTCTTCAACTTTCTCCTAGGCCCCTATGGTGATACACGTATATATAGGCGCCCTGGCGGTAAAGAACATTTTCATTCCTGGACATACTCCTGGTTCCGTTTTCCCGACGATACGGTTTTTTTTCTTGGTTCGATCAACGAAAGATGCGGTTATACTGTAATAGACTATAATTATGCCAGGGACCAGTTGATAGTGGCCAAAGATTGCCGGGGGACTGCGCTGAGCGAAGACCTGGTAATAATGCACCTTTATTATGGATTTGGCAGGCTTGATTCCCTGATGGAAGAGTATGCCGGATTAACAGGACCAGGGCGGAAAATAGCTTCAAAAAAAACCGGCTGGTGCAGCTGGTACAATTATTACACCGGCATTGATGAAACAATAGTCTGCAGTAATCTTGCTGACCTGTCCTCCAGCAATGTGCCCCTGGATTATTTCCAGATTGACGATGGCTGGCAGCAATCAATCGGCGATTGGCTTGACTCTAATGATAAATTTCCTTCCGGAATGGATCACCTTAGTGATAGGATCAAAACGGCTGGTTTTCGGCCAGGGTTGTGGCTGGCACCTTTCATTGCCGTACCATCGTCGCAGCTTTTTAAAGAACACCCCGAATGGATTCTTCGCGACAATAAAGGCAAACCGCTAAAAGCCGGTTTTAATCCCGGCTGGGAAGGTTATTTTTACGCCCTTGATTTGCACAACAGTGGTGTTTGCGATTACTTGGCAGCGGTTTTTGACCAGGTTATCCGCCAGTGGGGCTATAAATTTCTCAAACTGGATTTTCTCTACGCGGCAGCTTTGGCGCCACGAGCTGGAAAAACCAGGGGGGCCTTAATGTGTGAAGCGGTTGATCTGCTGAAAAAACTTACAGCGGGATCAGAAACCCTGGGCTGCGGGGTTCCGCTCGGCCCTGCCTTTGGCCGTTTCGATTTCTGCCGTATCGGCGCAGATGTGGCTCCCTATTGGCAGGATTATCTGGGACTGATTAACTACCCGGAGAGGGTATCTACTGAAAATTCGCTGGTCAGCACAATCGGCCGCCGGCAGCTTGACCGCCGCATGTTTCGTAATGATCCCGATGTATTTTTGCTGCGCAACGGGCTGAAAGGCGTTAATCAAAATCATCTTACCGGCAACCAGCGTTTTACCCTGTTCTTTTTAAATAACCTGCTTGGCGGCTTGCTATTTTTTTCGGATCGATACAGCGAGCTGACCCCGGAGCAGCAGGCCTTGTTGCGGGAAGTTTACCCCCTGCACGAGGCGGAGATCAGCGGCTATGACAGCTACCGTGGCCTACACCATTTTGAATTTAACGCAGCCGGTAGTTTTTATGTGGCATATGCCAATATGTCCGGTGAATCACGCAGGGTCCGTCTGCCTAGTGGCACTTGGTTTAGCCAGGTTACTTTTCCTTCCATTAATTGCAGCAGTCTGAATATAAAACCTTATCAGAGTGTTTGCCTGCGCCGTATCGAGGCCGACCAAAACATTTACCTGCTCGGGGCAACCGGCCATCTTTTTCCGGGATCCCAGGTATTACAGCTCGAAGCCGGTTCAGATGAAATCAAGTTGACCCTTCATGAAAATGCTTCACCGGGCAGTGTAGTTTACATTGCAGTTCCCGGTGATAGTCAACGCTACAGGATTAATGGCTTAGAGTATGAGCTTCAGAGCGGGGCATCCCTGAATTATCTTGCTGTTCCGGGAGGGGAGGTTTGCCAATGAAGATTATTCATACCGCCGATCTGCACCTGAATGCAAAAAAGCCCGAACGCTGGCAAGCTATGGAAGAAGTAATAGAGCTGGCCCATGCCAAAAGGGTTGACCTACTATTGATCTGCGGGGATCTTTTTGACAGCAGCACTGATGCTGAAAAAATGCGAGCCGGACTACGTGACCTTTTGAGCGGTGCCGAATTTAAAACCATAATACTTCCCGGAAATCATGATCATAAAGCTTACCGGGAGGGATTACATTTTGGTGATAAAGTGACTGTTATAACTGAAAGTACTGAGCCTGTGCTCTTTAACGATCTGCAGGTTTGGGGACTGCCTCACCAGGAAATTAGCAGGGAAAAACTGGAAGGATACTTACTTTCCCTTGCCACTATAATGGATACGCATTGCTATAACATACTGCTGTATCACGGCGAACTTCTCGATGCTTTTTTCTCCCGCAGTGAAATGGGCGAAGAAGGCGATCAACGCTACATGCCGCTCACTCTTTCATCTTTCGGCCAGCTTCCGTTGCGCTACGTATTAGCCGGCCATTTTCATTCCCGTTATGCGCGCTGGCCCCTGCCAGGTGGAGGCAGCTTCATCTATTCCGGATCTCCTGTTGCCGTAACCAGGAGAGAAACAGGGCGCAGAGCGGTGAACCTGCTTGAAGCGGGCAGTGAGCCGGTTGAACTTCTTCTCGACAGTTATCATTACGAAGAACTGAAAATAGAGCTTGAACCGCATGCTACAGCAGATCCGCTGACCTTACTCGAAGAAAAATTAAGCCTGTTACATCCTGCAGCAAAAGCACTGGTTATGGTAAGCGGTCTTTTTGACGGAGAAACACTTGGTATCACGGAAGAGGAAATCAGCGCCGGAATTAGACAAATTGCCGGTGAGCGTCTTGTCGGCGAACCGGTTGAAAGATATTATGATGTTCGCCTGGTCATGGAAGATGACCTTTTCAAGAAACTGGCTGAAAGGCTTAAGGAAGCTGATCTTTCCCACGCGGAACGGGATAGAGCGCTGGAAATGGCAATTGAGGCCTTCAGGGTGGTGAAAACATGTTCCTGAAAGAGTTTTCAATCAGGCGTTACGGCCCTCTCCCCGACAGTGGTCGTATCCGGCCCGGCCGTTTTAACCTTGTTTATGGGCCGAATGAAGATGGGAAGACTATGACCATCGATGCCCTGCTCAGGTTGCTTTTTGACAAGGCAGCCCTGAACTGCTTCCGGGAGGCAAAGCGGGTTGCTGAAAACCCCGAGGGTTACCTGGTTATTGGAAACGGAAAGGAAAAAAAATTGCCGGAGGAAGGCACTTTAAGCGATCTTTATGATCTGAATGCCCGCGAATTCAGCAGAATTTTCGTTATCCGGGACAGCGACCTTTCAATCAGCCGGGAAAGTGATTTTTACCGGGACATGACTGCCCGTCTGACGGGTATGCGCACCGGGGAAATCAGGAGTATTATTGCAAAAGTACAGGAGCTGGGGCGGTTAACCCCCAAGAAAGCCCTCCAGAATACAGATCCGTTCAAATTTAAAGAGCGCCTGGCCGGGGCAGTGGAACTGTTGGAGCGGGCTGAATTATTATTGGAAAGGCTGGGTGAAGAGGGTTTCAACACTCTTGAAGAAGACCTGGCCCGCCTGACTCACGATCGGGCTGTTTTAAATGAACAGCTCGAGTCCTACCGCGCAGCATACAGGCGGGATCTTTACCGCAGGGGACGTAAATTACTCGATGACCTCGTAAAAGTCCAGGCAGGGGTGGCTGAGCTTGCGGCATACCGTAAAGAAGATTACCAGGCCTGGCAGAAAGCCGAATCTGCTCTTAGCCATTATAAAAACGAAAAAATAAAGCTGGAAGAACAGTCAGAAGAGATTCAGCAGAATTTCCAGATCTCACGCGGCACAGTAAAAGATCTTTCCCTCAGGCTGAAGAGACTGGAGCAGGAAACAGAAGCAGCAGCAGATAGAATAAAGCCGTTGATCGATCAATACGATGCAGCCAGAATTCAGCTTAAAAAGAAGGAAGTCCTCTCTGGGTGGCAGTTTTTTACCCCTGCGGTGATTATATCGGCAGCGCTACTTATCCTGGCCCTGGCCGGGATCATTTTCAGCCCTTCATGGTGGCTGTTCGTAATCCTTTCGGTTTCAGCCCTGCTCGCCACCGGGGGAGGTTTATACCATTTACTGCTGCAATTTAGCTGTTCAAAACAGCAGGCCCTGGCCGAAGAAATTCAGGTTAAGGCGGCCAACCTCGGCCTGCAGGCCGATAGTATCGAAACTGTCCGTTCAGCCCTGGTTATGCTCGATCGGGACTATTCCCGCACTGCGGATCAGTTTAAAGAAGCTGAAAAAGAAATGGATTGGATCGAACGGGAGAAAGAACTGGTCAGTGAAGCTCTTGACCAAAACCGTAAACGGGCAATCCAGGAAAAAGATAAAATTAATGCTGTCGTAAAAATAACTGCAGTGGAAAATATAGATGATTTTGCAACCCTGCTTGACCGAAAAGAGAGCCTTGCAAACGAAATCAATACCCTGCAGAGCCTTCTGCAGAGTCACTTTGCTTCAACGGGAGACAGGGCGGTACCGGCCGATCGGGACCACTCTTTTTGGGAAGAGAAAATTGAAAAATATGCTCCTTACCAGGATGCCGCCCCCGGATTGAGTTATGACCGATCCGCCGTGGATCAGGTACGGGAAAAACTTGCTGAACTTGAACAGCAGGGGGAACAACTGCGAGCAAAACAGGAAGAATACCGTGGGGAACTGCATGATATTGAGAATAATTATAATGATATTATGCAGTACGAAGGTGAAGAGCGCCTGCCCTGTCAGACGACGGTAGACCTGGAGAAGGCTGTTGAAAAACTTAAGCGCTGGATCGCAAACCATGAACTGAATGTTTCTGCCGCCAGACACACTCTTTCCCTGCTGGAAGAGCTGGAAAGAGAAGAAGAAGAGAAAGTTTCTGAACTGTTTGGGCCGGAAAGCCCGGTCAGCAGCTATTTTGAGAAAGCAACCGGCGGACGTTACCGGGCAGTTCATTTCCAGGGTGGTGACCTACCGCTACGGGTGGTTAGCGCCGATGGCGCTTCTTTTAATGCCGATGCACTGTCGGGAGGGGCATACGACCAGCTTTACTTCTCAATCCGCCTTGCTCTCGGCGGGAGACTGCTTGAGGGGGAAAAAGGTTTCTTTATCCTCGATGATCCCTTTATCAAGGCTGATCCGGAACGGCTTAAAATAATGCTGCAGATGCTCCACGATATCTGCAGCGTCGGCTGGCAAATTTTTTACTTTAGCTCAAAGGGTGAAATTAAAGAAGCTCTCGATCATGATATTAAGGCAGGACGGATCAGGGAGATCAGGGTAGGCTTAAGCGGTGAATGAGTCGAGCATTTCCTTCAAAGCAGTTTCAACTTTTACCAGAAAATCGAGGCTTTCCTGGGCCTTAACCTTGTCGTCCCGGTAGTTGACCGAGTAGGGGTTGCGGTAGTCTCTGCAAATGATATCTATTTTTTCAGCCATGGCTGGAATTATTTTTTTTATAGTATTTGTATCGGTTTCAGGGGCAAAAAGCTTGTCTTCGGCATATTCCACCAACCTGGCCATGTTGGTTTCGTTCTGCCGGGAATTATTGCTGTTTGAAAAAGCATGGCACATCACATATGTGGCACCGATCAGTGAGAACTTCTTAGTGCTTTTTTTGTGATCGTACCTGTTTAGCAGGGGTGTGGGCCAATATTTTTTATTTTTTTCCCCGGGGTAAAGTTTCTCTAAAAAGGTAATATAGTTAATATAGAACCTGCGGTAAACCTCTTCTTCCAGCGCCCTTATCGCCAGCAGGCAAACTCCGCTGAAATCGGGTTTTCCCGATAGGGAAAGGAGGTTATTGTACATCAGCCCCGCCGATACAAGCAGGGTTTTGGACGAATCGTTAAGCTTAAGCCAGTTTCTTTTTTCCATCCACACTTCCAGCCGTTTTTCCTCGATCAGGTAATCCCTTTCTGATGCACTTTTACTCACATTTCCAGCCACGCGCTCGGCATATTCATCGGCAAAAGAGCGTATAATTGCCTCCATTTTATCTTTCTCGGGGTTTTCACCTGTACCCTCTTCTCCTGTTTCCGGGGCAGAAGCGCGCCTGTAGATTTTTTGAATCAAAGCATAAAGATCATCCATGTTGATCTCAACAGTTTTGCTCTGTTTAAGAATTCCCGATTTACTGCTTTTTTTATAGGTGGACCGGCTAATTACAGGAATTGAAGTGGCAGGATTACCTGCGGCGCCCGGAGCCTGTTTTGCCACATTATCTTTGAGCAGCGATTTACAGCTTGTGCAGAATACTGCTTTAACCCTCACTTCGTTTCCGCAAACAGGGCATTCCCTGTAACCTTCCCTGGCCAAACTGATCGGCTCCTTTCCTGCCCCCATCCTGAAACCGGTGGCAGTTTTGCTGTAGGGCAGCAAAGTTTCAAGTCTGCCCTCCACCAGTATTCCCTATTGTAAGCTTGTTTTCCTTCTGCTAACAGTTATTATCTGTTATTTGATAGACATATATGTAAGGATGTGGTATCATAATCAAAGAGCAGCCCGCATTTCGGGTAGCCCTACCGGCGGTTCAAATGGCCCTGTTATGCAGGCATACCACATCCCGCTGGCGAAACCGGCTTCACCCGCCTTATCCCTGCTACAGGCGACGGCAGTATTGGTGGTGTGAAGTAGTGAAACCGGTTTTGGTATCCTAAAAGAGTAGATGAAACTAAAGAAGTGAAGTAGTAAAACCGGGTCCGGCCCCTGGGATGGCTGGATTAGTGAATAACCGGCTTCACCTCTTCGGGCATCCTAATGTTCAGAAGAGGAGGTGAAGACGATGACAACTAAAGGTTTTGAAAGCCCCAAAACCACAATAATAGCTGTAATATTTATTTGCACAGCCCTGCTATTCCTTCCCACATCAGCTAGTGCCGATTCCGATAACGAAACTATTGTTGACAGCGCTGCCGTGGAAACTGATGTTTTTTCAGGCTCTGTTGATCACGATTCCCCCGATTCATCAACCGGAAGCGGTGATTCAGTAAACAGTTCGGCTCCTGCTGTAGTTGAGAGTTCTCCGACGGACCAGGGCGACAGCCCCGAGCCTGTTCAGGTCAGTAGTTCTGAAGCGGAACCGGCAGCCGGTGGTGATAATGCACCTGATTTAACTGGTAGCGAAAATCCTGAAGCTGAAATAGAACTGCCTGCCCAGGAAAACTCCTTTGATACCGAACCGGCAGAAAACCCTGATTCGGTGGAAAACTATCCTGATGCCGAACCCGCTGAAGAAGCAAGCGTCGGCAACTCCTATATGGCCACGATAACTCCCGATGCTGTAGTATCAGGCGGAGATGATGCCGGCTATACAGGGCTGCAGGGTGGTGAGACAGGAGATTTTACCGTTACTTTTACCGAGGTTGGTAAACAGGCTCTCGGTTCGGCCCGTGTTGAAATTCCGGATCAATTCACTGTTTCCGATTTCAGCACAGAGTGGAGCACGGACGGAGTAACTACTGAAGATGGTAAACAGTGGCAGGCCCGCCTGGAGGAAAACGGCAGTGTGTTTATCTACCTGCGCGCCCTTACCGAAAGCAGCTACCTGCTTTATGGCGAGTCGGTATCGGTTGGTTTTAGTGCAACCACCCCGACAGAGCACGGCGTTTATCAGTTCGAAACCAAGGCCTGGACCGACAACAGCGCGGCCGATTCCGGTAGCAACAGCAACATTATGGCTGCCGGTTATACCGACCCGGTGGTGATTGTTGGTGCAGGTGTTGGAAGCGCTGCATCCTTTGATAATATCAGAGATGATCTTAACGGTCACTATGTGCTCACCGCAGATATCGACCTGGCTGATTCAGCTGATTACAGTGACGACTGGGAACCGCTGGGAGAAACTGAAAACACTCCCTTTAGCGGCAGTCTGCATGGAAACGGTTATACCATCAGTAACACGCAAATGACCAGCATGAACATTGACAGCACTTACACCAGTGGCTTCGGTCTCTTTGGTTATCTTAACAATGCCTGGCTGGTCAACCTGGAGTTGGTTGATTTCATCATTAACATAGACAGCTTTGATTATAATTCAACCAACTGGGCCCTCGGTGGGCTTAGCGGGTACAGTGTTAACAGCCACGTCATCAACAGCGCTGTTATGGGCTCAATATCATTTGATGTAGTTGATCCGATAGGAGAGCCTGGCCCGTCCAGTGATATAAACTTTATCAACATCGGTGGGCTGCTCGGTGTAATGAATGGCGGCACCATCAGCGGCTGCAGCGCCGAAGACATTGATATTTCGATCAATTTCAGCGAGGAAGAAGGAAGTCTTTCCATGAAAGGCTTCTATACCATCGGAGGATTGATCGGTATAAGCAACGTAAACGCTGCAATAACTGATAGTTATGCCGGGGGCGAAATAAGAGCTGATGCCAATCTCAACGGAGGCGAGTTCCTGGTATACCCCATCGGCGGTCTGGTTGGTTTCAACGAAGGAAGCATAACCGATTCCCATGCCGATCTGTGGTTCGACTTATACATCAGCGGATCAGCTTTAGAAGGATTGGGTATCTATAACATCGGCGGTTTGGTGGGCAACACTACAGGTGTAGTGCAGCGCAGCTACGCAGCCGGGGTAATCTATATTACCATAGATGTAGATGGTGCTATAACCGAATACGCTGAAGTTGGCGGTATCGGTGGTCTGGTTGGTTTTAATGACGGTTTTGTTGATGAATCTTTCTCAACCACAGGGATTAACATTTTACTAATTGATGATGACCCTGAAAACGAGTTTGATCTTTACTGTATTGGCGGCCTGTCTGGGCGGAACAACGGTACCATCAGCAACAGTTACACTTTTAGTGCAATCACCTGTGAAGCTGATACAGACGGTGACGTATGGTTTTACGAGATAGGCGGCCTGTCCGGCTACAGCGAGGGCAGTATTGAAAACAGCTTTGCCGCCGGTTCGATTGAACTTTCGTGGACCAGTTCGTCACTGGTAGAGGATATCGGCGGTTTGGTCGGCCTGGACGAAGGCACAATAACAAACAGTTTCTACGACAGCCAAACTTACGATCCTGTCTACAGCGAATACTGGCCACTCTGGAACGGTGGTGTTTATGATCCGGCAGACGACCCCGCAGCCGATCAGCGCAGAACAACTGCGCAGCTGCAGGTTTACGATACTTTTGACAGCGCCGGGTGGTCGATAACCGGAGTTGGTGGAGCATATCCCGCACTCTGGTGGCAGGATGGCAGCGACCCGGTTTATGTCTGGTATCTTCCCGACACCGGTTATGTTCCTGACCTGATCGATATACACTGTGGTTGCAGCCCCGGGGTAACATCATATGCTCACCCGGGTTATATTCAACCCTGGCGACACCCTTATCCTGTCTCATACCACAGGGCTTTACCCCAAACCGGGGGAGATAACAGCCTGTTGTTGGTTATTTTTCTGTTGCTATTGGTTGGAACGTCTTTGCACTTATTGACCTGGTATCGGTTCAGGAATGAACTGCATCAGTAAATGATTATTATTATTGTTGAACAGATCGAAGGCAAACCTTGGCCGGGGCGGTTTATCTGCCCCGGCCTTTTTAATTCATGGTTTGTTTATGTATAATAAAGGGTAGAGGTGATTTAAATGGAATTAACACTGCTCGGCTGTTACGGACCTTATCCGCCTGCCGGTGGAGCCTGTTCCGGATACCTGGTCAGGGAAGACGATTTTCTTCTACTGCTTGATTGCGGAAATGGGGTGTTGAGCCGCCTGCGTGAACAGACTTCATTTTTAGATCTCAATGCAGTCGTAGTTTCCCACCTGCACGCCGACCACATTTCCGACATCATGATCATGCGCTATGGGCTGGAGATTGCTTTTAACAGCGGCCTGCGTAAAGCTCCGCTGTCTCTTTATGTCCCTGCAGAACCCCGGTCAGAATTTGAACGCCTTCCCTATAAGAACGCTTATGATGTGAAAAGTGTTAGCAGTGAAATTCATTTGCAGGAAGGGCCCTTTAAGATTGCTTTTTTGCAGGGGGTCCATGCCGTACCTTCGTTTTCCATACGCCTGGAAACATCCTCAGGAGTGCTGGTCTATTCCGGTGACACGGAGTATCACAGTGAACTTGAAGCATTCGCCAAGGGAGCGGACCTGTTCCTCTGCGAAGCCAATTATCTCGAAGCAGATCTGGAAGCCG
>CAYMIW010000003.1:0-179549 GCA_964390725.1 uncultured Syntrophomonadaceae bacterium | reverse complement strand
TTGTAAGAGGTGCCCCTGCAATCGGCATAACGGCAGCCTACGGGTTGTACCTGGCAATAAGGGATTATAAAAATGATGCACAGACAGACTTTGCCAAAACAGTTGGGGCTAAAGCAGATTATCTGGCTACTGCCCGCCCTACTGCGGTAAACCTCTTCTGGGCCCTGGAAAGGATGAAACAGTTAGTTTACAGACACCAGAATGATTCGGTAGAAAAAGTTAAAATGCTGCTACTGGAGGAGGCAGTCAGAATACACAGGGAAGATGGTGAGATTAACCGCAGCATTGGCGAAAACCTTTTAAAACTGCTAAGAGACGGAATGGGTATTTTAACTCACTGCAACGCCGGTGTGCTGGCAACTTCAAAATATGGCACGGCAACAGCCCCACTTTATCTGGCCCATGAAAAAGGATGGAGACTGCAGGTGTTTGCCGACGAGACCCGGCCCAGGCTCCAGGGAGCATCACTGACTGCATTTGAACTCAGGGAAGCGGGCATCGACGTCACTCTGATTACGGACAATATGGCAGCACATGTGATGTCTCAGGGCTGGATCAACACTGTAATTGTTGGAACTGATCGTGTGGCGGCCAACGGCGATGTAGCAAACAAAATTGGCACTCTGGCCCTTTCCATAATAGCCGCTTATTATGGAATTCCCTTTTACGTTGCCGCTCCAACTTCCTCCATTGATATGTCTCTAACCAGCGGTGATAAAATACCGATTGAAGAGAGAGACATTTGCGAAATAACAAAACCACTGGGCATCGCTGCAGCCCCACAAGGTTGTAAGGCTTACAATCCCGCTTTTGATATTACCCCGGCTGAGAACATAACGGCAATTATCACTGAAAAAGGTATAGTCCTCCCTCCCTACCCTCAAAACCTGAAACAAATAATGATCGGGCAGTGATTAATAATTTTTATACATTATGCAGCTTCTCTTAGAATGGAAAAACAACAGGCAGAAGCAGAACGCTGACAACAAGGACAATCAGTAAAAGGGGAAACCCATTTTTAACATAATCGCTGAAGCGATAACCACCGGGGCTCATGATTAAAACATTGGCAGGATGAGAAACAGGGGTCATGAAGCTGGCTGCAACAGAATAAGCAATCCCCATGACAAAAGGGTATGGGGACAATCCCATACCCAGGGCTGTAGCTATTGCTATAGGGGTCATAACAACTGCATTGACAGCGCTGGGTATAAACTGGTTTAAAACCATTGTCAGTACCATCAGCACGGCAAGAATTGCAGTTGGCCCATAAACACCAACAAAATCGATTGCAGTATCAGCAATCAGCGCTGCAGCTCCTGTCTTCTGCATTGACATACCAAGTGGAAGCATTGCGGCAATGAGGAAAACCGCCTTCCATTCTATTGATCTATATGCTTCTTCGACGGTCAGGCAACGGGTAATAATCATTAGTAGTGCTCCGGCAATTGCCGCTACATATATAGGCAACCAGTTTAATATTGTGGCTAACAACACCCCCAGCATAATCAAGCCGGCAACTGGTGCTTTTCCAACCAGTGGTTGTTCCCTGTAAGCGAGATCTAGGATTACAAAATCCGGGTCACGAGATAAAACCTCGTACTTTTCTCTAGTACCGAGGCATAACAGGGTATCGCCAAATTCAAGCCGTCTATTGTTAAGCCCTGTTCTATAGGCCCGATCACCTCGCCATATTGCTAAAACTGAGATGCCGAATTTCTCCCTAAAGTTAAGCTGTCCCAGAGTTTTCCCGGTAATTGATGAGTGGGGTGAGAGCATAACTTCAACTACCAGCAGGGTGTCCGTTTCAAGATCCTTTAAGTCTATATCAGGATTTCGCTCAATGCTCATGGTCTGGTGACCTCGCAGCACCTCAATATCAACCGGTCGGCCTTCAACCAGTAAAAGATCATTTTCTTCAAGCCTGGTCACGGGATTTGGAATGCTCAATTCTTGATTTTCGCGAATAATTTTAAGTATTGATATTCCATAAGCCCTGGCCAGAGGTATATCCTTTATTGAGCTGCCAATCAGGGGTGAACCTTTCGGAATGCGCAGGTAAAGTAACCTTTCATCGAGATTGTATTTTTCGTGGTTACACTCACCGGATGGGCAAAATCCATCATATCCACGGAGTGATTCGAACCTGTCATGTCTTCCTCTGAATAAAAGACGATCACCAGGTTTAAAAACTATATCCTGAAGGTTTGTGCGACGCACAGTATTATTGCGATGAACGGCAAGGAGGTCAAGGCCCAGCTTGTTTCTTGCATCAAGTTCAACCAGCGATTTCCCGTTAAATATTGACTTTTGATCTACTTCAAGTTCAATTAAGCCAATATCATCTGAAACCAGGCAGGAAGAATCCAAGGTGCTGCTCTCTATCATAACTATCGGTTTACCGCTCAGTTCATCAATTACATCAAGCCTGCCCAGAACAAGCAACTGATCGCCCACCTTCAACTCCAGGAAAGAATCCGGCAAATTATGAACTCCCTCATTACGCATTATGCTGAGAACGTTCAACCCTAATGCCCGCCCAAACCTGCTCTCCAACAGGGTTTTACCCGCCAGCTGATTACCGGGTGGAATAGTGATTAAAGCCAACCTTTCCTGGAGATCATAGTGTTCTCTGTAATCAACCTTGGGGTTAACATAATCGACAGAAGGTGTTTTACGTTCAGGCAGCAACCTCCTGCCAATCAAAAGCATATAAATAATCGATACCGCTAGGATTACAATGCCTACCGGGGTAAAATCAAAAAGACCGGGGACACGCAGTCCTGCTTCCCTGAGAAACTCCACAACAACCAGGTTTGAAGCAGTACCGATTAAGACCAGCATTCCACCCAGGGTAGTACCCTGTACCATGGGCAGAAGAAGTTTTGATGCCGAACGACCGGTTCGGTTTGCAATATTCAGGGTTACCGGTAAAAATATTGCTGCTACCCCCACGTTAATCACAAAGGCAGAAACTGCCGCTGCACTGCCCATTAACACAGCCAGCAAACGGCTTTCAGCTTTGCCGGCCAGTTGAAGAACATAATCGGCCAATTTGGCTGCCACTCCGGTGCGGCCGAGGCCTGCTGAAAGAATAAACACCGCCCAGGTTGTAATCACTGCCGGGTTGGAAAACCCAGCAATGCTCTCTTCAGGAGTTGCCAGTCCAACAAAAACCAGAGTGACCAAAACCAGTAACGCAACAAGGTCAGCTCTAATTAACTCAGTAACAAATAATATTACGGCCAGTAACAGAACAGCAAACGTAAGACCGATTTCCATGGTCATATTTAAAACCTCTCCAATCAGAATCATCTTTATTCATACTCGTTAAAAACGAAATAACCCGGAGAGATAGGAATATACGGAAGTTTTTCAACTATTATAGCATAACTGGCAATAATGCCGTTAATGTATGCTGCTTATACAATTTCTTTGAAAACCTGGCAACTTTGGTGATTACGGGTTGATTAATGATTTACTTTCATAATCAGCTTGATTATAATTACTCGTAATGGGTAAATACCAGGATATTAATAAAATTTCAGGAGAGAAGGTAAAAGAGTTGATCAGATCTAAAAGTAATGTAGTCTTTACAATTGCTTTAATACTTTTTGTGTTACTGCCCCTGATCACCGCTTGCGGAGGCCCCGATGATACACCCGTGGCAGCAGAGCCAGATGATACCACCGAGTCTCCGTCTTCACAAAACGAGGAGCAACCTTCTGAATCAACAGAAACCTCAGGCAATTGTCCAGCTGCAACTAACATTTCAATTGAATCAACAAACGGAGCTTATACCGAAAGGGAACCGCTAAGCTGGGATATTCTCGGTTCACAGGAGGCACATGTCAGCAGATCTTATGGAACAGCAAGTATTAATATTTACATAGCCAACTTTAATACTTCAGAAAGCCTTAAAGACTTCAAACCTGAAGATGGTCAGGCAATCCTCAGCTTTGCCCTGCGGATAAGAGGTGATAGCGAAGCAGTTCCGCTTGAGACAGGAGTTTATGATCTGCTCAGTTATGATGACAACGATCTCTTTGTAACTCCTAAAATTATTTTAAGCGGTGGAAGTGCAGTTCAAATTTCAACAAACAATATCAATAGCGCTGAATTTGAAATTACAGACATCACCGAATTAGAGATTTGCGGGAAATTTATGATAGATGAAAAATGGACCAGGATGAACGGCGAATTCAGAGTTCCTTTTGCAAATTAATAACTTAAACTATTACCAATCTTTAAGCAAGCTCCCTGGCAACTATTGGGAGCTTGCTTGATCTTGTTTATCCAGACCGGATAAAGGAGAATTGCTTCATTCAGGCGAAAGAATTAAGTGACATACAACAGATCAATAAAAGGGGAGATGAACATCGTGGAAGTGGTAGTTATTGGAGGAAATGCCGCAGGTATGAGCACAGCCAGCCAGGTAAAAAGACAAAAACCTGATTGGAATGTAACAGTTCTGGAAAAAGGTTCTTACATCTCCTATGCCGCCTGTGGAATTCCCTACTACGTCCAGGGGCTGGTTCCCGAATTAGAAAAACTAATTACGGTTACACCGCAGGAAGCAGTGGAAAAAAGAAATCTTGACCTTAAACTGGGGCATGAAGTATTATCGATAGACCCTGGTAAACATACATTACAGGTAAAAAGCAGCGACGGCACCTATTCGAAATCATTTGACAGGCTGCTTATTTCAACCGGTGCCCGGCCCTTAAAAAGTGACCTAGATTATGAAACTTCAGCGCGTGTATTTACCATAAACACCCTTGAAGACGGAAAAAGACTGCTTGATTTCATCAGACAAGAAAAACCGTCAGACTGTGCAGTTATTGGAGGTGGCTACATTGCCATCGAGATGGTTGAAACCTTTAAGGAAATTGGTTTAAAAACACACCTCATTCACCGTCGCGACAGCTTGTCGCTTTCTTTTGAAAGAGAAATCTCTGACCTTGTTATTGCAGAAATGGAAAAAGAAAATGTTACCATATTGCTCAATGAACATGTAGCCCGGGTAGAAGAACATAACAACCTGGTTGAAGTAACAACTGACCAAAACTCATATACCTTTGATCTGGTAGTAATCGCCGCCGGAATGGAACCCAACAGTGATCTTGCCATTCAGTGCGGTATTCAAACAGGTATAAAAAATGCAATAAGGGTAAATGGATCTATGCAGACTAGCCTGCCAGAAATATACTCGGCCGGTGACTGTACTGCAACAAAAAACCTGATTACCGGAAAAGAAATTTTCGCCCCTTTGGCTTTAAAAGCCAACAAGGAAGGGGTCACTGCAGGAATAAACATTAGCGGTGGAACAGAAATATTTCCAGGTACCCTGGGTAGTGCAGTAACAAAATTTTGTAGCATGGGAATCGCCCGCACCGGCCTGACCCTGGCGGAGGCCGAAAGCAATGAGATTAATGCTGTCAAGTATACGGTTACAGCAAGCA
Source organism: uncultured Syntrophomonadaceae bacterium (assembly GCA_964390725.1). Lineage (GTDB taxonomy): Bacteria > Bacillota > Dethiobacteria > DTU022 > DTU022 > JAABTH01. Next base: position 174,087 of record CAYMIW010000003.1, on the reverse strand, counting down.
GTAAAGCTCACTATTTCCCCGGTCACGCTCCCTTAACAGCCGTGCTGGTTGCAGAAAAAAAGGGAGGACGCCTGCTGGGAGCGCAATTAATCGGCCCTGTAGACAGTGTAAAAAGAATAGATGTATATGCCACTGCCATAACCGGACTTATGACTATAAAGCAGCTTTTCGAATTGGATTTGGCCTATGCTCCACCTTTTTCACCGGTTTATGACCCGATCATCCTAACCGGTCGGGTGGGACGGAAGAAAGTTGAAAGTTAAGCCTTACCTTTCAAATCACTAAAACAGATCCAGCCAGCTATATTTATTGGCAGCAGGGTGGTTAAAAAACATATCTGCCCGCTGATCATTATTTATTATAATATCCCCTGCTCTGTATATATTTGTTTCCCATCCGCTCTCACTTTTTGATTCCTGGTTGAATATCTTTTCAGTTTCATTGCTTGAATGGTCAGTTTCGTTAAATATGTTCATATCGATCGTATCACTACTAAAAACACTATCCAAATCAAAATCATTTTCCCCACCGGGGGCAGGCCACAAATTATTCATACTAAAAGAATCACGAATTTCAGCTCGCCCAACAACTGTAACTCTTTCATTAAGGTAAGCTCCGGACCAGGGATCACTGATGCTTATATCACGACTAACTACACCCTGTGAATTCCCCGCTTGCTGTTCCATGCTAAATGTCTGACCTAAACATGTGGATTGTAAACTTAACAGACCAGCAGGCAAATGAGTGTGAAAAAAGATGAAAAGTAACGTTAAACAAATGATCCGGCTTAAAGCCTTCATATCAATGGCCCCTTCCCTGGATGCATAATTACAAAACCGCAAATTTATTATAACACGATTATTATGTTAATAAAAACAGGTGTGCCAAAGATATTCACAATTACAGAAGGACAATAAACATCTGCGTAGAATTTTTAGTGTAGTTTGTTTCTTTCCAATATACTAATAAGTGTTATATCATGAGCTTTTACCAAACCGGCAAACCTGATCATATCCGGGAAGAGGTGGCTTCAGTGAGTGACAGAAAGAAGAAAATTTTAATATGTGACGATTCCTTACTAATACGCAAAAAAATGATCATGGCCCTTGAAAATATTGGAGATTTTGATCTGATTGAAGCCGTCGACGGTAACAAAGTAGTAGATCTGTATACAAGGGAAAAACCGGACCTTGTTCTACTCGACCTTGTAATGCCCGAACAAGACGGGTTGAAATGCCTGGAAAAAATCAAGTTCAGTGATCACAAAGCTTACATTGTCATGATAACATCTACCGGTACCAAAGAAAATCTGCAAAAAGCCCTTACCCTTGGTGCGGATGATTTCCTGCAAAAACCATGGAATGATCAGGATTTGTCCAATATAATCAGCAAGCTTACAGGAGGGGATACAATTGTATGATAAATATTTCGGCAGCTACCTGTTAAGAAAAAATATATTAACTGCTGAAGATCTAAAAAAAATACTTGACCACATGCACAAAACAAGAATCAAGCTTGGCACACTGGCTATACAACAAGGGCTATTAACCGGTAGCCAGGTTGAAGAAATAATCGAAGCCCAGAAGAACAGCGATATGTATTTTGGTGAGATTGCAATTGCCAAAGGTTTTATAACACTTGAAAAAGCAGGTGAATTATTACGACTGCAGTCAAGGGAGTCTAAGCTACAGCTTGGACAGGCAGCTGTTGATCTCGGCTATTTTAATTACGAAGAACTGGATCGGGAGTTAAGAAACTTTGAAATTGATTCCGGTTTAAACTACGACCAGCTTGATATTCTTGAAGAGGGTAAAAATGATGAGATAATTCGGGAGTTTATTGACTTTAACTGCGAAGAGTTTTCCGCAATTCTTTATGACTACACCTCCCTGATGCTCAGAAACATTACCCGTTTCCTTGACCAACAACCCTGGCTTGACCTGGAAAAACAAGAATTAAAGAATAACTGCATCTGCGCTTATCAGTACCTTAACTATAAGAGAAAAATTTTTACCGCCATTCTTACCGGGCCGGACTCTTTCATGAAAATTGCTGAACAATATGCCGGCATGCCGGTTGAAGACAACCCTGAACTGGCCGAATCCTCACTGGCTGAGTTTCTGAACCTTCATAACGGCCTCTTTTCAGTTAACATGTCCAACCAGGGTAAAATAATAAAGCTTACACCACCCGAAATTTCCAGAAATCAACAGCCTGATATTTTGGATGAAGCCCACCTGGTAGGAATTAATACCAGCATCGGAAGAATAATTCTGGCCCTGGCATTAAGGTAAGCTTTAAGTATGCAAATACTAATCAATGCTTTTATTATTGTTATTTCATCCTGCTCCTGGTTCACCCTGCTCTGTTCATTAAGTATTAAGATGATGGCTATGCGGGCCAGCCTCGAGCCGGGTGCGCAACCTATACCAGAGCTGCATACTGCAGCTCTGGCCGCTTTCCTGCTTGGCTTCGGTGGGACACTACTGATGCATTTAATATATTATTTAAAAAAAACCAGGATTAGGAGCCTGTGGATTGGAAACCTGGTAGCGACAATATTGTATATTCCGGTTTTTCTTTTCACTCTGCTGCTAATGGTTTAAGGACCTATCCAGTTCATAGACAATATAAAAACGGGTATACATACGAGAGTGAACAAAAAGTAGATCGGCATCTTTTTGATAAAAAAGCCCGGATCCTAACCTGTCGCTGAATACCCACCCTTTTTCACTCAGATAACTGTTCAAAATCTCCACTTCACCGCTTTTTTGAATCAGTTTTCTATCAGATAGGTGAACCAGCTGATCGTTGCCAAGCTCCAACCTGATAATCGCTGAAGCGATTAGCAGAGGATTGCCTTCCTGAAATATTGTTTCATGCCATAGAATAGTGGCAACTATCAGCAGAGAAAAAGCCACAACCAGGATATTGCGTAGTCTCAAGAGAGCACCCCCTAATAAAAACATTACCACAAATATAGAGCCATTCAAGATAATTTTGAAGCAGATTTATATGCCTTAGTGCCATGCAGATTGCCTGTTTTATTAATTTATTACAACAAAATAAAAAGAATGTTATAATATGCAGGTGTAATTGCAGCTTATATAGTCTTATAGATCGATGAAAAGTTAAACGACCGGGAGAGTTGCTCAATGCTTGGAAACTATGTCAATTTAATCACAATAATCGTCGGCAGCCTGTTGGGACTTTTGGTTCATAAAGGTCTTAAGGAAAATTATAAAACAATTGTAATGCAGGCAATCGGGCTTTCTGTTATCTTTATTGGCGCTACCACAGCGATACAGGGTCTTTTAGAGCCCGATAGTGAACCAATATTGTTCATCATCAGCCTTGTTATCGGCGGAGTTATCGGAGAACTTGTCGGCCTCGAAAAAGGCCTTGATAAAATTGGTATGGCTTTGCAAAATAAAATCGACCCTGGAAACGGTCAGGATAAAACCAGTGTAGCCAGGGGCTTTGTTACAGCCAGTTTAATTTTTTGTGTGGGCACGATGGCAATTATTGGATCTCTCGAAAGCGGCCTTCGTGGTAACCATGATATGCTTTTCGCTAAATCTGTCCTTGATGGTGTAACCGCGATGATTTTAGCATCAACTATGGGTATAGGCGTTTTGTTTTCCGCCATTATGGTGTTCGTCTACCAGGGCGCAATCATTCTATTTGCCGGATACCTGGAACCCCTGCTAACCGTTCATGTCATCAGGGAAATATCAATTATTGGCGGTATACTAATCCTGGGCATTGGCCTGGGTATGCTGGAAATAAAAAGAATAAAAACACTCAACCTCTTGCCGTCTATTTTGATTCCGATAATCTATTACTTTCTTTTTATACCTTTCATCAATTTTATAAGATAAGGAAACAAATCTAACCAGCTATGGCTGGTTTATAATCCGTTTAATAGTTTATTTGCGGGCAATCTATTCATAGCTATAGAAGCCTTTACCGCTTTTTCTGCCCAGCCAACCAGCTGCAACATACTTTTTCAACAGGGGACAGGGGCGATACTTGGTGTCTCCAAAACCTTCATTAAGCACCTCCATAATAGAAAGGCAGGTGTCAAGACCAATCAAGTCTGCCAATTCCAGTGGCCCCATCGGGTGATTCATGCCCAGTTTCATCACACTGTCAATCGCTTCGGGTTTTGCAACCCCTTCCATCAGGCAAAATATTGCCTCGTTAATCATGGGCATCAAAATCCTGTTGGAAACAAAGCCTGGATAATCAATCACTTCAACTGGTACCTTGTTAAGCCTTATAGATAAATCCCAAATCGCTTGAAATGTTTCATCGGAGGTGGCAATACCACGAATTATTTCAACCAGGCGCATGACCGGAACCGGGTTCATGAAATGCATACCGATAACATTTTCCGGACGGTCTGTGATCGAAGCCAGGGTAGTAATAGAGAGTGATGAAGTGTTACTGGCCAGAATTGTCCGGGCCGGACAGATACTGCTCAATTTACTGAACAGCTCTGCCTTAGCATCTTTTTTTTCATCTATCGCCTCTATAACAATGTCTGCATTCGCAGCAACTGAAAGATTAACGCTCCCTTCAACCAATTTTAAAGTTCGATCTTTATCTTCAACGGTTATCCGTCCCTTATCAACATTTCTCTCTAAACTTGCGGTAATTCCAGCCAAACCCCTGTCTATGAAAATTTGATCCAGATCAGTAAGTATAACAGGTATCCCGGACTGAGCAAAAACCTGGGCAATTCCGCTACCCATTTGACCTGCTCCCACTACCATAGCCCTGTTAATAATCAATGCGCCTACCCCCATTAGTTTTTTCATTTAACCGGCAGAGATAATTCTGCCACCCTTTAATAAGTTTACAGTTACAACAAAATATTCAGCTTAAAGGCTAAAACCAGTCTTCTACTACCAGTAATTTAATCTGCCCCTGGTTACGACCTATCCAATGGCTTCTCCATATAGATACTTCTGCTGGGAAAAGCAACGGAAACACCTTCATTTTCAATTATATCCATAATTTTATAATTAACATCTTCTTTTACTTTAAGATAATCTCCCCAAACGGTTGTTTTAGTAAAATAATATATAAAGATATCAAGTGAGCTGTCATTGAAGCTGTCAAACCTGACAAAGATTGTCTTCTTATGAATATCATCATGGTTTTCAAGCATATTCTTAATTCTGTCCACACAGCTTTGAATTTTAGTTCTGGGAGTGGAATAGGTAAGACCTAATTTAAAACTGACTCTCCTACGTCCCATCCTGGTCCAGTTAGTTACCGCTTCATTAGCCAGGCTTGCGTTTGGGACAGTAACCAGTGCATCGGAAAATGTTCTCACTTTCGTGCTCCTGAAAGTAATGTCTTCCACTGTTCCCTCCACGCTGGGGGTCAGGATCCAGTCTCCAATTGAAAATGGCTTGTCAGTTATAATAACAATCCCTCCGAAAATATTGGAGGCAGTATTCTGGGCAGCAAGAGCAATAGTAAGACCCCCAAGGCCAAGGCCGGCAATAAAACCATTGATGTCGTAACCCAGTTCACTGACTATAACTACAAAAGCCAGAATCAGCAAAATGCCCCTGGTTAATTTTGCCAGGAAAGAGGCCAGAATGCTATCTATATTAATATCCAGCCTGTCCTTCACCTCATAGAAGAGAATAGAATAATTGCCGATAAAATTATAGATACCCCAGGTACTTAGTATGATTACTACAATCCGCCAGACACCAACCATTTTTTCATTAAACATTTCAGGCAGGGGAAGGTAAGTCAGGGCCAGGTAAAGACCAAGAAATACCAGGAATGTCCTGAGTGGTTTCTCCAGGGACCTGACAATTACAGTATCGAGGTCCGTCCCTGTTTTACTAGTTAAGCCGAGTGCCATCCTGATGATGTACTTTACAAATATCTTTCTGAGAATCAGAAAAAAAACGAATATTGCCAGGGCAATAATTATTTCGACTAGATGTTCTTCATATAAATTTACCAGCCAGTTTAAAAAAACCATGCCAAAAAAATCCTCCCATACTTATACTTAATCTTCTTTACTCATTCTTTAATTAAATCACAAATCCTTTTATAAAAAGCACCGTTCTCAATTCACGGTGCTTAGCTGCTGCTATTATCAAGATTATTCTCACTCTGCCGGGATACAACTACACTTTCCTGATTGTAGTATCCAGGGTAATATCAAGCCCTGCTGCCTGTTCCAGGTACCATTCTATCTGATCCATATCAAGCATTTCAGGAGAAATTAACCCCTTCCGGCTTATCTTGTCATTGACAAAAAGCTTCGTGAAAAGAGCTCCACACTGACCGGTAAGGTACGTCTCCCCGGTCAGGCCGGAACGCTTGAAAGCTTCTTCACAACCCGGGGCGTTAATATATGTTTCTACTATCACTTCTTCATCTTTTAAAAAACCAAAAGCCTGAACCAGCATCGCTCCCTCATCGCTGATTAAACCTTCGTCTATAATCTCCTTAATTTCGTCATAGTACTTGGGTGCAGGTGGAGTTAGCTTTATCACCAGGTTTCTCGGAATCACTTTCACACCATCCAGTTCGAGGGGCGCTTTGGATAAAACACCCATCCGATAAAGTGGTTCGGCAAATTCCACACCTACCCCACCGTACTTAAAATAAATATTATTTGCTCCCTTAAGATATTTATCTGCATTAATACCCATTTCAACCGGTTCGTCATGAGCATGTTCCACCAGCCTGACCTCCCGATCCTGCCCCCTGAACCTGACATAAACCGGTTTGCTAAAAGGTTCGGTCTGGATTATCTTCCCATTCTCATAAGCATAAGCCGGTTCAGACATATCAGCATAGGCAACGGCAGGAGACCACCAGAAAGGAAGAAACCTTTTTGCCTCGACTCCCTCCCAAACCAGGTTATAGATTGTATGGCAGCTGTCCAACATTTCCACAGTTTTTCTAGTAACCACACTAATCAGTCCGGGAGCTGATCCAGTGCTGATCAAGGCCGTTTTGCCAATTTTTCTGAATTCCTCATCCGTTTCAGTGAACATTTCCCTGATACCTTCAACCCAGTCTTTTTCATCATCATCACAAGCAGCAAAATCCTGGTAATCGGTTTTAGCTTCAATCGCCGCACGTATTACCTTTCTTCCAAATTCGATCGGCAAGGCATTAACAATTAAATCTACCCCTCTGGCCACCTTGACGATATTGTTCACTTTACCGGCATCCAATTTCAGAGGCCTGGCTTTCTTAAGGGTTGCAGCCATTTCTTTTACCGCTTTTTCGTCATAATCAGCACAAATAATTTCTGTTACTTCTTTTTCTTCATCCATTCTTTTCGCTACGGTACTACCCTGCGCTCCAACACCAAGAACAAGAATTTTTTTCATTTTTATCCCTTCTACATAATTATTGTTCCCTGAGAGCCCACTCAACAGCTTTGCAAGCATGCAGCTCAGTTGTATCAAAAAGAGGCACTTCCGTATCACCGGGTCCAATTAAAAGGATAATTTCTGTACAGCCCAGGATGATGCCCTGCGCGCCTCCATCAGCCATTTTCTGAATAATTTTTTGAAGCTTTTGCCTCGATTGATCCAGTATTTTCCCCAGGCAAAGCTCTTCGAATATTATCTCGTGCATTACCAGACGGTCTTGCCTGTCCGGAACAATCAGCTTTATATCATAATGATTCTTGAGCCTGTTCCGGAAGAAGCTATCTTCTATGGTTGTAAGTGTGCCAAGCAAACCTACTTCATTTAAACCTTGATCAATAATCGCCTCCGCCACCGGATCAATTATGTGCAGCAGGGGGATATCTACTTCAGCTTCAACTTTTTCGGCTACTTTATGCATGGTGTTGGTAGCAATGAGAAAAAAATCTGCTCCGGCACAGGCCAGGCTTTTTGCTATTTCAGTCAGCTCTGATCCGATTGTCTCCCAATCCCCGGCACGCATTAATCGCTCATATTGCTCAAAATCAACACTGTGTAATAACATTCTAGCGGAATGGAACCCGCCGAGCCGGTTTTTTACAGTTTCATTAATCAACCGATAATATGTTGCGGTAGATTCCCAGCTCATTCCACCGATAATCCCGATAGTTCTCATTCAACACCCCGGTTCTTTAGAATTATAGTTTGTCTTTTACAGGCCCGGATAAAGTCCATCCCAGACAATTTTTCTATACATTTCCGGATCTGTATCCCCCTCGGTGCTAAAAAGCAATATTTGTGAATCAGGCCCTAGTTTTAAAAATGACCTTGCTTCATGAAGATAATCTTTCCTGACCAGCTCAGAGAGAATACCGGTTGTTACAGCCCCAGATTCACCGGATCTTACCATATGATCATTTTTTAAAGGGTTACCCAGAATTCTCATCCCGTTTGCAGCTATGTAGTCGGGGCAGGATATATACATGGCTGACAGTTTCCAGAGGATATCCCAGGCAACAGGGTTTGGTTCGCCACAGGCCAGCCCGGCCATAATTGTATCGAGCTTACCGCTCACATGACGTGGCTGCCCGTCTCCAGCCAGGGCAGAGCGGTAAAAACAGTCAGCCCGGTTTGGTTCAATCACGGCTGAGAGCGGCATATTCTTTTTCAACTTATTAAAGAAATAACCGAGAACAGCTCCGGCCAGTGATCCCACACCTGCCTGTATAAATAGATGGCTCGGCCTTTCTATTCCCTTTTCCTGCAGTTGCCCTAATGCTTCCGCAGCCATTACGGTATATCCCTGCATAACCCGGTTTGGTATTTCCTCGTAACCTTCCCAGGCTGTATCCTGAACCATTAACCAGCCATTCTTTGATGCATTTTCTGCCGTAATTCTAACTGTTTCATCGTAGTTCACATCTGTGATATAACCTTCAGCTCCGGTAGCCCTGATCTGCTCCAGGCGAATGGGGGACGAACCTGCAGGCATATTTATAACCGCCCTGTGACCTAACTGTCCGGCAACCCAGGCCACACCACGCCCGTGGTTACCATCAGTTGCTGAAGTAAATGTAATTTCCCCCAACCGCTTCTTAACCTGGTCCGATCTAAGGTAAGAATATGATATTTCGTTAAGGTTCTTACCAAGCTGGCTGCCCAGGTAACGGCCGATTGCATGACCACCGCCCAGCACTTTAAATGAGTTCAGCCCAAAACGATATGATTCATCTTTAACATGTATACCAGCCACTCCAAGGTTTTCAGCCAGGTTGTCGAGACTTACCAGCGGAGTAACCTTGTATTGAGGAAAACTTTTTATGAAGTTTCCGGTTTCTTTTACTTCTTCTTCATTGAATAAACTTAAAGCTGCCACAGACATTCCGTGCTCTTGATCACCGGCAGGCCCCCTGCCATTAACCCATTTAACTTTTTCTACCATAATTCCCCTCCTGCTGCACTCTTATTCCCCTGCCCAGTTCATGCTTTATTACAACAGGTAATGATAGTTTGTGCAGATTACACGAATAAATTGCTGCTCAGCGCAGCCAGGTTCAAAACTGCCACTACTTGAATCGGTTCCAGTCTGCATCATTTTTCCGTTTAACCTGACCAGACAGGTTGCCTCTTTACTTTCATTATCAATCAAGAAACCATCATTACTGCTGTTATTAAAGTCTTTTTCACTCCGGAAATAAGTAAACTTGTTAAGATAAGGCTCTCCTTTCTCAGGACAGAAAACCGAACAATTTCCGCATTCATTACAAAGATGGTCCAAATGCAATACCTGTCTGCTAAATTTAAACCCTTTTCCCGGGACTGCAACCAGGTGATTAGCCCTGTTCGGACAAACGTCCGTACATATGGTGCAGCCTTCCCTGCAGTCAAAGACCGGAAGAGGATGGGCAGGTTTCCGCAAAACCCTTTTTTTATTTTTATGATAACCAGGTTCGCTGGTTGATCTTTCCGCCAGATTTTTTAATATATGCAAGTTTATCCCCTGCAGCGCTTTTTCTTGAATTGGAACCACAGTTTCAGCAAGTTTCTTTAAACGGCTGTAGCCCCCGGGCTTTAAGAGGGTTGTTACAACGGTAACCGGATATATGCCGCTTTCGCAAATTTCTGAACCGTTGTTGTGATCTGCTCCGCCAGAGTAAGAGATATTGATATCTCCATTGAATGTCGCCGCCAAACGATAGGCCAGGTTAATCGTAAGGGGAAAAAGAGGACGGCCTGACAGGTACATTTCTTTACCGGGTAGTTCTCCCCCGGTTATCTTTACCGGCAGGGTGTTGGATAATTTAACTCCAATTGTTTTACCCTCCTCCGACGCCAGCTGTTTCATTTTAATTATAATGGAGCAGGCCTGGTCAAAATTAAGGTCTTTTTCAAATGATTCTTCGGACAGCTCAATATAATCATAACCCATTTCATCAAGTGTCTGGCGAACAAAAGGATAGCCCAGGAGGGTTGGGTTAAGCTTGATATGTGTATTTAGTTTTTTTTCGCCTAACAGGTGCCTGCAGATAGCCTCAATCTCTGCCGGGGGACAGCCGTGCATGGTAGATAGAGCAATAGAACTGCAGATATGCGGGGACAGGTTATCCAGGTAACCCGGATCAAATCGCCTGAAAAAGGGCGCTTTCTTTATTAATACCTTTCTGCATTCCTGAAATATATCTGTTCCGAATGGATCTTTAAGATTATCGATAAATTGATTTACTTTAGCCGACATTATTCCGGCCAGATCATAGCCCACACTCATATTAAATATATAATCCTGGACAGTAAGACCAAAAATTTCTCCGGCTAAAAAAAACAGCAAAAACCAACCTTTTACATACTCGTCATAGGCTTCTTCAATTGAAAGCTCAGTCGACCATTCAGTGTTGTAGCATTCATCTTTAGCATATATACAGGGCTTGGGGAAAGAAAGGCTGTCTAAAACCTGCACAGTTTTTAATTCAAAAAAACGGCCTCCCGAAAGGTAAGCCGCAGCCAAGTTCTGAGCCATTTGAGTATGTGGCCCGGCAGCAGGGCCAATGAGGTTGCTCATACACTCCCCGTTATAATCAATCAACTTCCCGGTTGAGTCCCGGAAAAAATCTGTCTCCCGGATACCATATATAGAACGTTCCCTTTCATACTCATTTACGACACGATCCAACAGGCTAGCAAAAGGGATTGTTTTCATCCGGTCGCCCATAAAGTACCCACCACCATTAGTTACCGTAATCCGGTAAAAAGATCCCTGCAGACAATAAATGTAATTTCACTATACATCAACCTTAATTTCATTATAGCATCCCAGTATTTTTAACCCTGTTGTCATATTTTCTGCTTTTTTCAAGGTTTCGGTAACTGCCGAATCTTTAATTGAACCGTCAAAATCAAGAAAGTATGAATAATCACCTGGTTCATTGGGAATAGACTCTATCCTGGTCAGGTTAATACCGGCTTCAGCAAATAACCTGAGCACATTAAATAGAGTCCCTGATTTATGTTCGGTAGTAAAGATAATTGAACACTTGCTGCCTTCTTCATCATAACCGCTCGAGGAAAGAAGTAAAAAGCGGGTTCTGTTGCTGGTCAGGTCCTCGATATTATTCTTGACAACTTCCAGGTTGTAAAGCTCAGCGGCCAGTTTACCGGCAATGCAGGCTGCTCCCCGGGGCTGTTCTTCTGCCAGCATTTTCGCTGCCCCCGCCGTATCATAGTAGGGAACAGGAGTAAGATTATTGCGTGATAAAAACCGCCTACACTGGGCCAGAGCCTGTGAATGGGAATAAACTTCCCTGACCTCGCGGTAATCACTGCCCGGCACAATCATAAGAGAATGATGGACAGGCATATCAATGGCGCCCATAATCTGCAAGTCAGTATTGATCAGCAGTTCGTTAACCGGCCCAACATTACCCCCAAGAGTATTTTCCACCGGCACTATACCATAATTATATATACCTGAGTTGACCCCTTCAAACACTTCATTAAAAGTTGTACAGGGAACTGTAACATAGTTTTTATTATAATGCCTGACTGCTTCCTCACTGTAAGCGCCATGTTCTCCCTGGAAACCGGTTATAACCAAATCTTTTGCCTGCAGTTTCTTGCTGTAGGCCAATATGGTTTTATAGATCTGTTTGCTGAAATCGCTTTCAATCAATGCATTGGGGCTGGTACCAACCCTATCCATAATCTCTTTTTCGCGTTTCGGATCCTCGATGACATCCTTAAAACGTTTCGCCATTAACCCCTGCTCAAAACGATCGTTCAGCAACTTAAGTATCTTGGAATCAATTAAATCAATATTGTGCCTGATATCGCCAAGTTTCATTTTTTATCGCCACCTGTTCCAGTTATTGGAGTATGAAATATTTTATCACTCATAAAATTACTGAGTTTATTCAGTTTCTTCATCAGGGCTGCAAACTGTTCCGGGGTAAGCTGTTGGTCAGCATCGCTTTTGGCTTCACAGGGGTTAACATGCACTTCAAGCAGTAATCCGTCTGCCCCGGCGGCGACAGCAGCCAGGCTCATTCTTTCTATTAAGCTTAGGCGCCCGGTCCCGTGAGAAGGATCGACCAGAACAGGAAGATGGGTGATTTCCTTTAATGCCGGAACCATGCTCAGGTCCAGGGTGTTCCTTGTATACGTTTCAAATGTCCTGATTCCGCGTTCACAGAGTAAAACATTCGGGTTTCCTTCAGCCAGTATATATTCGGCACAGTTCAACCATTCTTTAAGGGTTGAATACATACCTCTTTTAAGCAAAACCGGTTTACCTGCTTTGCCTACCTCCCTGAGCAGGGAAAAATTCTGCATATTTCTTGCCCCAATCTGCAGGACATCAGCAAATTCGCATACCCAGGAAACATCACGGGGGTCGATAACCTCGGTAACTATGGGTAAGCCGGTTAGCATTTTTGCCTTCTCAAGTATCTTTAACCCTTCCAGGCCCAGACCCTGGAAATCATAAGGTGATGTGCGGGGTTTAAAAGCTCCCCCCCGAAACATCAGTCCTCCCCCGGCCTTGACCGCTTCTGCCGTTTTTATGGTCTGCTCTTCACTTTCAACCCCACAAGGTCCCCCGACAACCACAAACTGATCGCCGATGATCAGATCTCCGATTTTCACTCTGGTTTTTTCTTTTTTCTTTCCGAGCTTGACTAATTTCAGATTTTGCATGGCCATCTCCATTTAGTTCTGTTATTTGAGAAATAATAACACAGCTTGAAGCAGTAAATCAAATTTATTATAAGATTCGGAATGGTAAAGCTATTAAACCTGACCTGGGAAAAAAGATTTTTTGTTTTTATGATAAAATATTTTTATAAACGGAGGTATGAAATGGATTACTCAAATCAGCCAATAATCGAACTGGCCCAGGAAGCTGCACGTAAGGCAGGGCAGATCATTGTTGACTGCAGTAAAAAACAGATTGTTAGCAATAAAAGCAGTCACAACCTGGTCACCAATGCAGATTATTCCGCACAGGAAAAAATTATAGAGACAATCAAAGAAAGATTTTCCGATCACCACTTTATCGCTGAAGAAAACCAGGTTACATCTCATTACAACGCAGAAAATCTCTGGATAATCGACCCACTTGATGGAACTAATAATTATGCTCACAACATTCCACATTTCAGTGTTTCAATCGCTTATGCCCGCCGGGGGAGGATAGAAGCAGGAGCCGTTTTGGATCCCCTGCGTAATGAAATGTTTACAGCTGAAACCGGTAGAGGAGCATTTTTAAATGGTGTTCCGATAACTGTATCTGCAAGCAAAGCGCTCCAACAATCAATAATAGCGACAGGATTTTATTATGATCGGGGTTTGTTGATGAAGAAAACCCTGAAAAGCATAGAAAAACTTTTTGAGTGTAATGTTCACGGTATCCGCCGTTTTGGCAGTGCTGCCCTGGATCTCTGTTGGGTGGCCTGTGGCAGGTTTGATGCTTACTTTGAATACAAGTTGTCCCCGTGGGATTTTGCCGCCGGAATGCTTATAGTGAATGAAGCCGGAGGTCACTGCACCAACTCTTCCAATAACAGCCTCGATCTTAACAGCGAGGGAATAGTGGCATCAAATAAACTTTTGCACAACTCATTAATTAAAATTGTTTCCCCGGCTTGATTTATTCCATCTAACCCTTTATTACTTTGAAACAGCCTTCAAGAATCTGCAGGATATTTGCCTTACCTTTTAGAATATTCTTAACCAGGTGAGGTTCATGAAAAATAAAATTAGCTTTCTGGTTAATAAAAGCGAGCAGATAGTTGAATCACCAGGAGAACAAACCCTGCTTGACTACCTGCGCAACGACCTGAGGTTAACCGGGACAAAAAACGGTTGCAACGAAGGGCAATGCGGAAGCTGTACTGTAATTGTCAACGGTGCAGCCAAGAGGGCCTGCCTGGTGAAATTGAAAACTCTGGAAGGCTGTAAAGTCGAAACTATCGAGAGCCTTTCAGAGGAGAAAGCGATGCATCCTCTTCAGGATGCATTTATCAGGGAAGGTGCAGTTCAATGCGGTTTTTGCACACCGGGTATGATCATGTCCGCCAAAGCCCTGCTTGATAAAAACCCCCAGCCTGACCCGGCAGCAATAAAACAAGCCTTACGCCACAATATTTGCCGCTGCACAGGCTATGCCGCCATAATCAGAGCAGTACAGGCAGCCGCCATCGATATGAGTTGCAGTAACCTGGACCATAATTCGGTAGAAGATACGGTTTTACAGTCAACAGACCTGATCGGAGCCTCCCCAGTAAAAATTGACTCCCGGGACAAGGTAACTGGGAAAACCCTCTATGCCGGGGATCTCTACTTTGATAATATGCTTTATGGTAAGCTTTTGCTAAGTAAACACCCTTCCGCATTAATTACCGGAATAGATATAGAAAAAGCCCTGAACCAACCGGGAGTTGAAAGAATTCTGCTGGCCGGTGATATACCCGGGCGCAACGGATTTGGCTTATTCACACCTCACCAACCGGTACTGGCTGAAGAACGGGTGAGGTTTTATGGAGAACCTGTTGCCCTGGTTCTGGCTGAATCAGAAAAAGATGCAGAAGCCGCCTTATCTAGCATTCAAGTCGACTACAAGCTTACCCCCGCTGTTTTTTCAGCCGAAGAGGGATTAAGAGAAAACTCACCAAGGATTCATCCCGACGGAAACCTGGCCCACCATGTTTCTGCCCGTAAGGGCAATGTAGATAAAGCTTTCGCCGAGGCAGATGTAATTGTTGAAGGGCACTACAGCACTCCCATGGTCGAACATGCATATCTTGAACCTGAAGCAGCCCTGGCAGCGCCCCAATCTGACGGGACTATCAATGTCTGGACTGCCAGCCAGGGCTCTCGCGCTTTCCAGGAAATGATTGCTGCCTGCCTAAATCTGCCCCTGGATAAAATCAGGGTAATCTACACTCCGGCAGGTGGGGCTTTTGGAGGGAAAGAAGAGCCTACAATACAGATTCATTGTGCTCTCAGCGCTCTTTTAACAGGGAGACCGGTAAAAATGATCCTGACCAGGCGTGAGTCAATAATCATATCGACAAAAAGACATCATGCCGTGATGCATTACCGTCACGGTGCTTCTTTTGATGGACGGGTAACCGCAGTTGAAGCAAAAGTTGTACTTGATGCCGGGGCTTACGAATCTTTAAGTAAGCCTGTTGTATTCCGGGCCGGGGTTATTACTACAGGTCCTTATGATATAAAAAATGTTAAAACTGACTCATATGGAGTCTACACTAATAACACTCCGGCAGGGGCTTTCAGGGGTTTTGGCTCTACACAGGTTGCTTTCGGGGCAGAAATACAGATGGACAGACTGGCAAGAGAACTAAAAATGAACCCTTTTGAATTGCGGAGAAAAAATGCCCTGGCCCCGGGGAAGAAAACCATGACCGGACAAATAATCGGTGATGACTGTGGCTACATACAAACCCTTAACACTGTTGAAAAATCGCTGAATGAATATCTAAATGAGTTAAGTTGCCTCATACCGGGTAAAAAAATTGGCATTGGAATGGCCAGCGCATACAAAAATGTCGGCCTGGGCGCAGGTAAAAATGACCAGGCCGGCGCCAGGCTTGAGATTGATCCAGAGGGATACCTGGTATTGAAAATCGGGGCTGCTGACATGGGACAGGGTTCCGATACCGCCATGGTTCAACTGGCTTCAGCGGAAACAGGACTGCCTTATCTAGATTTCAGAGTATTATCCAACGATACCGCCCTGACCCCGGAAGGGGGAATAACCACAGCATCGCGCCAGACATATATATCGGGGCAGGCAGTTCTGGGTGCAGCAAAAATGTTTAAAGAAACACTGGTAAAGTGCCTGGAAAAACAGTTTAACCTGGCTGAGGGTGATTACCTGCCTGCCCCCGGTGGAATTATAGTTCCGAAAGAAAATAATCGATTAATATCTTACCTTGAAATAGCTTCCACGGCAAAAAATTCGGGATGTTCCATTGCCGGTGAATTCCTCTATACCGCTCCGAAAACTTATCCGCTCCGTGAACAGGCCGATCATCAAAACGGTGTGCCCCCGAATCATTATAATATCCATTTTGCCTACTGCTACGGTACCCAGGCAGCAGTAGTAGCTGTTGACGAGAAAAGCGGTTCCGTTGAAGTACTTAAAATTATTGCAGCCCAGGATCTTGGCCGGGCGATTCATTATCAAAACAGCTGCTGCCAGATCGAAGGAGCCGTGGTCATGGGAATGGGCTATGGTTTAAGCGAAGAATTTATACTAAAAGACGGCATAGTATTTACAGATACCCTGGCTAAACTAAAAGTGCCTAAAATAGAGGATATCCCTGAGATAGAAGTAATCCTGGTTGAACAAATTTCAGACGGCCCATACGGCGCTAAGGGCATGGGCGAACTTCCTCTGAATCCCACGGCACCGGCTATAATCAATGCAATCTATGATGCAATTGGAGTAAGGATCAACAACCTGCCAGCCACAAGAGAAAGAATTATTTCTGCTATAAAATAAGTCTGATTGAAAAAATTGAAAGAAGTGGAGATACGTTAATGTTGCTGATTGGAAACGGAACTGTGATAACCCTTGGTCCTCAATGCCAGGTAATTGAGGACGGCGCCGTATTAATCAGGGACGATATAATAACAAGGGTTGGGAAGACAGCAAAACTTCTCGCCGCTGAACCAGGTGCCAGGTTTATCAACAGTGAGGGCAGAATTATCATGCCCGGTTTTACTTGCGTTCACTCGCATACTTACAGCGCCCTGGCAAGAGGAATGGCGCTGAAAAACCCTGCCCCGGCTGATTTCATGCAGATCCTGGAACGCCTGTGGTGGCGTCTTGATAACATCCTTACCCAGGAAGACATATTCTACAGCGCCCTGGTAACTTTTATCGGCTGCATAAAAAGCGGAACCACTACCGTACTTGACCATCATGCCGGTTTTGGGGCTATAGAAGGAAGCCTGGACCAAATTGCCCGTGCCGTAACAGAGACCGGAATCAGGGCTAACCTATGTTACGAAGTAAGTGATAGAAATGGCAGAGATAAAGCAAAAGCCGCCCTGGAGGAGAACAAATCATTTATAAAAAAATGCATCTCCAACAACTCGCCGTTTCTTACTGCAACAATGGGTTTGCACGCCTCCTTCACTATCGGACCGGAAACAATGGAGCAGTGTGCCACAACGGCTCAGGAACTGGAGACAGGAGTGCATGTTCATGTAGCTGAGAGCAGGGATGATGTGGAAGAGAGCTTGAGAAAATACAAACTGGCCCCGGTTGAACGCCTTAACCATTACAACCTGCTGGGGCCAAAAACTCTTGCTGCCCATTGTGTACACATCAGTGAGGATGATATGAAATTGCTGGCCCTGACGAAAACAAATGTTGCCCACAACCCGCAATCAAATATGAATAACGCTGTCGGCTGTGCCCAGGTTGGTCAAATGCTCGGGCATAACGTTGTTGTGGGCATGGGAACCGATGGCATGACAACAGATATGCTGGAAGGTTTGAAAACTGCCCATATCTTGCACAAGCATTGTCAAAACAATCCTGCTGCCGGCTGGTCTGAACCTCCGCAAATGCAGTTTGTCAACAACCCCCGGATAATGTCCAATTTTTTTCCGCTAAACCCGGGTGCCATTGCTCCCGGCGCAGCAGCAGATATAATACTTGTTGATTATGACCCTCCCACCCCGCTTACCGCTGAAAACTATTATAGTCACATGGTTTTTGGGATGAGTGGCCGATCGGTTGTGACAACAGTTATTGGAGGCAACATTTTAATGATGGACAGAAAGCTTACCAGCCTTAATGAAAAAGAAATTATGATAAAAGCAAGAGAACGGGCAGATGCCCTGTGGAAGCGATTTTGATGAAAGGAGAAAAACCATTGCCGTATAGAATAATCGGAACCAGCCCTTCTCGATCCGATGCGCAGGCCAAGGTTACCGGTAAAGCAAAATACACCGGTGACTTAACAACCTCTGACATGCTGGTTGGTAAGGTTCTGCGCAGCCCCTATGCCCATGCCAGGGTCAGGCAGATTAACACAGAAGAAGCTCAGGCTTTGCCAGGGGTAGAAGCAGTTCTGACCTGTTTCAATGTCCCGGATAACCTATACCCTACAGCCGGTCATCCTTATGCCATGGAACAAGGGCGCGGCGATGTGGCCGATAAAAAAATCCTTACAGAAAAAGCTCGTTTCGTCGGTGATGAAATCGCTGCCGTTGTTGCAACAGATGAAGAAACCGCATTGCGGGCACTGCAGATGATTAAAGTTGATTATGAAATACTGGATCATGTCCTTTCAGCTGAAGAGGCCATGCAGAAAAATGCCCCGCTGATTCATGAAAAAAGGGGCAGCAATATTGTCAGTTCTGCCGGCTATGAAATCGGTAATATTGAAGCAACGATGCAGAAAGCTGATTTTATCTTTAGCGGTGAAATGGAAACAGGGATTGTCCAACACTGTGCCCTTGAAAACCACATTTCCTATGCTTACATAGATACTGACAACAGGATAGTCATTGTCACCTCAACCCAGATCCCCCATATCTGCCGCCGCATCGTCGGTCAGGCCCTGGGAATACCCTGGGGAAACATTCGCATTATCAAACCTTATGTTGGCGGTGGCTTCGGAGGCAAACAGGATGTCTGCCTGGAGCCGCTTAATGCAGCCATGACCATGGCCGTAGGAGGTAAACCGGTTAAGCTGGAGCTGACCCGGGAAGATTACATGGTATGCACCAGGACCCGTCATTCTGTAAAAGTTAAATTTGAAACAGGTGTCTCTTCAGAAGGAAAACTTCTGGGTATTCGCGTTGAAGCAATTTCCAACACCGGTGCTTACGCATCACACGGCCATTCGGTAATCATGGCCGGAGGTTCAAAATTTAAATTTCTCTACTCTTTCGAAGCGATAAGTTATAAACCACATACTGTTTATACTAACCTGCCGGTAGCAGGAGCTATGCGCGCCTATGGTTCGCCGCAGATAGCCTTTGCCTTTGAATCCCACCTGGACGATATTGCCCGCAAGCTGGATATCGATCCGGTAGAAATCCGCCTGAAAAATTTTAACCATCTCGGCTTTCAAGATCCCGACACCGGCAACAGTATCCTCAGCTGTGGCATCAGGGAGTGCATGCTTAAAGGCAGGGACTTGATTGGTTGGAATTTTAAAAAAGCAGATTACGAGCAAAGTAATAAAAAAGAATCCTCTGTCAAGCGGGGGATTGGCACATCCTGTTTCAGTTATGGGACTGGAACCTACCCGGCGGGGTTGGAAATTGCCGGGGCCAGGATAGTATTAAACCAGGATGGATCGCTGCAACTACAGGTTGGGGCCACCGAAATTGGCCAGGGAAGTGATACCATATTGGCCCAGATGGCAGCGGAAACCATCGGTGTTTCATACGATTCTGTTCACCTGATAACCACCCAGGACACCGATATCAGCCCCTTTGATACAGGAGCTTATGCTTCAAGGCAGGCTTATGTTTCCGGTATGGCTGTTAAAAAAGCCGCTTTGGAAATTAAACAGAAAATCCTTCAAACAGCAGAAAGCATGACTGACTTACCAATCGACAACCTGGATATTCAGGAAGGTAAGGTTGTTACTAAAAGTGATAAAAAAACAATCATGGCTGTTTCCGAAGCAGCTTTATACAGCTATTACAACAGGAACAATGCGGAACCGATTACCGCTGATGTATCAAATAACGCCCGGATGAATGCCATCTCCTTTGGGGCTACTTTTGCTGCTGTAGAAGTTGATACTGTAACCGGAATGGTGGTAGTTACAGATCTTTACAATATTCATGATTCGGGCACAATCATTAACCGCAAGCTGGCGGAAGGACAGGTTTACGGGGGTGTCAGTATGGCCCTTGGTTACGCCCTGTCAGAAGAACTACTTTTCGATATGCAAACAGGCAAACCCTTAAACAACAATCTACTTGACTATAAGCTGCCAACCATACTGGACACACCGGAAATTAACCTTGCCTTTGTTGAAACTTTTGAACCGACCGGCCCATACGGCAATAAATCACTGGGTGAGCCGCCAACTATATCGCCGGCACCGGCAATCCGCAATGCCATTCTCAATGCCACCGGGGTGGCCATCAATCGCATCCCAATCAGACCGCAGGTTGCATTCGAGCACTTTCAGTCTGCTGGGCTGACCAGGAGAGGTGATAATAATGTTTCCGGTTGAAAAATACTACGAGGCTGACTCACTTACCGGTGCTCTTGATTACATGGCAAACAACCATGAATTTAAAGTTATTGCCGGGGGCACGGATCTTTTGGTAGAAATGCGCAAAGACAAGTTGAAACCTTTATGCTTAATAGATATCAGCCACCTGGAAGATTTAAAGCAGATCAATTTAGACACTGACGGATCAATCAATATAGGCGCTATGATATCTTTTTCTCAACTGGCCCGGGATCCTGTCATTTTAACTAATCTACCTATCCTGGCCGAAGCTGCACTGACAGTCGGCGGCCCTCAACTACGTAACATGGCCACAATCGGGGGTAATATATGCAACGGTTCGCCATCAGCAGACAGTGTCCCTCCGCTGCTGGCCTTTAATGCACAGTTAAAAATACAGTCTGTTCAAGGTAACCGCCTGATTCCGCTGCAGGATTTTTTCCTGGGACCCGGAAAAGTTGATCTGCAACCGGGCGAACTGCTTACAGCAATAATGATTAAACCCGGGGACTATCAAGGTTATAACGGCTGCTTCATTAAATTTTCGCCTCGTAAAGCAATGGATCTGGCCATTATTAATGTGGCAACCCTCTGTAAGCCGGACAAACGGAACTGCTTTGAAGATATCCGTATCAGCCTTGGTGTTGCCGGGCCTAAACCATTGCGCTGCTTCCAGGCAGAAGCTTTTGCAAAAGGGCGTTCACCAAACCAGGAAATGATTGAGCAAATCGCTTATCTCACCCTGGATGATGCACAACCCAGAAGTTCCGCCCGTGCATCAAAAGAATACCGCAGCCACCTGATTGTTGAGCTAACCAGGAGGTCACTGTTAACCACCATCGCCCGGACAGGGGGTTATTACAATGCAGAAAATAATTAGGTTTACTATTAACGGCGTAATGAAAGAGCTGGAAATCAACAGCGGCGAAACGCTGCTGGAAATAATTCGAAACCGCCTGCAACTGACCGGGACCAAAGAAGGCTGCAGCGTGGGGGAATGCGGCACCTGTACCGTTTTGGTAGATGGCAAACCAGTCAATTCCTGCCTTTACCTGGCTGCCCGTGCTAACGGCAAAGAAGTTACCACTGTTGAAGGACTCGCCGTTGACGGCAAACTATCAAAAATGCAGAAAGCATTTATCAATGAAGGAGCAGTCCAATGCGGTTTTTGTACTCCCGGTTTTCTTGTTACCGCCACAGCAATGGCTGCCGAAGGCAAAAAACTAACTGTAGAAGAAATTAAAGAAGGTCTGTCCGGCAATTTTTGCCGCTGCACCGGGTACCATCATATAGTAAAAGCTGTAAGCAAAGGGCTTGAAGAAAACGATTAAATGTAACAAGCAGCTCAGGCAACTTAGTAAGCTAAAGAGGAGATAATTTCATGCAAGCTGATGTCAGACAAATATTGAGCAGCGCAGAGAGATATAAAGATGACATGAGCCGATTCTTAAGAGAAATGGTCGCTATTCCGGCCGAAAGTACGGGAGAAGAAAAAAGAATCGAGAGAATCGGGGAGGAAATGAATAAAGTCGGTTTTGACCGGATCGAAGTTGATCCAATGGGTAATATCCTTGGTTATTTAGGTCAGGGCAGCACGCTGATTGCCATGGACGCTCATATTGACAATGTAGGCACAGGAGATATAAACCTTTGGGATTACGACCCTCTGCTTGGTTACGAAAACGAAGAAATAATCGTTGGCAGGGGAACGTCGGATCAACTTGGCGGCATGGCTGCCATGGTATACGCAGCCAGAATAATAAAAGATTTAAATTTACAGGGTGATTACACCCTTCTGGTAACCGGCACAGTCCAGGAAGAAGATTGTGACGGTCTCTGCTGGCAGTATATCATTAATGAAGGCGGGATAGAACCTGAACTGGTCGTGCTTACCGAACCTACTTCGTGTAATATTTACCTCGGCCAAAGAGGACGAATGGAAATAAAAGTATCAACCACCGGGCTCAGCTGTCACGGTTCGGCCCCGGAACGGGGTGAAAATGCCATTTATAAAATGGCCCCGATCATAAAAGAACTGGAAGAATTGAATAAATTATTGGGAGATCATCCTATCCTGGGCAGGGGATCGCTAACAGTATCTGAAATATTTTTCAGCTCCCCCTCCCGCTGTGCAGTTGCCGATGGCTGCTCTATTTCAATAGACCGTCGTTTAACCCTTGGTGAAACAGCTGAAAAAGCCCTGGATGAAGTGAAAAACCTGGCTTCTGTAAAGAACACCTCCGCCGTAGTTGAGCTATATGATTACAGGAGACCGTCTTATACAGGCCTGGTTTATCCTTCAGAAGCATACTTTCCTGCCTGGTTAATTGATCAGGAACACCCTGTAGTTGAAACACTTGCTGAAGCATATAGCAAACTTTTTAATCATGATCCTATTATCGGCAAGTGGACCTTTTCCACCAACGGGGTTTCAATTATGGGGCTTTACGGTATACCCTGCGTGGGGTTTGGCCCCGGCCACGAAGAGGAAGCCCACGCTCCAAATGAAAAAACCTGGAAGTCAGAACTGGTTAAAGCTTCTGCCATCTATGCTTTGTTTCCCCTTCTCTACACTACCAAGTTCAAAGGAGGTATTTGAATGCAAACTATTTTTAAAAATAAACACTTCATCACCCTTCAGGATTGGAATAAAGAAGAAATTGACACTTTACTTGAGGTGTCTTATGACCTCAAAAAAAAATTTGCCCTGGGCCTTAACACCCCTTACCTTGAAAATAAAACCATGTTTTTAATGTTCTTTGAGCAGTCTACCAGGACCAGGAACTCCATGGAAGCAGGTCTGGCCCAGTTGGGAGGTCATGCGAATTATCTCGATACAAGTACCATGCAAATAGCCCACGGCGAATCGGCTAAAGATACCGCAATTATTCTCTCCCGCTACGGTCACGGTATAGCCTGCCGCAACTGTTTCTGGGGCATTGGTAATAACTACTTGCGTGAAATGGCCGAGCATTCATCTGTGCCAGTGATTAACATGCAGTGCGACCTTTACCACCCGTTACAGGCAATCGCCGACCTGATGACCATGCAGGAAAAATTAGACTCCCTGAATAGCAAAAAGGTTTCTATAATCTGGGCTTATGCAACAAGTCATAAAAAACCTATATCAGTACCTCTCTCCCAGGTTCTGCTTTTCCCCCGCTATGGTATGGATGTCTGGCTTGCTCATCCTGAAGGTTACGAACTCCCCGATTGGGTTATCAGGCAGGCCAGGGAAAATGCCGGCCAGTTCGGCGGTTCGCTTACTATAACTGATGATATGGATGCCGCTTATGAGAATGCAGATGTAGTTATTCCCAAGAACTGGGGTGATTGGGTTACAGATCCTGAAGGAATGACAAGCAGTAAAAGACTTGAAAAAAACCGCGGTTGGATCTGTACGGAAGACAAAATTTCCCTGGGGAAAAATAATGTCTGCTACATGCACGCACTGCCCGCCGACAGGGGAAATGAAGTCAGCGATACCGTTATTGATGGCCCCCGTTCAGTCGTTTACGACGAAGCAGAAAACCGCCTGCACACTTCGAAAGCATTGATGGCTTTGCTGATGGGAGGAAGGTAAGTTAGAACTCAACCTATATCTTGAATAACCCGCTGTAACGCTTTTTCAGCAGCGGGAAGCACACTTTTTTCATCAATGGTCTGCAAAACATTATCCTGATAAACAATTCGACCATCTACCATGGTCAGAGACACATCGGCCGCTTTGGCCTCGTAAACAAGGCGGCCGTATATGTCAGTCCCTTCTGCGGGCATTGTATGTGGTTTATCTAAATCGACCAGAACCAGATCAGCTTTCTTACCAATTTCTATTGAACCAATTAATTCAGACATTTTCATGGCCGCGGCTCCCCCGAGAGTGGCCATTTCAAACACTCTCCGGGCCGGCATTGCTGTTGGCCCGTTAAGCGGCTTCTGTATTAAAGCAGCCAGGCGCATTTCCATAAACGGATCCATGCTGTTATTGCAGGGAGCTCCGTCCGCCCCGATGGAAATATTAATACCCAACTCATCCATTTTAACTGTGGGTGCTATTCCGGAACCGAGCTTCAGGTTTGATGAAGGGCAGTGAGCAACAGTTGTCGAGCTCCGTTTAAGAATATTTAATTCATCTTCATTAACCCAAATGCAGTGAGCCAAAATAAGGTTATCACCAGTTAAACCAATTTGGTCAAAATAAATAATATTGCGGCTGCCCAGGTTATTTTCAACCTCGGCTATTTCATCCCTGTTTTCAGAGGCATGCGAATGCACAAGCACTTGATGCTGTTCCGCCAGTTTTTTCGTTTCCCGGAGTAATTCCTCTGTGCATGATAATACAAACCTCGGGTTAAAAGCATACTGCAGCCTTCCATCGTCACTTCCGTGCCATTTTTCAAGCAGGGCAACACTTTCGCTAAGCGACTGATTGGTTGTTTCTTTCAAACCATCAGGTTTATTGTCACCACTGTCCATCATACATTTACCGCACACAGCGCGGATCCCCGTTTCCAGAAGAGCTTCAAAAACAGCTTCAGTGTGATTAACCGTAGCCATGTCTATGATTGAGGTAGTTCCTCCACGCAATAATTCAGCAATACCAAGGAGTGATGAATAATAGATACTCTCGCGGTTATGAGCTGCTTCAAGAGGCCATATTTTTTTACGCAGCCAGTCAAGCAGGGCAAGATCATCGGCCTGCCCCCTGAAAAGGGCCTGGACCAGGTGAACATGGGTTTGAATCAACCCCGGTATTAATACTTTCCCCTGGCACTGGATAATATTATCTGCCTTTTCGGTAACATTGCCAATCATTTTAATCCGATCATTTTCTACCAGGACATCTCCTGCAAAGACATTTCTGTCAGTATCCATTGTCACAACAAGCGCATCACGGAAAAGGTAAGCAGACACTGTGTTATTAACCTCCCGGGATAGAACTATAGTTTAACAAATTAATTATAACATGTATAAATATTGCCTGTTATTAGTTCTCAGACGTTTTTCGAACTGGCAAGGCAGGATTTTATCTCCTCTACAACAAATAAAGAACTTATTAAAAGAAAAGGAGAGTGAGCCGGAATGATCAACTGCAGCAAAGAGAGAATGAAAGACAAGCTGCAAACCTTCAGCAACTTCGGGGCCACGGGTAACGGGGGCATTACAAGGCTTTGTTTTTCCGAACCAAATCTTCAGGCCAGGGCAGAATTTAGTAAGCGCTGCCGTGAACTGGGCATGGCTTTAAAAACTGATGATATGGGAAATATGTATGCCACCCTGAAAGGCAGGGAAAATCTTCCTTCCATTGCAGTAGGCTCACACGTTGACTCTGTCATCAGGGGTGGCAACTATGACGGCATTCTTGGTGTTTTAACCGCGCTGGAAACTGCAGAAACCCTGGCCAGGGAAGGCGTCAAAACCCGACATCCAATCACCGTTGTGGTATGGACCAATGAAGAAGGATCTCGCTTCAGGCCAGCCATGATGTCTTCGGGAGTAATTACCGGTAAGTTCGAGAGGGATAGCATGTTGAATGTTAAAGATGAGGAAGGTGTCACCTTCGAAGAGGCTCTAAATAACAGTGGTTATAAAGGTGATCTGTCTAACCGGTTTAATTCAAAAGAGTACAGGGCCTTTCTGGAACTGCATATAGAGCAGGGTCCAGTCCTTGAAGCAGAAAATAAAGATATTGGACTGGTACTTGGCGTTCTGGGAATGGTTAATTATGAAATCATTACCCGCGGTCAGGCCAATCATGCCGGAACCACTCCAATGCCGGTAAGGAAAGATGCGCTTCATGCCATGACAGAAATTATCCGGCATCTTCACCATGAGCTGGATAAACTCGATCCGGCCCTGGTTTATACTACCGGGGAATTTAGCGGTGCTCCCAACATACATACCGTAATACCAGATTATGTTAGAATTACTCTTGATGCGCGTCACAGAGATCCGCAGGTAATTGAGCAGGTTGTTAGTGTAATAAAAAATTTACCTCCCGAAGTGCTGCGCTGTAAAGTCAGTTTCAGGGAACAATGGGCTCGAAAAACAATTGAATTTAATCCTGACCTGATCAAAACAATGGAGGAGAGTGTTAAATCACTCAATTATCCCTGCAAAAAAATGTATAGCGGTGCCGGTCATGATGCCCAGTATATTGCCGACATGGTTCCGACAACGATGGTATTCGTACCGAGCAGAGAGGGTTTCAGCCACTGCGAAGAAGAATTTACACCACTTGAACAATGCTGGAAAGGAGCAAATGTTATTCTCCACACTATTTTAGCCCTGGACACACAATAATATAAATGTTAAAAACAGGATAAATAGATTATTATCACTGAACATAAAAATATGCTGACATACCCATTTAACTATAAAAAAATTGAAGGCAAACTGCTGGCCCGGGTCAATCGTTTCGTGGTAGAGGTTGAAGTTGGCGGAACATTGAGCACAGCATACCTGCCCAACCCGGGCCGCTTATGGGAATTACTACTACCCGGAACTGATCTGCTGCTCAGCCCTGATATATCAAGGGGCAAACTGCCCTACACGGTTTTGGCCTGCCGGAAAGAAAACCGATATGTTTTGCTGCATACTCATTTAACCAACAAGATGATTCACCAACTGCTTAACACCTGTTCTATTGAATCATTTAAAGAATATCGGGTAATCGGTGAAGAACCCGTCTACGGCAGGCATCGGTTTGATCTACTACTGGAAAACAGGGTTAGTGCTGAAAAATTATTTTTGGAAATAAAGAGTTCCACCTTGTTTGCCGGTTCGTTCGCCATGTTCCCTGATGCAGTAACCATGAGGGGAACAAATCACCTTCTCCGCTTACAGGAACTTTCCCGGGCAGGCGTTAAAACCGGATGTGTTTTCGTTGTCATGACACCGGAGGTTAACTGTTTTCTTCCGGCATACAGCATAGATCCACTTTTTGCTCAAACATTCATGGATGTGAAAAATGATGTTAACCTTCATGCCCTTACTGTCGGATTTGATCATTCATTAAATGAGGTTTCTACGATCAGGGAGATTGATATTCCTTATGACTTAATTAAGCAGGAGCTGCAGGATCGGGGCTATTACTTGCTACTTATATCCTTAGATAAAAGCCAGACAATAAATATAGGCAGCCTGGGCACAAAGTCATTTCCCCGGGGTTTTTATGTTTATGTCGGTTCAGCAAAGCGTGGATTAGCGAAAAGGATCAACAGACATACACGTAAATCGAAAAACAAACACTGGCATATTGATCACCTGACAACTGAAGTAAGCAAAATAGTGCCTATTCCAATAGTTAGCAGTGACAACGGTGAATGTGATTTAGCCGCAAGCCTCAGTTCAATTGCAGACCATACGATCGATAGGTTTGGCTCTTCCGATTGCCGGTGCCCGGGTCATTTGTTTTATTTTAACCAACACCCCCTGCAGAACCCTTCATTCATTGAAATAATCCAGGAACACCGAATTCTCCGCCTGGCTGGTAAAATAAATTCCAACAGTTGAATTATTCATAAAAAACATTATTTATCGGTTATTGATTTATCTCTGCAATAAGTTTAAGCATATCATCGTTTGAAGGGATATCGCTCATTGAATGACCGTAATGAATAAATCTCAAGATGCCTTGCTTATCAATAAGCATCTGGGCAGGCTGTCGGCCGAGCTTAAACAGCTTAACCTGTTGACCATATAATTTAAGTACCGAGTGCTTTTCATCAGGCAACCCAATAAAGGTAAAATTATTTACATCCCAGTAATTTCGAAATCTTTTTTTGTCATCTGGCCCAACAGATAGTATTACAGTATCACTATCATTAAAAAGCTTGTAATCCCGGTGCAACTGCTCCAGGTGTTCCCTGCAGAATGATCAGGTTAAACCACGGTTTAATACGAGCAAAACATTTTTTTCACCCTTAAAATCGGAAAGTGTAACTTTATTACCATTAAAATCTTCAAGAGAAAAATCAGGAGCGGTTTTACTCAATTCAACCTGGGCCATAACCAGCATCTCCTTATTAATCATCATTGCTTTATAACTCTGCTGTTTCCACCTCTTCGATTATTGCTTAATTACCAAGAGGCGGTCGCCTGTCTCTCCACGGTTTTGCCTGTTCAAAACATGATGCGGCAGTTAAAACATCTCTTTCGCAACCTGGTTTACCGGCAATTTGCAACCCCACAGGCAATCCATCAACTGTCCATCCACAGGGAATGCTGATAGCCGGCAGACCCGTTACTGAAAATGCATAAGTCAGCATAATCCAATCGATATAACTTTTCATTGCCTTCCCATTGATTTCGGTGGGATAAGTTACATCTGCCAAAAACGGTTTAACTGGAACTGTGGGAGTAACCAGCAGATCATAGTTCACAAAAAAATCCAGCATTTTCTGCCATAAGTCAGAACGATGTTTTTCTGCCCTGGCAATGTCTGAACCGCTCAACTTAATACCCTGCCTGGCATTTTCTATAATATTAGAGTTAACCAGTTCTATAAATTCCGGTCTATTTAATTCTTCCTGGTATAGCGCTGCATAGCGCACCCCTCTTAATACTGTTGCTGTTTCCTGAAGCCCCTGGAAATCGGGACAATCTTCTGTAACAGTACAACTTAACGATTTAAAAATTTCAATTGATCCCCTGGCTAGGCCGAGAACTTCATCATCAATCGGAGTCAGGTTAAGATTATCACTCCAGGCAATCCTGTACTTGCAGTTATTAATATTAAGGAGGTCATTAAATATACTGCGTTCCCCGGACATTAATGCGACAGGGCTTCTTCTGTCACTTCCTGCAACTGCATCCAGCATAAGCGCTGCATCTTTGACAGATCGCGCCATCGGACCTTCAACCGACATGTTATCCCAGTACAAGTCATTTGGGAAAACAGGAATCCGGCCCGGAGAAGGTCGGAGCCCGACAATTCCGCAAAAACTGGCCGGTATCCTTAAAGAACCGCCCAAGTCGTTCCCTTCGGCCAGGGAACAGAGGCCTGCAGCCACTGCAGATGCAGATCCTCCACTTGAACCCCCACTGTTAAAATCAACATTCCAGGGCGTCCTGGTTGCGCCAAACAAATCGTTATAAGTGGCCCCCCCGGCAGCAAATTCAGGTGTGTTCGTTTTACCCATGATAATGGCCCCGGCTTCTTTTAGCCTTCCAACAATTAGTGAATCATTTTCAGGTATATAGTCTTTGTAAAGCTTTGAACCAAAAGTAGTTTTAATCCCCTTTGTCAAAGTAACATCTTTTACAGCAACCGGTACTCCCGCCAATGGACCAACGGATTCACCTTTCACGATACTGCTTTCAAGTTTCCGTGCTTTTTCCAGAGCCTGATCTGCCGCCACGGTACAATAAGCATTTATTAGTGGATTTACAGCTTCAATGCGTTCCAGGAAAGTCCTGGTTGCTTCCAAGGGTGAAATGATTTTATTTTTAATTAAACTGGCCAGCTGGTGTGCCTCTTCAAAACAAAGCTCCACTGAATCCATGGCAGGCATGCCCTCCATTCATAAAAATATATTTTTGCTACCCAGGGTTTATAATTCTTTTTTTAAGATTGCATTCCTTCCTCTACCGGATCTGCAA
This sequence comes from uncultured Syntrophomonadaceae bacterium, assembly GCA_964390725.1. Classification (GTDB taxonomy): domain Bacteria; phylum Bacillota; class Dethiobacteria; order DTU022; family DTU022; genus JAABTH01. The sequence goes on along the minus strand of CAYMIW010000003.1, from coordinate 143,831 downwards.
AGATAATTATTGCTTTCCAGCTACCTGTCATGAGCATCATTGTTCTTTTCACCCAAAAGTATTATTAATTGCCGATCGTTCATTGTATTTAAGCCCTTAAGAAGAGCAGACCGGGTTAATAGCACAATTATGATTTTCTGCTATTACCCGGCCCGAGCAATTATTAGTTTCTAAAAAACTGAACTATTTTGTTTGCCTTCTCGAAAGAGGAATATATTCCTGGAAATTTAAAATTGCTTTGTAAGCCGGACGCATAATCTTGTTGGCATTCACTATCTCTTCCAGTCGGTGAGCAGACCATCCTCCTATACGGGCAACGGCGAAGAGAGGAGTATAAAGCTGCAGGGGCAGATCCAGAAGGTTATACACAAAACCACTGTAAAAATCAACGTTTGCACTGACACCTTTGTATATGTGCCTTTCTTTCTTGATGATCTCCGGCCCCAGCCTCTCAACCAGGGAATATAGCTGAAACTCGTCTATCCTCTCTTTTTCTTTTGAGAGGCTCTCTACAAATTTTTTAAACACGTTTGCCCGCGGATCAGAAAGAGAATAAACAGCATGCCCCATACCGTAAATTAAACCGCTGCGATCAAAAGCTTCTTTATACAACAGCTTTTTTAAATAATCGGCAATACTGCCTTCATCGCTCCAGTCCTTAATGTTTTTCTTCATGTCTTCAAACATCTGTATAACCTTAATATTAGCTCCACCATGTCTCGGTCCTTTCAGGGACCCAAGAGCTGCTGCTATAGTAGAATAAGTATCAGTTCCGGTTGATGTAACAACCCGGGTTGTAAAGGTAGAGTTATTACCACCTCCATGGTCTGCATGAAGGATTAAAGCAAGATCCAGTATCTTCGCTTCAAGAGGAGAATACCTTTTATTAGGACGAAGCATCCTTAAGATGTTTTCCGCGGTAGATAGTTCCTCCTTTGGGGCATGTATATAAAGGCTTTTCTTGTCATGATAATGACGATAAGCCTGATAACCGTATACAGAAAGTAAAGGAAAGAGAGCAATCATTTGCAGTAGCTGACGCAGCACATTAGGCAGTGATGTATCATCGGCATTTTCATCGTAAGAATACATGGTCAAAACGGATCGGGCCAGTGTATTCATCATATCCTGGCTGGGAGCTTTCATAATAATGTCCCGCACAAAACCGGTCGGCAGAACACGGTGATCTGCCAGAATGTGGTTGAACTTAGCCAGTTCATCAGGATCCGGAAGCTGGCCAAACATAAGCAGGTATACAACCTCTTCAAAACCGAAGCGATCCTCTTCAGTTAAACCGTCTACTATTTCTTCTACATCAATTCCCCGATAGTAGAGTTTGCCCTCACAGGGAACTTCCCTCCCGTCAACTTCTTTAAAAGATATTATGTCTGCTATATCAGTTAACCCGGCCAGGACACCTTTTCCACTTAAATCGCGCAATCCTCTTTTAACATCGTATTTCTCGTAAAGGGTTGGATCAATGGTACTGTTATCTTCACAGAGATGCGCAAGTTTTTTAATTTCTGCATTAATTTGGGATATATTTTTTCTCATATAGTTACCTCACTTTTTCTTTTTGTTTATTATATCATTAGATGAAAAACCCTGCGTTCATAAACCCATGCTACACGGGGCTAATTTACCAATTTATACAGTTCATGGCCAATAACTCAACAAAAAGAACCGCCCGGAACAGGGCGGTTCTATGAATTGTTTGTTAATAAAGATTCTATCTAAAAACAGGTAATAAATTGCCTTAACTCATTTGCCTAATACATCAGGTTCGGCAGAAAGAGAACAATATTAGGAAAAGCTGCTACCAATATTGCGGCGATAATTAAAGTAATCCAAAACGGCCATTGGGCTGCAAAAACCTTGGTTGAAGGCACCTTGGTAATGGAAGATGCAACCAGACTTACTACTCCAACAGGTGGAGTAAGTAAACCGGTAAGCAGCATCATTATGGTCATAACCCCAAACCAAACCCCATTGTAACCAAGCGACATAACAATTGGATAAATAATTGGAGTCATTATAACCAAGGTTGCCATTTCGTCCATAAAAGTACCCATTGCTGTATAAATAACCAGAATGATCAGGATGATAAAAAATGGTTCAATGTGTAATCCATCAATAAAACCGGTGAGGCGCATTGGAATAAGGCTTCGGGTTAAAAATGCTCCAAATAGCTTTCCACCGATTAAAACAATAAAAACCATGGCTGTAATCCTGACCGATACAATAATCGCTTCTATAAACTGTTTCCACTTTAGTCGACCGATCATGACGGAAAATACCAGTGATAAAAAGGCTCCAACTGCCCCGGCTTCAGTAGGAGTGAAAAAACCACCGTAAATACCGCCAATACTGATAATAAAAATAACAGGTACTGCCCAGACATATTTTAATTCCTGCCAGGGAAAGGGAATTTTTTCAACTACCGCTTCCGGAGCCAATTTAGGTTTCCAAATCAGAAGCAGGCGCACCGTAATCATCAGCAGGATCATGGTCATCACACCCGGCAGAAACCCGCCTATCAAAACCTGACCAATAGATTCTTCTGTCAGGGCACCATAAACAACAAGGGCAGTGCTGGGGGGGATTACTACACCAAGAGTTGATCCGACAGCAGAAACCCCGGTGGCAAAACCGGGATCATACTTATACTTGCGCATTTCCGGTACAGCTACTGCAGCGATTGTCGAAACAGAAGCTACAACGGAACCGCACACAGCCCCGAAAGCAGCGCCCGCCCCAATAGTCGCAATAGCCATTCCTCCTTTAATTCTGCCAATCAAACCGTTAAGAACCTCGTAGAGATCAGCCCCAAGGTTCGCCTTCGATAAAAACATACCCATTAAAACAAATAGCGGAATGACACTAAAGCTATAATTCTGGGTGATCAGGATAATATCTATACCGAGCTTGTTTAACGCAGGCCCCATTGAGGATAGCATGATATTGCCTATTATCGCCACAATAGTCATGGCGATCCCAACCGGGATCCGGATCAATAAAAGAACGAGGAGCAAAATTATGCCCAATATTCCAATCTCAATCGGCGTCATTACTGAGCACTCCCCCTTCTTTTAAGAAAACCAGGTCAGAAACTATAGATAGAATATAACCGATTAACCCTACCGAGGCTATGAGAACAACGGGCCAATGCGGGATTTTCATTATAGCAGTAGTGGCATTGGTGTTAATTAAAAGACGGCCGTATTTAAAAACCACCCAAAACATTACAACCGTAATGGCCAGATATATTAATGAACTCAGAAAGGAAATGAGGCGTCGGCCTTTTAACGGCAAGCGATCGTAAAGAACATCAATCACCACGTGCTCCTTAAAATGCTGGGCATTACCAACACCAAAAAAAACGATAAAGGTCAGGACAAGGCAGGTAAGTTCGTAGCTTCCGGAAATAGGCTGGTTCAAAAAACTTCGCATAATAACATCGGCTACCGTTAAAAACATCAGGGCTACAAGGGTTATTCCGCTAATATACTGTAGATAATGATTAATAGTTTTAAATCTTTTTCGCACCACGGTTATACCTCCCCTAAAGGTAGGGATATGCGTAACTATAACTATGTGAGTTACAGGTTGTTTTTCCGGGTAAGATAACCGGTTATTATTCATTCATCAAGTTTTCCCGGAATTATTTCGATAGCTGCTTTGAAAAGGGTTACGGTGGCTGTTCGAAGCCACCGTACCCTTATTAAAAGACTATCTGCTGCAAAAAAGTTACCTTTATCTGAAGCTATCCCTGATGGAGAGCATCAGCTCATAAAATTCCTGGGCATCATAACCCATTGCAGTCATTTCAGCGATATACTCTTCAACTACAGGAGCAGCCAGTTCGGAGAACATGGCTTTCTCTTCATCGGTAAGGTAGTGGATCTCCATGCCTTCCTCAAGCATTGAATCAAGGCCCCACTGGTGGAGATCATCATAATACTGGGCGGATTTTATGCTGAGTGCCCTGCCTCCGATTGTTTCAAACAGTTCCTGGTCTTCAGGGGTTAATCTATTCCAGGCATCCCAGCTGATAGCCATAACCTGCGGCGACACATAGAGGTTCATACCTTCAGTACCATACTGAAGTACTTCATAAAGCCTGTAGGTAGGAATAGCAGAAGCCCCGGTAGCAAGACCGTCAACAACACCTCTTTCAATATTGTCATACGCATCAGGCATAGGCATACCTGCAGTAGTAGCGCCAAACCTGGCCAGTGATGCATCGATCATCGGACCAGCGCTTCTCAGGCTTACACCCTGAAGGTCGCTCGGCACACTTATTGGTTTATTGTTGGTATAAACATCACTAACATCGGCAGTATACATATTGAATACTTTGAAGTCTTTATACTCCTCCTGGAAAGCTTCACTTTGCTCAAAAAGCCCCCAGATAGTTTCAGTTGCCTCAACACCGGAATCGAAATGATCGAAGAATGAAATCATTTCGGTAAGGGGGAAACGACCGGCAGTATAACCCTGCAGGGTCCATACCATATCAACTGCACCAGTGGAGATATCATCAACAGCTGATGTGCCACTGGTAATTGATCCGCCCGGATGCAGGTGGATAACTATACGGCCTTCACTTTTTTCCATAATTTCTTCAACAAAGGGGACGATAATATCCACATGGTGATGGTGAGTTGCCGGGAAGGGGTGAGCAAAAGTCAGTTCCACCACTTCAGCAGGTGCAGCTGGTTCATCTCCTTGATCTGGAGTTACTTCATCAACAACATCTGTCCCGGTCTGATTACCACCGCAACCTACTATACCAAACATTATCAGGAATAAAGCTAAAAAACCTATGAACATAAAAGACTTTCTATTCATTATGTTTTCCCTCTTTTCAACGATTATTATGAAGCTTTACAGTTTAACCATTATACCGTCGAAGCAAAATATTTTTAACTGCATCACCTCTTATACCATGGATTATCCTGTTCGTTTCCAACCAGCAAGTGTTGCAGGTACAACTATCCAAAAATAAAAGATAGTTATAAATTAATATATACATCTATACATAAATGTATTATAATTAATTATGATAATCTTGTCAAACAATTAATTATTATGACATCTTCAGTTTTCAGTCATTAACGGTAAGAGCGATTATATGTTTTTATTTAACTATAGTTTAAACAAAAGATACCCTGTAATGTTAAACGTCTATAAGCCGGAAGTTAAATAAGAGAACGAAAAAATATGTATATACATATAAACAAGTTTGCAGGATTTAATACAGAAAGGTGTTGAATTGATGGCTGACTCAAAACAGAGTCTATTTGAGTCAAGGCTGGGACGTTACCAATCTGCTATCGCCCTGGAACAGTCGGACCGAATACCGATTGCTCCCGGGACTAATTACTTTTCTGAAAAATATGCAGGTTTCAGTAAACAGGATATCATCTATAACAGCGCAAGATGGCTCGAAGCTGAAATAAAATTCATCAACGACTTCCCGGAAACAGACGTTCTGCGAAACAACCGGATCTGGGCCCCCATGTATGATGCTGTTGGTTGTAAAACCTATAAGCTGCCCGGACGGGATCTTCCCCCAAACATGCCATTTCAGTTTGTCGAATCAGATTATATGAAAGCAGATGAATATGATCTTTTGATCAGCGATCCGATAGATTTCATGTTAAATGTATACCTGCCCCGGATCTTGAGTGAATTATCCGAAAAAGGTTCTAAGCGCTCTTACATAGCTTTACTAAAAGGCGGTATGGCCCAGGTAATGATGACCCAGATTATGAAAAATCGCGCATTGTTCCTTGAAAATGAATTAGGTATGCCCCAACCAACAATGGGAGTTTTTCTGGCTCCTTTTGACGTATTATCCGATACCCTAAGGGGATTAACCGGGATTATGCTTGATCTTTACCGCCAGCCTGATAAGATAGTTGAAGCCTGTGATGTTTTAACGGAAGAAATGGTCAACCTGGCCCTTGCAACAGCAGATCCGCTTAAGCGCTACCCGGTATTTGTGCCTACCCACAAAGCATGCTTTCTTTCGCCGAAACAGTTTGAAACATTTTACTGGCCTTCTTTCAAAAAAACCATGGAGGCAATTATTGAAGCAGGGTATACAATCAGGACATACCTGGAAGGCAACTGGAGTGCTCACTGGCACTGTATGCTTGAAATGCCCAGGGGCAAAGTTTTATGTGATATAGATAGCCAGGGCGACATAGTAAGGGCTAAAAATGATATCGGTCACCACCAGTGTATTGCCGGTGGGATACCAGATTCCATGTTTATTCTCGGGACACCGGATGAAATGCGTCAGACAGTTCGGGAACTATGCTCCACTGTAGGAAAAGATGGAGGCTTTATCATTAATGGTGGATGCAATATCCCTTACGATACCAAACCGGAAAACTACCGGGCTATGATTGATGCAACTATAGAATTTGGAACGTACATAAAAAAACCCGAAATAGAACCCGGGATCCCCAGGTTACAGACTGACAATGCAGAAAAATTCAACAAGAAAATGGTTACCTCATGGAAAGATAGAAAAACCGAACTTGGTGAAATACTGGGAGACGAAAACATGATCAAGGAACCATGGGAAACACTTGAAGGTATGGCTTACAACTGGTTTTGGCACTGGGTCATGTAAACCAGGATTTTATAACACTGCACCGGCGATAGAGCAGCAAACCGGAAAATTATAATGAAAAGGATATTTTGTTATGGACATGGATAACATCCAGTATACCCTCACTTTTCAAGACAGGATAGATAAAACATCAATTATCCCTGCATATTACCAACTTGCCAAGATACTGGAATACAAAATTCGCCTGGCCGAATTTAAACAGGGAGACAAACTACCCACTGAAGTTGAGCTGGCTGAAAAATATCAAATCAGCCGTATGACAGTCAGACGGGCTATCGCCGAACTGGTCAATAAAAAGCTGGTTACCCCGCAAAAAGGACGCGGAACATTTATCAATAAACCTAACATAGATAATATTGTCTTTGAACTTGAAGGATTCCTGGAAGATCTCGAAAAAAGAGGGCTGCAAACAATATTTAAATTGATTGAAGCAAAAGCAATGCGTTCCAATGGTGAAGACCGCATTTCGAAAAAATTACTGCTTAGCAAAGGTGAGAGATATTTGTATACCCGCTCTATACTGTATGCTGATGAAGAACCACTAATGTACGATGTTAAATACCTCCACTATTATAAGCAAAAACCGATTTTGGAAGTCAGCAGTCCCTCCCTTTATCATTTTATAAGAGATAATACTGACAAGATGCCCACAAAAAGTGACCGTGTTTTAAAGGTTGCTTTACTGACAAATGAAGAAGCGCTGTTACTGAATGTACCTCCTAATACTCCTGCATTTCTACTGGAGCAACTCTTCTTTGATGAAAACGACCTGCCGATCGGTTTAAGTAAATCCCTCTACAGGGGCGATCGTTACAAGCTGACCAGCACGGGAAAGTTATTATTTTAACTCCTGTACAAAAAAAGTATTATAATAATAAATATCATCTGTGATCAATGATCTTGATAGGGGGCCAGAATATGAAGGATGAGCTTATCGATGCAATAGCAAGGCTTGATGAAACAGCCTCAATTGACCAGGTTAATGAAATGTTAAAGCAGGGTATCAACCCGGTTGATATTATGAGATGGTCGCAGGAAGGGGTTAAGCTGGTAGGCGAAAGGTATAGCTTTGGCATTTATTACCTTTCAGACCTGATTATGTCCAGCGAAATTTTGAAAGAAATTTTTTACCTGCTCTCTCCGGGTATAGAATTAGAATATATTGAGCAGCAGGAAAAAGAAGAGATCGTCATAGGGACAATCCAGGGAGACATCCATGACCTGGGTAAAGATATCTTAATATTTACCCTGCGCTCAGCAGGGTTTAAAGTGCACGATCTCGGTGTTGATGTCCCCGCAGAGAAATTCATTAAGAAAATTCAGGATACAGGTGCCAGAATTATTGGTGTCTCCGTTCTACTCAATTTTTGCTTCAATGAAATTAAAAAGCTCAATGAACTGCTGGAAGAATCAGGTTTACGCAGTAAGGTTAAAGTAATCGTTGGCGGATACCCGGTCAACCAGGCAGTTAATGAATTTGTCGGTGCCGATTACTACTCAAACGATGCCCTGGAAGCCCTGAGTATTATCAAAGAAATTGCCTCCTCATTCAATAATCATTCTTCCTGATACTTTATAAACTGGTGCATTCGAACCAAACACAATAAATGGTTCGAAGTTAACCTGTTAATCCATCGCATTCCCGGCAGAAGACAAACAACTTGATAACCGTTATAATAGATTGAGTTTACTACGAAAGAGAGCGATACAATTTGAACCGTTTTTTAGTAGGGGGGAGAGTTCTAAAAACCGTCCTTGCCGTCACTATATCTATCTACATCGCCCAGCATTTTGGGCTTCCGCGGATGATTCTTGCAGCGATTGTTGCCCTGATTACTGTTCAAAAAACTTTTTACCATTCTTTAATTCAGAGCATGTCAAAGATCGGCGGAGTATTGATCGGTGGAATCCTGGGGACCATATTCAGCTATTTTTTCGGGGTCAGCCCCCTCGGTTATGGCTTGGTTACATTGGCATCCATTTATATCTGTCTGCAGCTTAAAATGCAGGAACATATTGTTCTTACTACAGTAACTGCCATAACCATTATCTTCAGCGGCAGTGAAATTCCTCTCTTGTCCTATTCGGCAGGACAAATATTAACCGGCCTCATCGGCGCTGTTTGTGCCCTGGCAATTAATTACCTGTTTACTCCAAACCATAAAAAAGAAGTAATCCAGATCATTAAAGACACGGAAGAGGGTCTCAACAAAGCAATTGATTTAATAAAAATTGAAATGAACAAACCGGGGTGCGACGATAATAACTTTAAAGAGCTGGTCAGAGACCTGCATGATAAAATAGATGAAGGCCTGGAAACCTCAAAGCTGCTTCATGAAGAACAGAGGTTTATTGTTAATCGCGAAACAGCATCCGATCGATACCATCAAACTTTTCAGGCATATAAATCCCAGCTGAGGCGCCTGGCGGAGATGCATACCCTGGCCCGCCGTATTCCCATTCGGGTTCCCCAGGCAGAACCCCTTGTACAGCTGTTTTCCATAGTCCAAAAAATTCAGCGTAGAAAAATTGAGGGGAAGAAAACTCATTACCGGTTAGTTGAAAAAGTAATTGAAAGGCTGGAGCTAAGCTTCGAAGAAATGGAGCTACCTCAAACACGCCGGGAGTTCGTCAGCCGGGCATCTCTCTTTCACCTTCTGCAGGAAATAAAGCGCTATTACAACCGGATTCAGCAGATTCCGGCTAAAGTTCTGCCCCAAAAGAAAAGGGACAGTAAACAGAAGCCTTCAAAAAGAAAGCCTCATTTTAAGGTCCCTTTTTCATAAATTGTAATTTAGTAACAGAGAAACATCACAAAACCAAATAATTGCTCTTCATAACTTTCAAGGACCGGTATTGCAACCGCGGCTTCTTCTTCACTCATCTCTGATAAAGATTCCTTAACCTTTTGCGCAGTCTGATAATATTTTGAATCCATGATATCGCTCCTTAATAGGCTGTATTATCGGCAACATATTGAAGGACAGCCTTTAAATTATCGACATTGACACTATCCAGCGAAACAGGACTTTTATCCATCGAGAAAAAGTATTTACCTCCCGGAGCCAGGATGTCTATCAATTCCTTTGCCTTATCGATACATTGCTCCTTTGTTCCGGTTTTTAACAGTGTTATCGGGTAAAATCCTGAAATTATATGTTTTTTCCCAAGTAGATCTTTAGTTTTACGGGGATCACCATATTCAAAAAGCATAATTGTATTTTCCGGTAATTCATATAGATAATCAAGGTAGCGCATCCAGTCCTGCTCGCAGAAGATAAATGATGGCTGCCCCATTTCCTTTAACCCTTCCACCGTTCTCTTAAACGTTGGCCAGTAAAATTTCTCAAAATCTTTTGGCCGCATATAGGGAGCCATATGCAAGGGTATGAAGGTTGCCCCCAGTGGGTTGGGCGCTTTAAAACGGCCCATCTTAATCATCAGGGGAGTTATTGCTTCACAGGCTGCCTCAACCTTATCAGGCACTCTCCTGATATCGGTGAGAATATTTTTAAACCCTCTCAACTGATCAGCAACATAGTCAAGGGGCGCTTCACAGGAACCTGCAGTAAAATTTGCGCTTGCATAGCCATATTTTTTTGCCAGACTGGCAAGCGAATTTCTAATATTGGCAAATTCGTCGGCATATGTTTTGAATGCTTTCGCCATTACCAAGGCTCTCTCGTTCGGATTTTCCTTATTCAGATTTTCATACAACCTGGGTAGCACTTTTTCAACGATACAATCGTACGGGGAAGCGATAAAGTCGTCATATTCATCCTTTTCAAGACCTTCTACTTCCGGATGCTGCATGAAACCGCTGGATGCAACGATCCAGTTCTTTGCACCCAGCTGGGTGTATAGCGATGGAAACCGGGTTGCTGAAACAGGCAGCAGATCATTATAAAAATCTTGGCATACTTTATCGGCAACCTTCTCAAAATTACCTGAGTTCCACTGGGCCTTAAGCAGATCAAACCCGGAGTACTGGGCTGCAAACTCATACGTAAAGCGGGCTGCAACCGGCACTCTAGACGGGATTTTATTATTAAACAGATCTATAAAAAGCTGTTCTCTTTCCTTGGCGGGGGTTTTATTGGTAATCATTCAACTCACCCACCCCTGACATATTTTTACTCCTTCAGCAGCATTAACTGTGAATGCATCTGCACCTATCTGTTCTGAAGCTTCTTTGGTAACAGGGTTACCACCTATAATTACTTTAAAATCATCCCGAATCCCTTCATCTTTGAGTGCTGCTACAACATTTTTCATCGATTCCAGGGCCAGGGTAAGAACTCCGCTCATCCCAATTATGTCAGGTTGGATTTCTTTAGCTTTTTCAACAAAAAGTTGATCAGCAACATCAATACCCATATCGTAAACCTCAAAACCGGCTGCTTCAGCCATTCCTTTAAAAATATTTTTACCTATATCATGTAAATCTCCCGATACTGTGCCCAATAGTATTTTTCCGATTTTGTCCCTGTCAGCCGACCCGAGCACGGGGCTTAAAATGTTTATTGCACTGGTAAGCATTTCACCGGCAAAAATGAGGTCACCAACAAAGTACTCCTCCCGCTCAAACAGATCTCCAACAATAACCATACCTTTCTGGCAGGCTTCAACCGCTTGCAGCGCTTCCGTCTCGGTTGGGTTTTCAGAAACAAATTTTTCGAGCATTTCAAGAACTTTTTCTTCTTCCAGCTCGGCAACTGCATCTGTTAGTTCCTGATAATTTATCATAAGCATTGCCCTTCCTTTACTATTATTATCATTAAGATCCAAACTACTCCGGTATCAATCTGTTATTGTTAACAAAAATACGGGCTAGTTCAAACTACCCCTGCAACAATAAATGATTATATGGTCAGGTAAATGGACAATCTTTTTGGTTGGATCGAACAGGATGATTAATTTATATAATAGCACAGACAAAGAAGAATTGTAAGTGTCCTGTTCAGGGGCAATTGAGCTTGCCTGGCAGGCAAATGGTTTGATTGGGTAGCAAAACCATCACAATTATTCAGATATAATATTGTAAAAGTTAAAAAGGCTTAAGGTGCAGAACGGAAACCCAAAGCCTTTTCTATCACATTGGAGTTATAAATAAATCAAGGATTCTGGGCTCTTCCTGCTAATTCTTCCAATATTTCTCTAAACTCTTTAAGATATTGCTCTTTACTGTAATGGGTGGGAAGGTGAATCGGCATTTCATTCAGATTGGAGGCTACAACAGGCAGCCATTGATAAGGAATAGAAACAAGCATGGTGTTAGGAGCGAACAGCTGTCTGCCGCTCATACCGTGCACCATTTCAGGAGTAATAAAATTCACCTTGCCCGTCTGATAGGGATACAATAACACCCAGGAGCAACCCATAACCAGGGTAGTTTTTGATTCCAGCAGTTCCCCTGTAGAGTAACTCATTGCCCTGAGAATCACTTCTGCCTGTTTTACAGGGGCATTTATAATAAGAACGTCCGGCTCAAAACTTAAAGATTGCAGGGGTGCAAAAACCACATAATTAATTACCTTTTTTTCAAGCTTGGGCACATGCTGATAAAGCTTGTAATTGACCCTGGCTTCCTGGAACACCTGCAGACGTTCTCCAATTTGCCCGCTATGAGCAAATGACTCCATATCCTCCATCCCAAGCAGAATTTTTCCCACACAGGTTTCGTTGTTCTTAGCACTGAAATAAAAGGGCGCATCTGCCTGCTGGGCTTCTTTGATCATTTCACAGAGGGAAAGATTCTTATCCTCAGCCAGCGGCTCTATACCCTCCGGCTGAAAAAATTCATACTTTATACCCACCGGGGGGGTCTCCAAACCAACCCGGTTAAATCCTGATAAATCATTTTTCAATGGTTTCAAAGCTCTACCTCCCACCTTTTTGGTTAACAGGTTAAAACCATCAATTACCTGATCATAAATGTTTACTTAGGTTCAATATACTTCTTCATATGGGAACCAGCCAGCTTTTGCAGCGACAGATAAAGCCTGTTATCATCAGTCGTTACAATTATTCCCGATTCGATTAAAACTTTTAGAGCATCGGGTTTGTAGTCCCGAACAGAAAAAGCACGTTCATAGAATTTTTTTGGATTTAATTTTAATTCACTGCTGGTCCTGGCTTTTTCTGGTTCGGTTATATTATTGTCCCTGAAAATCTTAACAACCGCTCTCATGGCGCTACGCACCCGAAAAATAGGGATGGTAAAGGCAAGAAGCAGTAACATAACAAGAAGCAATACTACCAAAACCATATCTGACAATTGAATTACACCTCTTTCCGATACATTGCAACACCGATAAACAATGCATCCTGTTAGATATTAAGAATTCTTCCTCCGGGGCAGCGTTTTGCCAAATAATTTGATACTTTAAAACGCTTTCCGGAATTTCCTGTATTTTATTAACCCATACTATCATACATAACAGGAGCAGGATTTCCAACCGTTAATACAGAAATGTGCATAAAGAAAATGACTAAACTGCCAATAAAAAATGAAAGGACCAGCTAAACAAATGAAATACAGAAAATTTGGCAGCACCGATTTCAAAATCTCCGTTCTTGGGTTTGGTGCCATGCGGCTTCCCGTTAAAGAACATCGTGTTGATGAAATAAAAGCTATTCAAATCATTCGCTATGCAATTGATCGGGGCGTTAATTACCTAGATACAGCATACCCGTATCACGATGGGACCAGTGAAATTATTGTTAGACGCGCCCTGGAAAATGGATATAGAAAGAAAGTTAGAGTAGCCACAAAACTACCATGTTGGAAAGTGGATAATTACAATGATTTTGATCTGCTGTTTAACGAGCAGCTTGAACGACTGGGGCAAAAGCATATGGATTTTTACCTGCTCCATAGCTTAAATAAATCTACCTGGCAGAAAATGGTTCATATGGGAATACTGGAGTGGCTTGACAAAAAAATTGCCGATGGCCTCATTCACTATCCCGGCTTTTCTTTCCACGATGATTATTCAGTTTTTAAAAATATCGTCGACGCCTACAATTGGGCAATATGCCTGATACAGCATAATTACATGAATCTTGATTACCAGGCCGGAAGAAAAGGGCTTAAATACGCTTTTAATAAAGGGATCGGCATAGCTATAATGGAACCGCTCCTCGGCGGTAACCTCGTTAAACCACCTGCTTCAATCCAGGAGATCTGGGATAAAGGGCCTGTAAAGAGAACCCCGGTTGAATGGGCCCTGCAATGGTTGTGGAATCAACCCGAAATAGCCACGGTTCTCAGTGGAATGAGCTCAATAGAACAGGTTTCTGAAAATATCAGTTATGCCGAAAAATCAGCTCCCGGTATTCTTAAAGAGGCTGAATTTAAGCTATACGAAGAAGTAATAAGCCAATACGAAGCTTTAACTGCAATTCCCTGTACTGGTTGTAATTACTGTATGCCCTGCCCGCAAAATGTAGACATTCCCCGCAATTTTGTCAATTACAACGAGGGAATTAAATACGACGAATATGATATTGCCCGCGGTAAATACAAGTGGTGGAAAGTATCATATGATAAAAAAGATCTATTTCAGCATGATATTCGCGCTGCTGCCTGCATCGGCTGCGGCGAGTGTGAAGAAAATTGCCCCCAGAATATACCGATCAGCCGCTGGATGAAAGTTATTGATGAAGTTTTTGAACAAAAGAAGCCATTTGTAAGCAGGATCGAATAAAGCCGTCGGTAAGGAAAAATTAATTAATAAGCTTACGGGAGACTCCTGAGAACCTGCTCAAGGTTAAACTCTGCCAGCGAACTGATTACCAGATCAGCTTTTCCAACTCTGGCTGCAGGTCCAATACCGATGACGGACATCCCGGCAGCCCTGGCAGCGGCTACACCAGCTTCGGCATCTTCGACGACAATACAGGCTTGGGGAAACACTTTTAGCTTTTCCGCAGTAAATAGAAATAAATCCGGAGCGGGCTTGGTTTTTATCACACTATGACCATCAGCTATACAATCAAAATAAGATTCAATACCCAGTTTGTCTAAAACAGTGCGTGCATTTTTGCTGGCTGAAGCCAGGGCCAGCTTAAACCCTGCCGCTTTTAGCTGCGTAAGATTTTCTTCTGCGCCGGGCAGCAAATCCGCTTTACTTATTTCCTCGATAAACTGGCGGTAATAGTTATTTTTTCGTTCCATCATCTCATTAATTTTATTTTCAGGTATTTTTTTCCCTTTAAGGATAAGGTTTAAAGAAGCCCGGCGGGATATGCCCCTTAATTTTTCATTATCTTCCCTGGAAAAAGCAATTCCTTCTTCGTTAGCAAGACGCTTCCAGGCCCGATAATGATACTCGGCTGTGTCGGTTAATACACCGTCAAGATCAAAAATAAAGGCGGAATATCTTCCTAGCAAATTGCCCACACCTTTCATTAGACATTTTTTTCTTTAGGTACAATCATAACATGCCGTAATTAACCTTTAAACATTGTTGCCAAATATTATAATCAATCCAGGTTAACTGAACAGGATGTTGATCAAATATATTGCATTATGTAAAATCCCTGTATGACTACTGAATATATGCAATTGATACTGCTCAGTTTATTTGCTGCTGTTACCGGGCTGAAATACCTGGTTTCTGTTATTCGTGGAATACGCCCGGTTGTGATCCTTAAAGGTAATAAAAAGCTTTCGGAAAAAGCTTTAGAATTCCTTCCTGTCGCAGGAACAGGACTAGCGATTCTTTTAGTGCTCAGAAATATTTTTACACCTCAAATCTGCCCTTTTCTTTCGAAAGGCTTTACGATACCGCTTATTGTAGAAGTTGCCGGTTATTTCGTTGCTTTTTTGTCTTTAACACTGCTGATTGCCGGATACCATGCCCTTGGCAGCAGCTGGAAAGTGGGGACCGATGAAGAAAGTAAAGAAAGATTTGTCACGGATGGCATTTTTGCGTATACAAGGAATCCAGTTTATATTTTTTTCTCTGTTTTTTCAGCCTCTCTTTTCCTGATTAACGGAGATTACTCCCTGTTAATTCTATTTGTATTGATAACCGTTAGCCTGCATCTGCAGGTATTAAGAGAGGAAAGAATTCTTAGTAAGCAATATGGAGCAGTGTATAAAGAATACCTTGCCAGAGTGCCACGCTATTTTAGCAAAGGTAAATCGCGCTGATTAGGTGATTAATAATAAAGAAACTCTCCCCCATATTAAGCGGCTATAATAGCCCTGCTCACTGTTTCAGTAAAGAGCCGGATAGTTCGTATTACCTAATGATAACCGGCATGTTCTAGATATAAATTCCATGCGGGTCGATTTCATTTCGCAGCAATTCCAGTTCAAAATCTGTCGGGGCCGTGGTTTCAGGTATCTCTTTGTCTATTAACAACTCAAAACCTGTATTACTCAAAATATCATCAAGTTTCACACCCGGGTGAACAGATAGTAGTTTCATGCGGGCACTGACCTCATCAAACCCTAATACAGCCATGTCGGTTATTACCCGGGCGGGGCCGCCCCCTTTAAGGCCCGCTACTTTACGCTGGTTACCATCTCCGATAAAACCGGGTGAAGTATTAAACTGAACTGCTTTCTGCAACTTTCTTTTATCGTGACGCATAATAACAATTACGCTGCGGGCAAGTGAAGCTATGTCATTACCTCCGCCACTGCCTGTAAAATGCCTGATTGCGTTATCGCCAACATTAACCAGGGTGGAGTTGATGTTCCCGTACTGATCAATTTCAAGCGCACCCAAAAACCCTACATCAACTTTGCCACGGTGCAGTATGCTGCCCAGGGTCCCGATGAATGAATTAAAGTGTTTTGCCCTGAACCACATCCGCGGATCTGCCAACCCGACCGAGGGATCAACAGGCGAAGGGTTTATAACTCCCTGCTCATTAATCATACAAAGATTTGGAGCATGTGTTTTTTGTGCGAGCAGGGCAGCAACCTGGGGAAGACCGATTCCAACTACAACATTCTGCCCGTCTTTTAGTTCACGTGAACCGGCAGCTGCCATAATTTCACCCTTGGAACAAATTAAACCTGTCATTAAAAATTCTCTCCTAGTTCCTCAATATTTTTTTAAGGGATCTGCTTTCAGACAGAGCATTTTTCCCAAGCCACCCACCCGGTCAAGGTATTCGTAAAAGTTTTTGCTGCTTCTAATATATTTATGAAGATACTCAGTCATCCCATCTTTTGTTCCGGCAAGCCTTACATATTCGGTAAGATGATCATAATCATAATCATATAAACCATAAACCGAAGTAGGGTGCCCGCCATAAGGCTGGTGAACAACCATATCAACCAGGCATGAGGGGATGCGCACATCTTCCACCACCAGGGGAACCATTTCTTCAGGAATTATTTCATCGGCTATGATAACAATTTTTTCAGCTGCCTTAGCCGCGTCTTCATCCCAGCGTGGCCCATGTATAATTGCGTTGCCACTGCAATCAGCTTTCTGAACATGGATAAAAGCAAAATCGGGTCTGAGAGTCTTCAGAAGAACCATTTTCTCATCGCTAAAAGGACATTGCATCAGGCTAACCGGTGGATCCTCTTTTTGCAGTAATACATTTAAAATCCCTGATCCGAGTAGTGACTGGATTGGGATACTGGGCAGGCCGAGTGAACCGCCTAGAAAACGCATTGCCATCGAAAGGCCGCTAAACTCCTCTATCTCTATTACCCCATGCTCAATAGCCCGGTTAACATTCCATAAAGGCCCGAACCGGTCAAGTGACCCCCCGCCGTATATATATTTTCTTACCAGGCCGGCGCCTACCAGAAGATCGGCATCCATTCCGCCTATACACTGTGAGATAGTTAAGTTGTTTTTACCCTGTCGTATCAATTCATGGGCAACGGCAATGGCATTGCGGGCGATTGTGAACCCGCTGAGGGTAAGGTGCGCTCCATCAGGAACAGAGGCAACTACCTCCTGCATCGTTTGAATTTTATTTGATAGTGTCATTATCCTGGACCCTCCACAGGGGATTAACTTAGCTGTCTCTGTTTTTCATTACGCAGATCACGGCAGTACATTCATTCTCGCCCACTTCTACATTAACCAGTTCACTATATTTGCCAACCAGCTTATCAACAAAATGCATGATAATATTTGCACAGGGACAGTTAATTACATTTATACCACGCTCCAAAAGCTGCTTTTCCATATTCAGGTGCGAGCAGGCAGTAAATGTAACTTTTAGAGCATATTCACCCCATTCATAGACAGCATCATTAATCAGGTTTTCTTTTTTTAAAGCGGCTATCACTGCTTCAACTGTTTCAACAATTCCATCGTTAACCAGAGAGTCAGCATACTTTTCATCAAAATAATCAACTCCGACCAGTGTTGTCCTGTATTTTGCACCGGTACCATGTTCTTCCCACAGGACATCAGTCAGATCCCTGATTATACTGTGCAGATAAGCATTGTTATCCATGATTATCTTTTTTCTCCTTGATCCATAAAATAAGGGTTACCCATTTTGTTTTCATAAGTAATCTCTTCCAATTCCAGGCGGGGCCTCGCTTTAGGCAGGTTCTCCATATGCCCAACCGGGATAATGCTGATCACTTTAAAATCTTTATTAACAGCAAGCAACTTATTAACTTCAAGCTCGTCCCTGATGTCTGTGCAGGGAGCAATAACCCAGGTCGCTCCCAGCCCGAGAGCAGAAATCATTATGAGCATGTTCTCAATTGCGGCAGCATTGTCAAGCTGAACATCCCAGACATCTTTTTTACCGACAACAGCAATAACTACGGGGGCGGTTGAGACAAAACGGGATACATTACCACTCATCAGCTTTTCAAAAACCTTTTTCTTCTTAGCTTCATCATCAAGACCGGTAAACCTGCTGTGCAATCTTTTGGAAACAAATTCACCGGTGAAGCGCCTGGCACTGCCATCTCCTGATATCTCGCCGAGTTTTTGAATTATTTCCTTATTTTTAATAACAATAAAACGCCATCCCTGTGAATTTTCACCGGATGGCGCCCACCTGGCTGCTTCCAGGATTACTTTAATATCTTCTTCGGCAACCGGTTCGTCTGTAAAACGACGCACACTGCGCCTTTTATAAATAACATCCATCATAAGGTCGCTTATTGCCGCTGAACTGTTCTTTTCCGCCACTACATCCAACTCCCTGTTTTTAGCATTAAACATACCAGCTGCGTTTAATCTCTAAGCCTGTTCAGGTATATATGCTTCTGCTTCTATCTCAAGCAATGCGTCGGGCGGGCAGAGGGCAACCACGGCCATTGTGGTAATAATCGGCATTTTATCCGGCTCATAAAACATGTTGCGAATTCTCTCAACAACCGGGAAGTAATTTATATCACAGAGTAAAATCCGCAGAGAAATAAGATCATCCATCGTTCCACCGGCATCTTCGATCAGCTTTTTGATATTTGTAAATATGTGGTAGGTTTGAGCCGCAATCTTTTCCTCCCGGAAGTGTGAACCAATGTTCTCGTCGGCACGCAGTTTTTTGCGTCCTTCTTCATCAAGATCTTTATAACCTGTCACCATTGTCCTGTCTTCAAACATCGCTACCTGCCCGGCTATAAATAAAAAAGGTCCGACCTTAACCATGTTAGAACAGGTACTGGGATGAGAAACAGCTGATTTAGGCTTAATAATTTCTTTTTTCCACATAAAAAATTCCTCCTTCTGAACATATGGTTTATGGTCACAGTATATTTCATTGAAAATAGAATGTCTTCTGCAAACATTTAAATTTTACAACTTTATTTTTGTACGATCAGTATATATAATGGCTAAGAGAGTTGACACTAAGCATGAATTGAAGGTGTTAAAATGCTATTGAGCATGTCGATAATCGCCCACAAATTAAAGCATTACAGGATTACAAAATCTATAAATGCTTGTGATAAACCGGTAATCAAAACAATAAAGCTTGTAAGAAATGACCAGAAAAAATATGATGAAAAATGCCTGTACGTAGCTGAAGCAAAACAGTTGATTTCTCAACAGCCTGCAGAAGGCAGTTATAACCTGGTAATTATCGGTTCAGATGAAAAAATCGAAACCCTCTTACATAACCATAACTCCAACATAATTATCATTAATCAAAAATGTAACCCCATTAAACTGTTTAATGAAATACAAGACATCTTTACCTTCTACCGCGATTGGGCTGATGAGTTGCAGGACGCCCTGGTTAAGGATAAAGGCCTGCAATATATCATTGACGCCAGCTACAGTATATTTGAAAACCCCATCTACCTGATCGATTCTTCTTTCAGGACACTAGCTTATAGTAAAGCAGTCGGGGCAGATGAAATCGATGCACTCTGGGAAAGCATAGTTAAAGAAGGGTATACAGATATTGGCACTGTGAACGCAATGAAAGAGAGCGGTGCTCTCAACTGGCTGAACAGTAACTGGGAACCGATCATAAACAAATCACCCATTTTTTCTCATCCACGGATTAATGCCAATATAATGAACGGTTCAAGCAAGGCTGGAACCCTGATCATAATCGGAGCTTTTATCACCCTGGAAACTGCCCACCTGCACCTGGCTGCCTATTTAACCAGGATTATATTCCTTGCCCTGCAGAGAGATCATATTTATCAAAATACCAGGGGTGAAATCTATAATTATTTCTTTGCCGACCTCTTAGAGGGAAAAGATTTAAAGAAAAGGTTTATCGGTTACCAGCTGCAGTTTTTGGACTGGTCTGTACAGGATCACTACTTTATTGTTGAAGTCAAAGCAGAAAAAGCTGATCTCACAAACAATACTCTTGATTATATTGCCCACCAGCTGGAATCAATCTGCGGTGAATGTCGTTCGATCATCTACTACGAAAATATAGTGCTAATAATTAATACCAGGAACAAGACTTCTCTTGAACAGGAATACGTCTACAGACTGGAACAATTTTTAAAAAACAGCAATTTAACTGCAGGGTTGAGTTCCTGCTGCCCCGATATTTTTGACATACGCGATTATTACCGGCAGGCCAGTACCTCCAACCAGCTCGGCCCTTTCTTTGATCAAAGTAGCGCCCTTTTTAAATATGAGAATCTTACTTTGTATCATTTAATTCATCTTGCCTCTGATAAAGTTGAGCTCTTCCGGTTGTGCCACCCTGCTTTAAAATATTTACAGGAATATGACAAAAAGAACAAGAGTGATTATTATAATACTCTGCGGGTTTTCATAATAAATGACAGAAACCTGGTCAGGTCAGCTGATAAACTTTACATTCACAGAAACACCCTTGTTTATAGAGTCAACCGAATAGTCGGCCTGACAGGAATAGATCTGAACAACTATAAAGTGAAAAACCATTTACTTTTATCATACGATATTGTGAACTACCTAGAAAATATGAGCAGTTGACAACCAAATAACCGCCTGATGAATAATAAATAATACTGCTGTAGCGAAGCAAAGTTTATGCAGGTGATATTTGTGCACAACTGAGGGCGGTTCATTCATCTTCGTGATGAAACCGCCCTCTAATTATCTTATTCTGAACTTTAAACAACCGTTACGGCTCTTTTCTTCTCCTTAAAAATAAGGAATAACAGAACTGCAACCATCAGGATGATTGAAATTATTACCGTTGCAATCACCGCCGGGTAGCTTTCTGAAAAGCCGGCGGGAGCTGTGTGTCTAATCCATATTCCAATATATGCCCAGATAATTACCAGGCCGTAGGGAATACTTTTAAATCTTAAGGTTGTCACTGCACCTATTAAGAACCCTATTGCTATAATAATAACAGACCAGGTTTGCTCGGCTATTCCAAATCTGTTCCATCCCTCATAAACCAGCAGAGATGTAACATTTGCCACTGTAGCAACGGTTATCCAACCGAAATATATTGCAAATGGAAGCTTGACAAACAGTTTTTCACGCGTACTTAACTGTTCCCGGTCTACCCTGATATTTATAGCAATCAGCAGCACCAGTATCACCAGCATCATCGCTAAAGAAAGCCCGATACTGTAATAGTGCCAGGAAAATATCCAGGCGGTGTTGGCCAGGGATGAAATTATAAATAAAATACCAATGGAGTTAAATAACTGCGGTTTAACAGCGTCACTATCCTGCCTGAATAAACCGAGTTGATAAACTGAGTAAGCAGCGAGTAGCAGATAAATCAGACCCCATATGGAGAAAGTCAATCCCGTGGGAGCAAAAAGATTGGGAAAAGAGTCTGAAACCTCACCTGTCGTTATAGCATTTATCGGCAGGGTATTAGCCAGGGCATTGACAACTACCATAAGCAGGTAAGAAACAAGAACTGCAATTTGAATCAGGTTTATTCCTTTTTTTTCTGACATTGGTGGTTCTCCTTTTATTAATAGATTTTATATCTCTTCATTCTAATATTAGATATATTTTAATAAAATATATCATATCAATCCCGGGAAAACAAGCTACGAAAATCCAAGTAAGAAATAATTATTACAGCTACTTTAGCATTTCGCCTTTTTCTCTAGCCATCTTCCTCCAAAGGTAAAAAAGGCCAAGCCAGCCAGGGCAATCCAGCCAAGCCAGTCTCCAAATTTTGTTGTAAATGTCCCCTTCCCGTCACCCAGTTGAAGATCTCCAACCAGGGTTGCTTCTCCACCATCCGGGAAAACGGCCAGATCTATAATCTTCCCGTAGGGATCAACCAGGGCGGAGTTAAAACCACCATCAGCCTTAACCATGGCCACACGGTTTTCTACTGCCCGAAAAACTACATGCGTATAATGCTTATCAGCAATGCTGCCCCAGTCATTTGAAGGAACTCCAATAAGCTGCGCCCCACCGGAAACCATTTTGCGGGTAGTATCGGTATAATCAAGATCATAGCAAATAATCGTTGCCAGGTTACCAATACTTGTTTCATAGACTGGATAACTACCACGACTCAAGCTGGTTTCCCCTCCAAAAACCACCGGGTGATCTTTCCCGAAAACACCAAGAAAATTTCCCTCAGGGTCAATAACCGTCGCTTCGTTACGAAAACCTTCTGCTCCCTGGTTAACTATGTAACCGGTAGCCAGGTAAGCAGAAGTTTCTACAGCCAACTCTGCCAAGTCGGGATAATCACCATCCCGGGGGTCTCTATCTAAAGCCCCTTCCGGCCACACGATAAACTGTGCCCCTCTATCAGCTGCGTTAATAGTCTGTTCTGCCATGCGTTCAAGGACAGGTATTTTATTTTCACCGGCATTGCTAATCATAATAGGGGAAACAGCAGGCTGAACAGCAGCTGCTTTTATTTTAGGCGCTTCTGATTGGCTGTTGAGTTGAAACAGGCTCAGCGCCAGCCAGGCTGCTGTGAGCAATACTCCTTTTTTTAACCAACCAATTGTTAATTTCTTATTCACAATTGCTTTGCTATCGTGCCCGTAGTCATTAATCCACCTTTTATTATCGAGTATGTGAATAACCTGGAGAGCCAGGACATGATTTACCAGCATAACCAGCATTCCTGTCCCGATGATTCCAAAAATACTGGCTGGCTGAATAAGCCACAACTGCTTATACAGGGGGTAAGCAACAAATGCCCATGTTCCGGCAACCGGAAGAAACAAGCGGATCATTTCTATAGCTGCCCAGGTAATAATACCGCTTATAACAAACCAGCGATATCCTGTTTTTTTATGAAATTCGCGCTGTCCCCGGTCAGTAAAAAAGCAGATGATTAAGGCTATAAGAGGTAACCAAACCATATAATTACCAATTGGGGCAAATACCGGACCCAGGTATCCCTGCAGCCATATTGCTATAGCAACAGCAGTAGCAAGCGATGATAATCGGGGGGGCATAATACGGTGCTGGGCTATCAGCACCGGAACAAAACCAATAAAAATGAGAGGCCATATCTCATAAGGAGGAAAGGCCAGTATAAAGGCAAGCCCTCCACAAACTGATATCAGCAGTCCAACAATGACCCTGAGTGAATTAGCATTACCTGCAACCTTCATAAATCGCCACTTCCTTTAACAATTAAAATTATAGTTCACATTTTAATTTTAAAGGGAGATTTGCTGGTGACCAGTTACCACGGTCATTCCTTCAGCTTTAACCTTTATGACCGGGGCCACTTTTTATAATTAAAAATAGTTGACTTTACTATCTTTCTGTTGCTCGCATTTTTCGGCTATGGTACAATGCAAACGGATTAATACCTGTTAAAATGGATAACTAAAAGCTAAACTATATTTTAGTGTATGCAAATCGACTACGGCTGGCTGTATTACAGAAAAGGTCGCTGGATAAATATAAGAGTTTGTTAAACATTGAAACGCCAAGTATATCTCTGCTAATGATCAAACCAGCATCCTTCTCTTTAAAGGAACAAGAAGAAACAAAAGAACCAGGGTTATTGCCAGGGCAATAGTTATCTCAAACCAGACTGTGCTGATAGATTCTCCCATAACCGAAACTTCCCAGATTGGACTGATAATCCAGTACAGTGGAAATATCTTCGCTATCCACTGCGGCCACTCTGGAAAAATGTAAAAAATAACCGGTATGAAAAGAAAAAACCCGAGGCTTTTAATAAGGGTAAAAAGCATAGTTGCATTTTTTGAGTAAACGCCTATTAACAGTCCAATCATGGAAGTCAGGGCGGAAGCCACGATTATTACAGCGACAACTTCAAGCGGGTGCTGTCCAAATGCACTATTCAAAAGTAAGGTTACTATCGCAAGGAATATAGCAAAGAAAAAACCCAGTAACCACTTGGCAAACAAAACATCATTCAAGCGAGCCGCTGTAACCAGTATGGCAGTTAGCGTACCCCTTTCTTTTTCTTCAACCAAACTTGCACTGGGCACCCACATGCCGGCCATAACCAAGGCATAAAAAACAAGTAGTGGAATCAGCCTCACTGAAACCGGCAGCCCCGGTTCTCCAAAATAGATTGTTTCCACTTCCACCGGGGTTTCACTTCCTTCCAGCCCGCGAATCATTTCAATCGCTGTCACTGCGATAATGATCCTGTTTGAAGCCAGACTTTCACCACTAATGTAAAAAGGAAGAAGGGGTTTTCCCCCTGTTTTTACCGCTTCATCAAATCCATCACCGAGAACCATTCCCGCATCCAGATCATTCTGCTCAACTTTCTCCAGCAATTCATCCACTCCACCTAATACTTCCACATCAAAACCTTCCAGTTCCTGTGCCTCCACGGTTAGCTGCGAACTACCAAGATCGACAACTCCGAGTCGGGGCTTGGGTTCAAATAGTGAACCAAAAGCAAATTGAAAAAGAAAGGTCATTGCAAAAGGCATGATTAAAGCCCAGATAAAAAAAGATTTACGCGGTCCCACGGAAAAATCTTTCAATAATATGGATAGTACGCGTCTGATACTCATAAGTTGACCACCTTTCTTTTTAATACCAGGAGCGAAACCAGGTAAATCACAAGAACCGCAAGAAAAGCATAGGCAAGTGAAAGCAATGAATCGCTCCAACCTGCTTGATAGATTGTTGCATCATAGAGCAAACTAACAATCGGATAAGTCGGCAGTATTTTTACCCATGGAGCTACCGAACCCGGAAAGAGCACAGCAAAAGCCGGTATAAGCAGGGGAATTAAAAAGAGCAGGCTCAGCATCAGCTGGCCGATAAAATCTTTCCCCGCAGAACCTACCAACATGGCAACGGCAGTAAAGAGCAATGAGCCAAGAAATACTGTGAAAAGTAAAAGCGACCAGTTATCTACAGTAAAAGCGCGCACAAAAATTAAAACAACTACTGCCTGGCTCATGGCCAAAACAGTGCCAAAAATGGTTTTAGACATTAAAAACTGCCGGATACGTAGTGGGGTAACCAATAAGGCAGTTACGGTACGCTGCAGTATTTCATTGGAGATTAAGGAAGCAAGTGCAAAAGTCTCCATCATCAACATAAAAAAAGCAACCAGAGGACGCATTCGGGCTTGCATAGAAATCTGTTCACCAAGGCGATCTGTCCCAAGGATCATCGTTTCTTCTTCCATAAACTCAACCGGTAGATCATAACCGGCCAGTTGAAAAGATAACTCCCGCACAAATCCTTCCATGGCTCCTAGTAATTCATCCGGGACTGTGGCAGCTGCATAAATAGTCACTTTTGGTTTATTATCAAACACTGCTTCGCCAATAAAATTAGCCGGGAAAGCGATACCAACATGAGCGTTTATCCTTGATGTCTCTGCCGGTTTTTTAATCTCTCCTTCAGGATCATGGATAACATAATTTCCCGCATTATCTTTATAGATATGGACATCTCCGCGAACTGCTTTCTCCAGCTCCTGTAAATGGTCAAATTCAATTAAAAACATACCCTCATCCCTGAAAGCAGCCTCAAGTTGATCCAGTTCTGCTATAACCTCCCGGGGCACTCCGCTCTTCTCAAGGGCTTCACGTCCTTCATCAGTCAGCGTAGACAGTGATGGGGTAACTGCAATAACAATATCTTCATCAACAGAATCGGGTATCAGCCAAAAGACTGCAATAAAAATTAATAACCCCAACACTGTTAAAAAAAGATAAATTTTATTGCGGCTATAGACCCGGGCATCTTTCATCAGCATGGCAAGTATGATACTTCCGCCGGATACAGGCTTTTTCATCCAGATAACCCCCTACCGGTCAGGCGAATAAAGATCGCTTCCAGGGTAGCTTCTTCGGTATGGATAGTCATCAGGTCGGGAGAGGCCGCCAGTTCGCTGAGCCGCTTGGACGAATTCTCGCCATCCAGGGGTAGTTCTTCTTCTTTTACCCCGCTTCCATCGCGCAGGCGCACTTTTACGGAGCGTTTACCATATTTTAGCTTCAGATTTTCTGCAGAGTCAAGAGCCACTATTTCTCCCTCATTTATAAATGCAACACGGTCCGAAAGCTCATCCGCTTCAAACATATTGTGGGTGGTCAGCAGCACTGCCGCACCTCTTTCTGCTTCTTCTTTAATTGTTTTTCTTATAGAAACAGCTGTAACCGGATCAAGACCGTCTGTCGGTTCATCAAGAAAAAGCACTTTAGGCTTGTTAATAAAAGCCCGGGCAATCATCAGGCGCTGACGCATCCCCTTCGAATAACTGGAAACACGGTCTTTAGCCCTTTCGGCCAGACCAACCCGGCGAAGTGCTTCAAGTGAATCCGGGTTTTTGATTCCAAAAAGCGAAGCGAAAAAATCCAGGTTTTCCAGGGCTGTCATTTCAAGATAGAGATTTTTTTCTTCAAACGTTACCCCAATCTGGGCCTGAATTTCTGGATCATCCCGACCGATTCGCCGACCCAGTATTTGCGCGTCACCACCTTTTAAAGGCAGCTGACCGGTTAACACCTTAATAGTAGTTGACTTACCTGCACCGTTGGGACCGAGAAAACCAAGGATTTCACCCGGATGCACATTAAAGCTAATATCTTTAACAGCCTGAAAATTACCATACCAGTGACTAAGGTTTTCGACCCTGATTGCCATTAATTTCGGTTTAGCAGGTTCAAAAAAACTTTTTCCTGCAACAGCAATGTCCGAATTTATTTTTTTACGTGGTTCTTCAACCGGTTTAACCAGGCGGCCGTCTTCCCAAACCCCTTTTAAGGTTTTCCCGTCAGGATAAAGATAACTACCATATCCATATCGTTTGCCTTTAATAAAATTGCCTTTATAAACAGCCCCGGAGCGATAAGAGATTACTCCCCGGCCATGGGGTTTACCATCTTTCCACTCACCCTTGTAACTGGAATCATCGGGGTTTATTAATGTTCCCCGGCCATCTGGCTTATCATTTTTCAATTCACCGCTGTATCTGCCACCCATCCAGGGAAGGGTCTGCTCTCCTCCAAGCTTTCTACTGCCAGCCAATTATCTCCACCTGCCTTTTATCGGGTTTGAAAAATAATCTTACCAATATTCTGATTCGGCACAAACCGGTTTTTCATTGCATTTGATCCTCCGATACTGAAACGGCATCCCTAACATCCTTGATCATAAACTCAAGTTCTCGCAGATACTGACTGAGAGCCTCAAACCCCTGGTAAGTTAAAGTAATCGTTGTTAAGGGGCGGTTGTTCCTGAAGGATTTTGCTATTGATACATATTGCGCTTCTTCTAATCTTTTTAACTGCACAGAAAGGTTGCCGGAACTTAAACCCAGCCTTTCATTAAGTTCCGTGAAAATGACAGGTTTGCCCTGTGCAGCCAAATAACTGATGATCTGCAGCCTGGCCGGTTCATGGATAAGACGGTCGAGTAATATGCCTTTCTTTCTTTTCTCGCCACCAGCCATTACCTGCACCTCTTGTTTTTCATGCCAGTCAGGTCTAAATGCAGAAGCAGCCCTCCCATAATGAAACCGGCGGAGAAAGTGAAGCCTAGAGCAACCATGGGGTGAAACAAATCAGCCAGAAAAAGGGTCAGTAAACCGGTAGCTATCAACCATATGCTGATGAAATAAAATTCTGTTACATTCAATATAGGATGCATGGCTATAAAAATAAAGCCAAACAGTATAGCAAGGGTCGGAATTAAGTAAATATACAAACCCTGTTGAATAAGGAATATTGCAAGAAATATTATCACCCCGAAGAAAGGAAGCATCATTGCTATCAACCGGGATGTATATATTTCATCAAACAACCTGGCTAAAGTCAGGTCTTCTCTAAAAGATCTTCCACTATGCAAAAAATTTCTCAATTTAACAAAACCGATTAAAAACCAAGCCAGGCCAATTCCAATAAAAATAATTGATCTTACTGCCAGGGGAATTAACTGAAAGCTGCCGAAGTAATCAATAAGATAATAAAAAGCACCTGCTATGAGCACAATTAAGAAACCTGCATACAATAAAACATTTTTCATAGCGCCCCGTGTATCTACAAAGCGAAAGAAACTATCGCTTCTACCAACAGCCTCCTTAATTAATTCCAGATCCGCTATCACTGCTTCAAATTCGCCCGGCTTTCCAGAAATGGAAATCAGCCCCTTCACTTTATATTATAAACTTATTTATTTTATAATATATTTTATATAAGCTGTCAAGACTTTTTATTTCCTTCCTCCACACCAAGACAATCATAGTTTTACAATTTCTAACATGTGGAGGTTCTTCCTGAAAGTACTACTTTGGATGGTTTAATTAACAGAGCTGCCCCAGCAATATAACAAGATCGGCCGGCAAAGTATAGGACTTTTAAGCGCTGTATCAAAATATGTTAAAAAATGGGCATTAAATACAATGCCCTGTAAATCAACTTCCGAATAACGGGTCCGTAATTTATAAAAGTAACTGAATTTATTTTTGTCCATATTAAACCCCCGGTCAGATTATTTTTTAATACTATCCCCTGGTTCTGTAATCACGTTCTTTAAACTTATAAGAATCATCATTCTTCAAGGAGATTTAGACTCCCGCCAATCCATTTTAGCAAAGGTAGAGTATCATAAAAAAACAGTAAACTCCGGGTATAAACCCGAAGTTGACTGTTCATTAAAATTTGAAGAAAGTGTTTTACCTTTTTTTATGGTTTGGGGTATGAACTAAGAGCTTCAAGGTTTTTATCAATATCTTCCTGGGGTAAAGTGTAATCCGTCAGTTTACCGCTCAGGTAAGCATCATAACCGCTCAAATCAAGCATTCCATGGCCGCTTAAATTAAACAGGATTGTTTTTTCCCGGCCTTCTTCTTTAGCCTTTTTGGCTTCATCTATAGCAGCCGCAATGGCATGATTGGTTTCTGGAGCACAAATCAACCCTTCGGTGCGGGCAAATAACACGCCTGCCTCATAGGTCTCAAGCTGATTATATGATCTGGGTTCAACCAGATTATCCAGTATCAACTGGCTGACCAACGGGGCAAGGCCATGATATCTTAATCCACCGGCGTGAAATGGCGCCGGTATAAAATTATGCCCCAGGGTATGCATGGGCACCAGGGGAGTAGTCGCAGCGCCATCACCAAAGTCATAAAGGAACGGCGCCCTGGTCATTGTCGGGCAGGCAGTCGGTTCCACACCGATCACAGAAATATCTTTGCCGTGAATTTTATCTCTTACATAAGGAAAAGATATCCCGGCAAAGTTACTTCCTCCACCAACACATCCGATTACTACATCTGGATAATCACCAAACATTTCCATCTGCTTTTGAGCTTCGAGACCAATTATTGTTTGGTGCAGCATTACGTGGTTCAGAACACTACCAAGTGAGTATTTAGTGTTTACCTTGGAAGATACTGCATCCTCAACAGCCTCACTGATTGCTATACCAAGGCTACCTGGAGTATCGGGCATTTCCTCAAGTAATTTTCGGCCATAGCTGGTATCGGGACTGGGGCTGGCTACACATTCTGCTCCCCAGGCATTCATTAGTAATTTTCGGTATGGTTTCTGGTCATAGCTAACCCTGACCATGTAAACCTTGAGAGGCATATTGAACAGTGAACAGGCAAAACTGAGAGCACTACCCCACTGTCCTGCTCCAGTTTCCGTGGTGATGCGTTCAATTCCGGCCACCTTGTTATAATAGACCTGGGCTATTGCAGTGTTCGGTTTGTGACTACCCGCCGGGCTAACCGATTCATTCTTATAATAAATCTTAGCCGGTGTTTTTAAATATTCTTCAAGAGCATAGGCCCTGACCAACGGTGTGGCTCTCCATATTAATAGTTTTTCCATTACCTCTTCGGGAATATCAATCCAGCGTTCGGTACTAAACTCCTGTTCAATCAGATTGTCAGGAAACAGGGGGGCCCAATCCTGGGGAACAGTTGGTTTTCCGGTGCCCGGATGCAGGTAGGGTTTAACCGGAGTTGGCAAATCTGCCCTGATATTGTACCATTGCCTGGGCATATCCTCTTGTTTTAAAAATGCAACCTTTGTTTTCATTTTACTCTTCCTCCTTTAATTTTTTGGAAATAGAATCTGTTGATAAATTATTATTTCAGGAACCTGTCTCAGTTAATCGTCTCCTAAAAAAGATATAAAAAAACTCTCGTCCGGGGACGAGAGTTATTCGCGGTACCACCCTGGTTACCTGTTTTCACAGGTCACTTTGACAGATGCGGAAAACCTAAAAACGGCTTCCAGACCTGCTTCCTTTTAACGGTGAAAGTTCCGACCGGATCTACTAACTTTTATAAGCTTTCAACCGGTACCTCCAAGAGCCATTCACCAGGTGCATCGGCGCCGGAATTTCAGCTTTGGAAGGTTACTTCCTCCATCCGGCTCTCTGGGCCGATACGATCCAGGCTACTAGTTCCTGTCATCGGCATTTTTATTATTCTTGGTTTATGATAATAGCACAGCTACTTAAACATGTCAACAGTAGCAGGTAAGATTTTTTATATAGGTTTGCTTACAGCTATTTCAACCTGCCCGGGAAGACTTTTTCCAAAGAATCATACCCAGCTTTACTGGATGAAAATCAGTGTACGAACCTTGTTTAGAGTTATTATTCAGGAAAACCTCGATAGTTTCCCTGATTTCGTCTGTTATTTCAGTATAAATACTGAAATAATTAAGGAAGTCGATTAATGCTTCTTCAACAGGTTGTTTCTCCCCCCATACTTCAGACCAATCTTGAAACTGCAGATCATAACCGCTACAGTAAAGATAATTAAGGGGATATCCTACAT
The DNA here is from genome assembly GCA_964390725.1 of uncultured Syntrophomonadaceae bacterium. Lineage (GTDB taxonomy): Bacteria > Bacillota > Dethiobacteria > DTU022 > DTU022 > JAABTH01. Next base: position 112,576 of record CAYMIW010000003.1, on the reverse strand, counting down.
CATAATAGTTCTCGGGCATTCTTTCTTTAAAAAGTTCCTGCCACATTTTTTGACGACCAGAACTGGGCTTGCTACCGGCGGCAATATCACAAAGCAGACACCATGAACGGGATGAATCAATCATTTTGGTCACAGCCTCAATACTACGCACACCCGGGTTAAGTGATGCAAGAACAAGATCATAACAGTTTGCAGAAAAATGTTTACCAGGAGCTATATCTTCCCACAGTTCAGAGATAATTTTTACTTCACTGAGATCATGTTCTTTTATTTTTTTTTCAATTAAGCCAGCCATTGCAGGAGAAGGTTCGATAGCAGTTACCCTGGCTCCCCGCAGGGCAAAAGCCAGTGTTAAATCGCCGGCACCAGCTCCAATATCAAGAATTTTTAACCCTTTCAGGTCAATGTTATTCTCCACAAGCATAGTAACGGTTCGATTTATCCTGCTCTTTATACGATCAGACTCAGAGAGCCGATCAAGCTGTTTTGCCATTATATCCCATCGCCTGACTGCATCCGTTCCTACCGGCAAATTATGATCGGCATTTTTCTTAAGCGCGCAATTCCAGGAATCAGTCCAAAATTTTATTTTTTCTAACCGGCTATTCATCGGCAGAGCAATGTTATTTAACTTAATGTGATCACTTCCCGCCATCAATTAGAATAATGGATATTAAGTTATTAACTATGTTATAATTATAGCACGATTAATATTTTAGTAACACCGTTTTTATGCTTTTCTGGTATTACACACAATAATATATGTAATACGAGGTGCTTTTTGTTTAATTATATTCTAAGAAAAACTGCTTCCCTGCTTCTGGTGATGATCGGGGTTAGTATCATTACTTTTCTCCTGATCGAACTGGCCCCGAGTGATCCTGCAGAAATTATGCTAATGAAAAGGGACATAGAAATAACCCCTGAGACCCTCACCGCCACTCGCAGCCAAATGGGTCTCGACGGCCCGTTGCACATTCGTTATTGCAACTGGTTGGGTCGGGTTTTACATGGAGACTTAGGCATATCATACAATAGCGGTAAACCGGTATTAGAAGAAATATTAAACCGCCTGCCTGCCACCCTGACTTTAACTGCAGGGGGTATGTTTGCCATGATATTAATAGCCTTTCCTCTCGGTACTGCTGCCGCATTGTTCAATAAAACCCTGATTGACCACATCAGCCGCCTGGTTGCCCTGGTTGGGGCTTCTCTCCCTTCATTTTATATTGGTTTACTTTTAATCAGTTTTATTGCAGTCCCTTCCAGTTGGCTGCCAGTGATGGGTTCGGGTAGCTGGAAGCATCTTATTCTTCCCTCATTAACGCTTGGTTTTGGACTGGCTGCCACTTATGCCCGTTTATTAAGAGCAGGGCTGCTGGAAGTACTGCAATTAGATTATGTAAGAGCAGCAAGGGCTCGCGGACTTAAAGAATCTGCAGTTGTAGTCGGCCATGCCCTGCGCAACGCCCTGATACCACTTGTCACTGTATTAGGACTTTCAATTGGCAGTTTGCTGGGAGGAACCATGGTAGTTGAACAGGTTTTCGCCTGGCCGGGAGTGGGTCGCCTGGCTGTTCAGGCTATTTTTAATCGTGATATACCTATATTGCAGGGGTATGCCCTGTTTATGGCTATTATTTATGTTCTAGTTAACCTCACTGTCGATTTATCATATCACTATCTAGATCCCCGGATTCGCCTTGGTGGAAAGGAGTCTGGCTAATGTTTACCAGAATAACGCGCGATCCTGCTGCCCTGTTAGGTTTGATTATCATTACACTGGTTTTTCTTGCTGCCCTGCTGGCACCACTGGCAGCGCCACACGATCCGGAACCGGTTGTTTTGGGACAGCGCCTTTTACCACCTGACCGTGATTATCCTCTGGGTACAGACCCCCTGGGTCGCTGTCTTTTTTCACGCACCCTGTTTGGAGCAAGAATAACTCTTAAATACTCACTTTCGATTCTGATAATAATTATGGCCGTTGGTGTGCCTCTAGGCATGTTTGCCGGGTTTAAGGGGGGGGTGGCAGATTCAATAATAATGCGCCTGGTTGATATCATCCTCGCTTTTCCTAATCTTATTCTGGCCTTGGTACTGGTGGGCATTTTCGGCCCCGGCCTGTTTAATGTAATGCTGGCTCTGGCGCTTGTTTCATGGGTTAGCTACGCCCGGGTTGCCCGGGGCATGGTACTTTCCATTAAAGAAAAGGAGTATATATCCGCAGCTAAAGTATGCGGAACCAGGGGAATCAAGCTACTATGGAAGCATATACTGCCAAACCTGCTGCCTCCACTGGTAGTCCTGGCAACACTGGATCTGGGAAAATTAATTTTATCAATTGCTACTCTCTCTTTTCTCGGCCTGGGAGCACAACCACCAATGCCAGAATGGGGAGCTATGATTAACGATGCCCGCCCCTTTATGCAGACAGAACCACGGCTCATGCTGGCTCCGGGGTTGGCCATAGGCTTAACTGTACTCGGGTTCAACCTTCTTGGAGACGGCCTCCGGGATATTATTGATCCCCGATCGGTAGATAATAATGCTCTGACTAAAAAGTATCTTGCCTGGACTCTTCCTGGTGGAGAAAGGAAATAACATGAATCCCGATCAAAAAGAAAAACAACAAAAATGCCTTGAAGTTAACAACCTTTCTACCTCGTTCTATACATCTGCGGGTACTATTCGGGCAGTAAAAAGCGTTAGTTTTAGTCTGTATAAAAACCAGTGCCTGGCTTTGATCGGTGAAAGTGGTGCCGGTAAAAGCGTTACTTCTCTTTCAATAATGCGGATGGTCCCATCGCCGGGGAAAATTACCGGAGGAGTTATAAACATGAATGGAAACAATCTGCTAGAGCTGTCCGGTAAAGAATTCAGGAAGCTGCGCGGCGATCAATTATCGATGATGTTTCAGGATCCGCTTGCCGCGTTAAACCCTGTAATTACTGTTGGAGATCAAATCAGGGAAACAATTCTAGCTCACCAGAATATTGGAAAGATGGAGGCTGAAGAAGCAGTCCTCGAAAAACTATCAACCCTGAAATTGCCGGCAAATAGAGTTTATAACAGCTACCCTTTTCAGCTAAGCGGAGGGATGCGGCAAAGGGCTTCACTGGCCATGGCCCTGATTCTTCATCCAAAAATCCTGATTGCTGATGAACCTACATCTTCCCTGGATGTAACCCTGCAGGGACAAATACTGGCGGAGCTTAATCGCCAGTTAGCCGATTGTTGCCTTTCCCTGCTCTTTATAACACACGATCTGGCTGCTGCAGCTTCAATTGCTAACCGGGTTGCAGTTATGTACGGAGGGATCATCGTGGAGGAAGGCCCGGTCAGAGAGGTATTCAATTACCCCTGCCACCCTTATACCCGGGCGCTGATCAAGTCGCACCCTTCTTTTTACCGGGGTGAACGCCTTGAAGCTATCAGGGGTAATGCTCCACGAACCTTTGAAAATATAAGTGGGTGTCCTTTTCATCCCCGCTGTGATGAGGTTAAACCATTATGTCTGGATATTGCCCCTTCCTTAAGACCAGTTGACAGTCAGCGAAGTGCTGCCTGCCACTTATTTACAATTGCTGGCAATCAATCTGTGCAAGGGAGCTGTTCCTGATTATTCTAAAAAGCATCGAACTGAGCAAATACTATCAGGTAAAACGTGGTCGTTCAGTTGACACTGTCCGGGCCGTAGACGGGGTTAGCTTCTCCCTCGGGGATAAGTCAAGCATTGGCCTGGTGGGAGAAAGCGGATGTGGCAAAAGCACACTACTGCGATTACTGCTTCAACTGGAAAAACCAAGTGAGGGAGACATTTTATTCAGGGGTAAAAGTTTTTCAAACTTCACTGATGAAAACAGGCTTGAATTCCGCAGAGAGGTATCAGCAGTTTTTCAGGATGCTGCTGCCTCACTTAATCCAAGACTTACTTTAAGCCGGTTGGTTGCCGAACCTTTGACAAATTTCCAAAATTCTCTTTCAGGTTCTGCCATGGAAGAAAAAGTTATGGCCGTGCTGGAGCAGGTTGGCCTGGATTCGATATATACAAATCGTTATCCACATGAGTTAAGTGGTGGCCAGCAGAGAAGAATTGCTATTGCAAGGGCAATGATAGCGAAGCCAAAATTAATATTGTGCGACGAAGCCACATCGGGGCTTGATATTTCTGTTCAGGCTCAACTCTTGAATTTGCTACTTGATCTTCAACAGGAGCACGGGCTTCACTATCTTTTTGTATCGCACGATCTCTCGATCGTCCGCTACTTATGCCCACATATAATGGTAATGTATGGAGGCCAGATTGTTGAAACCATTCCGACCTCCATGCTTAATATGGTAGCACATCCCTATACTGAAGCCCTGCTGGCTGCTGAACCGGCCTTGCTGCCGGATAAAAAATTAAAACTATTGGAGGGAGAACCTCCTGATCCTGCTGATTACGGGTCGGGTTGTCGCTTTTACAGCCGTTGCGCACGACGTGAAACACTTTGCCGTCAGGAGGCCCCCCAACTTAAAGAGATTGAACCCGATCACCGGGTAGCATGCTGGCTTCATGAATAGGATGAGTTGCCAGTTACCATCAGCATCTTAAGTTAGGTTGCAATGCTCCGTTATTCTTTGGATAACGGAGGAATGAAGTAATAGTTAAAATTAAGAGATTGGAGAGTGCTATTATGAAAAACCTGAAAAGATTTATTTTATTATGGCTGTTACTTTTTATCCCGGCCATGCTGCTGTTTTCCTGTACAACAGACAACCAGGTTGCAGATTCTGAACCGGAACTGGCCGAAGATCTGGAAGCCATTGAAGAAAGTCCAACCAGGGACACCCTGGTAATTGGTCTGGGACGTGATTTTTACTATGGACCGGAAGACCGGACTTTCCTGCACGGTAGTACCAATGTCTGGGAGAGTTTGGTTTATCTCGACGACAACTTGAATGCCAAACCCTGGCTTGCCAGCAATTTTTACTCCTCAGATGATGGCCACACCTGGACATTCATATTACATGAAGGAATTAAGTTCCATGATGGCAGTGTTATGGATGCCGAAGTGGTTAAAGAAAACCTTTTGAGGTTAAGCAGACACCCCGGCACAGCTCAACCATACAGCGAGCTGGTCGATATTCGCGCTATCGACAATTTAACTGTTGAGATCGAGCTTGCTGTTCCCATGCCGGCATTTCCTGAAATGATCAGCTATTTCCCAAGTGCCATATTTAGCCCCTCCGTTCTGAACGAAGAAAACAATGGGCTAACAGAACCGATCGGTTCCGGCCCTTACATGTTTGAAGAATATGTAAATGATCAAATCACCCTTAGCGCATTCAACGAATACTGGGGAGGAAAACCACAAATTGATAAGGTTGTTTTTAAATATATCCCCGATGAAAACACCCGGGTTGCAGCCCTGCTTGCTGGTGAGGTTGATGTGCTGGCTGATGTAGGGGTTATTCTGCCTGAGCAGGTTCCACTGCTGGAGAGTGATTCCGGCATTGAAATCATGACTGTTGATGTTCTTACTACTATTTTTTTGCATTTTCAGACAAACAGCGAACCTTTCAACAACTCCGAGCTGCGAAGGGCTGTAACCATGCTTTTAAACCGGGATGAGCTGGTAGCTACAGTGCTTGAAGGTATTGGCCGACCCGCCCGGGGAGTAATCACACCACTTGCTGATTACTGGATTAACCCTGCTGCAGCTCCCGAATACAATCCCGACCAGGCAACTACATTAATCGACCGTTATCTGCCGGGAAACAGAGATATCAAACTACTGGTAAACACGGCCTGGACTGCACGCTGGCCCATGCTTTCCATCGCCCAGTACCTGCAGACCGAGCTTGATAGCAGGGGATTCAATGCAGAAATACTCAGTCTTGAAGCAGGTGCATATAACGATGCAGTAAAAGCAGGAGAATATAATATAACCTTTACCCCCTGGACAGGAAGCGATCCGGATGATTTCTTCAGAACCTGGATATTATCAACCGGTAGTTTTAACCTTAATCGGGGTATGTTATTCAGCAATTCAGGAGTTGATATTTTAATTGAGCAGGCTGCAAGCGAAATGGATCGAAGGCACCGCCGGGATCTATATTTTACCCTGCAGGAAATAGTGACGGAAGAAGCACCAATTTCACCAATATATCATGATATGACAGTCTATGCAGCCCGAGATTATGTTAAAAACTTCTGCATGGATTATAACTTCCGACCCAACCTCCATTCTGTTCGGTTTGAATAGTTTGTTTATTCACAGGTTATGCAATTACTATATCTTTGAACTAACCTGATATAAAAAGAAGAGGGCCTTAAGCCCTCTTCTTTTTACAGTGCATTAAAAGCGCCGACTTAATATATATACTATCTGCCGATAATAGAGGTAGATACAGTAAAGAACAACTGAAAGTTCAGAACGGCAAGTTGAAATGTTTCTTAGGAGTCAATCAACAGGCATTCCACTACAATTGTGTAATCACAACTTGTAATCAAAGTCACCTCGGAATACACAATATATATATAAATGCTATAATAAAGAATATATACTAATATATACATTATTTAAAACAATTACTATTACCTCACTGGTTGATCTTTTTTGTTTTGGCTGATCTTAAATTGCCCAAAAACCCTACATAGCGTATATCTGCAATCAGCAGAAATGGAGGTATTTTTAATGACCAGGAGCGTGAAGTATAAACTTGTTTTAATTGGTATATTTCCAATTGTGATTTTTTTATGTTTGCTTTTTTTTCTGTTCGTCCCATTGGCAGGGAACCTTTCCGATAACCTTGTTGAAAATAACTTGCTGATGAAATTGAATGGTGATATCAGATCCGCACACCTTTACATGAAGGAACATTTCGGGGTATTAGAATACAAAGAAGGGAAAATGTACAGTATTATCAATCACACTTTATCGGAATATGTTACTCAGCCTGCAGATGCTGAAAATAACCAGGAAAGCAATATTGATCAGATAGTTGAAAGAAAATACCTGCTCGAGACTGAAAGATCTCTGGCAGATTTGCCCAACTTACATGATTTTGTTGATCAACTAGGACAGGATCTGGGTATCGTGGCAACTATATTCGTTACGGAAAGTAATGACTTTATGCGCCTGACAACAAATATCAGGGGCGATGATGGTAACCGGGCAGTAGGAACTTACCTCGGAGCGGACAGCGCAGCTTTTGAGCCCGTCCGAAGAGGAGAACTTTATGTCGGAGAAGCAGACATCCTGGGTGAACCTTACTATACTGCTTATGATCCAATCATGCAGGGAGCTGATGTAATAGGAATACTCTTTATCGGTATTCCCCTGGACCAGGCCAATGCCATAATCGGCGAAGGAATGTCGGGACTGACCAGGCAGCTGATAATATGGACAGCTGTTATACTATTATTAACAGCGCTAATTATTCTCTTCATTTCCCGGCCGATCATCCGCAATGTGGGAGACTCAACTTCCTTTATTGTTGATCGGCTCGCAACGGGCGATTTCAGTGTTGATGTTCCCGATTATACCCAAAATTTAAAAGACGAGTTTGGTGACCTGGCCCGCGGCTTGGCAAGCATGACCAAAAACCTGCGTAGCCTGATAAAGCAGTCAGTGGATCTTTCTTCAGGAGTGAACAGCGGAAGTGAATCTGTCTCCTCTGCCACCGAGGAAATGAGCGCTTCATTGGAAGAGCTCTCCGCCTCAACAAACGAATTCGCCAGCAATGCCCAAAATTTAAGTGAAAACTCACAGGCAATGGCGGAATCAAGCACAAAAATTCTTGAGCGGGCCGGTGATGGGAATAAAGCAATTGAAGAAGCTGTAAACCAAATGCAGGTTATAAATAACCGCGTCAGTGAGCTTCAGGTAGTTATCCAGGAAGTAGACCAGCGCTCAAGCGATATTGGAAAAATATTAAGTGTAATCACCGACATCGCCGATCAAACAAACCTTCTGGCCCTCAATGCAGCAATTGAGGCTGCCCGGGCAGGCGAACAGGGACGTGGTTTTGCTGTTGTTGCCGAGGAAGTAAGGAAACTTGCAGAGCAATCGGCCGGCGCTGCCAGTGAAATCGGCGAATTAATTACGGCGACACAGGATGAAAGTAAAAAAGCGCTTGAAAGTATGGCCCTGGGAGTAAAAGATGTTGAATCGGGAACTGAAGTTGTATCACGTTCCGGAATAACATTTGCTGAAATATTGTCTGAGGTTGAAGCTATATCAAAACAGGTTGAAAGCACAGCATCTGCTGCCCAGGAACTCAGTGCAGGCTCCGAAGAGATGGCCGCATCAATTGAAGAACAATCGGCCACCATGGAAGAGATGGCGGCAACTGCCGAAGAATTGAGGGGGGCTTCTGAAAGCCTTTACCGGGAACTGCAGAAATTTAAGCATGAATAAATAAATACATAACCATTCAGGATAGATAATCAGCCGGAAAAGAATCTGTTAAAGTTCCCCCCGGAAAGTCTAACAGGGTTTTCCGGCTTATTTTTCATAAGCCTTCTTTTTTCAATTAAACTTTTATATTTCCTTTCCCTGATAAATCATTTCCTATTTTAGAGCAACATTTTTCTTTCAGCAATCAGTCATACAAAAACTTTTCGATAGAGAACAGGTGTTAAGACTATCTTGATGTGGCGTCTCAGCACTAATTTGTTTATAATGAATTGAGTTGGGAGGGTAAAATGATGGCACTTGAGAATCATACTCCAAAAAATAAGACCATTCTCTGGCTTGGCGGCAAATACGCAGGAGCGCTTCAAAAAGGCATTCCCCACGGTGAAGGACGAATAATACTCAATAATGGTACCCGCTATAAAGGTAAATGGGTTAATGGAAAACCGCACGGCAGGGGTACTATTATTTATCCTGATGGCACTGTCTACAGCGGAGAAATATCGGAAGGCAAAAAACATGGCTTTGGCAAACAGGTAAAGCAGGACAAATCCATTAAAGAAGGGCTTTGGGACAACAACCATTTTATTAACGACCCTCCCAAAAAACAGGACGAGATTCAATCTCTGAAGAAACCCAGAAAAGATGAAATAATTAGCCTCAGGTCGCTTACATTTTACTATAAAAACGGAAAAGGAATTAAAGATGTTTCCTTTTCTGTCAGCCGTGGAGAAATATTTGGCTTCCTGGGACCAAATGGAGCCGGTAAAACAACCACTATCCGCAACCTGCTCGGGTTTACCAGGCCTTATGCAGGTGAATGCACTGTGCTTGGCCTCGACTGCTGGTATAACTCTGCCGATATTCAGAAAGAACTTGGTTATCTTCCCGGAGAGATGGCTTTTTTTGATGAAATGAGTGGTAATCATTTTTTAGATTTGATTGGCAACATGCGTGGTGGAAAAGGTAACTCCCGCCGCAAAGCCCTGATCGATAAACTTGAACTGGACCCTACCGGCAAAATTCGCAAAATGTCGAAAGGTATGAAACAGAAACTCGGCATAGTTACTGCATTCATGCATGACCCAGCCGTATACATACTGGATGAACCAACCAGCGGGCTTGATCCCCTGATGCAAAATATCTTTGTCGAGATGGTCCTGGAAGAAAAAAAACGGGGTAAAACCATCCTGATGTCTTCCCATAATTTTGAAGAGATCTTCAGAACCTGTGATCGGGCCGGTATCATCCGTGAAGGTGAGCTTGTGGCAGTTGAGAATGTTCACAGCCTGAAAACCTCTCAGCGTAAAGCTTTTCTTGTTACCCTCAAGAATAATAATGATATGAAAAAATTGAGCAAGGCCGGTTTTGAGATCGGTCGAGTCAGCAATAATACCATTGAGGTGTTTGTTTCAGGAAACTATAATCAGTTCGTAGCAGCCCTGGCTGATTGCAAAATACTGGGGCTTGATGTAGCAGTGCAAACCCTGGAACAGGTTTTTATGAAATATTACGGGAGGGAAAAGACTATATGATCAGCTTCCCTTTATTTAAAGCAGGCTTCAAATTAAACTGGTTGCTTTTCCTGATCTTTCTAGCTGTTTTAGTAATGTACATGACCATCATGATTTCAATGTATGACCCGGAAAATGTTGAAGCTATGAATGTCTATCTCGAAACCCTGCCGGAAGTAATGGTTGATGCTATGGGATTCAGCACGGCGGCAACAGAACTGACCAGCTTTATCGGTCTTTATTACTATGGTTTTATCGCGTTACTATTCCCCATGATCTTCTGCATCATTCTTGCCAACCGACTTGTAGCTACTCTTGTCGATCGCGGTTCAATGGCCTACCTGCTGTCAACTCCCAACACCAGGGTAATAATTGTGACCACACAGGCCCTGTTCATTGTTTCCTGTATAATTATTATGCTCTTAATAAACACCACCATCGGGATCTCATTCAGTGAATCCATGTTTCCCGGAGACCTGAATATAAACATTTTTATAAAACTCAACCTGATCACAATTTTGCTGACTCTGGCAGTCAGCTCGATCTGTTTCTTCTTTTCCTGTTTATTCAATGAAACCCGGTATTCTCTTGCCTTTGGAGCAGGGATCCCTCTTTTGTTTTTTGTCGTTAATATGCTGCGCAGTGTCGGTGAAAAAGCAGATTGGTTAAAATACCTTACTATCTACTCCCTTTTTGACGCCGGAGCTATTATAAGCGGAGAACAGTCGATTATTTTAACCTCCCTTGGATTTGCTGCAATAACCCTGCTTCTCTATAGCAGCGGTATCATTATTTTTAGCCGGAAAAACCTTTATGTTTAGTATTTACTTTATCATTTAGCTGGAAGTGAAATAATGGGTCACCCGAAAAACAGGCCGCCCGGCCCCCGTGGATTTTTAACAGAAGAAGAAAAGCTGAACACCCCCAAGGTTAACCGTGCCCTTCTTGTGCGAATCTTTTCTTACCTGAAACCTTACTGGCTGCAATTCATCCTGGTCTTCTTGGCCATATTACTTTCCGCCACCATTGGGCTCTTTCCATCAATAATCACCGGGCGAATAGTCGATGAAGCTTTGCTGGGCCGAAACATGCGCCTGCTGATGATTTTGCTGGCAGCAGCCCTGGGAACCCTGACTGCATCACAGCTGATCAGCATCCTGGAAAGCTATATAAGCGCCTGGATATCACAAAGAATAATTTTTGATATAAAAAACCAGATGTACAAACATCTCCTTCATATGCCGCATTCGTTTTTTTCAACAGAAAAACAGGGCGATATTATTACCAGGATGAATAATGACATTAACGGTATCAGTTCAGTTATTTCCGGAACCTTAACCAGTATCATAAGCAATAGTGTTATAGTTCTCACCACTATGGTTGCTCTCTTTTCAATGAGCTGGCAGCTTGCGTTTGTAGCATTTATTGTTATCCCCCTGATGATCCTGCCTACCAGGGAAGTGGGACGAACAAGATACAGGCTGCTGACAAAAGGCCAGGCTGTTAATGATCAAATGAACCAGGCTATAAATGAAACTTTAAGCATCAGCGGATCGCTGCTGGTAAAATTATTTACCCGTGAAAAAGATGAATACAATCGTTTCGTTTCAATTAATGAAGAAGTGACAGAAATCGCCATGAAAGAACAACGTTCCGGAAAATGGTTTTTCCTGATGATGGGTATGTTTTCGCATATTGGCCCCCTGCTGATCTATTTTGCCGGAGGATACCTGATCATAGCCCGGATCGACACATCCCTCACAGTAGGTGTGATTACAGCTGTTGTAGCCCTGGTAAACCGACTGTACCGACCGGTTCAAACCCTGCTTAACCTGAATGTCGATTTCACACGTTCGCTGGCTTTATTTCAAAGAATATTTGATTATTTTGACCGCAACAACCCTATCATTAACAAGCCTGATGCTATCAAACCGGATTTAAACAGGCCCGGGATTATTTTTAACCAGGTTTCATTTTCTTATATCCCGGGAATACAGATCCTCAAGAATGTCTCTTTTACAGTACCAAACGGCTGTATGTATGCTATCGTCGGCCCTTCAGGAGCCGGAAAATCATCCATCGTGAACCTTATACCGCGCCTTTATGATGTAGACAGTGGCACAATTACTATTGGCGGAACAGATGTACGTGATTTTGACCTGACTTACCTGAGACAACACATCGGTGTGGTTACCCAGGACACCTACCTGTTTAACAGCACAATCAGGGAGAATCTGCTCTATGCAAACGATACAGCTTCAGAGAAAGATCTGGTAAATGCCTGCCAGGCTGCCAACCTGCACGAATTCATAATCAGCCAACCCGGGGGTTACGATACGCTGGTCGGTAATCGCGGGGTAAAACTATCAGGAGGCGAAAAGCAGCGTCTTTCCATAGCACGGGTGATACTAAAGAATCCACAGATCATAATTCTCGATGAAGCAACCTCTTCTCTGGATTCCATATCAGAAAAAGCGATCCAGGATGCCCTGGAAAATCTGCTGGCAGGAAGAACCAGTATTGTTATCGCACACAGGCTCTCCACAATACTTGCCGCAGATAATATCCTTGTTGTACAAGAGGGCAAGGTGACTGAAAAAGGCAGGCATAGTGAACTTCTTAAACTTAACGGCACCTATAAAAAATTGTATGAAACCCAGTTCAGTAAAGTTTTAAGGAGTTAATCGCCATACAAACATTCGCCTGAGAAATGACAATGCAGTAAACCCTAAAAACCGTACTGCGACAGTAGATATTTTTTTCGCTCTTCTCTGAAATCATTCAAAGCCGGTGTGTAGTTTGCCTCAATTTGTTGAGGAGTAAGACCCTCATCCAGGTATTCGCCCATTTTTGCACTACCCATGATCAGTTCAAACATGACAATTCTATCCGTACTCCTGGGCACGTTGAAGTCGGCCAGGTCAAACGCCAGGGTAAGGGCATATATACCGGTCCTGGCCGGATTTACCTGGTGATAATCATTTATTTTGATTCGCACACCACCGGCTTCGCCACGTTGTTCCGGAATAAACTCTACCCCGGGAAGCTCGGCGCTGTTTAGAGAAGCAGCATACTTATCCGGATCGAGCCCCCTGCCGCCAATCCATTTAAACTGTTCTGCCTGAAAAACTCCCGTGTTTTCACCCATTCCGGCAATCATATAACCAAATACAGAGTCGATATCTGGTATATTAGGAGAAGTCTGCACCCAACTAAGCCCTGTATCCTGGAAAATCATGTCCCTGCTGTAACCTTCCATGGGAACCACGGTCAGGGAAACACCAATATTGCGATTGAAATAGCGGGCTACTTCTCCAACCGTCATACCGTGCGCCATTGGCAAGATATCAACACCGACAAAAGAAATATACGGTTCCTCCAGCATTGGACCTTCAACAATTCTGCCACCTAATGGGTTGGGACGATCGAGAACAATCACCGGCAGATCATATTCCCGGGCAGCTACCATACAGTAATTAAGCGTCGATATGTAAGTATAAGACCTGGCGCCGATATCCTGAACATCAAAAAGTAACAAGTCAATCCCGGCAAGCATATCTTCACGGGGCATCCTGGTCGCCCCGTAGAGGCTGTAAACAGGAATATTAAGCTCAGGATGAGTATAGCACTCAACATATTCACCTGCCGCAGCCTTGCCGTCTATTCCATGCTCAGGCCCGTATAAAGCAATCAGTTCAATATCGGGATCAGCAGCAAGTTTATTGATTGTACTAACCCCATTGCTGTCGACACCACTCTGGTTAGTAATCAAGCCAACTTTTTTACCGGCAACCAGATACCTTCTGCTTTCCATTAATACCTCATTACCAAGCTTAAAATCCTCAATAAAAGTATCAATCAACTTGAGCGAATACTGCATGATCAGGATTGCATCTCTCACATTTACGCTTCCATCATTATTAACATCTGCTGTCGGAATAAGGCTTTCCTCAAGAGGCTGGAGAGCAAGAATATGTCGCATTACCCGCGTAACATCCCTGACATCTATCTTTCCGTCACCATTCAAATCACCCCGGGCCAACTCCTGGGCCTGCGAACAGGCCGGGGCAAGCAACAAAGCCATTATAATCACCACTACACCTATTATATGTTTTAGAGACGGAACAGCTTTAAAATGATTACCGTTAACCATCTAAAATCCTCCCTGCTGTTAAGAATCAGGATATCGAATTAATTATAAAGTTAATAAGGTTAATTCTCCCCGTAAACTGCTTTTCCTTTTATAAGGCAACCTAATCCTGCATTTAATCAAACCATCTAGACCCGATTATGCTGTTAAATAACCGGCTTTGTAACTTTTTAATCAAACAAGCCACCGCTCTCGAGCCTTGTTAATATGCTGCTATTTGTTATATAATTCATTTCAGTTGTATCAAATATCACAACAGAGGAGCATAAAGATGAATTACTCTAACCTTTACGAAGTAAGGCCGATTGAAAACCTGAAAGATATGCTTGAAGGAAGTGTGAAAATATATGGAGACAAGCCGGCATTTTTTAGTAAATTAAACGGCAGCAGCGAGTACCAGCCAATCAGCTATAAACAATTTAAAGAAGATGTAGATGCGCTGGGCACTGCTTTATCAGACCTGGGTCTGGAAAACAAAAAAGTTGCTGTTATTTCTGAAAATCGCTACGAATGGACTGTATCTTACCTGGCTGTTATAAATGGTGTTGGAACTATTGTCCCCCTGGATAAAGAACTGCCCGAAAATGAGGTAGAAAGCCTGATTAATCGTTCCGGGGCCAGCGCCGTTATTTATGGTAATACCAATGAAAAACAGATTGAGAATATCCGTAAAAACATAGCCGGTGTAGATCATTTTATCCATATGGACAAAGATAATGATGAGCAAAGCATCCTCTCATTTAATAAACTGCTTGAAAAAGGACAACAGTTAATCTCTGCAGGCAACAGCACTTATATTAATAGCAATATAGACGTAGAAGAAATAAGAATTCTCCTTTTCACCTCCGGTACAACTGCTATATCAAAAGCGGTCATGCTTTCACACAGGAATATCTGCACTAACCTGACTGCCATGACTTCCATGCTTTATATCGGGTCTGATGATATATTTTTATCCGTTCTGCCAATTCATCACACCTATGAATGTACCTGTGGGTTTCTTTGTCCCATCTATCGCGGAGCAGCTGTGGCGTTCTGCGAGGGACTGCGCCATATACCCAAAAACCTTAAGGAATCGAAGGCAACAATTTTGCTTGGGGTCCCCCTGATTTTTGAATCGATTCACCGAATCATTTGGAAACAGGCTGCAAAAAATCCTGAACTCCTAAAAAAATTAAAAATGGGCATAAAGATTAGCAACTTCCTGAAAAAACTCAGGATAGATGTAACGAAAAAGCTGTTTAAGCCTATCCATGAAAACTTTGGAGGAAACATTCGCCTATTCATCAGCGGTGCTGCGGCAATAGACCCCGAAGTTGCAGCTGGCTTCGAGCAATTGGGCATACCGGTCCGCCAGGGTTACGGTTTAACTGAGTGTTCCCCCATAGTTGCCTTAAACAGGGATATTGAATACAGGCATGATTCTGCCGGTATCCCCCTGCCAAACCTGGAAGTGAAAATAGATTCTCCAAACGAAGAAGGAATTGGTGAAATCATTGTTAAAGGTCCGAGCATTATGCATGGCTACTATGAGAACCCTGAAGCCACTGCTGAAGCGCTAAAAGATGGCTGGTTCTATACAGGTGATCTGGGTAAAATGGACAGTAGCGGCTTTGTATTCATCACCGGCCGTAAAAAGAACGTAATTGTCACTAAGAACGGAAAAAACATTTACCCGGAAGAGATTGAAGTTTTATTGGGCAGAAGCCCCTACATCCTTGAATCAATGGTGTATGCCCACGATAAAGACAGTGGTGATGATACCTCTGTAGCAGCCCAGATAGTTGTTGATCAGGAAGCACTCCAGGAAGATTTCTCCAATGAAGAACTGAGTGAAGATAAAATATACGAGATTATAGAAAAAGAAGTAAAAGAAATAAATAAACAACTAGTCTCTTACAAGGGCATCAGAAAAGTGATCCTGCGTGAAGAAGAGTTTGCCAAGACAACCACACGGAAAATCAAACGGTACATGGAAGAGGAACAAGCCGGTAAGTAGATAAATGCAAAAATTGCAAAATGATAAAAAGGCTGCATCCGGAGGTGTTCCGGGCGCAGCCTTTTTTATTATAATAAAGAGAGCCATTTTCCGGCAACAGTATTTAACTTTTCACCTGTAACACTCAACCATGTTCTTACCCTTCTGTTTAGCTGTATATAAACTACTATCAGCTTTACGGACCAGCGACATGACATTATCATTAACTTTATACGCGGCAACACCAAAGCTGCAGCTGAGGAAATCGACATGCTTGAAACTGTTTGAAGCTACAAGGTCACGGATGCGTTCTGCCAGGTCACAGGCCATTGTTATATCGGCATTAGGAAGTAATATGATAAACTCATCGCCCCCCCAGCGGGCAAAAGTGTCGGAAGATCTAAGCATTCCGCCGATGACGCCTGTCAACTCTTTTATAACATTATCACCGATCAGGTGTCCGTGTTCGTCATTAATTTCTTTCAGGTTATCAAGATCAAACATGATCAGGGCAAGATTATGATCATAACGCCGGGCCATTTCTATCAACCTTTTTAGCTCTTTATTAAACTTGCTCCTGTTATAAATGCCGGTTAGTGCATCTTTCTCAGATAATCTTTCCAGTTCTTGCCTGTCTATAAACTGATTACGTTTATAAATATGGATCCGGTATGCCGATATGCTGCTAACTATAAGCACTATCAGAAAAAAAACTATAACACCTGAAAATGCTGATGGCAAAATATATTCAGGCCTGATAATCGTAACAACAAAGAAACCGGCACAGAGCAGTAAAGAGATCAAAACAGTACTAATCCAGTCGTTGATTATATTAAAAAATACCAGCATGAGAGCAATTACTCCCAGTGACTGCATAAAAAAATCAGGCGATTCGTACAGGTAATAGATTAGCAGGTAACATAATGATGCTGTAACTGCATATAATGACACCCACCTAACCAGGTTTATATAAAACCGGTGAAATTTTAGAAGGTGATATAGCATAATAATGAGCAAAAGAAAGAATAGTCGCACAAAAAATATATTTCTTATCACATCCAGACTCTGATTTAAGAAATAATCGGGTATAATAAAGAGGAAAAAAAGAAAACCGAGGGATAGAACAGCAGGACGAGCATAATTAAAGAGGTTACGAATTTCATACTCTGAGTAAGCATTTTCCAAATTTTTGTCTGAAAAATTTGCACTATACCTGTTAATTTTCATAATACTTTTTCAATAACCTCATTATATTTCCTTAGTAACGATCAAGCTTATAAAACCGTTAAAAAGGAAGGAGTTTCAAAAACAAAGTTTAATAGTATAGCTATGAAAATTATAGCTTCTCCTTTTATATCACATATTCTGCGAGGTTGCCATGATTGAACTGACTTATGCCAATCGCACCGAAAACTTGCTCGAAAGGCTTGCCTGCGATCTGGATCAGCAAACTAATTTAAGCAACCTGCTTCAACCTGTGGATATTATTACCCCCAACCGCAATATGGAAACCTGGATACGCCTGGGCCTGGCCCAAAAACAAGGTATCGCTGCCAACCTGCGCTTCCGGCGCCTGGAAAGTTTTTTTAGTGACCTGGTCCGACAAACCTGCCCCAAACAGTATTACATGACCGACCTTGATGTTATAGAAGGAGCAGTGCTTGCCGTTCTTGAGGATGATCACCTCCTTGCCAAACCCGGACTATCTCCTGTCAACGACTACCTCTATGGGACCGAAAAAAAACCGAAGAGTGTTCCTCATTCTTCAGGTATCGGAATAAACGACCGGGAATTTAGCCAGAGCATCGAGTTAAAACGAGTCCAACTTGCTTCACGCATGGCTTACCTCTTTCAGGAATATACTTACTCACGTCCAGAAATGACCGCCGCCTGGCGTGGAGATACCCGCTTTGGAACACAGTCAAAGAAACTGGTGGATAGGATAGGAAACGACCCTGATTACAGCTATACTTTCAAGTGGCAAAAGGCTCTCTGGCAAGCAGTGTTTAATCCCGGTGGCATTCTGGCTGCTCATCCCCCGGCAGAAGGAAGTCGCTGGATCACCATGGACGAAATGCTTCTTGATGATCAGCTTTTTGATAGTCTTGCTTCTACCGGCCTGCCAACTATTCATGTCTTTGGGGTCTCCTATGTTGCCCGCCTGTTCCAGCTGCTTTTCGCCCGCCTGGGTAAAACAGGAAACTTAAAACTATTTATCCTCAACCCCTGTGCCGAATTTTGGGAAGACATGGAAACTCACAGGGAGCTTTTTAAGCGATTAAACCGGAACAAACTATCTTCCAGACAGAACAAGAAATCAGACATCTATACTAAAAATTACGAAGACCCCTACGAATTACTGACAGATGAAAACCCCGCTCTTCGCTACTGGGGCAGACCGGGGCGCGAACATGTCCGTCTGCTCGGAGAATTAACAGAATGCGATTTTGAAAGTGCCTTTAGCGATCCCCTCGGGTATGGCCAGGGGGTTTTACACCTGTTGCAGCAGGATATTTTAATGCGTGCACCGGAACGCAACCTGGAATATAATGCCGATTCTGATCAACCGGACAAAAAAAAGCCCCTACCTCCTGACGAAACTATTAAACTGGTTGCGGCACCTTCAGTTAAGCGTGAAGTAGAATGGGTTGCCGAAGAAATCTGGAGGCTAATCAATGCTCAGGCAGACAATACCACCAACAAAATCCTCCGATTTTCTGATATAGCAGTAATTGTTAACAGCACTGAGAAAGAAACTTACCTTCCACAGATCGAATCAGCCTTCTCCGCATGCCACGAACTTCCCTTTTCAATTACCGATCTGTCAGGGACATCTGGGAGCAGCCTGATCGAAGCATTTAACCTGCTGCTGCATCTTCCCTTCGGTCGTTTTTCAAGGGCCGAGGTACTGGCCCTGCTTACCCACCCTTCCATAATAGGGTGTTTTAAAGACCTGGCCCCAGAAGATTTAATCGACTTTGCCGACCGCCTTGGCATTATTTTCGGAGCCGACCACCGTGATCATCTTGGCACATACATCGATGAAGACGTTTATAACTGGGACCAGGGGGTCCGCAGGTTAGCTCTGGGTGCATTTATGACAGGGGCAAAAAGTGGTGATCGTAATATTTATAAAACACCTGCCGGCCGCTGGCTGGTTGAAGAGTTAAATAGTTCATCTGAAAAAAATGCCGCCCTTTTCAACCTTCTGGTTCGTTCACTTCTTGACGATACACATTATATTGCAGAAGCTGAACTAACCTTAAGCGAGTGGTCAGCTTATTTAATTAAGCTGGCTGAAAAATATCTGGCTGTTGATGATAGCAAAGCATCAGACGACAGGCTGCGCCTGATTAGAACTTTGACAAGCCTTGAAAAAATGGATTTTGGTTATACCGTAAAAGGAAGAATTGCTATTGAACTGGCCCAGCGCACACTCAACTCTCTCGCCGGCAGCAGGGGCCAATACCTGGCTGAAGGAGTTGTTGTCTCATCCTTTTTACCGATGAGAGCTATCCCCTTTAAGACAATTTTTTTACTGGGCCTGGGCGAAGGACTTTTCCCTGCACCCGGACGACGGGATGCCCTGGATTTACGCTCTGCACGGCGGTTTGCAGGAGACGTTGACCCGGCAGAGCGCGATCGCTATATGTTTTTAGAGACCCTGCTCAGTGCCCGCGAGCAAATTTATATCTCTTACGTCAATCGGGACGAGCAAACCGGTGACCCTCTTCAGCCATCTGCAGTAGTCCAGGAACTTCTCCATGTGCTTAAAAACAGCTATCTTGGTGAAGAAGGGATAAATGCCATACGCATTGAACCACCCCTTCGTCGTCATGCAGAGGTAATCGCCGGTGAGAATATTTATTCTGATCAGGCCCGGGAAGAGGCACAAGTCAAACGTATCACTGATAGCTGGCAGGATCAAACCGGCAGAGAATCTGGATTTCAAGCTACCAAGAAAACTAATCCGGATCCGTTGAAAAGTTTAAAAAAAATTGTTCCACCTCAAACCTGGAAAAATCTTTCTGCAATCCTAAAAATACCTGGTACTAATCTACCTGAAACCCCCCGTCCTGAAAACATTTACCACTTCAACAGCAGAGCTGATGCGCCGCAGGAGACATACACACTATCCCTCTACTACCTACGACGCTTTCTTGAATGCCCGATGCAGGGCTGGGCTTCCGCTATGCTCGGTTTGGCAGAACAGGAAGAAGATCGGGCATCTGTTGAAGAAGAAGACTTTTCAGTCAAACCGCTTCTCGAGGCTGAAATACTCAGCCGTATCTACAGCCAGGCTTCATCAGGAACTCTCTCAGTTGCAGATTTGTATAGCAAAGAAGTTCAATTTCTGAGGCTCCAGGGCAAGCTGCCGGTTGGAACCCTGGGGCAGGTTGTCGAAAAAAAACATCTCTCCATTTTTAAAGGCTGGGATAATGCCCTGCAGGCAGCTCTGAATTTGCCGCAAAATAACTCGGGGAAAGATAATAACCGGCTTCTCCATCTGCAAAAAATCCGTTTTGGCAGCTCACCCGAAGCAGATCTAAGCGAAACAAACCTGGATTCACCGGTACTAGAGCTCAGCCCGGATAATGTCCCTGGTGAAACTAACCCGCCTAAGGTTAAGTTGACCGGGTTAAGCCAGTTAGTATCCCTGGATCATACGGTATCTTTAGGCCTGCGACCCCGCAAGCTGCCATCCGGCAAAGGCATTGCAGCCATTGGGCGCACCTTTCGTTACCTGCTGCGCGGAATGCTTGACCAGACAATTCTTGCCGCGATAGACCCGACAGGAGGTACTGAAAGACAGGCTATTATAGTTTATGCTGAAAATACCGAGCAAACTGGTTACAGGAAGTTAACCCTCCACCGCCCCGGGCGAGATGAAGCCCTGGCCTGGCTGACCGCCATATTAAATGATCTTTTCTTCAACAGCCATGCATATCTGTTCCCCTGTGAAGCCGTCTTCTACGAATACTTCTTAAACCGGGAAAACAAACCGGACGGAAAACGAATTCAGCAATATACATGTCAGCTGGCCCGAAATGAGTGGAGTTCTTTTTCAAGTTTATGGGGACCTGTTCCCCAACCACGTTTATACCCCCCTCTTTCACCTGGTGAAGCAGCTGCCATCGCCGAGCGGCGATTTGGGCTGCTCCTTAGTCAGATTACCGATATGGAGGGTTTCTAATGGCTACCTTATATTATAAAAAACCTGCCGTCCTGAAAGATAATCATGCTCTAAAAGGGCATGCCATAATTGAGGCATCGGCCGGTACCGGAAAAACCTACACCCTTGAGCATTTGGTTCTGGAGCTGCTGATCAACCCACCCGATAACCGGGAAGTTGATATAGAAGAGATACTTGTTGTCACCTTCACCGAAGCTGCCACCCGAGAACTAAGGGAAAGAATAAGATCCTTAATTCGTGTGGTGTTAACAGACGGAACTGACCTGCCGCCCGGAGATAATCTAGATCATTACTGGGTAATCAACACTGACCGGGCGGCACAACTTCGGGAAGCCCTGTTTCGCTTCGACGGAGCTGCAATATCAACAATACACGGCTTTTGTCAGCGTATACTGGCAGAGCAAGCCTTTCTCGGCGGCAGGTTATTTGAAGAAAAACATGCCGATGGAGCCGATTTGTTTGGAAAAATTTTTCGCGAGGAAATAAGGATTGCCCTGGCAGAAACTGGACCGACCGGAGAGATGTTACGCAGCTGGATAGCAGACGGCAGGACGGTAAACGATCTTGAAAACTTCTTATATACCTGCCACCGTGAAGGTAGTCCGGACCGCTGCCCGGTTACCCCGGTTTGGGATCCCGATCGGTTAATGAAAAGTATAAAACAGCTTCAGCCAGCTGCCGATTTGATAAAAACCGGAGGTAAAACTCTTTCCGGCCAGGCGCTTAAATCTATGCAGGGAATCACAAATGATCTCGATGAAGTGTTACTGCAGATGCAAAATAATCCGGGTAGTCGACAGGCATACAATACGTTCCTGGAATGGGCTAAAAAGCGCAGAACCATTTCAAAGGTAAATAATAGTCAACTGAACCACCTGCGCTCCCTGGCTGCTGTCCCTGAAGCAGACCATAGAATAAAAGATGGCATTAACTGCCTGGACCAGATTATAAGGACTGCGTCAGGACCCGAAAGTTTTTTTGTTTATAACTTCCTGGGCAGAGTGCAGGAAAAACTAAAAACCCGCAAAAACAACTTGGGTTTGCTTGATTTTGACGATATGCTGCTCGGTGTCCTGGATGCCCTGAAAGGCCCGGGTGCGGAAAACCTTTTAAAAGCTTTGCGAAGCCGCTGGCGTTATGCCCTGGTTGATGAATTTCAGGATACAGACCCCGTGCAGTGGAAAATATTCAGAAAAATATTTATTGAAGGAGAAGGGGAACATCGTCTCTACGTAATTGGTGACCCAAAACAGGCAATCTACGGATTTCGCGGTGCTGATATATACACCTACGCCCTGGCCAAGCAGGAAATGCTTGAACATCATGGAGCCACCCGTCTGCCGTTGACCCAAAATTATCGTTCTACAGCTGCAATAATTAAAGCTGTAAATCAGATATTAATCGAAAACGATGTGCAGGGTAAATCATTTTTTAGCGGTTTGAACCACTACGACGATGTAGTACAGTGCGGCAACCCAACCAGAAAAGCAGTTGATCTGTCAGGAGAACCGGTTGCCCCTGCCTACTTGCTTCACCTTTACGGCGAGGGAGACAAGTTAAACAGTGATAGTATAAAAGAAGGACTTTACACCTACATTGCCGGGGAAATAAATAACCTTTTAAAAGGTCCTGACGCTCTTTATACAAGTAGTAACGGTTCTGACCCGGCCCCAATTAAACCAAGCGATATTTATATTTTAACCCGTACCGGTACAGAAGCCCGAATAGCTGGTGATATCCTGCGGCGTTCCGGAATTCCCCACGCGTATTATAAACAGGAGGGACTTTACCAAACAGAGGAAGCCTATAATATTTTCACCCTGCTCTGTGCAATTAACAGACCTTACGATTTTGGACTGCGCATGTCAGCCTGGCTAACTCCTTTTTTTGATTTACCGCTGGAGCACCTGCAGCACTGGCGTGATACAGGAGAAAATCATCCCCTGGCAGCCCTTCTATTCGAATGGCGTAACCTGGCTGAAAAAAAAGAATGGAGCAGGATGTTCGATCATATTCTTAGCAAATCGGGCTTAACCCGTCGTTTGATTTTCAGGGACAACGAAAGAGCATTGACTAATTATTTACATATTTTTGAGCTGCTCCTTGCCGAAACACACAACCGACCACTTACACTGGACGAACTGGTTCGCGACCTGAAAGAACATATAGATGGTCGTAAAAAACCGGAAGGGCGGGAAGGAGAGGTGCAGCGTCTTGAGAGCGACAGGGAAGCAGTTCAAATTCTTACTATGCACAAGGCCAAGGGGCTGGAAGCAGAGGTCGTATTCATTGCCGGTGGTTTCAGTAAACCAACTGGCGGACCGGTCATAAAAACAAACATCTATCACCTGGACAAACGCAGACATCTACACATCGGCCCCCCTGCCGGGAAAATAGCCGCAGCTGTACAAAAAGAAGAAGATGAAGAGAACCAGCGCCTGCTCTATGTGGCCATGACCAGGGCTAAATCAAGGTTATATCTGCCTTATTTCGGAGACAAAGATACCGGTAAAACAAACCGCCGGTTCGGTTACAACCTTAACAATTCGCCCTATTATTCCCTGCAAAAACAACTGCAGTTACTATATGATCAGGACTGTTTAAACAGTAACAGGCTTTTCCGGCTGATAGAAGTAAGCTGTGCTCCCCGCCCGACCAAAAGTTCTTCCCAAAACACTGCAGTTCTGAACTGGCCTCCTCCCGGCTTGCTGAGGATGCCATCTTCACGGGTTGAAGAAACAGCTCGGCTTAAGAACATCAGCAAAGGCATTATACTGACCAGCTACTCCCGAATCAAGCAGGGTGATAGTTGGAGCCCACCACCCCACGGAGATAATGTACCGGAAGAGTTACGCGGTGAAGAAGCAGCAGAGCATACCTCCCCTGAAGAGCAGCAGGAATCAGCTTCAGAACTGCTGCCGGGAGGAAGGGAAACAGGGATTTACCTTCATGCCCTGCTGGAAGAAACCCCACCACCCGAGGTTCTCGAATACAGCTTTGAAGAATGGAGTAACAGCGAATTGGTTCTCCAGCGTGCCAGAGATTTAGCCCGGCAATATGCTTACCGGGAAAAATATATTGCAGGAGCTTTAAAGCTGGTTTACGGTGCTTTACGCTCCCCACTGCATGCCTGCGCCAGCGAAGGAAACGAACAGCTTAACATGCCCGGTGGAATTGCCTCAGCTGAAAGATACAGCCGGGAGATGTCTTTTATATATCCCATTCCGGAAAAATTTCATCCCCTGCTCTGCAATGTAGGCCTGGTTCAAACAAAACCCGATCAAGCACCCTTCCAGGTCGGTCGTGGATACCTGCAAGGTTTGATTGACCTGGTTTTTTATTACAACAACCGCTACTATCTGCTGGATTGGAAAAGTGACCGTCTCCCGCTCTTTAACTGTCAGAAAATTGAGGAGCATGTGGAACGTAATTACAAGCTGCAGGCAATAATCTACAGTCTCGCAGTAACCAGACTGTTAAAAATTATTGAGAAAGATGACTTCGAAAAACATTTTGGAGGCGTACTATATACTTTTTTGCGAGGCGTAGAGCAGGAGAACTCACAGGATTACAGCAGGGCTGTCTGGTTTTCCAGACCTTCATATAACACACTTAAAGAATGGGAGAATAGCCTGCTGCAGCGCAATGAATGGGGTGCGTAAACCAAACGCTTTACCCGGTGGAAGGAGAGTTATAATGGCTGAGCCAACCAGGGAAGAAAACTTTTTTACAGGAAGTGCCATGGCCTTACCTGAACAGCAGGTTACCCGGCTGAATGAGATCGGCCTGGGTGTTGAAGAGCTCAGCCTGGCCAGGGAAATCAGCAGCCTTGCCAACGGTGGCCCTGATAAACTGCTCGGCAAAGCTCTGACTATAATAATTTTGGCAACTCTGCTTTCTACCGCCGAAGGTAACACCCGCCTGGCCCTTAGACGGGATAAGCTGCCCGGGGATCTTTGTAATAATATCAGCTGTGATCCTCTGCTGTTGGATGTGCTGACAAAACTGTTCTCCTGGTTCCGTGAAGCAGAAAGCAGCCCTGTCAGGCCGGAGATAGCCAATGTAGTTGGAAAACCTGGTGATTATAAACCACTGATTGTTGAACAGGGTTGGCTTTACACGCAAAAAATGTATGTTCTGGAAAACCGGGTCGCAAAAACCCTGAAGAAAAAACTGCAAGGCAAACTAAACACAGCTAACGACAAAATAATAAAATATGCTCTGCAGGAAGTAATAAAGCAACCACTTACTGAGCCTGGAGGTGTTAAAACATATCTTGATTCCGAGCAAATATTAGCACTTGAAACTGCGCTCGGAGGTAAGGTAGCCATAATCAGCGGGCGGCCGGGCAGCGGCAAAACATCTATAGTTACCAGTTTACTAAGGGTTTTGTTTAGAATCGGGATAAAAGCAGATTCTATAGCTTTAGCAGCCCCTACCGGTAAGGCCGCCGACCGGCTCAGACTATCCATCGCCCGCCAGCTAACTGCTATTAAAAATTTTGATCAGGCTGACCGGGAATTGGCCCTTTCACCCCCGCCAGCTTCAACCATACACCGCCTGCTGGGTTATTCCCCATCGCTGGACAGCTTTCAACACAATGCGAATAACCCCCTTTTAAAGGATTTGGTTATAGTAGACGAAAGTTCCATGTTAGATCTCTACCTTACAGACAGACTGCTGCAAGCCCTGAAAGATGATACCGCACTAATACTGCTCGGTGACGCTGATCAATTGCCTTCTATCAATACAGGAGCAATACTGCGTGATCTCTGTAATCCAAAACTTTCTGCCTTCAACAACAGGGTTGCCGTGCTGGAAAAAAGTTACCGGGTTCAGGACGACCCAGATGGTTTAGAAATCCTCTCGCTGGCCGAAGCAGTCAACCGGGGGCAAACCTTTAACGCAAAAGGTGCTTATACATTTTTAAAAAAACGCAGTCAGGCGGCTGAACTATCTTTTCGTGGCACTGAACTTCTTGTCCCGTCCGGCACCGGGGCAAGAACGGATTTTTACCAGATTTGGCTTGATAAGCTTCAGCAAGATCTACCTGACCTTATTAAGTTGATCAGCGAGGTTTACCGTTATGGAACTGAAGGATTCGACGAAGCTTCCAGATCCGCCCTGGAAGAGCTCTTTAGACACTACGAAAAATTTAGAATACTATGTGTAACCAGGCTTTCTGCCGGGGGGGCAGGATCTGAACCGGTTAACGAATGGTTCCATCATCGCTGGCAGGATATTTTAAACAGAAACGGGCTACCCAGTTATCACAGTATATTTTACAGCGGAGAACCGGTGATGATTATCAGTAATGATTACCGCCTTAACCTTTATAATGGTGATTCCGGAATCATTTTAAATATAGCAATTGTAGAAAGAGATAGCTATGAAAAACCATCTTTAATGGCCGTATTTCCGCATGGTGATACTTTTACTGCCTACCCGCTGACACTGCTCCGCGGCCGACTTGAGACTTCCTGGGCCACCACGGTTCACAAAGCCCAGGGATCGGAGTATGATCATATTGCCCTGCTGCTACCTGATCAACCAGTCCGTCCCCTGACCAGGGAATTAATCTATACAGCAGTAACAAGAGCAAAAAAATCCGTTCTAATCCACGGAACAAAGCAGGTTCTGCAGGAAGGAATCAACCAGGCTTACGAACGAACTTCAGGTTTGACAGACAGGCTGCTATAAAAGCGGCCACTAATTACAGGAGGGTTCAAAATGGAAAATGTTATTGCTTATAACCTCCCCGGGGGAGCAATTGGGGAAACACTGGCCCAGATGCAGTCTCAGCAAATTATCGAAAGGCTCGGACAGCGAGATTATACAATCTGGAATGAATCCCCCGATGAAATTGCCAACCGCCTCGGTTGGCTGAACCCTCATGATATTATGGACGATAACCTGAAAGCTATTCATCAATACGCTGATTACATTCGTGCAAAAAAATTTACCAAAATCCTGTTGCTCGGCATGGGCGGCTCAAGTATGGCACCGGAGGTTTTTCGCAAAATATTTGACATCAAGCCCGGTTACCCGGATCTAACCATTATAGACTCTACCCACCCCGACACAATTTCAAAGATTGAAGAGACTCTGCTCCTGCCGGAAACTCATTTTATCGTCGCAACAAAATCGGGAGGAACTGTCGAAACCCTGTCTCTTATGAAGTATTTTTATAATAAAGTAGCCGATAAATTCAACCGACAGCAGGCAGGCCAACAATTTACCGCTATCACCGACCCCGGAAGCAGTTTGGAAAAAATGGCAGCAGAACTCGATTACAGCCATACATTTTTGAATAACCCTGAAATCGGCGGACGCTATTCAGCCCTTTCTTATTTTGGCCTTATCCCGGCTGCCCTTATTGGGCTGGATCTTGAAAAACTGCTGGAAAGCGCTTTACTAATGTCAGAAAAGGCAACAATCAATAATATTTCCCCGGATTTCAACAGCCCTGCCTGGTTGGGTGTAGTTATGGGAGCCTGTGCCAAGCTGGGGAAAGATAAGCTTACTTTCTGTTTTTCTCCCGAACTTAGAGCATTTGGAGCCTGGCTGGAACAGTTGATTGCCGAGAGCACCGGAAAAGAGGGCCGGGGCATTATACCCGTAGATGGCGAACCTGTCAGCCTGCCGGACCTTTACCAAAATGACCGTCTTTTTATTAACTTCAGGTTGCCTGAAGACAATAGCAGCCAGAATAATGTCGAAGCACTGATCGAAGCAGGTCACCCTGTTGTTGAGCTGCAACTAAATAATCTATACGCTTTAGGCGGCGAAATGTACCGCTGGATGTATGCCACTGCCGTCTCCGGCTGGGCTATCGGCATTAATCCTTTTGATCAACCAAACGTGGAAGCCGCTAAAATACAGGCCCGAAGCTTTATAGCCACGTACGGAGAAACAGGCAAGCTTCCCGATTCGAATGCTGACTATGACAGCGGAGAAATCGAGGTTTACAGCAATTTTCATGCAGCGAGCCTGGAAGAAACCTGGCAATTCTTTCTCAAGCAGCTTGAAACCGGGGAACAAATGCGCAGTTACATCGCCATCCAGGCTTATTTACCCTCAGCGCCCGAAACAGACCGGGCTCTTAAGCAGCTGCGCAGAAAACTTCAGCAGCAGTATCGTGTAGCGGTAACAGTCGGCTATGGGCCCCGCTTTCTGCACTCAACAGGGCAGATGCACAAAGGTGATGCTGGTAAAGGTCTTTTCATTCAGCTAACTGCAAACCCGCAGACAGATCTGCCCATTCCTGAACAGGCTGGGGACAACAATAGTTCTATAAGTTTTGCCGTTCTGCTAGCAGCCCAGGCTCTTGGCGATCGCCAGGCGCTTATTGATGCCGGACGAAAAGTAATCCGTTACCATCTGAAGACAGACATCGAAGGAGCAATCAGCAGGTTAATAGCGGCGCTTTAACCTTGCCTTCACTATCAACGATCGGTTATTAAAAGAATAGAACTATTTATTACTTACTTATACTTAAAGTCCCGAGATGCCTGAGTATGCTTTCGAACTGGGGTTTATTAACCTGGTAATCGGCACCGACAGATGCACCCTTATGCTTAATATCATCGGTAATCAGGGAGCTGTACAACATAACCTTAATATGTGCAGTTGATTTATTGTCCTTAATTTTTTTGCACAGGGTCAGACCGTCCATTTTTGGCATTTCTATATCTGTAATCAGAACATCTGTGCTGTCTGGGTTATTGATAAGGTAGTCTAAAGCTTCCTGCCCATCGGGAAAACTTGATATATTTTCATATCCGCCTTTGCTCAGGAAATTTTTAACCATTTCCAGGATAAAGTTTGAATCATCAGCGATGGCAATCCGGGCATTGGCCAGCTTTTCTATTTCTTCATAATTAATATCAGCTTCATTGGGCATAACAAACGCAACAATATTTTCAAAGTCTAAAATCATAACCAGCCTGTCATTGTATTTAACAACCCCAATTACCGGCACTTCCGTGTTTAACCCTTTAATCGTATCAATCTCTGCCCAGGACATGCGATCAATTTTTGATACATCTGAAACCCTGAAGGCAAGTTTCTTCTGATTAAACTCGGTTATAATCAGTTTATCCTTGTCTGTCTCAACCTGGCTTAGATATTTTACCAGGTTAATCTGGATAATGGCATCACCTCGGATCCTAATCATACCATCAGTAAGTTCATGGCTATCCGGCAGAGCTGTCAGCGGTTGTAAGGTTAATACCTCCCTGACCTTCATTACATTTATGCCGAAGCTTTCTTCACCTATTTTAAACTCCAAAACTTCAAGCTCATTGGTACCGCTTTCCAGTAATATACCCTTTTTTTCATCCAATTTTTTACACCTCACCGGATAGTTATTCCTCGTTAAACTAAAGAAGCTAAAAGGTAAATCAACAATATCATTATGCGTTATTAAACGTCAAGGCATAGTTTGAATATTACAGTTATTGATAACTATACTTATCTATCATCCTCCTTTCATATTTATGTTAAAATTAATGAAACAATAAACAGTTCAAAACAGCTTAGTTGATAAAACAGAATAAAAAAGTGAAGCCGTTAATAACAAACGTGAAGAACTAATAATTGCCTTGAAGCTGACCATGCTGCTCTTAACCCCATGCGAGCATTGCAGCGAATATCTTGATACCGGGAGGTATTTCCGACCATGGCTAATAAACAATATAATGAACCAGAACTAAATGAACCAGTTAACCTCTGCCTTCCAGATGGAACCCTTAATAAAAAAGCAATCGGCTGGTCGCGTTCACCCCTGCACAACTGTAATCTATCAGGCAGTCTTTTCCGCAAAAAAAGATGGAACTACTGGTGTGTAACTACTGATAAATTTCTATTTTCTCTTACTCTATCCAATATCGATTACCTGGGTCTGGCATTCATCTACTTCCTTGATTTTAAAACAAAAGATTTTCATGAGTTAACCGTAAGCCGCCTTTTTGGCAAAGGATGTGACTTGGGAGATCATGCAGATGATGATGCTATTTTCAAAGATCCACGTTTAATGCTCAGTATGAAATCAAAAGACAGCCTCACCTATCTTAAGGTAGAAGCACCTGTTTTTGGGGGAAAACCCCTTAATGCAGAACTGGTAGCAAATAAACCAGGGGGACATGAAACTCTTAATGTCGTAATCCCCTGGAGTAACAAACGTTTTCAGTTCACCTCCAAACAAAACACCTTGCCTACATCAGGCTCTGTAGTTCTTGGTGACAAAATATTTAACGCAGAGCACGGTTTCGCCTGCCTCG
This sequence comes from uncultured Syntrophomonadaceae bacterium, assembly GCA_964390725.1. Lineage (GTDB taxonomy): Bacteria > Bacillota > Dethiobacteria > DTU022 > DTU022 > JAABTH01. The sequence goes on along the minus strand of CAYMIW010000003.1, from coordinate 82,054 downwards.
ACCTGGGGCGAGGCAAGTGGCCTTTTTCTAGCTTCTGGAACTGGGCATCCGCGTCGGGAGTGAGCAACAACCGGACAATCGGCCTCAACCTCGGTGCAGGCTGGACCGATAGAACCGGAATGAATGAAAACGGTTTATGTATTGATGGCAGGCTGAGTAAAATCAGCGAAGATCTTTGTTTTGAATATGACAGAGATGATTTTATGAAAACCTGGCACATAACCAGTACTATTACCGATTCGATCAACTTGAGCTTTGAACCTTTTTTCGAAAGAGTAGCAAAAACAAACGTCCTTTTTCTCGGTTCTGAAGTCCACCAGATGATCGGCCGCTTTTCCGGATCAGTTAAAGACGAAAAAGGAGAAAAATATCCAGTCGAAAACCTGATTGGATGGGCAGAAGACCACCATGCCCGCTGGTAATAAAGGATCTATTTCGATACAGGTAAAAACCTGTAATCCGGCAAAGGAGTTTTTATGTCAAAACTTGATTTAATCGCTACGGCTACTTTTGGTCTGGAAGCATTGGTGTCTGCGGAATTAAAAGAACTTGGGTATGAAAACCAAAAAGTGGAAAACGGACGGGTTATTTTCAGCGCTGATGAAAAAGCCATCTGCAGGACCAATCTCTGGCTGCGCACAGCTGACAGGGTTCGCCTGCGCCTGGGAGAGTTCAAAGCAACCAGCTTTGATGAGCTCTTTGAAAAAACCAAAGCCTTGCCGTGGGCTGATCTAATCCCACAGGATGCAGCTTTTCCTGTTGATGGAAAATCTGTGCAATCAACCTTGTTCAGCATCTCCGACTGCCAGGCTATCGTCAAAAAAGCAGTCGTGGAAAGCATGAAAAAAAAATATCAAACCGAGTGGTTTAAAGAAACCGGTCCCCAGTTTAAAATAGAAGTATCGCTGCTTAAAGATATCGCCACCCTTACTATCGACACCAGCGGAGCAGGTTTACACAAACGAGGTTATCGGACCAGGGCAAGCGAAGCGCCCTTAAGAGAAACACTGGCTGCAGCAATGATCATGCTTTCCCGCTGGCAGCCTGGGACAACCCTGGTAGATCCTTTTTGCGGATCGGGTACTATTCCAATTGAGGCAGCTTTGATCGGCCAAAACATCGCCCCGGGAATGAATCGAACATTTGCTTCAGAAAAATGGCCCTTCATCCCCAGGGAATGCTGGCATGAAGCACGCAGGGAATCACACGACAGGGCCAATTACAGCCTTCCTCTTGATATCACCGGCACTGATATTGACAGCAGAGTCGTCGATACTGCCCGCTATAATGCAATTGCTGCCGGCGTAGAAGAATTTATTCACTTTCAGGCCAGACCTTTTAATAAACTTAGTTCAAAGAAAAAATATGGCAAAATCATCTGTAATCCACCATATGGTGAAAGGCTGGGTAACCCTGAACAGGTTGAAGAGTTATATCAGGAAATGGCGAAAGTCCTGCAAAAACTCGATACCTGGTCGTATTATTTTTTAACGGCAAATGAATCCTTTGAAAAACTTTTTGGTAGAAAAGCATCAAAAAAGCGTAAACTGTATCACGGAAATATAAAGGTACAGTATTACCAGTATTTCGGTCCCCGCCCACCCTTCAGAAACAATAATCATTCAGGGTAACCAGCTATAGCCCGAACAAATAGAACTATAGCTATAAACAATTATTATACCTGTAAAAAACAATATATAATTTAAGCAGCAATAATCGGGGAGTGTTCATTGATGCAAGAGACAGCAAACACACCTATTTCCAGAGACAGACCAGCAAAAAGCAAGTATTTCTCTTTAATCGCTGCCGTGATTATTCTTGTGATCATTTACTTTTTGCCTCTCCCCGGACCTTTGCCAACACCCGAGGGGCTCCTGGAATTAACCCCCGAAGGGAAAACCTCGTTAGCTATCCTCTGTTTTGTAATCATCTTATGGCTGACTGAAGCAATGCCTTTCCCTATTACCGCCCTGGTTGGTTTATTACTTACTTTTTTTTTCAGGATCGGATCACTTACTGAAATCGTCAGCTATGGGTTTGGCAGTTCTGTAACATTTTTCTTCATCGGTGTCCTTACCCTGTCATCCGGATTAACCCGATCCGGCCTTGCCGACCGTGTAACACATTTAATTATCAGCAGAGTCGGGCTTAACCCCCGCAAAATAATCTTTACCTTTATGGCCCTGGCTGCTTTTCTTTCAATGTGGATAGTTAACATGTCTGTTGCCGCGATTCTACTGCCGATTGCTACCACTATCCTGAAAAAGGCTGGCCGAAAACCGGGTGAAAGCAACTTTGGAAGAGCCCTGTTGATCGCTGTTGCCTGGGGCTCAGCCATTGGAGGAATATCAACTCCTGTTGGAAACGGAGCTAACATAGTAGCCCTCGGTTATCTCCGGGAATTAGCCGGTATTCCTATCAACTTTGTAACCTGGATGGTGGTCGGAGTTCCTGCGGCAATGATTATTTTGCCCCTCGCCTATATCATTCTCACCCGTATTTATCCACCGGAAGCACTTCAGGACAATAGATATGACTTTATGACTAAGGCAGGTAAAAACACGAAAAAATTAAATATTGTTGAGATAAAGGCTCTGGTGATTTTCGCCGTAACCGTGTTCTTCTGGCTTGCCGAACCAATGATTAATCATATTACTGGTCTCTCAATTCCGATCGAAATAATTGCTGTTGCATCAGGAGCAGCTTTCTTTTTACCCGGGATCAACATCCTTTCATGGAAAGAAGCTCAACATGATATTGACTGGGGAGGTATAGTTCTTATAGCAGCAGGTTTATCCCTTGGAATGATTGTTTTTGAAACCGGCGCTGCAAAGTGGCTGGCTATGCTGGCTTTTGCCCCAATTGGAAGCCTGGGTATTGCTTTAAGGATATTTATGGCCGTATTGATTGTTGAACTGCTCAAGGTGCTGTTCTCCAGCAATACGGTTACCGGAGTGATCCTTATACCGATGATGATTGCCTTCGCCGTCTCGATGCAGATGAACCCCTGGTATTTGGCCGGCCCTGTTGCCATAGCTACTTCAATGGCCTTTATCCTGGTTACCTCAAGTCCGACAAATGTTATTCCATACTCTGCCGGTTATTTTACAATCCGGGATTTTGCCAAACCCGGCCTCCTGCTAACCCTGGTAATACCTTTTTGCATAACTTTTGTCTTCCTGGTTTTTGCTCCCCTGGTTTGGTAAAACAACCTGGGATACACGAAGGAGGGATAGAGTATATAGAATTGAATAATGCATAAGGATAAACTAAATATAAGCAAGGGAGGTTATCTGATGGATGAATTGGGAGAGCTGCTCGGCGGAGATCTGGTTGCGAAAGCGCTAAAAAATGAAGGTGTTGAATCAATCTTTGCCCTTAGTGGTGGACATATAAACCCAATATTTAATGGTTGCCGAAATGAAAATATTCGTATAATTGATACTCACCATGAACAGGCTGCAGTAAATATGGCCGAGGGCTGGGCACGTTTCACAGGGAAACCCGGAGTCGCCGTCGTTACTGCCGGACCGGGAGTAGTCAATGCCCTGCCCGGGGTCGCAGTGGCAGCACAGAGCGGGGTTCCGCTGGTGGTAATCGGGGGACGCAGTTCTTTAGCCCGCCGCGACATTGGCGCTATGCAGGATATAGATCAACTGGAGTTGATGAGACCACTGACAAAATGGTCACGCCAGGTTTACCAGGTTGAAAGAATCCCCGAATATGTGGCTTCTGCATTCAGACAGGCTCTCTCCGGGAGGCCGGGTCCGGTATTCCTGGAAATACCCGTCGACATTGTTTGGGCCAAACTCGGGTCTGCCAAAGTCCGGTTTCCCTCATACTATTACTGTAAAGCAAGACCATACGCAGATATTGAGCAGGTAAAACTGGCAGCATCCCTGCTCTCTGGGGCAAAAAATCCTGTTATCCTGGCCGGAAGCGGGGTTTTTTGGTCCGGTGCTGCAGAAGAGCTACTTGAATTCGCCCAGCTAACCGGGATACCAGTGTATACACGCAATATGGGCCGAGGTTGTTTTCCCGAAAATCACTCCCTGGCCGGCGGATTTTTCCCTATCGGATTGATGCAGGCAGATGTTGTGCTTATACTGGGTACTCGTCTCGATTGGACTGTCGGATATGGCCGCCCCCCTCTCATAAAAATGTCAACTAAAACAATTCATGTCGATATTGAAGCTTCAGAGATTGGACAAAACCGTCCTGCAGATATTGGTTTGATCGGCGACATAAAAGCTGTTCTCAAGCAGCTAAAAGAATATCTGCAGGATTGCCGAATGAACATAGAAACTAACTGGCAGGAGACTATCCAGATCATGAAGAACGCAGCAAGAGATTCAGCTTTTCAAAATACTGATCCCAATGCAGAATTAATTCATCCTGTTCACCTGTGCAGGGAAATAGGTGAGATAATGCCTGAAGATGCTTCGCTGGTTGTAGACGGGGGAGATATCGCCGGCTTTGCCGTATTAACCTTAAAAGCTTTATCTCCATCTTCCCTGATCTGGATCGGTGCTTTCGGTCATCTTGGGGTCGGACTGCCATTTGCCCTGGCCGGCAAGATAGCCTGCCCTGAAAAACCTGTTGTTCTGCTTACCGGTGATGGCTCGTTTGGTTTCAGTGCCATGGAGTTCAACACAGCAGTCAGACACAACATACCAATAATAGTTATTATTTCCAACGACAGTGGCTGGGGGCAGATTCGCCGCGGACAACGCCGCGATTTCGGACACACTATAGGTGTGGAACTAAAGTTAACCCGTTATGATCAAATTGCCGAAACAATGGGCGGGTTTGGAGTATATATAGAAAACATAACTGATTTAAAGCCTGCTTTTGAAAAAGCCTTATCCTGCGGCAAACCAGCCCTGATTAATGTTAGGACCAATCCTGAAACCGGCTTTTCCGGTATGGATCTGCCGTGGAAGATTAATTGATTAACTGCTGTATTGCCTGATACAGATCAAAACCAGATACCCTCAGGAGGGATTAGTTTATATGAAAAGACTTGAAGGAAAAGTAGCCATGGTTACCGGGGCCGGCCGGGTAAAAGGGATAGGCGCAAGCTGTGCCATCCGGTTGGCCAGTGAAGGTGCTTCCATTATTATAACCGACCTGGAAAGTAGTGAACTAAATGATGTTGTTGATCTTATAACAAATAACAACGTTTCTGTTCTACCTGTATTTGCTGATTTAACCAGTGAAAAATCTGTTACGCAACTAATTAATAGAGCAAAAGAAGAGTACGGGGGCATTGATATCCTGGTGAATAACGCAGGAGGTTCACCGGGGCCGGCACCACTGGCCCAGTTTACTGTGGAAACATGGGAAAAAACAGTCGCCATTAATCTGACAGCTACTTTTTTATGCTGCCGTGAAGTTGTTCCCCTGATGATTGAGAAAGGAGGAGGAAAAATTATTAATATATCTTCCCGGGCAGCCCGACGCGGTGCCATCTGGATGCATGCCTATAGCGCAGCAAAAGCAGGAGTTCTGGGCTTAACCTATTCGATGGCTGTAGAACTTGCCCCCTTTAATATTTGCGTAAACGCCCTCTGCCCCGGTGATATAGACACAGAATTGAAACAGTGGGGTTTGGAAATGGAAGCCCGTGCTAAAGGTTTAACTGTTGATGATCTTCGAAAAGAAATTTCTGCTGCCACACCACTTGGCCGCCTGGGCAGGCCGGAAGATGTTGCATCAGCTGTAGCCTTTTTTGCAACCTCGGATTCAGATTATTTAACCGGAGAAGTAATTAACCTGACAGGTGGTCATGGATTGGGTAATGCTACAGTAAGGCCTGTATATTAATTAGTGACTTTAGGTTGACTGCCATATCAATTAACCTTGAAGCTGTTGAGGTTAGCTGGATATCAGAGAGGCTGGCAACATAGATATCACGGCTGATTTTGAAACCATCTAAATTTAATATACTGATTGTTTTTAGCTGCACTTCTTTGGTTACAGCCCAGCGGGACATCAAAGCAACACCAAGGTTAGATTCAACAGCACTTTTAATTGCTTCAGGGCTTTCAAATTCAGCTACTACATTCAGTTTAACCGGATCTATACCAAGGCTATTTAAAGCTTCATCCATATCCTTACGGCTGCCTGATCCGGGTTCCCGCATAATCAGGGGAAGGGTTTTAATCTCTTTACCTGTAATAACCGATTTTCTGCTTAATTCGTGTTGAGGAGGTATTATTAACACCATTTCATCTTCAAGAATTTTATGGGCTTTTAAACGTTTTCCAGGTAGGCTTCCAACCATAAACGCTACTTCGATTCTGCCTTCCTGCAGACGGGAGTATATTTGCCGGTTAACTCCGCTGTGTAGTTTATAAGTAATTCCGGGATATTTTTCATTAAATTTTCCCAGCAGATGCGGCAAAATATAGTCACCGAAGGTTGGGCTGGAGCCAATTAACAGGCGTCCATGGGTTTCGCTTTTAAGACCCATCATATCATTATCGAGATGAACAGCCTTGTCTTTCAACTCACGGAGGTGATGGTACAACAAATTCCCTGCTGCAGTTAATTCCAGGCCACGGGACTTGCGATGAAATAATCTGACCGAGTAATGCTCTTCCAGTTTTTGAATTGCTGCTGTAACAGATGGTTGGGTAATATAAAGGTCTCTCGCCGCCTGTGAAATACTCAGGCAGCGTGCCACATGAATAAATATTTCAGCCCTGTGATCAAGCATAATTACAAACGCCTCCCCGGCTGGAAAAACATGATTGATTTGCAGTTTATATTTGACACAATTTACTTAATCCCTGTAATGAACCTTGTCCCTTTAGCATTAACAGTATCCTGAAATTTATTCTGTAATATATGAAGACCAATCAGAGATTTAGCCTCACGATAACAGCAGGCAGGTATTTTAAGAATACTGTCAAATATGAATAACACTGATAGTCGGGAAATAAGCTATTATAGAATCGACTAAGCTGAGCCTTTCTCTCTTCTTTATTGTAATATTCATACTCCCAACCCGACAACCCTGGTATGAATACATTGTCCAGAAAGTATAATATTATTCAGAGGAGATGACCAAATGGATACACCATTTCCCTTTGATCCTGTTCTGGCTTTTGGTATGATGGCTGTAATGCTTTTACTCGGCATGCTACTCAGGTCTTCCATTAAAATTTTTCAAAGCTTCCTTCTTCCCAGCTGTTTTATAGGCGGAACTATAGGTCTACTTTTACTTAGCCTGGGCATTATTAACATTTCAACAGATTTACTGGAAACTTTTGCTTACCATCTTTTTATAATCTCCTTTATCTCACTGGGTCTGACCACTGATTTTAATCATAACAAATTTAACAAGGTAATATCTCCGGTTAAAGGAGCACTGTGGATAGGACTGGCCAGTGGAGTTATCATGGCTATGCAGGGTATTATCGGTGCTATATGTGTTTTTCTGTTTAATGCAAGCGGCTATAACCTGAACCCGGTTTTCGGGTTTTTATCCCCATTAGGCTTCACCCAGGGCCCGGGCCAGGCCCTATCGGTAGGCAAGGTGTGGGAAGAGTTTGGATTTGAGCATGCTGCTACCCTGGGACTTTCATTTGCAGTTTTTGGCTTTGCCTTTGCGTTTTTTGTCGGTGTCCCACTGGTTAACTGGGGTATTCGCAAGGGATATTCTTCCCAGACGTCAAAAAGCCTTTCCAGGGATATTCTGAAAGGGATTCTACAGAGGGATAGCAAGAAGGAACCTGCCGGAGGATTAACAACCTACTCGGGCAATGTTGACACCCTGGCATTCCACGCTGCGCTAGTTGGTCTTGTTTATATTATTACTTTTCTTCTAATGCTGGCAATTGGAAAACTCATATCAGAAGATGTGGCGAAAAGTCTTTGGGCCTTCTTCTTTTTCTTTGGGATAATTGTTGCCCTTTTGATTAAAACTCTAATCAAAAGAATCGGTCTTGGTCACCTGCTTGATCCCGGAGTGCAGCGCCGAATCACCGGATGGTCTGTTGACTTTTTAATTATATCTACCATAATGGCCATCCAGGTTGTTGTAGTATGGGAGTATATTATTCCAATACTTGTAATCGGCCTGGCCAGTGGAATATTGACAACCATGGCTGTCTTTTATTTAGGTCGGCGGGTCTGGTCATACAGCTTCGAACGAACGATGGGTCTATATGGCATTACAACAGGTACAGCTTCTGTGGGATTATTGTTATTGAGAATTGCCGACCCTGAATTTGATACCCCGGTTGGCCTGGAACTTGGCATACAGGCTCTCTTTGCTTCGCCTTTTGTCTTGAGTTACATGCTTTTAATGCATGCCCCTATTTGGTGGGGTTGGAGCGTGCAGGCCGTGGTTGTGATCTATGCAGGTGCAATGTTGCTGGCTTTCATTCTCTTAAAAGTATTCCGATTTATCGGCCCGCGTACATTCTAAATTATACGGAACAGGTGAATTCAATTTGAAAGCGTTAGTCATAAGCCGTCCCGGCAGTGTGCAGGTAGTTGATAAACCCCGGCCAAATCCGGGAAGGGGAGAAGTCCTGGTCAAAATCAAATACTGTGGTATATGCGGTTCTGATCTACACGCCTATAAAAGCGGTTATCTGGATAAATATTTAACAATTGGTCATGAATTTTCCGGGATTATTCATTCTACAGACCCTGAATGTAAGCAATGGAAAGCAGGGGATTATGTTACTGCCAATAACATAATCTCCTGCGGGTCTTGCCCTTCTTGCAAATCTAACCGGGATAATCTCTGCCGTAACATGCGCAGGCTGGGTATAACTGAAAACGGCGCCATGGCAGAGTACGTAATTATACCTGACAAAAACCTGGTTAGTTTAGGTAATCGAAATATTTTAACCCAGGCTGCCCTTGCGGAACCTTTAAGTGTTGGACTGCATGCGCTAAACAGGGTACAAATTGAAAAAAACACTCCGATCATTATACTGGGCGCCGGCACAATCGGCCTGATTATTCTCTTACTTTTAAAACATCATACTATAAAAACTGTGTATGTAATAGAGCCTGATCATAAACGTCGATCTTTGGCAGAATCATTGGGAGCAACCGCAACTTTCGATCCAGGGAATATGCCAACTGGTCAGGCTATTGAACAGTTAACAGGCAGTGAAAGATCCAGGATAATTTTTGAATGTGCGGGCAGAGCGGAGACAATTCAGGAAGCCTGTAACCTGGGCACCGCCGGATCAAATATAGTAGTAACCGGTATATGCTCACAAACGGTTGAAATGAATTTTTTAAGTATGGTAACCCATGAAGTTGATATAATTACTTCATTCGGAAAAACTTCCTCTGAGTTCAAAGAAGCAGTGAAATTGATTGTCAACCAATCGATCGACCTATCACCGCTTATAACATCCCTGATACCGATCGAAAAAGCAGGTGAAGCTTTTAAGGAAACCCATGAGGGACAGATCAAAATGGTGGTATCTTTTTAAAAATGCTGCAGTTTAGTACCAGGCATATTTTTTCGCAGTTTCGTATATAGCCATGATTTTTTCCGGGGGAACTTCCTCCTGTAAATCATGAATAGGGCAAAATATATAGCCGCCCCCCGGTTTAAATATTTCCATTAACTCTTTTACTTCGGCTGTAACCTCGGTAACAGAGCCCCGCACAAGCGTGCTCTGCGTTCGCACTCCCCCTCCCCAAAAGGCTATTTCACGCCCAAACTCTTTCTTTAGCCAGGTTGGATCCATGCCCGATGCTGTAATCTGAACCGGATTTAGCGCATCAATTCCAGAATCAATAAAATCCGGGATTATCGGACTGACTGCTCCGCAGGAATGTAAAAGAATTTTTGTATGGGGAGAAAAACCTTTAACCGCCCGGCAAACTTTCTCCAGGTAAGGTTTGATCATTTTCCGAAACATCTGGGGAGATATTTGCAGCATATTTTGGAAACCATAATCATCTCCCATCATTATTACATCAAGATACGGACCAAGAACTGCCAAATACTTACCAAGCCGATCAATGCAGGCAGTGGCCAAAAAATCAAACCAGCAAAGCATTAAATCAGGTTCGGATGCAAGTAAAGTAAAAAACTTTTCATAACCAAACAACTCCTGCCCAACCTGATAAAGTGAAAAAAACAGGGGACCCCCTGTTCCAACCAGGGCATAATCTGTCTGGTCATATAAAGTCCTGGCTCTTTTTCCCAATATCAGCAGCTCTTCATCGCTGATAGAAAAGGCTCCACTCTGCCGGAGTAAAGGGATTATTTCTTCAAGCTGGGATAATTTCTCAATAGTTCCGAGGGGCCGGCTGGTCAGGTTAAAATGGTGCCCCCGCTTCGGCATAGATAACACGGCCAACCCATTCAAGAGAACCATTTCCTGGGTACCTTCAGCGTTAACAACAGGTTGAAATCCCCCGGGAACCTGGCAGGTTGAACCATCTTTTAATGTCCATGTCTGCCAATTATCTGCCGGAACACCATAAACCATGTGACGAGGCAGGGGCAGCAGATCGCCACCCATTAACCGAAGAACTGACATATTATCTTCTAAGTCCGGCGAAGCCAGCATCGGGATAGGATCACGCATGTAAGTAATGCTGTCTATTCCAAGCTGCTTTTTCAAAGCATTATAGGCAATAACATTAATCCCGCTGTTGTGGGTAGCGCTAAAATCTATTGGCACCTTATCCGCTTCTGTATGTTCCAACGCTGCCCGAACCCTGGCCCGTGGGGTTATTACCTCTCTCATTATCTCAAATCCTTTGCCGTTTCAGGATTGCTTCTATTTTTTTAGCAAATATGTTTTTATATCTTTCAGCTGATCGTATATGTTAAAAAGCAGGATGATTATCTCCAGGTAAATACGCAGGAATATAATACCAAGCAAGGCTGCAAGCGGAGCTGCAATAATAGCTGCGAGCAAGGCTCCCACTCCTGCCGTGCCGACTGCAAGTATTGCAGAAAGAATAGCCCCCAATGCACCCAACCCGATTAAGATAATTCCGATCACATAGATAACCCGAATAATTTTCGGAGTAACCATTTCTTTCATGCTAATGTCAAACAGCGAAGCAAAAAAGTTTTTCCCTTCAGCCTGAAGATTACTTCTTGTTTCACTCCGCGAACCGGGCTGGCTCTTTAATCTCTTATCAAATACCGGCTGACTATCCGAGGTCATTTCACGGACTAATGATCCAGCTTCCCATTCGCCTTCAATCATTTTGCCGTCTGGGTAAATCTCTGCGCCCTGACCATGCCTTTTGCCGTTTTTCCACTGACCGACATACTTTTTTCCATCAGGCCAGGATATCGTTCCCTGACCGTCAGGCCGATCATTTTTCCAGTCACCTACATACCTGGTTCCATCAGGACGCAACCAAGCCCCCTGGCCATGCCTCTTTCCTTCCCAGGTTTCACCTTTATACTTACTGCCATCCGGGTAATTTATACTTTCTTTATTCATCTGATCCTCCCCCGTTAAAATTCTGCGCTATTCTATATCATTTTTTTACAGAAAATTAATTTCTTTAGAAAATATTTCTACAAAATCCTTTAAAACCCTTCTCAATAATGATCATAAACTTTGCCTGCAGCATTTTAAAATGTTATTATTTTAAAAGATGCTGCTACGGAGGTCTACATGAATAAGAAATACGATCTGGACCGCAACATTTTTCTGGAAGCACTATTTAACAATTCCCTGGACGCAATCGCCCGGATGGATTCAGAATACAGAATAGTAGATATTAACAAGGCTTTTGCCGATCTATTTAGCTACAACCTCAAAGAGATTCGGGGACTTCCTCTTGATGATGTAATGGATAAAGGAAAGAGCCACTCCTCCGACCGTAGCATGACTGAAAAAGTAATTAACGGAGAAAATATTCACCAGGAAGGCATCAGGTATACTAAGAGCGGCCAACCGTTACATGTCTTGATAAAAGGTATCCCAATCATAGTTGATAAAAAAATAATAGGTGCCTATGGTATTTATTCAGATATAACTGCTCAAAAAGAAAATGAACATAAGATCCAGGCTCAAAAATGGCGCCTGCAAAGTATTATAGAAGGCTCGCACGTTGGCACCTGGGAATTTAACCTGCAAACCGGAGAAGCGGTTTACAACCAAACCTGGGCCGCCATAGTCGGCTATACACTGACTGAGTTAGAGGAAATAAAAAACAGGGTATTCGATTCACTGGCCCATCCAGATGATTTAAAAAAATCATACAAGTTAATCGAAAAACATATTGCCGGCGATCTACCTTTTTATGATATGGAATGCCGGATGAAACATAAAAAAGGCCATTGGATCTGGGTCCATGACAGGGGGAAAATTATGACCTATACTCCTGAGGGTAAACCCCTGCTGATGGTAGGAACCCACTCCGATATAACAGAACGAAAAATTAATGAAGAAAAAATACTATATGTAAGTCATCACGACAACCTGACCGGACTCTATAACCGTAATTACCTTGATGAGGAAGCCGGAAGAATTGAATCAGAAAAGATATTCCCAGTAAGTGTAATTATGGCTGATTTAAACGGCCTGAAACTTGTTAATGATACTTACGGCCACGGCCATGGTGATGAGATGCTTAAAGAGGCGGCACGCATCCTTAAAAACAACTGCCGTCATAAAGATATAATCGCCCGTTGGGGAGGCGATGAGTTTGTAATTCTCCTGCCAGGAACTTCTGCCGATGATGCCTGGCTTGTATGCAAACGTATATCTTCAAGCTTCAGTGAAGTAGCTGTTGAGGAAATACCAATGACAATAGCTCTCGGTGTTGCCTGCAGGGAAAATGATACTGAAAAACTGATTGAAACAATACGCAATGCTGAAAACAATATGTACAAGCAAAAACTTACCGAAAGTCGCAGTACCAAGAACACAGTCTTAAAAGCATTCCTGAAAACCCTGGAAGCAAAAAGCTTTGAGACAGAAACACATACCAGGCGCATGCAGGATATCGCCCATAGAATGGGCGAAGAAATCGGTCTGCCTGATGCTGAAATGAACCGGCTCCACCTGCTGATTACCCTGCACGATATCGGTAAAATTAATGTTTCCGAAAAAATACTCAGCAGCAGAAACCCGTTAAACGATGATGAATGGAAAGAAATAAAAAAGCACCCGGAAATAGGTTTCCGTATTGCCAGGGCAACAGAGGAGTTTGCTCATGTTGCAGATGATATTCTCGCACACCATGAACGCTGGGATGGAAATGGTTACCCGCGGGGTTTAAAAGGCACTGAAATTCCCCTCCTGGCCAGGATAACTGCTATTGCTGATGCTTTTGAGGTTATGGCTAACGGCCGTCCCTATAAAAAAGCGATGGGATCTACTGAAGTTGCTGCTGAATTTTTAAGATGTGCCGGAAGTCAGTTTGATCCTGGGCTGGTTAAGATTCTGTTCAAGTTGGAACCATTTACTACCATTGATACTAATCATCGATATAGCTGATTCATTCGTGATAACACATGAATGGATAAAAAAAATATTGACGCTTCTGGTTTTCGTCAGCGCCAATAATTATTACTTTAACCCTTATATTCTTACTGCAGTACCATAAACAAGAATTTCTGCCATACCTGATGCAATCTGTGATGAAGCAAACCGGATACCGATAATGGCATTGGCATTCATATTTTTTGCTTCATTGACCATATCGTCCACGGCAGCATCACGAACACTGGTCAGAAGGTCTGCATATTCTCTCACTTCTCCACCTACCAGGTTCTTTAAAGCTGCAAGGATGTCCCTGCCAATATGCGCTGCTTTTACCCGGTTTCCACGGACAATCCCCAGCACTTCATACTCAACTTTCAAATCTGTTGTAGTCATTAACATTTTCTTTCCTCCAATCTGGTTTTTACTTGTTAAATAGCTAGAAATCCTTAATCCTGAATACCCTGTAAGCGATAATAAAGATAAGGACATTCACGACAAGACTTACTCCCAGGTTTGGCCAAAAAGAACCATTCAGGATTATATAATCAGTAGCCCGCATTTGATAAAATAATGACAGGTAGCGCGTGGAAGCAAAAAATCCAGGGATTGACAATGCGATGCCGACCAAACCTGTCACTACACCTGCCATAATCGGTTCGCGGTTTAAAATAGAAACCACACAACCAAGAAGATAGTAAACAAAAAGCCAGGAAAAACTGAGCAATGTAGCGGAAAACAAATAGCCCCAGGCGGCCTCTAATCCCACTGTTAGCGATATAATCCAGGTTACAGCAATACCGGAAATAACCATGATGGCAACCAGTATAAAGCCTGCAGCCGCCTTCGCTGAAAAACCCAGTATGCGGTTTACCGGACGAGTTAGATAAAAACTGATTGTTCCCTTGCTGGCTTCACCTGCAAACTGCGTAGATGTAGTAATGATTACAATTAATGCACCAATCTGAAAAAGGTTTTTTGCATGCCACTGTGACCAGACATAGACAGTATAATCTTCAAATATTAAAAGTAAATCTCGTGTAATATCATACTGGGCCAGCATTTCTACTATATCTCCCGGTATTTCTGTAACCAGTCCGGACAGGTAATGAAAAGTAGCAACAATGATAACTGCCGTCCCAACATTAAACAGCAAACCAATTAAAAGAATCCATCGTAGCTGGAACAATTCTTTATAAATCAGGTTTTTAACCACCATAATAATCGCCTCTCTTAACTGTAATCATGAAACATATCTTCAATTTTGCGGTGATATATCTCAAGCACATAATGAGGAAAAGCATTGCAGGCCTCGTATATTTCATTAAAGTTATTATCAACGGTAATCAGGTAACCGGACTGTCCCTCTTTTTTAATTTCTTTTATACCCTGCATAGACAGAAGCAACTGAGGCGGCTGTTTCTGAAAAACAACACGAATTGTTTTTTCCTCCACCCTGAGCTGCTCCATTTTAACAACCCGCTTTAACTCACCTTCCTGAAGAAAGGCTACCCGATCACAAATTCGTTCAAGCTCTTCAAGATAATGTGATGATATTAAAACAGTGCGATTCTCGCTGCTGGTAAATTCCTCTAATATGATATTAAGAAATTCAATACGCCGTAATGGATCAAGACCATTAAATGGTTCATCAAGTATTAACAGTTGAGGTTCCTGGCATAACGCCAGGATTAATGCCAGCTGGGTTTTCATCCCCCTGGACAAATTTTTAATCGATTCGTTGTGAGGAAGCAGGAACCTCATTTTCAGTTCACTGCATTTTTCACTGTTCCATTGAGGGAAAAAAGCACTGTTAAAGTTGATAATCTTTTCAACTGTCATAAAATCGTAAAGGTTTGGCTCGTCTGAGACATAACCGATTTTACTCCAGTCAGTAGGAGTTAGCTGATCGCGAGCCTTCGAAAAAATACTTATCGCACCACCAGTAGGATTCAACAAACCCACAATAAGCTTAATAAGTGTTGTTTTTCCGGCACCGTTAGGCCCGATTAAGCCAACAATTTCACCAGAAAATAAATCCAGGGTTACCCCTTTTAGTGCGAACTTTTCTGCAAACCTTTTACTGACATTTTTAAAGCTCAGGCAATAATTTTGCATGGTTATACCTCCCCACCCCACTCATTTAAGGCCTCTTTAAACAGTTTCACCAATTGATTCTTTTCAATATTCAACTGCCGGGCCTGCTTAACCAGCTGGTTTAATGCTTTTTTAATAATTAACTCTTTTTCCTTATTGCCCGTAGTAACTATAGTTGATGCCACAAAAGTACCGCGACCCTGGTAACTTGTTAGCAGCCCCTGCTGTTCAAGTTCCCGGTACGCACGTGCCACTGTATTTGGGTTAATAGTCAGATCAAGGGCAACTTCGCGGACTGTCGGCAGTTGTTCACCAGGTCTGAGCAATCCCCCCAGAATGCCGTTTTCAATCTGCTGTACAAGCTGCCTGTAAATCGGCACGCCACTGCGACTGTCAATTAATAAATGCAAAGTAAACCTCCACACTAATGTATATTGTATTAATACTTTAGACATTATCAGTATACTATTTATTAAATATATTGTAAAGGGATTACCCTGTAAAAGTTTAATAATAAAACAAAAAGGCCTAACAAAATAAAGAAATCTCCCAACAGTACCTGTTTTACTGAAAAAAAGGGGAATATCTAAATCCCTGTAGAAATAATCTTTATTTTGTATTATAGATGAAATAACTATGTGCTCAAAACAAAACAGGAGTGATCTTAATGTTTATCGATTGGACAGGGTATAAAATTAGAAACAGCAGAAATCAACAGCTTGATGCACTGTTAAGAAAATCCAGTGATGCGGATCAACAAAATAATAACGAAAATAAAACCAATGCTATTGTTATAGTCTGCCACGGCTTTACCGGTTCGAAGGAAGGTGGCGGAAATGCCCTGCTAATGGGTGACAATCTTTCAGGTATCGGTTTTTCAACTTTACTCTTCGATTTTTCCGGGTGCGGTAGCAGCGAAGGTGACTGGAAAGAACTTACCTTAAGTAACCAGATAGAAGATCTTGGTACCATTGTCAAATGGTGTAGAAATGCAGGTTATAACAAGATTATTTTGAACGGAAGAAGTTTTGGAGGCAGCACAATAATTGGATATGCATCCAAAGATAAAGATATTACCGCCTTGTGTACCTGGGCCGCTGTCTCCAGGCCGAAACAACTTTTTACCAAGGCCTTGATCGGCAGTCTGAAGGGACCGGATGACGAACAGGTGGTTATCAAGGGAGAAGGTGAAAGTTTAAAAATAAACAGGAGTTTCTTTTCAGACCTGGACAGGCACGACCTGATCAGGGATGCAGCTGCAATTTCTCCGCGCCACTTTTTAATTATTCATGGTTCGAAAGACGAATCGGTTCCCTGCAAAGATGCTGAACTGCTATATCAAGCCGCTTCTGGATCAAAAGAAATCACTTATATAAAAGGAGCAAACCACCGATTCTCAGCTCATACCCATCAAGTATGGAAAGTATTCTTTAACTGGCTTCAAAAAATCCCTGTCTGATGATCAGAATCATGGCCTGGTTGGCTTAATGTTTATTATAGCTTTTTTGCAACGGCTGACAATATAGTCGCGGACATAGGCAAAATCAGCATTTTCAGCATATACCTGGTTTTTGCAAAACCTGCCGTTAAGGTAAATTATATTTCTTGCTTCATCAACAATCAGTGTCTTAACATCTGCAAATTTACTATATAATTGTTGTTTTGATCCGGCCAGTAAACCGGCTCCGGCTGCCTGTGCGCTACCTGTTAAAATACCTGCTGCAACTGTAACTGCAGCGATTACCCTGGCTTTCTCATATTGTTTCTGCATCTGGATATGTTTGATTCCCTGCTCATCCATTTCAAAAACGACACAATATTTCCCTCCGTTTAACAAAGTAACAATCGGGTAAGCCAGAACAAGCAGGGCTGAAATAATTCCAATGCAAATACCATAGATATAAATAAAAATAGTAAACCCGTCTATTAATCCATCGCCATCAATAATAGTTAAAAAAAACATTAGCAGAGCTGGAACCAGCGCAGCCAACAACAGCACTTTCCAGGCAGTAAACAATATAACCGGATTTTTCCACATGTTCATTTCATATGTCCACCTGGTAACCTTATCAGCGCCCTCTATCAGGCCCGGGCTAACCCTGGTGGCATGATCATTATAATCAGACTGGGCTAATGAATCACCAACCATTCTGCCGCTATTCGCTTCATTACCGCATTCAGAACAGCCGCTGGAGTCTGTATTTATTTTGCTGTTACCATTATCACACCGCATTGGCATTTCCCTTTAACAATTGATAGCTTGTAGATTTTATAATAATCCAGCAGAATAACTCCTTTAACTTATTCAATTTTTATCCTCCTGCAATAGCAGGATAAATTCTCACCTCGTCGCCATCATTAATTTTCGTTATGGCATATTCCCTGGAATCAATAAATTGATTGTTGAGAATCACATTGACCCTGCCCCGAAAAATGCTCTTTTCATGACTATCTGACCTGATTTGCTGAAGAAGCTGATCTACCGTTAATCCCTCCTGCCACGATCTGTCCTGGTAGTTAACTTTTATCATCGGCTACCTCCCATAAGAGAGTATATCATTGTTAAATCTATTAACATTATCCATGATTTAGCGAATACTGTAAATAAACATATTCAGCACAAATAAAAACAATAAAAAAAAGGGCACTCTCAAGGAGTGCCCATCACATCAGCTTTACTAGTACTTAAAAACGTTGTCGAGCTCTTCATCTTTAACGTCAAAAACATGACCTGAAGCCGGTGATTTTTCATTAAGGAAAAATTCCGGCAAACGATCATCTTTAGATGTAAATCCGGCTGCTTCATTAAAAGCTCTTTCCCTTAATATCGCTTCCCTGCCAAGGCCTAGCACTTTATCAAAATCCCATTCTCCACCATAAGCTCCTGCCATCAACTCGGGGATTGTGTCAGGTGAACCAGCAGAAAACCAGTTAAAGATACACATCATGCTGTCTGCTATGGCCATCATGGGCTGCAAAGCTTTTGAAGTGTCGGCCTGGCCTTCTACTGCCAGAGGATCGATCGGTGCTTCCAGAGTTAACCCTGACGTATGATCGGCACCCATGGCTGAAGTAGCATATGTAACTCCGGTTCCCTTCAGGTTACGCGGATCGTAGGCAGATAGTGACTGTCTTTTGACCGTGGGGATTCTCTTTACCCCTAGAGACTTACCTGCTTCGTAGGTTCCCTGGCCAAGCAGGCGGCCAAATTCTGTTCCTTCGCCCATTTCTTCAACCAGTTTTATTGCCGCTTCACCATCGCCCCAGGCAATTTTTCCGGCCTCCATGCATACGCCAAGAGTACCACCGGTTTCCATCGTATCGAGGCCGATATCATCGCAAAGCCTGTCCATTTTGGCAATAACATCAAGATCGTCAATATCAAGGTTCGACCCACAGAGGGCTACAGTTTCGTATTCGAATCCTGATGTCAGATATTCTCCATTGGCATCGTTGTAGCAACCCGAGCACTGAATTACACAGCCGACCTGGCATGTTTCACCAGTTTTACCACCACGTGAATGTATTTTTTCCATATATGCTCCCGGACCAATTGCAGCAGCTTTTTTATTAACTTCCCCGCTGAAATTGCGGTATGGAATAACCGACATACCGCTGGTTATTTCGGTAATTGCCGGTGTTCCCACTTCATGCAGCCACTTCATTCCTTCATTGTTACGAAGGACTTCAGCAAACTTTTTGCTGGCTGCATTAAATCTTTCTTTATCAGCATAGGGGAACGCATACCTGTCATTGCTTTTCTCAATCACAACTGCTTTGATCTTCTTAGCACCCATTACAGCGCCCATGCCTCCGCGTGCTGCTGCCCTGGAAGGTTTACCGGTTGCATGGTCAATCGACTGCAGGCTTGAGTTACGATAACCTCTTTCACCGGCTGTTCCGATTGCTGTAACCGCAACTGAATCTCCGTAGAGCTCTTTCATTTTGTCAACCATGTCATAGGTATTTAAACCCACAAATTCATCAGCCGGTAACAATTCGGCAGTTCCATCTGCACCAATCTTGAGCAGAGACCATTTATCTGAATCCGGAAGGTCTTCAGCTATAATCATCTTGATCCCATGACGGGCCATTGCCGTTGCAGTAGTTCCCCCGGAGTTTGCTTCCTTAATCCCTCCGGTTAATGGGCTCTTACCACCTACAGATAACCTGTGCGCAGCTGATAATGGTGTTCCGGCAAATAAAGATGTGCAGAAAATCAGCTTGTTTCCAGCACCCAGCGGATCACAGGCCGGATTTACTTCATCAGACATCACCTGAGAAATCAAACTTCTTCCACCCAACAGCTTGTATTCATCCTTGTATTGCTCAACATCGATTTTTCTGGTTCTTGCATTAATTCTTAAAACTTTTGACACTTACATCCACCTCCAATTATTCTAACTAATTATTATGTTGCAATTTATATATATCTATATACCAATAGCTTAATTGACAGCATGGCACTTGTCAATCATCCAACATAAATTCCGCTGCCATTCTTGCCGCCTTACCAACTACTTTCCCACATTCTTCACGATGCCCTTCCAGGTTAAGAAACTCCACCAATTCCTTTTCTTCAAGCAAATTATATCCTCTTCCCAAGACTCCTTCCTGAACCTTGTAACAGGTCAAACCTCCGAACTCCCTGGCAAAAGCATCACGAAATGCAAACATTTTATCCCTGGCAAATTCAAACCTCTCCTGGGTGCCTTCAACATTATTCTCGACCTCTTTAACCGTAGGCATATACTTTGCACCTATTGCAAAAAGCGAACTGCATAAAGCACCGCAGGATCCACTGCTGGCAGCAACTCCGCCGGTAAAAGCCCAGGAAGCAGCAACCATCTTCTCTGTTATACAATCAAAATAACAACTCAAACCGTGAAGTGTACTTCTGGCACATGTATCATCCCTTAACTGTGCTTCCACCGCCTTTTTTTCGACAAAATCTAGGATTTCCTCCTTACTCATTTTCCCTTTATCCATCCGGTGACACCTCCTTGTGAAACATTTCATTAGTTTAAGCAGTACATTGCCTGGCCAGAAACATGGTTACTAATAACCCCTGAATTGGGGCACCTGGCCCGGTTGAGATTCTAACCCTACCAGAGTATCATGTGCAGCAAATATTTCAAAAAGGCGGGCCAGTTCAAGCTCAATAGCATCATCGATTGGCATACCCGACTGGCGGTCAATCAGTTCGTTAGCCATGCGTAAAGCAATCGGAGCTTTAACAGCAACTTGTTTTAATGTTTGCCTGGCAAGTTTAGAGTTCACATCAAGGGGAAGTTCGCCGTTTAATAACCGTTGGACATTCAAATCAGAACAAACAGCTCTCTTTTGCTCAAAAGACTTCGGGATCTCTCTCTTCCTGAACTTGTTCGGTTTTCCCTCTGCTAGCAGCTCCTGGACCGCATCAAAAAGATTAGGCCTTTCAACAAGTTTTGTAACCAACCCCAAGTTGTATGCTTCTTCAGCACTAATCATACTTCCGGTGAAAATAAAGAATTTCGCCAGTTCTCGGCCTAAATGTCTCTCCAGCCTGATCATCCCACCTAAACCCGGAAACAACCCAATTGACGTTTCCGGAAAACCAAAAGAACTAACCGGTGTGGCAACTATTGCCTGGCAGGCTAGGGCAAGCTCACTGCCACTGCCCAGGGTCAGTCCGTCAACCATAGCCACAGTTAGCTTTTGTGACTCCTCAAGGCGAGAAAACAGATCATGTCCCAGCCTGGTAAAGATATAATTGGCCGCAACGTTGTCGGATTTAACATTGTCAACAAAATATTTAATATCAGCGCCGGCAACAAATGTCTTGCCTGCCCCCTGGATAATAATGGCTTCTATACCGGGATCGCTTTCAACCTGGTTGACAATACCTGTCAACTGCTCAATAATGTCACGATTGAGCGCATTCATAGCTTCGGGACGATTGATCGTAACCAGGGCCAACTCTTTCTTTATTTCCAGATCAACATACTTGAACTCAAAGGGCATTTCTTTTTCTTTTTGCTTCTTGAGTAATACCGGCACCTGGAAGCTATTCCTCTTCAGGCTCATTTCTTTTATAAGACGGTATGCTTCGTTAATACTTATCCTGTTCATCAGCTCATAAGGACCATAACGCCATCTTAACCCTATTTTGACTCCCCGATCAACGTCTTCAACGCTGGCAGCAATTTTATCTTCAACCAGTTTGAGGGCAGCTTTAAAAACAGCGGCATACAAGCGTTCAATCACTAAACCAAAACGGTTGAAATCAACGATCCCGTCCAGTAAAAAGGGTTCTCCCTCCATTATGTATTTCTTCAAAACCAGTGGAGGCAAATATAAAGAATCGCCTTCTGCACTGATCAACTCTGACAGGGAGAGGATTTGCTGCAACTCAAAATTATTAATCAGTTCAAATGGTCCTTTATTTGTATAAAATGCTCTCTTAGCTGCTTCCTCAATAGTATGAACATTAGCTACCTTTTCATCGAGCAGACGTAATGCCTCGTTACACAAAGCTAGGGAAATCCTGCTAATGGCAAAACCAGGCACATCACGAACCAGGATCGCTGTTTTCCCTTGATCCCTGGCAATCTGCAAAACCTTTTCAACTGATTCCTTGCTGGTTTCCCTTAGTGGAATTATTTCAACCAGGCGGTTATGAGATGGATCATTCACGTAATGCAACCCAATAAATCGATCAGCCCGTCCGCTACAGGCAGCGACTTCCGATACAGGTTTTCCATTAGCAACCGTGGCATATACAGTGTTATCCCGGCAGACGCTATTCAAACAATTGAATAGCCCTGTCTTATTTTTCAACGGCTCAAAACTGGCATCAATAACCAGATCAGCTGCTTTAAAATCTTCAAATAGTCTAGTGATATGAATCTTTCTTGTAATAACCCCGGCTTTGGATGAATCGATCTTGCCTTTTTCAATTTCCAGCTCAATATAATCATTTATCCGGTCCAGGCAGCAATCCAGCAGACTGTTCTGAGTATCATATATAGTAACAGACAGCCCTTCAACCGCCATTTTTTGGGCGATTGAGCAACCTGTTGCATTGGCACCTATTATCCCTATGGAAAATGCTTTACTCATCCCTACCTCCCGGAACTTGCCAGATCATAATAAAGCAATCTTCATGCCAAGATACAATCCTTCATCACTTTTTATTAAGGGCAATAAACATAAGACAGGCTGAAATGGTCTTCTTTCTGCAGCCAACAACAATGAACCTCTATTGAGACATCTTTTTTCAGAAATTATACAATTATATCGTTTTGGGTTCATTTACGGAGTTAACTTTACCGGAGCAGAACCTGTCAATAGTCATAAGGTAAAAATTACGCTTCTTTATTTTTTTCTTCATTTTTTTCTTCATATTCTTTCAATTTACGATATAAAACAGTTCTGTAAATACCCAGTTTTTCTGCGGCCTTACCAACTTTACCCCCGGTTTCTTTAAGGGCCAATCGGATATACTGTTCCTCAACTTTTTTCATAACTTCTTTGAGGGATCCACCAAGGCCCAGGGCTTTAAATATATTAATATCCCCGTGATCATTGCTGGGCAGGTGAGGCATAACCGAAAGATTGTCTTCATCATATTTATGCAAATTGATTATCACATTTCTTTCAATAACATTTCGTAGTTCCCTGACGTTGCCAGGCCAGTTATATTCCTGAAAAGATTTAAGTATTTCCGGGTCCAGCACAAAATCAGCACTATACTTTTTATTATACTCCTCAACAAACATCGAAGACAGAGCCAGTATATCTTCATGACGATCTCTAAGCGGAGGAATATTAATCGGTACTACATTCAGCCTGTAATAAAGGTCATAGCGGAAAGTGCCTTCGTCTACCATTTTCTTCAAATCCCTGTGGGTGGCGGCAATTAACCTGAAATTGCTCTTTTCTTCCACATTACTGCCTATTCTACGAATAGCCCCGGTTTCAAGCACCCTTAGCAACTTAGCCTGCAGGGGCAAGGGAAGTTCCGCAATCTCATCAAGAAACAAAGTTCCCCTGTTTGCCGCAGCAAACAAACCAATTTTCCCTTCGCTCAGAGCCCCGGTAAATGCTCCTTTTTCATAACCAAATAGTTCCGACTCAACCAAACTTTCATTCAAGGTGGCACAGTTGGTAGCAATAAATGCTTCTTTAGCCCGCTTGCTGTTCTTATGAATATACTTAGCCAAAATATCTTTTCCGGTACCGGTTTCTCCATACAGAACAACTGTGCTGTCAGTCTGGGCAACTGCATGGGCAGTAAGCAATACTTTTTGCATGTTGCGGCTTTCAGCAATAACCATATCCTGATCAAAAACATAACTGCGCAGGTAATCAATTTCGCGTTTACGTCTTTCCTCCTGTTCACTTTGCTCTTTTACATTTTTTTTCCCTGACTGTTCAAGAGGACGACCATAAGTAATCACCAGGGTAACGTTACCTTCTTTATCAAAAACAGGTGTACTGGTTGAAATATATTCAACCCCGATTTTAGTTTTTATAGTCCCACTGATGGTTTTCTTGTGCTTGACTGTCTCAGTTACATTGGTCATTGAATAATATCCTTTGTCGACCAAATCCATCACGTTTGACTGAAGCATCTTACCGGGCGCTATATCCATGGAATAAGCCGCTGCAGAATTTGTCAGAAGGACATTGCCGGAAGCATCCGTGACGAAAATCGGATCGGGAAGCTTTTCCATCATTTCCCTAACATTTTCACGGGTATAGTAATCGGTTTGATCTTTAGATTTTTTACCGGCCAAGTTATTTCACCTTTCGGAAACAGATTTTCGAAAAACCACAATTAAAATTATTTATTATCACAAATATACTATTTCAATATAAATGCTTAGATTCCCTTCATTATTCAAAATCATCACTCTAAGGATAAATAACGAATCAGGGGTTATTTAGGCAACAAAGGTTTTGTTTTTCGTCTTCTATATATCCTTATTATAATGATAATTGCCATCATCAACAATAGCGCAGCAACTACCGGCATTACAACTGCCATAAATGACAGGAGCACTGCCAGTATGCTTTCAAAAAATGAAACAACCGGATTCGCAACACCTCCCGTGGCCGCTGTAGAGCCGGCATGCACGGTGTTACTGACTACATTTCCCCCCAGCGCTGCTCCACCACCAGCTATTATGGCCAGGACCCAGGTAAGCATGGGTGGCAGATCAACCATTACAGAAACAGTGATGATGATACCGGCCAGTATACTGAGAGGAGTAGCTACAGCCGCAAGTAGATTATCAACATAAGGGAAAAAATATGCCACAGTCTCGATAACTGTTGCCATTAAGAGGGCTGCCATAACCGGGTATGTGCCAATCCAGGCAAATGCAGGTGTTAGCTCTACCCAGCCAACCAGGGAAGCAATACTCAAAACCAGGATGGGAACAAAAATTCGAAATCCACTGGTTGCACTGAGACTAATTCCAATTAATATACTTAATATAATCTCCATATTGTTCCTTCCCAACCCGCCAGATAAAAACAATCAGTGGGCCGAACGGTATTTTATGCCTTTGATATCCCCTGCCGACAGCCGGATTTTGCTTTTCACTTATTCTTCATGATATTATGTCAGCGTTAAAAGATCAATTGTATTCAGGCCGGGCAGAAAATATACATTAAGACAGGGAAGGTTGATTGATTTTGAAAAATACAACCTATAACTCCATCGCATCTATTTACGATGAAATCATGGCTTCAGTAGATTATCAAGGATGGGTTAACTACGTTGAAGCCCTGGTTTCTCTGCACAACGGCAGTTTTAATTCAGTATTGGACCTGGCCTGTGGTACCGGCAGCTCAACCATACCGTTTGCCAGGCGAGGCAAACTGACAACCGGAATTGATCTGTCTACAGCAATGATCAAAATAGCACAGAATAAAATCAAAGGTGAAACACTCCATAACCTCAGGTTTCTCCAAAGTGATCTATGCCGGCTGAAATTACAGGAAAGCTTTGACTTAGCAGTGCTGTTTCAGGATGGCTTGAATTACTTGATCGGGACAGAACGGTTGGCTTCTGCTTTTAAGAATATACATACAATACTCAATCCTGAAGGGTTTTTCGTTTTTGATTTGACCCGCCCGAGATTACGTCCACTCTCCGGGGAGAAAAACAGTGAAGTTGCTGAAGATGATCAGTTCACTTTTTTTTGGGAGAGTAACTTCAATTATGAAACCAATATCTGGTCAATCAAGTTAATTATTTTTCGTCTGGTTGAAAACGGCCTTTATAAGAAATATTACGAGGAACACCAGGAGCAGGACTACCCACCTGGACTGGTCAGCGAATTGCTTAAAAAATGTGGTTTCACTGTTCTGGGCATTTACCCCAGTTTTAGCCTGGAACCGATTAAAAATGATGAGGAGTCAGAAGCTAAGTTAACCTTTGTCACTCGCCGTATTGGAGAATAACTGACGACGAGTTTCCAGATATTTCTTCATGTCATTACGCTTCATGCTGTTAAATATATCTTTTTTTTCAAGCCACCCTTTACGGGCAATTGCCACACCAAAATCGGTGTCTCCAATACCTTCAACATTGTGTGCGTCTGGGTTGATTGAAATTCGCAGCCCTTTGTCTCTAGCTTTCTTTAGATACCTCCAATCAAGATCAAGCCGTGCAGGATTAGCATTGAGCTCAAGCACCACTTCATTATTCTGCGCAGTTTCAAAAACAAGATCGAGATCAAGTGCAGAGGCTTCTCGACCTAACAGCAAACGATTGGTCGGATGACCAAGGATCGTTACCAGAGGGTGCTCGAGAACCCGCTTAAGCCGTTCATTCATTTTATTCCGTTCCATTTTTAAACCTGAATGTACTGACGCTATTACAAAGTCAAACTGCTCAAGGACCGAATCAGAATAATCAAGTGACCCATCAATCCTTATGTCAGATTCTATACCCCAAAATATGGTCAGCTCAGGATATTTTTCACGCAATCCATGAATCTCTTCTTCCTGTTGTTTCAGGTCATCCTCTTTTAAGCCTCCGGCATAAAAAGCTGACTGGCTGTGATCGCTAATCCCGATATATTCATAACCGCTGTCTATGCAGCTTTGTATTAATTCTTCCATGCTGGAAGAACCGTCGCTGTATGTAGTGTGCAGGTGAAATATCCCCCGGATATCCGCAGCTTCAACCAGGTGAGGCAGAACACCCTTCCCGGCAGCTTCAATTTCACCATTATTTTCACGAAGTTCCGGGGGTATGAAAACAAGACCCAGGGCTGCAAATAAATCTTCCTCGCTACTGCAGGGAATCAGTTCATCTCCCCGGAAAAGACCATATTCATTCATTTTTAATCCCAGGGACTTAGCCCGGGAACGCAAGGCTGTATTATGTTCTTTACTACCGGTAAAGTGATGCAGCGCATAGGGAAATTGTTCCGGTTTCACTACACGCAGGTCAGCATTAATCCCTCCTTTCAACTGTACTGTCACTTTCTTTTCACCATGTGCAATAACCTGTTCTACATCAGGAAGTACAGAAAAAATATCTCCCATTAATGACGAATCATCAGAAGCAGCAACCAGATCAATATCTTTAACAATTTCACGACAACGCCTGATGCTTCCAGCTAAACTCAGGTTAATAACCTCAGGAACGTTACGCAATGCTGCAATAAGCTGATCAGCCCGGCTTTTTGCTTCGGTATAGAAGTGGCGGCCCTGGTGATGTCTTAACAAATCAATTCCATCAATAATGTTCTGCTGGGTCTTGGATCCAAACCCTTTCAAGCTGACAAGCCGGTTTTCACGACAGGCATATTCAAGCTCAGCCAGAGTTGTAATGCCAAGGGTGTCATGTAGGACCCTAACCTTACGGGGACCCAATCCGGGTATTTTTAAAATCTCAAACAACCCTTCAGGTATAGAAGCTTTCAGCTCTTTGTAGTAAGTAAGATTACCGGTCTGCACCAGCTCTTTCAGTTTCTCGTTTAAAGCAGCGCCAATTCCTTTAACATCTTTAAGTTTGTCTTCGCGCACCAACAGCTCAAGTTCTTCATCTCCCATTAGATCAATAATCCGGGCAGCGCTGTAGTATGCCCTGCTCTTAAAGGGATTTTCATTTTTAAGCTCCAGCATTATGCCGATCTCTTCCATTACCCTGGACACTTTTTTTGTCTCCATCATGCCACCCCACAATCAAGGAAGTGTTGCCATTGATATTATTATACATTTTTTATCCAAAATATTTGTTACAAATCTGGAGCAGGAAAACTGCCCCGGGGCAGTTAATAATAAAATAAACAAAAAGATGATCAGCTATTAATATATCAAAACTATGTCTTAAAAACTCAACAATCATGGATGGCGGTTTCCAACTAATGAGGAGGTTACTTGAATGAATAGAATAGAAAAAGCTTTAATGCACGGCCTGTTTATTCACCTGCATCATAATATAGACAAGGCAATCGATTTTGGCATGTTTAAACAACTTAATGATGCTGTTAGTAAAGTTTCCCCAGGAATGCTTTTAATCGGGCCAGAAGCAAACGATGATGCTGCCGTATTTAAAATGCCCGGCGATAGTGGTCTGATGGTAGCCAAAATGGAGAGCCACTGTTCCCCATGTGTACCCCGCCCTTATGACAGTGCAGCGACCGGTGCCGGAGGAGCCATGCGTGATGTTGTTGCCATGGGCGCCCGTCCTTTATTTTTACTGGATTTTATCGGTACAAGACCGCTTGACCAGGAGGTAATAGTTGGCTCCTGCGGTTTCAAAGGTAACTGTACCTGTGGCGAATGCCAGGTTATGACCAGTGGTGAAAGAGTCAACCTAATCGTCAAGGGAATTCGTGACATGTGCGAAACTATGGGTGTTTTTGTTGTCGGAGGCGGTCTTTCAACTTCATTTAGCGATATAGTCCCGGCAGTTGTTGCAGCTGTTATTGGAAAACTACTGATCGAAAAACCTCTGACCAAGCCGGCTAAAAGTGTGGAAGACAGGCTGATTATCGTAGGGGAAACCAGCAATGACGGTAATGACACCCTCTACCGGGCAGGACTTGCCGATGTAATGCGACCTGCCGAGGCTTTATTCCGGGAAGAAAAGCTAACCATGGGAGCTTCTCTCGCTGCTATCAAATCAGGTAAAATCAATGCCTGCTCGGATCTGGGCGCAGCCGGTATCGGAGCAGCAGTAAGCGAATCGGTTCGTTTCGGCAACCTGGGAGCAGAGGTTGATCTGGCTAAGGTTCCTTTAAAGATTGAAACCCTTGTTCCTGAAGAAATTCTGATTTGTGAAACCCAGGCCAGAATGATTTTTCAGGTAGCGCCTGAAGATGCAGAAGAGGTAATCAGCTTAGTCAAAGAAGCAGGAGCTCCTGTTGCCGATATCGGCAAAATAACCAGCAGTAAGGAAGCAGTTTTTTATCATGGCAGCAAGGAAATAGCACGTATACCCCACCAGGCCCCGGATGAGTTATTTGAAGACAATTAATCATCCTCTTTAATAAACCTGCTTTTTTGTCAATCAAAAAGCCGCCATGCCTTAAGCAGGGCGGCTTTTCTTGTATATTTGCCTTATATTATACAGGACATCAGCATAAAATTAAAAATCCAGTTCGCTCATGACCTCATCAATTACATCTCCATTAATTTTCCATTGGCCATCTTCTATAATCATAGGAATCTCTGCTTTCTGGGCTACTTTTTCCACCTCTTCTACCACATCTACAAAAATATCAACTAGAAGAGTCATCTCTTCATCTTCTGTCAAACTATCAAAATCCACTTCTTCTGAAAACATAAGCTCAAACAACTTGCCCATTAGCATCTCACCCAGCTGCTCCATATCCGGCATGTTGTTCTCCATGCTAACGATAGCATTATTTCCGTCAATAGAATGACCGGTAACATTAAATTCTGAGTTGTTGAATATAGCATCAAACATCTTTTTCATTGCTTCTGCTTCGGCGCTATCCTCATCCAACGCCTTGTTTAGTTCATCAAAATCCTGTTCAAATTCGGCGGAATACCCGCTGGATAGAAATGTTTTTGCCTTCTCAAGATCGAGTTTTTGCAGGGCATCGATAAACTGCTCTACCACCTGTTCAGGGTTCATTGCTGCACCATCTTTATCGTCACAACCAGCACAACCAAGGATCATAATAATAGCTGTAACGATAAAAAACAGGGTAACGATAATATTTTTTTTCATTTTGCACTCTCCCTCCTGTATTTTTAAAAAACAAAATTTTTAGTATCTTTATATGTCCGCTGTCATATGATGAATATACATTATTTTGTATGCAGATTATAAAGATTTATACTATTATATACTGAAAACTATTGGTTGCGAAGTGAATCATTATGATATATTCTTTACAGGTGTAATCAGAAATGATCTATTAGTGGCTTATCAATAAAGTTTGTCTCTATTAAAACCCTTGAGAACAACCTTACTGAATGATTAACTATTCATTGATAATTCCGGAGGTAACCTGATGGATCCAACATTATGCAGTTTTCTTCCAATCCCCGACCTCTTCACAGCAACAAGCGTCCTCTTCATCCAGCCTCATCCGGATGATATGGAAATAGGGGCAGGAGCCACCGTAGCCAGGCTAACAGATAACGGCATACCTGTAACCTGCCTGACAATTACCGATGGATCCTCAGGCACAACGAATCCTGCAATTAAACCGGCAAACCTGAAGAAAGTAAGACAGCAGGAGAGTGAAAAAAGCGCAGCCATTCTCGGAGTAGATAACCTAATCTGGCTCAATTATCCTGATGGAGGTTTTCTACCCTATGAAGAGGTTCGGGGGAAAATAACCAGGACCATTCGCCAGTTTAAACCCGATGCAGTAATGGTTTGCGACCCCTGGTTGCCTTATGAAGTCCACTCCGACCACATTCGCTCTGGACTGGCTGCTGCTGAAGCCGCCTTTTTATGCAACATGCCCCACTTCTATCCGGCCGATCTAAATGATGGGCTAAAACCACATGGTGTAAAAATGATCGCCTTTTATTATACTGCACATCCTAATACATTTATTAAGGCAGAACATTATTGGGAGAAAAAAATCAAAGCAATAAGCTGCCACACCAGTCAGTTTCCACCCGATAAAATGAAACATTTGCAGCATTTGCTTGAGTTAAAGGCAGTACAGGAAAGTGGAAAAGGAGCAGAAAAAGGTCTTCGCTCAGAAGCTATTAAATTGCTGACCATGGAACATCTGCATATTTTTGAGGATACCTGGCGCTGCTAAAACAAGCAGTAAAAGATTACCTTACATCACAACAGACATTTATTTCTCCTGATTGGGCCAAACTTAAGTACCAATAAATTCAATGTTTATTTATCCCTGGGCGAACTACCAAGAATGCCGTCGGCAGTTAATTGCAATTGAAAAATGTAATTGTATAGCAACTCTTGAAGTGAATTGCTTAAATCATTAAATTCAATAGCCACCCCTATATCATTATTCCCGTTGATAACATCTGTTCTGATTACTCTTCCGACAATGACCACATCAGTTTCCCCGGAAATTGTAAATGACAGATTAAGCACCGAATCAGCGCCAATTTTCGGGTTTGGCTTAATCATGGCGTAACAACCGCTGAGTGAAAGATCACAAACGTATCCCTCCCCCCCGGTATCATCACTGGAATAAAGCATTGGCAGGTCAACCCCAAACCTGGAAAAACGACGCAGCGAGGTGCGGTCAATCTTTCGCGGTTTGCTGCAAACAAGTAAGGGGATCTTACCCTGCCTGACATCAATCACAAACACATTGGTAACGTATGCTTCCATTTTTTTATCATCAAGCCGTCTCAATGTCAGTTCCTGGCTCTCCCGAACAGCAAGAGGATAGTTGTCAATTATGGGTGTTTGG
Source organism: uncultured Syntrophomonadaceae bacterium (assembly GCA_964390725.1). GTDB lineage: Bacteria > Bacillota > Dethiobacteria > DTU022 > DTU022 > JAABTH01. The sequence goes on along the minus strand of CAYMIW010000003.1, from coordinate 50,625 downwards.
AGCACCAGATATTCACCTTCTATATCTTCAATGCGAGTGCCACAACTTTTAGCGATATTATCAAGATCAACATACTCAAGAATTATCCTGCTCCCTGGTGGAAAAATATTTTCTACCAGATTTTGTTCTATCATTGTAACTTCCTCCATTCATGTTAATACCGTGGTGATAATTTTTAATTAACGGTGTGTTCTTTATATGTTGTGTTTTTATTCTCCGGTAATAAAAGAAATCCTGCTCAGCTGATTATACTTTTCATCCTGACAGCTTAAAGATACCGTTTGAAATACCCTGCCGTTTCAGATCTCTTGAGATCAATAAATAGGTTACGGAAAAAGCCAGCAAATCACTGGCCGGACGGGCATACCAAACCCCATCCAGTTCAATTAGCCGGGACAGCACAATCAGTAAGGGAATAAAAATCAGCACTTCCCTTAATATTGAAAGGATAAGAGAGGGAAGACCCCGTCCGGCTGCCTGGAAATAGGTAGTAAAAACTATTTGAGCACCAACAAGAGGAAACATGAAAACCATAATTCGCATAGCTTCTCCAGCATAAACCAGCAGCTCACCATCACTGGTAAAGATACTTAAAAACAAAACCGGCCAGGCATAATAGATAAGCCCGAAAAAGGTTGAAACTGCCATCCCGGTCATCAACCCTTTATTTATTGCTTCCCTGACCCGGGGCAACTTCCCGGCTCCAAAATTGTACCCTATGATCGGTAATAAACCCTGTGATATCCCGATGACCGGCATCAGGGCGAACATGATCAAACGAAAGATTAACCCAAGCGCAGCAATTGGAACATGCCCATACTGGGCCAGGATATTGTTTGCTAAAATTAGAGATATATTGGTGGAAGCCTGCATGATCATCGCCGGAAAACCAATTACGTATATTTTAATAATATTATCGAGTTCGGGCTTTAGGCAGGAGAGATTTATTTTAAACTCGCCTCGCCCGCTGATAAAATATTGGAGAATCAATACAACACCAACTATTTTTGCCAGTACGGTAGCTACCGCTGCACCCCTGACTCCCATTCCCAAAACAAATATAAATATAGGATCGAGAATTATGTTTATAACCGCGGTAGCTATCATCACCTTCATTGAAAATCGTGGATTTCCTTCGCCCCTGACTACATTGTTTAAACCCATGATCAGAAAAAACATGACCGACCCGCCAGTGATTACGCTCATATATTCCCCGGCAGGTCCAATAATTTCCCTGGTTGCCCCGAATATGATCAATATTGGTTCCATGTATAAGTAACCGACCAGGGCAAATATAATCCCAAATAAAAGCGATAAAGAGATAACCTGCCCTACCGCTTTTCTGGCTACATCAACATTTCCGGCACCCAGGGACCGGGCAATTAAAGATGCGGCACCAACCCCTGTACCGATGCCAATTGCCCCAAGCAGCATCTGGAAAGGAAATGCAATAGAGAGAGCCGCAATAGCTTCTACCCCCAGTCTACCAACAAATATGGTATCTATAATATTGTAGGTTGCTGTAACCAGCATACTGGCAGTAGCTGGAACAGAAAAATGAACAAGCAAGCTGCCTATACTCTCCCTGCCCATTTTGTAAGATTGACTTTGCATCATTAATTTCCTTTCAGCCGTTAATTTGCTATAGTAATATATAAATGTATTTTACGCTTATAATACTCAAGCAGCAAGGCGGACGATAATGAACAGAATTTACCAACCTTATAAAAAAATTCTTTTTGATCTGGACGGAACTCTTACTGATTCAGGTCCGGGAATAAAAAATTCTATCAGTTATGCTTTAAACAAATATGGGATTAAGGCAAATCATGAAGAACTTACCGCTATGATCGGCCCCCCGCTGCAATATTCATTTCAAAATATTTTTGGCTTCAGTGGTAAAAAAGCAACCCAGGCAGTGGAATATTACCGTGAATACTTCCGAAACAAAGGTATTTTTGATAATCAATTATACCCGGGGATTACCGAAATGCTCAAACAGCTTAACGAAAACAATTGTCAATTATATATAGCAACCTCCAAACCAACAGTTTTCGCCAAACAAATTTTACAACATTTTAAAATTGAGCAATTCTTTCAATTGGTAATCGGTAGTAATCTTGACGGAAGCAGGGTTACAAAATCTGAGATAATCGGCACTGTTAAAGAGCTCGCCGGAGGTCTTAACCGGGACGAAACTGTGATGGTCGGAGACAGGGAACATGACATTATCGGAGCCCAGGCACATAATCTTTATACAATTGGCGTTGCTTACGGTTACGGATCATTGGAAGAACTCAAAACAGTCCAGCCAACTGCTATAGCTGGCTCTGTTGCGGAGTTAAGTATATTGTTATCCGAAGGGATTAATTCTACTACCTGAAAACCCGAAATTCCGGAGACGGTTTGCCCAGGTAATAACCCTGACCGTAATCAATCCCCATCTCTTTCAGAGTGTTAAGGACATTTTCATTCTCAACAAATTCCGCTATGGTTATTTTACCCATTGAATGGGCTACATTTTTTATAGCCTTGACTATAGTTTTCTGGCTTTCATCTTGTTCAATATTTTTGACAAACGTTCCGTCAATTTTAACAGCATCAACAGAAAGCAGCTTCAAATAAGAGAAAGATGAAAAGCCTATTCCAAAATCATCAAGAGCAAAGCTGCAGCAAATATTCTTCAACTGCTTAATCCATTTTTCTGCAGCAATTAAATCCTTTACTGCAGCAGTTTCTGTGATTTCAAACCCTAGACACCGTGGATCAATGTCTGTTTTTTTCATCTCTTTTTTTATCATTTCAAGTAGCTGATCATTACCAAGGCTTGCCCCGGAAAGGTTAATGTAGAGATTTATATTTTTATTATCCCGCAAAACAGATAATGCTTTATTAAATACCCAGTCGTCAATCTGCGACATTATCCCGAACTTTTCCGCCAGGGGTATAAACCTACCCGGAAAAATCACATCTCGGCTTTCTGGTTCAGACAGACGAATCAGGCATTCATAGTAGGCAATGGACCCGCTTCTTAAATCAATAACAGGTTGGTAATAAAGCTGAAAAAGATCATTTTTTAAGGCATTCTTTATTAACCCCAGCATTTTCGAGCTATCCAATTGTTTTTTGTTTCCCAATAGATCATTTTTAAAAAACACAACCCTGTTCTTGCCCTGTGCTTTAGCTTCTTCCAATCCTATACCAGCAGAAGTGATTATTTGATCAGCACTCATATCTCCTTCGATAAGCATTACCCCAATGGTTATACTCAGATTATAATGAAAAGTTTCTTCCTCAAGTTTATGTCTTAACCGGTCGGCCAACCTATACGTGCTCGGGTTGTAGGCGCCTTCGAGAAGAACAGCAAATTCATCTCCGCCAAGGCGGGCGATCACATCAGCCTCACGGATATTTTTTTTAAGAAAAGAGGCAAATTTAATTAAATATTCATCACCGGCAGCATAACCTTTTTCTTCATTAACAAGGTGAAAGTTATCGATTCCAATAATTAAAAAAACACTTTTGTCACCTCTTTTAGCCAGGGCAACTGCACGCATCAGGGTATCTTCCAGGGCATGCTTGTTATAGAGATTGGTCAGTGGATCGTGCGTTACGAGATGACTGAGCTGTTTTTCCATCCGTTTTCGAGCAGTGATGTCATTAAATGTTCCAGTATATCCAATCACCTCCTCTTTGTCATTTCTAAGCAGGGTTACGTTTGCTTCAACCGGAAGGGTATTTCCATCTTTATTAATTATCGAAAACTCTCCCTCCCAAAAACCACCTTTAAGCAGGTTCTCCAAGATTCCTTTAGTTTTGGCCTGGTAATCTTCTGGAACAAGCAGATCAATAATCTCCTTACTGTTCACCTCATTTTTAGTCCATTTCACAATTTTTTCAGCAAACTTATTCCAATAAATTATCCGACCGGTCATGTCAACAGCAAAAACTCCATTTTTCACCTGATCCAGCAGTGATGCCTGAAAGTGCATCTGTTCTAATTCCTGTCTGCGTTCTGTAATATCTTGAACAATTCCAATCATTCGATCTGCCATGCCGTGATCATTGTATAAAACATTGCCACGGGACCATATATCTCTTACATCATTGTCAGGTCGAATAATTCTGTGTCTCAGATCATAAGATATGCCAGTCTTAATTGAATCAGCTATCGACGATTGCACTTCCTGAAGGTCGTCGGGATGAATTAAATTTAAATAGGATTTATAGGTAATATCTCCTGGACCCTTGCACATACCAAAAATTTTATAGACCTGGGCAGACCAACTGACTTGGTTATTATTTAAATCCCAGTCCCAGTGACCCAGGTTGGCCACGCTCTGTGCCCTGATTAATCCTGCTTCACTTATGCGCAGTGTATCCTCCAGGGTAAAGCGGTAAATCACCTCGGCAATCGCCGGCACCAGTTCTTCCAGGACCTTAACTTTATCCAGAGACAATTTATCTTTTTCTTTGTCTGCCAAATGGATAGCGCCAAGGATTTTCCCCAGCCTACGGATAGGAATGATTGCCAGCGAATTGAAACCATACTTTAAGCAGTTTCCCCGAAAATAATTTTCTTGTGAACCTGAAGTTAATAAATCACTAAAATCCTGTAACCTGTTGCAATAGACAGAATTGAAATCAGTGGCAAACTGTCTGTCACTTTCAGCCAGCTCACCGCGAATAACCCTGGTGCAAAAACAGCGATCATCCTGCAGCGACAGCTCGTTCTCTTCCTTCCAGAAACTTTTACTGAATCCCCGGTAGGACTCATAAGCCACCTGATCTTTTTTGAGAACTCTTACCCCTGCCATGGAGCAATTGAGCCGTTCAGCCAGCAGATCTACTAATTTATCAAGATAATCTTTCCGGTTGGACGTAATAGTATATAAATGGAGCAGTTCCCTGTTTATATTTCTATAGTCAGGCAAGCGGAACACCTCATCTTTCATTAAATAACTACCTGTGAACCTCAATAAAATGTTATCACATAATAATCCGCCCGTGAACCTTACAGCTTTTGCCCAAATAATATACCAGCAATTACTACTCTGTATCTTTTTAAATACTTTATGTATAATTGTAGACAAATCATAACTTTATGAAAATCAGGTGCAACATTGCTTAAAGTGAAGGTCTACCTGCCTCCGTACCTGAAGGCAGATAAGTTAAATAAAAGCGGCTATATCGAGCTAAACAGGGGAGCAACCCTTGCAGATCTCTTTAGAATACTCGAAATTCCTGCTCCCCTGCTTACATCCCGGTTGTGTCGGGTTAATTATGAAAAAGCAGCTTTAAAAACAGAGTTGAATGAAGGAGATATAATCAGTTTCTATTCTTTAATTACCGGTGGATAAATTTAACGAAACGGGGTTGAGCGATGATGAATGGTTATACAGGCAAGATCCTGATTGTCGATTTGGGTACTGCAAGTATTGAGGAACAGGTTATTGAAGAATATGTATATAAGAATTACCTCTCCGGAGTCGGCCTGGGCGCCTGGTATCTTTATAAAAACATTCCCCGGAACGCCGACCCGCTCGGCCCTGATAATATTCTCGGATTTTTAAGCGGCCTATTAACCGGTACAGGCAGCCTGGTAACCGGCAGGTGGATGGCTGTATGCAAATCGCCGCTGACAGGGGGTTGGGGAGACGCAAACTGCGGTGGAACTCTTTCTCCGGCAATTAAACAATGCGGGTACGATGGCATTTTTTTTAAGGGTGTCTCAGAAAACCCGGTTTACCTGGTTGTAGACCAAGATGGCGTACGTCTGGAAGATGCCGCGGCTTTATGGGGACTAGATGCTGTTGAAACAGAGAACCTCCTGGAGGAAAAACACAAGGGGAAGAAAAAGCCGGCTGTTGCGGTAATCGGACCTGCAGCAGAAAAACTATCTCTCATTTCGGGCATCTGCAACGACAAAGGCCGAATCGCCGCCCGTTCAGGCTGCGGAGCGGTAATGGGTTCCAAGAAACTTAAAGCAGTGGTACTTTCCGGAAACAGCAAGATCGACACTTTTGATAAAGAAAAAATACGTGAACTAAGCAAAAAATATGCCTCCTCCGTTAAAAAAGTCGGACTCCCGGGAATAGTCAAGGGAAGTATGATTCCGGCAGCAGGTAAAGTAATGGGCAAACTACCTTTTGGGATGCCCCTTGATGGCATGATGGTTCTTGTCGCCACCCTGAAAAAATGGGGCACTATCATGAGCAACAGCCTCGGTGTAACATCGGGAGACCTTCCGATTAAAAACTGGGGGGGGTCGGTGGCTGATTATAACCATTCATACTATAAAAACCTCAACCCGGACCTGATTATCAAGCATGAATTTAAAAAATACAGCTGCTATTCCTGTGTAATCGGATGTGGAGGCATCTGTAAAATTGATGATATAACTGGCGGCGATTACAACGAAACCCATAAACCGGAATATGAGACCTGTGCCGTTTTTGGTGGATTACTAATGAACAAAGATCTCCATTCCATTTTTTACATCAATGAAATGCTCAACAGGGCTGGAATGGACAGCATTTCAGCCGGAAACACGGTAGCATATGCCATTGAATGTTATGAAAATGGCCACCTGGATAAAAATAAAACCGGGGGACTGGAGTTAAACTGGGGTAATGCGCCTGCAATCATTGAACTGGTCAGGAAAATGATTAAACGCGAAGGGATCGGTGATATTCTGGCTGATGGAGTTAAGGCTGCTACCAAGCATCTCGGCTCAGAAAGCAAAACTTATGCAATGCATGCCGGCGGTCAGGAACCGGGAATGCATGATCCTCGCTATGATCCCCTGCTTGGTGTTCATTTCAGCGCTGATCCCACTCCAGGCAGGCATACAATAGGCTGCGGCACATATTACAATATGATGCATATCTGGGAAGAAGTAAGCTGGGCTCCTGTTGTTGGACGCTATAAAAAAAGTGATGAATATACCGCTTCAGACAACGAAGCTTTAAAAGCAGTTGCCGGAGCCTGCTACAAGCAGGTGGTTGACGGAGCAGGCGGTTGTTTGTTTGCCGCCATATCTGGTGTCCAGCACTGGCCGATATTTAAATGGTTAAATGCTGCAACTGGATGGGATTACAGCCCTGATCAATATATGGAAATCGGCAAGAGGATACAAACATTGCGACAGCTTTTTAATATTCGCGAAGGGATCGAACCGCTTTCATTCAAAATTCCGGACAGGATAGCAGGATATCCTCCTCTAGAAAAAGGACCATTAAAAGATAAATCGCTACCAATTGAAGCAATGATGAGGAATTACTGGAAACATTTTGGCTGGGATGAAAGCAGCGGGGCTCCGCTCAATACAACCCTTGAACAGCTGGAGCTAAAACCGGATTTCTAAACATAAAAAGCCCCCTGCCCAGCAATGGCAGGGGGCTTTTTTGACTATTAATCTCATTTTAACCAGGCAGGGTAAAATAAAAAACCGCTCCCCTGCCAACCTCACTGTCAGCCCAGATTTCGCCACCATGACGTTTGATAATTCGCCAGACAATGCTTAAACCAATACCTGTTCCTGGAAATTCATTAGAGGAATGCAGCCGACAAAAGGCAGAAAAGAGCTTACCAGCATAACCCATATCAAAACCGTTTCCATTATCTTTAATATAATATACCTGTTTACCATCAAAATATTCGGCTCCAAACTCAATCCGGGGATGTTCAACCATAGCTGTAAATTTCCAGGCGTTGTCAATTAAATTATTGATAGCAATTCTAAGTAGAGAGCAATCACCATTAGCATATAAATCGGGTTGAATTACAACTTCTACTTTTCTGTCAGCAGCTTTTTCACTGTAGTTAGCACTCAGATCTTCAACCATAGTGCTGAGGTTTATTTGATCTCGTCTCAACTCCTGCCTTGCGATTCGGGAAAGCTTCAGCAGATCATCAATTAGTTCGCTCATGCGCTGACTGGCCATTGAAATTCGTTTCAGGTAATTCAAGGCACTATTATCAAGCAAATACCCGTAATCTTCATAAATCACCTGGCTAAACCCGTCAATTGCCCTGAGAGGCGCTCTTAGGTCATGGGATACCGAGTAGGTGAATGCATTAAGCTCATCAATAAGTGTTTCAAGCTGCGCTGTTCGTTCTTTAACTTTTTCTTCAAGTAAAGTGTTCATCGACTTAACTTCTGCTTCAGCCTTTTTAAGCTGGGTTATATCAAGAGAAGTATTCAGTAAGCCTGTCAAGATTTTTTCTGAATTGTAGATCGGTACAGCAGTAGTAAGCCAAATCCTTCCATCCTCAGAAAATGTCTCTCCGGTTACAACAACACCTGTTTCCCGGGCCGTTACCAGTGGGCAGCCCGGACAGGGCTCGGCATAATCATGCCATACCTGGTAACAAAAGCGATTGTTGAATTGCTCCTGGTGTAAATCGTGAGCTTCAATTGCCGCACGATTAGCCCACACTATATTTAATTCAGGGGTTAAATATATTACTTGTTCAGCCAGATTTTCAAGGATGGCCAGTTTCTCCTGTTGCTCTCTCTTCAGATCAGCTTCAGCTTTCCTGCGCAGGCTGATGTCGCGCGCAACGCCTTGTATTCCACTAACCTGCCCATTTTCATCAAGCAGTAATCTTCCTTTCAGTTCAAGAGGAACTGATTGACTATTCTTCTTAAGCATTTTTGCCTCAACCGTAATATCAATAATTTCCGGTAACAAGGATAGCGCTTTTTCGATTGCCTTGATCATAATGACATAGTTTTCGTCATCGCAGTGATCGCCCAACTTGCTGCCGATCCATTCTTCTTCACTATAGCCGGTAACCTTATTTATGGCTGGGTTTACATAATGAAACTTCATCTCCATATCCATAGACCAGATTACATCGCTGGTGTTATCTGCCAGCAGACGATATTTATTTTCGCTTTCTCTCAATGCCTGTTCGGTTTTCAGCCGTTCTAACAACAAGCCAAGCTGTCCGGCAAATAGTTCAAGCGCTTCGGGGTTAATCAGATCTCGGTGAACAGGCATAAAAAGGATAATATCAGCGAAAACTTCCTTGTTATCTCCGAGCACTGCCAGCCCATAAATATTTCCTATCCCCAGCACCTTCTTCAAAAGGGAAGCCATTTTTTTCGAGACAACTCCCTCACTGAGAACATGCATATCATTGTAATCTGCCAGGACACTACTTTTTCGCTCGGCAGCTCTCCACCTGCCCAATTTAAATGATTTACCAGGCAGTTTGAATCCTAGAATTTCTGTGGCTTTGTCAATATTTTTGCTTAAACCGCTGACAGCGGATACCCTGGCTTTCTGCTTCTTTTCATCTAATACAACGATCATAACAATTTCTGCTTTGCATAATTCAAGCAAACCCTCCGCCATCATTTCGTAATCGAGTTCACCAGTAGAACGCCTGAGCAGGTTTTCATTAATAGTAATTAAAGCCTGTAGAAATCTCCTGTTATCTGTTTCTACCATTATCAGATATCCTTAAAATAATGTTTTGTACAACAGAGATGGTGTTCTACTTAATAGAGGGGATCTCCTGCTTTCCATAAGGACCTTGACAAGTTCAACCGCTATTGATAATATGTCATTACTGAGACTGCATTAATACTGGAGGCAAAAGAATAAATGTGCGAAAAGAATGCCTGTGATTATCATGATTCCGGTTTGCGAATTGAGGGATTTATTGTTCCGTGCATATTGTATCTGCTCAAAGAGAAACCGACCCATGGTTATGAAATTATGGAAAAACTAGCTACACTTGATTTTCTTGATATGATCCCCGATCCAAGCGTTGTTTATCGACACCTAAGAAACCTGGAAGATGATGGAAAGGTTAAATATGAGCTGGTCCAGGGTAGCGGGGGACCGGCCAGGAAAGTATATTCAGTAACTCCCAATGGCGAAGAATACCTGCAAATGTGGATCCTTAAAATACGCCGGCGCAAAAAAATGCTTGAAAAGTTTTTAAATACATATGAAAAAGCTTACCCGTCAGTGCAAAATTCATAGTTCCATTAAATACTGGAATTTACTATCAAATCAGATAATAAACTTAAGGAGAATGATTAACATGGTCGAACAAGTTTATACCCTGACACAGGGCAACAACAAAACGGTGGAAAAAGTAATCTTTGACGATAACGTCAATTACCTGCATATGATATTTAACCAGGATGAGGGGTTACCGGAACACTATTCGAATTCAACTGTGTATATGACCGTTCTGCGCGGCACCCTGAGTCTTGGGCTTAACGAACAGGAAGATCATCATTACAGAGCCCGAACTGTTTTAAAAATTCCTTTTAAGACAAAAATGAATGTCCGCAACCTGAAAGATCAAACCCTGGAGCTGATCGTTGTAAAAGCGCCTGCTCCTCAGCAGTTGCAGCAATAAATCAACTGCTATATTTTCTGTTTAAAATGATTGGCCACTTCCCTGAGCAGTTTAAAGGATTTTGCAACTGATTTTTCTCCATCGAGGTTGACCAGGCAGCAGCGGGCCGGAGCAAACCAGGCTTGTTTCAGCAGTTGCTCGTAAGGAACACCCGCACTGTCGAGAGATTGCCATAAATTCTCGATCATTTTAATCATACTGTGAATATTCTCCCGCTCGAGCTCTTCGGTAAGGGTTGGGGTAATACCCCAGGATATTATAGCCCCACGGTCTAAAAATGCCCTTATTTCATCAGTATAACGGCTAAATATATGACCGCGAGATAAAATATCCAGTGAAAGCACATTAAGTTCCATCTGCAACAGGAAGGACCAATCGGGGTTTCCACAGAGATGAACTCCCCGGGGGCCGGGAAATACTTTCAGGAAATTGAGATAATCTTCTTTTGCCTTCTCATTGGAATAACCGGTCATAGCCATAAAGATCATTTCCAGTCCGGGTTCATCAACCCATAAGAACGCGTTTGGATGTACTGCAAGCATTTCATGGTACTGAGCCTGCAGTTTTTTTGCTACAAAGTCAAAGATCATCTGTCTCACTTCATCGTAATAGATCATCGGCTTATTCTGCTCGTCGAGGATTTTCAGGCCATAACTTACCGGTCCGATGCTTTGGCCGCGAATATATGGATAAGCTGAAAGATCCTGCTTTAAGAAACGATGGAATACAACCGAGTAATCGGTTGACAGACGGAAAAACTCTTCTTCTTCCCAGTAAGGCATATATTCTTCAAAATCCATGTAGAACTTATCGACAGAAAAACTAACCACCCTTTTCTCGGGATCAATGATTATGCCCGGGAAATGCTCAGACACCTGGACATACATATCTTCAAAATAGTTAACCCGGGGCAGTTGAGGCCAGAAGGGAATATCAAGTGTGAGCGCCAGGGCCAGCGCCCTATCCACATCTGTGTGGGGCATAATCCCCATCGCCGTTGTCATGCAGTTTCCCTCTAACCTCATTTTATCATTCATTGCAGCCACCTTGCTGACAACTTTCCCGACCGGTAATGCTATAACCCAGGCTTTCCAGGTGTTTTAATACCTGGCTTAAATCTTTCTTCTGTTTTTCGCAGCCAGCAGGAAGAGTCATTTTTTTACCCAGCGTTTTTCTAACTGCCGGAAAAGCAATTCCGGCAAAACCAAGCTCCTTTAACGTTTCAATTAGTTCGGGATATTCTTCCGTTAACTCATAGATAGTTTTCTGCAAATCAATTTGTTTCATCAAGCAGTCTTCTCTCTCCCTCCAGGGCCCGCAGGGCACTAATATCCTGGGCTACTTCGAGAGTACCCAGGTATTTGCCGCTGTTATCACGCACAGCATAAAAAACGATATAGATCATCTTGCCGCCAAGGGTTAACCAGAATTCAGCGCTATCCCGGGTGCCATCCTTGAAAGAACTGAGAATTTTCTCAACCTGATCAACACTCTGGGGAGGGTGACAGTTTTGAACATTACGCCCCACAATTGCCCTGGTGCGAACGAAGATTCTATCCCTGTTTTCCGAAAAATAGCGCACTGTATCATCGTGGTCAACAAAGGTGACATCAACCGGAAGGGCATTAAGCATATACATCAGCTGCTCGAGAGAGATCAACCCGCTGGGCAGCTTAATCTTATTATCCTCTATCGAAGGCCGGTCGGCAGCCGCTTTTTTCAAAGCAGCGATCAGGTGAGCTGTCTCTGCAGGTTGTTCAATATATGCATACCCTACCTGGTCACTCTCCTTAAGAATATCGATCCAATCTTCGGTCTGCAGTTTTTCGAGTGAGGTGGGAAATAGAATATTTTCTTCTTTGAAAATCATCCCATCAACCTCTTCAATTAAAAGATTCAGGTGTTCCACAATAAACTTGTCCGGATCGCCTTTTTCTTTAATTTGGCCAGTTGCGGCAAGAGCTTTCTTATACAAGTCCCTTACTTCGTTATGTTTGCCCCACATAACCTTTGACGGTCCCATAAAACCGTAACGCTCTAAGTAGGGGAATAACAACTGCTCTTTACGCACATAATGCAGCTCAATATCTTTAAGCTTTTGTAACAGCTCTTCCAACTCAGTTTTAAATACTGCAGCTTCTATTTGCGGTGACTTTTCAATAAGTGCCTTCAGCGCCCCTGTAATTTTTTCTATTTCCCTGTTTTCAGCTTTTAAAAGGTTAATGGGATGGCCGGGGTTTTCTTCTTCCGCCATATCTTCCTGCAGTGAGGTTTCAAAGAGCAGGGCATGGACATTGCAAAAGCTTTTGATTTCGTCCGTAGACATTCCATCGTTAATCAGGGACTGCTCAACTTCGGCTATCTCCAGGGATGAGATACTGCCCACCTCTTTCTCCATCCGCTGCTTAGCCTCGTCGAGAGTCAAACCTTCGTGCAGGCCGAGAATTATCTCTTTAATTACTTTTTTCTGTTGATCAAATTTCTGTTCAGCCATTATAAACACTCCTTCCCTGCAATTACGTTTAATACCTCCGGGTATTAAACCATTTATTGTAAATATCGACAAGTTTTTATTCCCGGTTATAAGGTTCGTTTTCTTTTATAGTCAAATCAGCAAAACTCTCCTTATCTAATTCATTTCTTAAAGCACCCTGGGCTCTTCTAAAAATTTCACGAACCCGGCAGGTCGATTCCCGGATGCAATCAATACTACCGCTTAAACATGGATTTATGGCTATATCTCCTTCCACTGCCTCAATCACATCTGCAATGGAAAATGATCGGGCAGGTTTTGCCAATCTAACCCCACCTCCGGTTCCTCGCTTACTTTCAACATAACCACTGTGGACCAATATCTGAATAGTTTTTTGGAGAAATTTTTCTGGTATATCCTGTCTTTCAGCGATAAAGCTGCTGTGCATCATTCCCTTATCTTTGTTCATAGCCAATTCTACTAATATCCTTATTGCATACTCAGTCTGCCTGGTTATCTGCATATTTAATAATTACCCCTGCCATTTAAAGTATAGGACTTTAACACCATCATATAAGATAAAGTATATCATATTAGTAGTATTCTTTTATAAAAATAATTTCCCTGCCGGGAAAAACATTTTCAACTATTTTTCTATACCTGCCCTGGCTGGAACTCCTTTTTGCATATAGTGTTTAATGCACTTCATTTCCGTAACCAGATCAGCCCTGTCGATTATCTCTTGCGGGGCAGCTCGTCCGGTTAAGATCATTTCCATAGAAGGTGGTCTTGCCTCAATCAAATCAATCACTTCGTTTACAGTCAGTAGTTTGCTGTGCAACGCGGCCATTATTTCATCTAAAATCAATATATCGCAGCTATTGGTGGAGAGCACTTTGCGTACACTTTCCAGTTCCTGCTGCAGGCGCACTTTAAGTTCTTTGATTTCCGGCTCGCTCATTGCTCCAAAAAACTTTTGCGTTTCTGCCAGGCGAATAATCTGGAAACGCCCCCCCAGGCAGGGCACGCTGTCAAGCTCGCCGCTGTGTGCACCTTTAAGGAACTGGAACATAATTACCTGAAAACCCCCACCAGCCGCTCGTAAACCAAGTCCCAGGGCAGCTGTCGTTTTTCCTTTTCCATCTCCGGTGTAAACCTGTATATAACCCTTTTCCATTGTTATCCGCCTCCTTCAAACTATATTAGTCTATTTTTTTTTCTTTGTCACGGTTTGGGGCGGGTGATTAAAATAACGGGAAGGCCCAGGGAGCAAGATGCCCGGATTTTCTCGGCCGTGCCGCCTGCCGATCCACTTTCCTTGGTTACCAGCACGGCAGCATCATAACGGCGAAGCAATAGCCGGTTCAGTTCTTCGTCAAAAGGACCCTGCATGGCGATAATATTTTTGGGAGGAATGCCTAATTCGAGACATTTTTCAAGTGAATTATCAAGAGGCAGAATGCGCACAACCAGGCGCTCAGGTTCAATAACACTGCTAAAAAATTGAAGCTTTCGGCTGCCAATGGCCAGAAAGATATTGCCTCTGTAAGCAGCAGCTATGCTGGCTGCCTCCGCTGCATCTTCTGCTTCGATAACTGCCACTTCCCCGGAATATTTCAGGAAATTTCGCTCAATCCTTTCATAAGGTACCTCTGTCCTGAGGCAGGCTTGTTGGGCAATAGCCGATATTTGCTCAGCATAAGGGTGGGTGGCATCGACTACCTTCGTAATCACCCTCTCCATGATCAGTTTTTCCAGTTCACTGCTTTCCAGGGGACGGGAAATAATTTCTCCTTTAAAAGTATTACGCAGCAGCTCACCGCCATACGCTGTTGCTGTGGTAGCAATCACCTGTTCACCCGCTTTTTCCAGGGCTACTGCTATCTCTCTGCCTTCAGTTGTTCCGGCTAAAACCAGGATCAAAGTTCATACCCCCGTGGTGTAATCATCCGCCCCTGCTGCCAGTAGGTTTTGCTGTTTCCAATAATTACTATGGTAGCCATATCAGCCTGTTTTATAAGCTTGTCAAGTCCTTTGAGGCTGGTTTGCCATAGCTGTTGATCTTCCCGGCCGGCACTTTTCACCATTCCAACTGCATTTGCGGCACTGCGGTAATCCATAATTATTTCCCGCGCCCGGCATAATAAGTCAGAACGCCCATGACTGCGGGGATTATAGATTACAATTACAAAATCTGCTTCTGCCGCTGCCCGCAGGCGCTTTTCGATGATTGCCCAGGGGGTTAGAAGATCGCTGAGACTGATGATCGAAAAATCGTGGGTTAAAGGTGCGCCCAATACAGCGGCAGCTTCACTGGCTGCAGTAACTCCGCTGATGATTTCAACTGCGGTTGTCGGATTCTTTTCCTGGGCCACCTGTAAAAGAATACCGGCCATCCCGTAAATTCCCGGGTCTCCACCACTGACCAAAGCTACTTCTTTCCCCTTGGCAGCCTCATCCACTGCCTGACGGCAGCGTTCCACCTCCCGGCCCATTGCCGAACAAACCACTTCCTGTTCATCCCCATCCAGAAGATCAATAATCTGGTTTACATAAGGGCGGTAACCAATTACCAGTTGGCATCTTTTTATCGCTTCTACAGCACGTTCAGTAAGTAGATCAATTGCTCCCGGACCTGTTCCAACAACATACACTTTTCCGCTTTTCATTAAGGCTTTCTCCTTATGCAACAACGATTGGTTTAATAGTTCGATTATTTATTCTGCCAGTTGAAGGGAAGCTGCCTGACTTCCGCCAGGGCCAGAGTAATTCCTTTCTCTCTTCGGGTAGACATTATGATTTCCCCACTACCGCTGGCCAGCCTGGCGCAGGGCTCAGCAACTGCCCCCACCCCCACCTGTTGTTCCACGAAATCTGATAATATGCAATCTTCAAGAGCACCGGCAATCTCCGGACGGGCAAATATTTTTAAGGGAACCCTGAAATAATCCGCTGCCTGGCAAAGCCCATCTTCATCAGCTTTAAACTCTCCTGTCGCCAGGCAGGCGAGCGAGCTTACTGAGCGACTGGCAGCTTTGAAGCACTGTTCAATTGCGGCTATAATAGCTTCCACCGCCATACCCCTGCGGCAGCCGACCCCTGCGGCAATAGATCGAGGCCTGATCATTAAGCAGGGGACACCTTGAGGCAGTTCAGGCAACAGACTCAACCGGCTGGTGATGAGGACACAGCCGTTAGAAGCATCTTGAAGTTGATCTGCCTCTCTTACAGCAATAATTTTTCCCATCAATGGGTAATTAAATGACCTTTCACTATATAAATAAACCTCCCGTTCCTCAAGCAGGGCAGCGCTAATTTTTTTTAGTTCCGCAAGATTATCAATCTGCCAGCCTAAACGGCGAGCCATTTCGTCAAAAGCAGTTATCCCCCGATTGTCCGTTGCCGTAGTAATCACCGACTGGGCACTAAGAAGATGGGCAATTTTTTCAGTTTCTGCATTGGCCCCACCGAGGTGGCCGGATAGAAGGCTGATTACAAAGCGAGCCTGCTCATCGATTGCCACAACTGCGGGGTCTTTATCCTTGCTTTTTAGGCAAGGGGCGATTGCCCGCACCGCTATTGCAGCAGCAGATATAAAAGCTAGCAGGTGGTATTTGGAGAATAGGGGCGCGAGGGCTTCGCAGAAGTTGTCACTGAGGGGGAAGAGTTTATTCAGTTCTTTTCCCCCAGGTAAGAAACGGGAAGGGACAAAAATATCAGCTTCCGGATATAGTTCTTTTAAAATAGCGGCGACTTTAATTCCCCTGCGGCTTACTGCAATTATTGCTGTTTTCACTGTTTGCCCTCCCGGCAGCCGTGTGTAAAAGATGCATCATAGAGCTTTGAACGGCTGATCGGATCGCTTAAAAAGGGACCAACCAGGATCAAGGCACTGAGTTTGAGGTTGGCAGTCAGTACTTTTTCCGCAATATCAGCAATCGTTCCTTCAATAACTTTTTCCTGGGGCCAGGATGCCTTATAAACCACGGCAACAGGTGTATCATCACTGTAACCCACCCGCAGCTCTTCCACAACTTTCTCAATCATGGCAACGCTTAAAAAGATAGCCATACTAGCGTTATGACCGGCGAGGCGGCCCAGGTCCTGCGTGTGGGGGACCGGGGTACGACCGGCAATACGGGTTAAAATTATTGTCTGAGAAATTTCCGGCAGGGTATACTCCTTGCCTACTGCTGCCGCAGCAGCAGCAAAAGAGCTGACACCGGGAACCATCAGGTAGCCAATCCCCGCTTCATCTATCACTTCCATCTGTTCGCGCAGTGCCCCATAGATGGAAGGGTCCCCGCTGTGCAGACGAATAACTGTTTTGCCATCCCTGGCAAACTTGATCATTTTGGTACAGATCTCCTGCAGGTCCATAACAGCACTGTCGCAAAGGATGCACCCCTTTTTCACCCGAGCGAGGACTTCCCTGTTAACCAGTGATCCGGCATAGATCACAAGATCTGCTTCACTTAGCAACCGGGCTCCTTTTAAAGTAATAAGTTCGGGATCTCCTGGCCCTGCCCCCACAAAATAGATTGGTTTCATTATAGAACCGGCTCCTTCCGTGAAATTATCAATGAAAAATAAGATAACTTATCTCCCAATACTGACTTTAAATCATTCACGATTCGTTCTCCCGGCTGCCCGCAATTGATTACCAGAACACTGCCCCTGAGGAGGCCGACACGTTCCAGGGTTTCTACTACCTGGCTATAACAGTTGGCTACTTTAAAAATAATATAAGTTTGAAACCCGGCCAACTCTTCCTCGCTTATTTCCATAGCTGCAGTGCCAGGCAGAATAGCCATTTTTTCATCGCCAAAGGTTAGCGGAATTCCAGCCGCAGCCGCTGCCGCACTGAAGGAGTTGACACCGGGCACTGTGAACACAGGACAACCATCCTGCTGAAGGTGATGAAAGAGATAAATATAAGTACTGTAGAGCATAGGATCGCCCAGGGTCAGAAAAGCTACCGACTCACCCCTGTTCAGGGTCGCTCTTATTACCTGCCTCCCTGCTTCCCAGGCCTTTTCCAGTTTTATTCGGTCATGGGTCATGGGGAAATCAATTTCCAGCACCCGGCATTTGTCACCAATGAAGCGCTCGGCAATCCTGTAAGCTGTGCTTTTTTTGTCCGGCCCGGCAACGGGAACAGCAACCACATCAACTTCTCTCAACAAGCGAACCGCCTTGTAAGTAAGTAGTTCGGGATCACCGGGGCCTACCCCAATTCCAAAAAATTTGCCCTGCATTAATCTGCTCCTTTCGCGGCTGATATAATAAATATCGGGTTTAAGGGCTGTAGAAAAGTTCCGCCACCCATTGTTTTTGAACGATTTATTACCACCTGCAGATACTGAATATCCTGAAAACTTTCTTCCTTCAAGCAGTGTAAAGCGGTAAATAAGCTCTCCATTAAAATACAGTTAATAACAATAATTCCTGCCGGTACAAGCAGCTCTGCCGCTCTGGCAATAATGTCACCCATTTTCCCACCGCTGCCCCCGATCACAATCCGGTCATAATTCTCAAGTCCCTCCAGGACAGCAGGTGCTTCCCCTTCAATCACTTCAACATTATCGACAGCAAAACGGCGGCAGTTGGATCTTATTAGCGCCAGCGCCTCCGGGTCGCGCTCAACAGCCCACACCTGCCCTCCCTTCAGCAGCCTGGCACACTCTATGCTTAAGCCCCCGCTACCGGCACCAATATCAAGAACCCTGCTTACTTCAATCAAACGCAGCTTAGAAAGAGTAAGGCAACGAATTTCTTCTTTCGAAAGCGGAATATTGCCTCTTAAAAATAATCCATCCGGAAGACCGGGTACAACCATATTTTGAAATTTATTCATCAACGATCACCACCAGGTTAAGATCAGAACCCCTGAATTCAAAGAAATCTTCAGGTTTACCGCAGCTTATTTTTTCTTCCGGATAAGATAGATCTTCACCTATGTAAACCTTCTTATTTTTCAGACCTGCTTCTGCAAGAGCGCGGCAAACAACAGAGGGGCTATTCCTGCGATCGGTAAAAAGCGCCATTTTATTTTCAGAAACAACCAAACCTGGTAAATCATCAAGATCCCGACCATGCAGGCTCAGCAAACAAGCACCCTGCCAGGTGAATCCCAGGCGGGCGAACATATACTGGACTGAACTAATTCCAGGATAAATATCAAGGGTTTGTCGCCCAAAAGCTTCTACAAGACGAGGTAAAATACTAAAGATACCTGCATCACCGGAAACCAGAACTCCCACCTGATTCGAGGCTGCTTTTTCACCGATTAATTTTAATATTGACCCCAATTTGCCTTTTATTTCAACTTTCTCCTGCCCCGGGATATTAAAAAGTTTCAAATTTCTCTGCCCGCCAACCAGTAGATCGCACTGTCGCGCTTGCTCCATGATTAATGGTGGCATATAATCGGGCGACCCTGGTCCCACAGCAAGCACCTTAATCTTGTTCATCTCAATTCCTCCAGGAATAATTCTGCTTCACGGTCCATACCCAGTAACCCCCGCCGAAAATTAAAGAGCACCGTTCCGATATCAGGTTCATCATAAAGGTAAGCCATTGCCCTACTACTAATCTCACCTGCCAAATGATCAAAGTAACCTTCACCGCCAAGTTCGCTCAGGATATCGACCATTTCTTCCGTGGTAACCGCTTCCCGCAGACAGGTAATCTTATCCTGACCGGCACCGAGCAGGGCCGCGCGGGCAGCAAAGGATTCAAAACGGGCATCGGCAACCCTGCTATGAGTATTGAAAATACCAGCGGCTACTTTAATCAGCTTTCCAATATGGCCGATCAGTAAAATTTTCTTAAATCCCTGTTCCCGGCAGCGATCCAGGGCGCAACCAACAAGATTTCCAATTTTTATTACCGCTTTCACAGGCACATTGAAGTGCTCCAGGGCCAGAGTCCTCCCGTAATTACCGGTAACCATCACCACCGGCCCATTGTATTCGGCCCTGAGCGTTTTGAACTCCAGGGCCAGGGTATCTTCAAATGCCTGTTCAGACATAGGTTCAACCAGACCACTCGTCCCGAGGATTGAAAGACCTCCAATAATTCCGAGACGGGCATTCATAGTTTTACGGGCCAGGCGTTCACCACCAGGAATACTAATTTCAACTACCACTCCTGCTTCAGCAGGCAGCACAGACTCTGCTGCATCGCGGATCATCTGCAACGGTACAGGATTAATTGCCGAATCCCCTACAGCTACCTGCAAGCCCGGTTTCGTTACCCTGCCTATCCCCCGACCTGCCTTCACCTGAAGGCCCACTTCCCTGTTTTTAACAGCCCGGGCATAAACCAGCATACCGTTGGTTATATCGGGATCATCTCCGGCATCCTTACGAACAGCACAGGTAACATAACCATTTCCTTGTTCTATACTCTCCAGAGGCAGTTTTAATGTTATTCCACAAGGAGTAACAAGTTCTACTTTTTGCAGTGGTTTTCTGTTAAAAAGGATATCCACCGCTGCTTTAGCTGCCCCTGCAGCACAGCTGCCTGTGGTATAGCCACGTCGTATCCGCTTCCCTCCGCTAACAGTGTAGCGCCATTCCCCTTCAGACCCCATATTCACCAAAGCTTGCCACCTTCAGCTCTTGGCCAGTTTAAGCATGGCATTAATGATTGCAACTGCAACGGTGCTGCCACCTTTACGACCACGGATTGTAATGCTGGGCACCCTGCTTTTCTGAAGCTCATCCTTCGATTCTGCAGCTTCAACAAAACCGACAGGAACACCAATAATCAAGGAAGGACAGGCTTCACCTGCCTCGGTTAAACGTAAAAGCTCGTATAGTGCAGTGGGGGCGTTACCAATAGCAAAGATCGCTTCCGGATATTGCTTAACAGTACGGCGAA
This sequence comes from uncultured Syntrophomonadaceae bacterium, assembly GCA_964390725.1. GTDB lineage: Bacteria > Bacillota > Dethiobacteria > DTU022 > DTU022 > JAABTH01. The sequence goes on along the minus strand of CAYMIW010000003.1, from coordinate 29,879 downwards.
TATTGACCATGGAACGGGTTAACCCTTCATTAAAAGCTTGCTGCCTTGTTTCTTTATCTGCGACCAGGCAAATTGCTGCCCCATTAAATGAGGCCAGCAGTCCCTTATTGATTCCCGACATAACCATGTTCGTATCGGAAACGATTATGCTGTTTTCACCTGTCAGCGCAAATAAACCTGCTGCCAACGCTCCCGGAGAAAATTTGATCAGATCGGCATATTCAAAATCAGCAGTCGTGTGAATAACCCTTTTCACCACTGCCAACTCGGGTTCACTGAAACTCTGCGCTTTTTCCGCCATTTCTGCTTCAATAATCTGCATGCTTTTTTCTTCAATAGCTGCCGGATCTGTAATGAATGATTTCAATTTGAATTCTCCATTTCACGTGCCCGTTCAATTAATATCTCAGCGAGACGGAAATCGGCCCCCAGAGGATTCCCTAAACGCATCTCAATCCCGGGGTACTTTTCCCGCAGGTTGGCAAGCTCATCCGGGATATCTACTTTCATGTGCTGTCCTGTGGCAATTAAAAAAGGTACCACCATAATCCGCTTCATTTCTGCCTTGGCCAGCCCGTGAACTACGCTTTCCAGTCCTGGCTCACTGAACTGCAGTGATGCATAAGCAACAAGGTCATAGTCAGTCTTTACTCGAACCATCTCTGTTACAGCCGCCAGCGTTTCTGTCGCCTCCGGCACCCGGCTGCCATGGCCTAAAACAATCAGGGCAGTTTTCAATTCTACTCCTCCTTACTATCATTTCGTTTAATCACTCTAAATTGAAATAAAACAGCAATCAGTATAAAACCGGTGCTCACCAAGGCCACTGTCAGACCACGGTGCAGCTCTTTAGGAGCACACTCACCCAAAACAAGTTCCGCACGATGGCCCAAACCATCATCAGCTTCTACCAGCAGGGCATTATTCGCCTGAAAGTAAAACATCCCATCGTCGTCCAAACTACCTCTGACAATTTCCATACCCTGTTGATCATAAATCACAACCTCTGTCCGTCTTGAAAAACGGCCATCATCATATCCAACTTTAACCACCCCTTCGCTCACTTCTTCAATAATCATCCGGTGAGCTAAAACCGGTGCTGCGGGTAAAATGGCTATCAGTAGCACCAGCAAGAAGGTGGCTTTTATTTTTTGGAAACCCACTTGACTTCTCCCCTTCACAGAGTAATCAATTCATCCTTTTTCAAAAACCCGGCAACCCTGTTTAAGTTTGCCCTGTCCCTTCCCGGAAAGTCGACATCCTTACAGACTGCCGGGAAGGGAATAACAGGGCGTGTAGTCCGGAAAGACTTACAGGCTGGAGCAGGCCTGCCGGCGAAAGGAGTTAAACCGGTTACCTTTCCGGAAATTCTATTCTGGCTGTTTTATCTTTGAAGGACCATCATTAAAACTGTGTTCTTTTTGTTTAGCATTTCCGGTTTCACCCTGGCTATAAGCTGTAAGGCAGAACCGGTTACTGCAGCTTCAATAGCTACCAGAGGCAGGTGTCCTAAAACCAGTATGTTGATCACAGATAAGGAACCCTGCCCAAAGCGTATATCTGTCAGAGCCAGTAAAATGACCAGGATAGCCACTGTAATCATTACGGATATACCGCCAATTAAAGCTCCTTTCAGAAATATATTTATTTTCCCGAAAACATTAAATAATGCGCTGGCCACGATAGCCGGAATAGAAAGCATCAGGGTATTAGCCCCAAGGGTTGTTAAACCGCCGTGCTGGAAAAGGAGCGCCTGTAACAACAGTCCGACAAAAAGGGCCAACGGGGCTCTTCGTCCTAAAACCACCCCCAGCAACCCGGCAAATAGCGGATGTATAGATGATGGTCCAACCGGTATACTGATCAGAGATACAGCAAAAAATACGCCGGCTAACAGGCTTGTTTTTGGAACATCCTCTTCTTTAATACCTTTAGCTGAATAAACCAACGTTGCTGCCGTAACTGCTGCAGTTGTTATAATTACCGGCGTGCTCAAAACACCATCGGCTAAATGCATGAACACCTCATCCTTTCGTCAGCAAAAAATTAATGATCGTGATCGTGTTCTGCATATTCAACGGCATCCCGCGGCTCAAGTTCAATTCCGCCCTGATCAATGATTACCAGGTCGAACTCATCCGGGACATGTTCCGTATAAACAAGGTAATCACCGGCCTCTGTTATAACAAATGACACTGTTGTCCCCTGCGGTTTAAGAATCAGGTTATAACCAAATTCAGGAACCACTTCAAAGCTACCACCGGCAGACACCTCTTCCAGTTCATACTCAAAAATATGATAAGCCATGTGATCACTATAATCGCGATCCCCTGAATCAAGTAAAAATACTACTCCCATTGATGGATCACCGCTTTCCTGGAAATCCATTGAATATGTTCCTTCAGCAAAGGTAAAGAGAGCACCCCATTCATATAATTCTTCGCCATGCTCATGTCCGTGCTCATCACTACCTTCGTGCCCTTGATCATGTTCCGCTACTTCTGAAGCTGTATTCTGTCCACAACCGCCTGACAGCATCAAAACCACAACCAGTAAAGTTATAAGTATCAAAGCCTTTTTCATTAAAAACTCCTCCTGTTGATCATTTTAGTACTGCCAACAATTTTAAGCCTGTTATTATCATCAAATAAAAGTAGATGTTTCACCTGGCTTCTCTACGTGCATCACTCCTTTTTCCAGCAGCAGGGCTGCCTCCTCAACGGTACGCGGATAGTAATTGCTTTTTTTAAAAAGGCGGGCCAGCACGGGAAGCTGAAGAGAGGCTTTTTTCATTAATTCTTCATCCTGTAAAAGATCTATCGGCCCTTCTTCTAGAATTGAACCCTTTTTCATTACCACCACTTCATCAGCCCAGGCATAAGCCAAATCAACATCGTGAGTGCTGTATAAAAGAGTTTTTCCACGACTGATTAATTGATCAAGCAAAGTCCGGAACTGATTTGCTGCCACGGGATCAAGCCCCGAAAAAGGTTCGTCAAAAGCTAAAAGCTGCGGATCCATTGCCATAAGACCGGCGATAGCCGCCTTTTTTTTCTGCCCCAGACTCAGACTGAAAGGAGGTTTTTCAGCCAGTTCTATGATTCCCAAATCTGCCAACATAGAATTAACCCTAACCGCAACTTCAACCTCATCAAGTTTCAGGTTACGCGGCCCAAAAGCAATATCGCTGAAAACGGTAGTTGAAAACAGCTGGTTGTCAGGATTATCAAAGAGCAGGCCAACCATACGCCTGATATCATTAACGTTAGCTTTGTTTATAATTCTCCCTCCAACTTTGACACAGCCCTGTTGAGCTGGGACTAAACCGTTGATGTGGTAAATCAAGGTTGTCTTGCCACTGCCGTTAGTCCCTAATATGGCAGTTTTTTTTGCCTCTTTAACTTTAAGGGTTATTCCCTGCAGGGCTGGAGTATGATCGGGATAGGAATAGGACAGATTTTCTATTTCCAGGGCATACATTAAAACACCACCTGTTCGGCAACTAAAAGAATTGTGATAAAAAACAATGGGAAAGCAGCCTTGATCAGATCCAGGCTTTCAATACGGCGCGGGCGGCCAATGGGCATCCTACCCTGGAAACCACGAGACGCCATTGCCCGGTAAACCGTTTCCGAGCGGTTAAGCGACTTAATGAAAAGACCACCGGCAATTTCACCGTATACTACAAGCGAGTTGCGACTAATGCGAGCCTCAAAGAGTCTGGCTTTTAAAGCTCGGAATACTGTCTGAACTTCATGAATAAAAAGGAAACCATACCGGTAAGCTAAATAAATAATGGTTGTAACCACTGCAGGCATTTTAAGATGTTCAAGCGCCTCCAGCAGGTTTTCAATCGGTTGGTTGATAAAAAGAAAAAGGGCAAAAATCATTGCCGTGATAATTTTCAATGTAAGACGCAGTACCATTTCAATCCTGTCGGGCGGCAGCGGCAAACCGGCGCCGAATAGCAGGGGAAGACTCATTATGACAAGCAAAGGCAGAATAATAACAAGCCTCTTTATTAACTGGGCCGGGGGAAGCCCGCCAAGCAGCGCAAAAAGGAAAGCAAAGATAAGTGCCGCAGCAAGTAGAGTCCGATTTTGCAGGGAAACAGTTCCCAGGATATAAGTAAGACCGACCAGCAATTTTATGCGCGGTTCCCAGGGTATTCTGGCTCTATTGATTATCTGTTTATCAAGATCTCTATGCTCATGGTTACCCTGCCCCATTAATTGACCCCCTTTTTGCAAACAAGCTTTTCTTCCGGGATCTTTTCTTCTTTTAGATCAAAGAGATAGAGCAAAGATTGAACATATTCATCCTCGTGCTGCTGCAACGCTTTATCTTTGATACGCAGAATCGGTTCTTTTAAAATTGCATTCATGACCGACCTGGTCAGATTTTCAACAGCCAGCTTTTCCTTCTCGCTTAAACGGCTTAATTTGTTTTCCAGGAATCTATCCACTTCAAACCGGCGGATCTGTTCGGCCTTCTGCCGTAGAGCCCTGATTACCGGAGCCACTTCAAGAGTATTCAACCAATCCTGAAAATTTTCCGCCTCGGTTGCAACCATTGACCTGGCGGCCGATGCGTCTTTTTCTCTTCCCCGGCGGTTGTTTTCGGCAGCTTGCTGCAAGCTGTCCATATCGTAAAGGTAAACATTTGCCAACCCGCGAACCGCCGGTTCGATATCACGGGGCACAGCCAGATCTATAATAAATACCGGTTTATTATTGCGCTGTTTCATTACGGCTGCCATGTCTGCTTTGCGCAACAGCAGGTGAGGCGCGCCGGTAGAGCTGATGATGATATCAATAGCGGGCAGGGTGGCTTTTTTACGGCTAAAATCGATGGTGCGGCCGTTAAAGCTCCCGGCTAGGTTCTTTGCCCGCTGGTAGGTTCTGCTGGTAATCCATATATCTCTGGCCCCTGATTCATGCAGGTGCTTTAAAGTTAGCCTGGACATCTTCCCGGCCCCGATCACCAACACCCTGAGCCCTGTAAATGAACCAAGTTCTTTTTTGATCATCTCCACTGCAATATAGCTGACCGACACAGAATTGTGATTGATTTTAGTTTCTGTCTGCACCTTTTTAGCACATCGAACCGCCTGCTGAAAAAGACCATGCAGTTCCTTGCCAACCACACCCTGTTCCACAGCTTTTTCATAGGCTTCTCTCACCTGCCCTAAAATCTGGGTTTCACCCAACACCATCGAATCAAGGCCGGCAGTAACTCTGAAAAGGTGAGCAACAGCTTCAATACCGCTGTAAAAATAAAGGCAGTTTTCAAGCTCGCTATAGTTTACCCCCTTAACAGTTTCAAGCATTTTTAGCAGGGCACCATGTCCGTCAGAAACATGGGCAGTGAGGGCGTAAATTTCGGTGCGGTTGCATGTGGAAACAATAACACATTGGCTGACCGGACTGCTGCCAATTAATCCGGTGTATAACTCAACCTTATGTTTATCGGCAAAAGCTACCTTTTCTCTTGTTTCCAGGGATGCGGTTTTATGGTTTATACCAAGAGTAATAATCGGCATTGTTTTCCTCTTTCTGCAATATTCGTGGAACCTGTGCTCTGCGGGCATTAAAAGTATCGCCATTATTCTTGTAAGAAAATCTTGCCGTTCACATGAAACAATCTGTGCCCCCGCATAAGTCAGGACCTGCTCAAAAAAATCATGGACATTCCCGGTTACTGTCGAATAAAATATATATCTTTTTGTATCAGCCTGGCCTGCTCGAAATTGTCACGCTGCCCTTAATCAGGAGATCCGTTTTTCTATGCCCCGGCGTTCACAGACTGCGGCAAAAGCCTCTCCTGCCGCTTCTATTGTTGCTTCAATATCCTCATCACTATGTGCAGCCGATACAAAAGCCGTTTCAAACTGCGAAGGGGCAATATATACTCCTTTATTCAACATGCTGCGGAAAAACACCGAAAACGCTTCTTTATCTGAAGTGAAAGCGCTTTCAAAATCTATAACCCGCTTTTCGTTGAAAAAGATCCCAAACATTGAACCAATTGCGCTCTGTTGTACAGAAACCCCAGCCTTTCTGGCCGCCAGGGCCAGGCCGGCGGTCAATTTTTCTTGCTTGCGTTCCAGCTTTTGATAAAAATCGCCACTCTTTATTATTTTTAAAGTTTCCAGGCCGACTGCCATGGCCAGGGGATTACCGGAAAGAGTTCCTGCCTGGTAAACAGGGCCGCTGGGCGCAACCATTTCCATTATTTCACGACGCCCACCATAGGCACCAACAGGCAGACCGCCGCCAATAATTTTCCCCAGGGTGGTCAGATCAGGGTAAACCCCGTAATGTTCCTGTGATCCACCGTAACCGACCCGGAAACCGGTTATTATTTCATCAAAAATCAGCAGGGAACCATATTTTTCTGTCAGGCTGCGCAAACCATCCAGGAATCCTGGTAGAGGCAAAACCAATCCCATGTTGCCCGCAACAGGTTCAACTATCACAGCGGCAATCTCCTCTCCCCAGCGTGAAAACACATCTTCCACTGCAGCCAGATTGTTGTAGGGAAGGCTAATCGTATCAGCAGCAGTTCCTTCCGTTATACCAGGGCTATCGGGACAACCAAGCGTTGCAGCGCCTGAACCGGCTTTAATAAGAAAACTGTCGCAGTGCCCATGGTAGCAACCGGCGAATTTGATTACTTTCGAACGACCGGTAAATCCCCGGGCCAGGCGTACAGCGCTCATTACGGCCTCAGTTCCTGAGTTAACCATCCTGACCATCTCAAGGGATGGCAGTGCTTCAGTTAGCAGAAGGGCCATTTCTGTTTCCATTGCAGTTGGAGCACCAAAACTTGTCCCCCTGGCCGCCACCCTGGATATTGATGCAACAATCCGGGGATCGGCATGCCCCAGGATCAATGGTCCCCAGGAACCCACGTAGTCGATATAACAATTACCATCCACATCATAGACCTTACTGCCTTCTCCCCTTTCGATGTAAACAGGCTGGTGCATGATAGATTTCATGGCCCGCACCGGGCTGTTAACCCCACCGGGAATAACTTTAACTGCTTCTGCATGGAGTGCTTTTGATTGATCATACATTCATATAACCCCCACTAATCAGGTTTATTACTGTTGCAACCACCGGGCCGCATCATAAGCATGATAAGTAACAATAAGATCAGCACCAGCCCGCTTCATGGCCAGCAGTTGTTCCAGCACTATAGCTTCTTCTTCAATCCAACCCCGTTCAGCAGCAGCCTTAACCATGGCATATTCACCGCTGACGTTGTAAGTTACCAGGGGTATGTGAATTTCATTACGGACCGCTTTTATCACATCAAGATAGGCCAGGGCTGGTTTAATCATGATCATGTCAGCCGCTTCCTCAACATCCAACCGGGCTTCACGTAATGCTTCACGCACATTGGCAGGATCCATCTGGTATGTCCGGCGGCTGCCAAAGCGGGGAGCAGAAGCGGCAGCATCGCGAAATGGGCCATAATACGCAGATGCATATTTAACGGCATAGGAGATGATCAATTTATCAATAAAACCTTCCCTGTCCAGGGCATCACGAATCGCTGCTACCCGGCCATCCATCATGTCAGAAGGCGCCACAGCATCGGCTCCCGCCCGAACGTGAGAAAGAGCAGTTTCGGCAAGTAGATCAAGTGTTTCATCATTAAGTATTTCACCACCGGCAATCAATCCACAGTGTCCGTGATCAGTGTAACCACAGAGGCAAACATCAGAGATCAGCAGCATTTCGGGATATTTATCCTTAATTACTCTCAATGCACTCTGTACTGCCTCACCGGGATCCCAGGCAGAACTGCCGCGGGCATCCTTTTGGGACGGAATCCCAAAAAGTATTACCCCCGGTACCCCGAGGCCAACCAGTCGCTCCGCTTCCTTCAGGGCAAGATCAACCGAGTAACGATATACCCCGGGCATTGATTCCACAGGCTCAACTCTACCCGTTCCGTTAACAATAAAAAGAGGAGCAATAAAATCTCCGGGAGTTAATGCGGTCTCCCTGACAATGCTGCGTAGTTTATCACTACCGCGAAGGCGCCGGGGCCTTTTAACGGGCAGAGGCAGCATACTCACCACCTGCCTTTCCAGAGTAATATTGGATTATTGCTTCAATTAACCCGTCGATCGTATAGAAATCCGCTTCGCAATCGACAGATATTCCGTGTTTAATCGCAGTGGCAGTTGTAATCGGACCGATCGACGCAACGGCCACTTTGCGAAGATATTTCTCGTAATCACTACCAAGCAGTGAGACCAGATTATTTACCGTGGAGGAACTGGTAAAGGTAATCATATCGATCTTCTGATTGGCTAATTGCTGTTTAAGAGATTCAGCGTCGATTTTGCCGGGCAAGGTCCGATAAGCGACAACGTTATCGACAAGAGCACCCTTCCGGGCAAGCTTTTCAACAAGCAATGGCCTGGCCAGGTCAGCACGGGGTAGCAGAACTTTATCCCCCGGTCTGATTTTACCTTTAATTAGTTCAAACAGGGCTTCGGCACGAAACTGTTCAGGTCGGTATTCAACCTTTAACCCCTTCTCTTTCAGAGCTTTTTCAGTTCCTGGCCCGATAGCGCAAATTTTTAATCCGGCCATGCTGCGTATATCAAAGCCATTGTTGAACATGCGGTTAAAAAAGCTTTTAACCCCGTTAATACTGGTAAATATCAACCAATCATAGCACTCAATTGACTCGATGGCCCGATCAAGCTCACTGAAATCGGTTGGAGGAACAATTCTAATCAGGGGGTATTCCAGGGCCTCCGCCCCCAGTTCCAGTAACCGCGAGGAGAGTAGGTCAGCCTGTTCTTCTGCTCTTGAAACAACTATCCGGTGGCCAAATAGTAACCTTTTTTCAAACCACTGCAGGGTTTCACGCATTTTGACCACTTTTCCAATTACTATTACTGACGGGAAAGCAAAGTTCTCCTGGTCAGCTTTGTCTGCTATATTAACGAGGGCTCCAATCAGAGTCCGCTGCTTCGGTTCAGTCCCCCTGTAAATCAAGGCGACCGGTAGCTCCGGATTCATTCCTTCCTGCAGCAGTTTTTTTGTAATATCCCTCAATTTTCCCAATCCCATGAGTATCACCAGGGTTTCCCTGCTGCGGGCCAGGTACTGCCAGTCAAGTTCTCCTTCCAGTTTTGTCGGATCTTCATGTCCGGTGACCACGGTAAACCCTGCTGCCACCCCCCGCAGGGTAACAGGTATACCGGCATAGGCAGGAACGGCAACAGCAGAACTGATCCCGGGAATAATTTCAAAATCAATACCCATTTCTGACAGCACAAGAGCCTCTTCTCCCCCGCGGCCAAAGACAAAGGGATCTCCACCTTTAAGGCGAACCACAACAGCCCCCTGGCTGGCTCTGTCTGCCAGTAAATCACTGATTCTTTCCTGGCTCATGGTATGTTCGCCCGGTTTTTTACCGACATAGATTAGTTCAGCATCAGCCTTAGCCATTTTTAACAACTTTGTAGACACCAGGCGGTCATATACTATTACATCGGCCTTCCTGATACAACGCAAACCTTTAACTGTTATAAGATCAGCTGCACCGGGTCCAGCCCCGACAAGGTAAACCAACCCTGATTTTTTACTACTCATTTTTCACACACTCCATTTTTATTTGCTCGAGAATAGTGCCACAACCCTGCTGCAGCAACTTTCCGGCCAGTGAAAAACCAACAGAATTAGCATCTTCCGGGTTACCTTTTTCGGTAGCACGAAAAATTACCGAACCATCTAGTGAAGCAACCAACCCGGTAAGAACTAATGAGCTACCCTCATTAACAGCGAGAGCACCAATCGGAATCTGGCAACCGCCTTCCAGCTTTTTTAAAAATGCTCTTTCTGCTCCTACTGCTGCAGCAGTAAGGGGACAATTTAAAACAGATACCATTGCCAGCAAATCCTGGTCGCCTAAACGGGTTTCAACACCTATTGCTCCCTGGCCAACTGCCGGCAAACAAATATTGCCCGGCAGCACTTCGCTAATGCTGTCTGCCCAACCCATTCGAGCCACCCCGGCATAAGCAAGAATTAAACCATCAAATTGTCCTTCCTTAAACTTCTGATAACGGGTCTCAAGATTTCCGCGAATAGAGCATATCTCAAGATGAGGATAATGATGATTAAGTTGTGCCCTGCGCCTGAGGCTGCTGCTGCCAATTTTAGTACCGGGTGCCAGGTTGGCCATTTTAATCTCCCGGGAAGCTCCGATAAAAACATCCCATGGTTTTTCCCGTTTAAGAATAGCTCCGATAATCAGACCAGGTGGAAGTATAGTCGGCATATCTTTCATGCTGTGAACTGCCAGATCAATTTCTCCATCGAGCAGAGCATGTTCCAGCTCCTTAATAAACACTCCCTTGTCATTAATTTTTTCTAAAGGAACATCCGTAATTAAATCGCCGGTTGTTTTAATAGTTTTTATTGAAAAACTGACATTGTTAAATTTTGCTTTTAGTACCGAGCACACCATATCAGCCTGAACCAGGGCCAAACGGCTACTCCTGGTGCCGATTATTACCTTTTGCATTTATTAACCCCGCATTCGCCCGTATTAGATAATGATCCACCACTTGTAATCAGTTCTTCCGTAAATAGTTTCGCTTCCATTTCAGTCATGTTGAGAAATTCCTTGAAAAATGAACCGTCTGCCAGGTATTCCAGAATAATTCTGCGTTGTTTGTTATCTTTAACCCGGGCCATAATAGACGGGCGTGTATTAAATAAAAAATGACTGTATTGTATATATTCAGGACCAAATTGTTCCTTGAGGTTATCTCTTATTCTGCGGGCCAAAGCAGGGCTTGCCCCGCTTGTGGAAACCGCAATACCAAGCAAACCTCTTTTAAACTGGGCCGGGATCAAGAATGTGCAGTTTTCCTGCTCATTAACTGTATTAACAAGTATTCCTTTAGAGTGGCAGTCCTGAGCAGCTGTATGATTAACCAGGGGATCATTGGTAGCGCAGATTACCAAAAACCGGTCTGCCAGATAAACAGGCCGATAAATATCAGCTATATAAGTTATTTCCCCCTCTGTTAGATATTCTTTCAAATTGGAATTAAGCACTGGGCTAACTACAGTTACTTTTCCGTTGTGGTCAAGTAAAAAATTAACCTTACGCATGGCAACCCGCCCGCCACCAATTACCAGGCAGTCCCGGTTAGACATATCGATGCTTAGTGGACAAAAGAAAGACATGCTTAAACCTCCATAAAAAAAATCTCCGGCTCCCCTGTCAGGCTGCCGAAGAATTATTCTTCATTAAAATAGCGCCAGTGAATGTGTGCACGGCGCTTACTTACGCGACCAGCCCTTTCACTCGAAGGGGAACGTTGCGACATTCAGGCAGGTCTCCTGGCTTACAGTCATCACCTCCCCCCCCTTCCCGGCTCTTTGCCAGTGGGTAACTGGGTTCGGCTCCTGCTTACAGTGACGGGATCGCACCGGATTTTCACCGGTTTCCCTATTCACCCTTAACGGGCACCTGAAAGTATATATTTAATTTTATTTATCTTAACACAGGCCTGAAAACATGTCCAGAAAAAATATTTAAGAACCCTCTATAAACCATTCTACATCTCAACAAGCAAGCGGCTTAGGGTTCGCAACAGCAAAGACTGCAGGGCAAGTGCCAGGGTACTTTTCCCCAGGGAGATATTCTTGCTCAGTAGTAATATCTCTTCCATCGCTCCGTTATTAAAAGAAAGAATATCGGATGCCGCATCAAGAGCATCACCGGTATCAATCAACCGCCAATTTAACAGGTCGATCAGGTGTCCATACAGTGTAACCTTGAGGATCAGACTTTCATCCTCATTGAGCCGCTTGAGCATGGCGTTGAATACATCTATATCGGCCTTGCCACTTTCGCTCAGCCTGCAGTATTCCACCCAGAGTGCTTTTTTGTCTATACCAAACCGGCTTACCCTTTTCAGCAGATTGCCGCGAGCATAAGCTTTAAAACCGTTTTCAGCAACAAGGGCAGAAATAACTGAGTCCTTCACCAGGTTACCTGTCAATTGCCCCAGTTTAAAATGTGAACCTGCGTTAGTAAGTTTAACAGGTGATTCAAGGCTGCAGGCAACAATAACCCCATCTGTGCCTGAACCGGTTGCCAGACCATCTGAAAAACAGCTGGGTGCTAAAACTTCCTGCAGAGCAGCTGTTTTTGCTTCACTGCAGAGGGTAAGCATCTTGGCCATCGCTCCACTGGTCAGACAGGCATCTACATGAAGAATAATATTTATTGTACCCGCATAGGCAGGCATGGGCACCCCTTTTTTTTCATGCCATCCTGTCGGGTCGCCAATTCTGTTCCCGCTCACGTCCAGACCAGCTGTAACTACCACAGCCAGGTTAAAATCATCATAACCTGCCTGTTTAACCTGCACATACTTCATTTTCGCCGCTGTGCTTAATCCTGTTGTATGGCTGGGATCTAAACCAAGTTCTTCAGCTATTATACGAATATGGCCTTCACAAGTCGGAGCTCGCATTTCGCAACGCTCATCGGCTTTACCATATATTTCGCTGTAATTAAAAAGGGTGTTCAGATCATCCCGCATTCCACCGTTTAAGAAGGACGTGCTAAGGACTCTTCGCAATCCGGACATTTTTATTATTGTGGAGCGATCATCACAGGTAAGAATGTCCCCACCTGGTAAAGTAAGTTGTTTCATCTAATCAATTTCCTCTTCCAGGACCGAAAGAAACACGTCAACTATATCCGGATCAAACTGGATTCCAGCGAACCTTGTTAACTCTGCCACCGCTTCTTCTGTAGACTTGGTAATATTATAGGGGCGCTTGTTGGTCATTGCGTCATACGCATCAACAATTGCTAATATACGGCACTCTACCGGTATTTCAGTCTCTTTCAAACCAAGCGGGTAGCCACTGCCGTCCCAGCGCTCATGATGCTTCAGAATAAACTCAGCAATACCGGCTAAATCAGGCGAAGAAGAAGCAATTCGATAGCCTTTTTCCGGATGACTCCTCATAATTTCCCATTCGTCCTCGGTTAAGGGCCCTGGCTTAAAAAGGATATGATCAGGAATCCCAACCTTTCCCAGGTCATGAACCTGGGCCAGCAGGGCCAGGTCGGAAAGTTGGTGAGAACTAAGGTTCATTTTTTCTCCAATTGCACGGCATAGTTCTTCAAGGCGTCTGGCATGACCTTCAGTAATATAATCTCGTTCAGCAAGAGCAGCCAGCAAACTCTGGACTATCTTGCCCCGGCTGCTACTGCTGCGATAAAGTTTATCCCTGTACATCATATCGTCAGCTCGCTTAAAAAGGGCTTTTAACGAACCTTCGCTGCCCTTGTCCAGGGTTGCCACTCCGAGTGAAACACCCAGAGGCAGTTCTTCGTTTTCCAGGTTATAGTTGTTGATTTTTTCACGCATCCTTTTAACAATGGTCTCGCCGATATCTCTACCAGTATTTGGCAATATTGCAGAAAATTCGTCTCCTCCTACCCGCGATACAATGTCAGACTGGCGAAGCGAATCGCGCAGGAGTTCCGCACACTTTACCAACAGCCTATCTCCTGCATCATGACCCATGGTATCATTGATTAACTTCAGTCCATCCAAATCGGCTGAAATAATCGTTATTGGGTAATCCCTGCTGTTGTCCAACCGGTTCAACTCTGTCTCAAAATATGCCCGGTTATAAATACCGGTTAACTGATCATGCAGGCTTAAATACTCCAGTTTTTTTTCATATTCAATTCGATCTGTAACATCTTTACCAATTCCCTTAAAACCGATTGCCTTACCTTCTTTATTTTTAATCAGGGATATGGAAAGTTCACCAAAACCAATGCTGCCATCTTTTCTGATCATTTCAAGAATCAGGCCGCGCTCGGCTTTTCCGGTTAAATATACATTATGAAATTTTTCATAAGCTTTTGCAGGATTTTTATAAAACTTGTGATAACTGGATCCGACAATTTCTTCTTTACTATATCCTCCAAAGAGACGGCAGGCTGCATCATTGCAATAGGTAACTTTTCCGCTTAAATCAGCCTCGTAATAGCCTTCTTCAATCGTTGCCAGGATTTCCCTGTAACGTTCCTCTGACTCTTTCAATGCTTCTTCGACTTCATACTTGGATAACGCTCCGGCAATTATTTCAGCAATCACTTTTACCAGGTTAATCTGCTGTTCGTTCCAACTTTTTTTCTTTTTGACAGCATCAAATCCAAAAAACCCGATCATCTGCCCTTCTTTAATCAGCGGCAGAGACAAGAGAGATTTGATTTCCTCAATTTTAAAATCCAACCTATCTTTATCGGCTTCCACAGGTAGTTCATCAACATCCGGAATATGCACATATTCTTTCTGTAATAGCTGATCTATCCACCAGGGAGTATTATCAACAGGAAGAAACAGATTTCGTTTTAGCTGAGAAGAAACTCCTTCTGCACACCATTCATACAGCACAGACACATGATTGCGATCGTCACTGAACCGGAAAAGATAACTTCTATCTGCCATAAAAAATTGTCCCGCTTTTTTTAAAACATGCTCTATTGCTTCTCCAAGACGATCTGCCGGCATATTGACAAAAATCGATGATATCTCCGCCACCATCTTTTCGAAATGCAGCTGGTAGCGAAGGGCTTCCTCGGTGCTCTTGCGGTCAGTAATATCCCTGACGATTGAAGTCACTTCATCCGGACCCGACTTAACCATTCTGGCCTCATGATATCTTGGTGATCCATCCACCAGGTAACTGTATTCAAGGACATGCAACTCCCCGGTTTCAAGAACCTGTGCAATCTTTTCGCGCACCATCTCGAGAAGTTCAGGATTAAGAACATTATCAATATTTAAACCGATCAATTTGTTGTCCCTGTACAACTGCTGCGCCTTTTCAGTAAGCCTGTTAACATCTTTAATTTCAGCATCGAGATAATTGCCTCGTCGGTCATAACGAAATATCAAATCCGGTATAGCTTCAACAAGGGCCCTGTTGCGTTTATTACTTTCACGCAGATCTTCTTCCGCTTTTCGCTGTTCGGTTATCTCCTCACCAATGGTAAAATACTCTTTCAATTCACCTGTCGGTTTAAATACTGCACGGTTTTTCCACCTGAACAGGCGGGCCCTGTTATAATGTTCGTAAACAACAATAGGTTGTTCAACGGTAAGAGAGGTAAATGCTTTAATTACCGTTTTCCTGTAGTCCTCGGGAACGAGGGAATAAAAATCACTGCCGATTATTTGATCAATTGGCAGGCCGATTATTTCGGCTGATGCAGAATTAACGTAGGTAACAATTCCTTCCGGCGAAATCCTGGTGATCAGGGCCGGAATATCCTCAGCCAGGGCCCTGTACCAATCCCTGCTTTCTTCCAACAGATATTCGATTTTTTTACGTTCAGAAATATCACGGGCCAGGGCAAGCACAGCTTGCTGGTTGTTGTATATAATTTTTCTGGCACTAAACTCAATCGGAAAAGTAGAGCCATCTTTTCTCTTATGAATTGCCTCAAGGACCTTGCTCTCACCATATGGTGGCCATTTACTCCACTCGTTTTTAACCTGGGCCTGGTCTGTTTCATTGGCTAAAAAATCAAAAACAGACATTCCCAGTAATTCTTCTTTTGAATAACCTGTCATCTCAAGAGCTTTCCTGTTAACTTCCAGGATGATTCCGTTTAAATCATTTACATTCAACATTTCCGTAGACTGTTCAACCAGCATTCTATATTTTTTTTCGCTGTCCTCAAGTTCTTTGCTCATTTTCAGCTCTTCCGTCATATCTCTAAAGACAAGGACAACGCCTGTTATCTCACCTTCATCATTCTTAATTGGTGCCCCGCTATCAGCTATAGGATATTCATGTCCATTTTTGGAAATCAATACAGTATGATTGGCAAGTCCGACTATATTACCCTCTTTTAATACTTTTTCGACAGGATTATCTGCGGATTTCCTGGTCTGCTCATTGATAATCCTGAATATATCAGGAACAGGCTTTTCTTTTGCTTCGTTTTCGCTCCAACCGGTTAGCTGTTCAGCAATCGGATTCATGCTCAATATTCGTCCCGAGCAATCCGAAGTAATTACAGCATCACCTATACTGTAGAGTGTGGTCCGGTAAAGTTGTTCTCGTTCTTTTAGCGCTTCCTCACTTCTTTTACGGAAGGTGATATCACGGGAGTATTCTATGGCGCCAATTATATTACCATTTTCATCCTTAATCGGGTATGAAAATACCTCTGCCCAGTATTTTTTGTTTGCTTTTATTACCTCAACATCTTGCCGATGAGTTTTTCCGTCCAGCATCGCTTTTATGCTGGGGCAATTATCACAGGGTTCTTTGCGTCCGTGGAGAGCAGAATAGCATTTTTTACCAGAGAGTTTCATGCCCTTTGCTATCCTGTCTTCCAGAATCTTATTAGCACGTACAATATTGAGATCCTTATCGAGAATAGAGATCCCTTCCTGTACTGCATTTAGATAAGCGATAAACTGCTGCTCGGTTGTAAGCTCTAAATTATTATTTCTGCTTTTCACAGGAAACCTCCTGGAATACCAAATACAATGATTCTTAAATAATTCTCCAACCAATAGGAATAACCTGCACCATAAGTAAGGCAAAAGATAAAGAGCACAGGCTACTGCATGTAAACCCCATGTTAAACCATTCTTTTCCGATTTTTAATACTGCTTACAATTAAATCAGTGGTTTTCCTTCCTTTCCGGTACTCAATTCCGGAGAGATATAATTTTTCCACCTTCAACTTCAGTAATTCCTTGGTATCCAATTCAAGTGGGTTACGGTTTAAAACTACCATATCGGCAATTTTACCCTTTTCCAGGCTACCCCGCTCAACCTCGTCAAATGATGTGTAAGCAACATTATAAGTAAACATGCGCAGCGCTTCCTGGATAGAAACAGACTGCTGCGGATTGCTATGATTACAAGCTCCGTAAATTCCTTCAATCGGTTTTGGAGCTTCAACGGGTGCATCCGATCCTCCGCTAACCTTAATACCCATATCAAGCATTGTTCTTATTGGTGATCCTCTTTCAGTACGATCACCAAGAATACTGACCAGGTAGCTTCCAGGCTCAAGCTTTGATATCAAAAATGATGGCTGCAGGGTTACTCCAATTTTCAACCTGGCAATCTTTTCCATAGACTGATCCGGAATCAAGCAGGCATGAATCAGGGTATGCCGGTGATCCAACCGCGGGGTATCTTCCAGTGCCGCCTCCAGGGCATTAACTGCCTGAACTACTGCTGCATCACCAATACAATGCATTTGGATCTGCAGCCCCTGCCTGTTAGCCCTGATGGCAAAATCTCTGATATTTTTATCTTCGTAATACAATATACCCGTATTTTCGGGATCATCTTCATACGGCTCAAGGAGGGCAGCATCTTTAACCCCGAAACAACCGTCAAGGGCACAGGAGAAACAACCACCGATTCGGGGAAGCCCCCTGTTAATTACCTTATCAACTTCAAGGGTTTGAAAGTATATACGCAACTCCTGAAGAGCTCCCCGACCAAGAAAGCGCAGTAAATCGACATCAAGATCCCTGGGGAACCCCACCCCTTCTACAGCGTGTATCAAACCAACACCATTATCAGCCAGGGTATCAAAACCTCTTCTGATTGCTTTAAGTAAAGCAGTGACAGGAATTCGGCCTGATATGTAATCTGTTGCTTCTAAAAAGGCTTCCCGGGTTAAGTAACCGCTTTCAAGATCAAATCCCCGCCTGGAACGAATTTTTGTTGGTAGCATCCCGATTGCCGCTGTATTAGCCACTGCAGAATGCCCATCGTAACAAACAAGATAAACAGGCCGGTCCTTTATGATCTGATCAAGTTCACTTCTAGTGATCAACCGTTTTTCTTCAACCGAATGCATCGAGTGCCCAAAGCCAAAAAGAACTTTAACTCTCCTGTTTTTTTTGGCATAACGCTTTATAATTGGAGCAATATCATTTAAAGTTCCGGCAAATCGTACATCAAATGTCGTGTTAAAAAATGCCCAGTTCGAAAAATGAATATGCCCATCCCCGAAAGCCGGCAGCAAAGCCTTACTTCCTAATTCAACGGTTTCTGTATTGCCAGTGCAGGAAGCAGGCAATTTATTCCCGATATAAATGATCCTTCCCTCGTCTTCTACCAGGTATTTATTGACAGTATTTTGTTCATCACAACAGATGATATGGCCACTAAATATACGCATTTTAAACCACCCTTCGGTAGCTGTAATATTGTTTTACATTCTTTAAACAGCCTGCCGGCAAACAACAGTTTACTACCAATAAATCTTGAAAAAATCCTGGTTTTGCATAACAATGGTTTAATTCATTTTGCCAAACCAGGAATTTCCTGAAAAATAATTCTTTTTCCTTTTCCCTGCTTGCTTCTATTGCTTAACATAATTCTCTAAAAAACCCGAGACCCCTTCCACTGCAAGAAAAG
This sequence comes from uncultured Syntrophomonadaceae bacterium, assembly GCA_964390725.1. Taxonomy (GTDB): domain Bacteria; phylum Bacillota; class Dethiobacteria; order DTU022; family DTU022; genus JAABTH01. The sequence continues at coordinate 11,391 of CAYMIW010000003.1, read as the reverse complement.
TTAGAGTATTATCAAAAGATTTTTTGACAAGATCTGCTTAAACAGGTATATTAATAAGAAATTTTTCTTTCAATAAAACTGATACCGTATCCTAACAACAGCGAAAGGTGTGACTTATTTTGACAGATTCGAAGCATGGCAGTACGGTAGAAAATGACATTGATAACCCTTTTGAGAATGTTCAAAAGCAGTGTGATAGCTGCGCCAGGTTGCTTGATTTACCTGATGATGTCCTGGAGATGATCCGTAATCCCATGCGTGAAATTCAGGTTGCTATTCCTGTACGCATGGATGATGGAACGTTAAAAATTTTTAAAGGATTCAGGGTTCAGTATAACGATGTGCTTGGTCCAACCAAGGGCGGCATCCGTTTCCACCCTGAAGAAACCATTGATTTAATCAGGGCACTTGCTGCCTGGATGACCTGGAAGTGTTCCCTCCTCGAGCTACCCCTGGGTGGTGCCAAGGGAGGTATCATCTGTAACCCTAAAGAAATGTCCGCCGGAGAACTGGAACGTTTAAGCAGGGGCTATGTAGAAAGGGTATGGAACTTTATCGGGCCAGATAAAGACATTCCCGCCCCTGATGTATATACAAACCCGCAGATCATGGCCTGGATGATGGATGAATTCTCCAAAATAGCCGGGAAAAATCAGTTTGGTGTTATTACCGGCAAGCCTCTTGATGTCGGCGGTTCAATCGGGAGAAATACGGCTACCGCAAGAGGTGGCCTCTACGTGATAGTAGAAGCGGCGAAAACGGCTGGGCTCAACTTGCATGAAGCAACAATTGCAATCCAGGGTTTTGGAAATGCAGGTTACAACCTGGCTTTTCTGGCCAATGATATATTCGGCTGTAAAATTGTCGCCGTAACAGATCAGAAAGGCGGGGTTTATAACAAAAATGGCCTTGACCCCGTCGTACTTAATAAACATAAAAAAGAAACCGGCTCAGTTAAAGATTTCCCCGGTAGCGAACCGGTAAATAACGGGGAATTGTTTGCACTTGATGTCGATATTCTCTGCCCCAGCGCATTAGAGAATGTTATCACCAGGAAAAATGCTGATTCTGTTAAAGCTCAAATAGTCGCTGAGATGGCCAACGGACCAACCACACCGGATGCCGATGATATTTTATATGAAAAAGGTATCCAGGTCCTCCCTGATTTTCTCTGCAACGCCGGAGGAGTAACTGTTTCCTATTTTGAAATGGTTCAAAACTTCAGCATGCTTTACTGGGATGAAGCAGAGGTGTTTGACAAACTCAAGAAGAAAATGGCTGCAGCTTATCATTCTGTCCTAAATGCTTCTGAAAAGAACAATATTAATATGCGGCAGGCTGCTTACACTGTTGCTGTTAAACGACTGGCCAGTGCCATGAAAGTACGGGGCTGGGTTTAGTATTTAGGCAGTAAAGGCTTTCCCCCTGAAGGCTTTACTGCCTTTTTATTGCCTGACCAGGTCTTGCGTCTGGCAGCGCCAGTAAGAACGAAAATAAGCGTTACCTTTAATATGGGCTGGCAACCCGGCCCCATTGATTTTGTCGTAGTATTTATCTAGCAAATTTTCCTCTTCTTTTAACGCAGCAGAACTAATTTTACCTAGTTCATAAGGCTCCGTATTCTCTATATCTACCTTACTTAAGCGTTGATCTAAATTATTTTCGATACAGTCCCTTTCTTTAAGGTAATCATTAAAATCAGGAACCCTGTTTTCCAATACAGCCCTGTGAAATAATTCGCGTTTCAACCAGAATTCCAGAGCCTTCTCCGTATCATTCTCATTATATGCAAAACCACTTTCTCCGGGCATCCAGAGCGGCTTGAACAAGGCAAGGCAAGGAGTGGAACAACCTGTTACCAAATAAGTTGACTTGTTCTCTCCTATTTCTGCAATATAACTGCCTGTAGTATGATCTCCAAAAATGAACCCTCCGTGCATGCAAACACTTTTCAGGGAATGCCTGGTAAACTGTCTGCCTTCAACTCCTTTTTCATGCGAACGAAGGATTTTTTTCATAGTCTGCAGGTTTATTGATCCCTTTTCACTTTCCAGAATACATGAACTACTGCTGCCCCTGGACCCAGAACCACTGAAATGGCTAAATACCGGCTCACTGTAACAATGGGCAAAATTAAAATCGTCTTCACTTTTACACCACTTTTTTTCAACGGCATGCTTAACCAGATCAGGATGAGCCAGGTCATAATTGCTACCTATACTTAAACGGTTTGATATCGACCTGACATTATAAACTTTCTCAGCAGCCCAGTATTTTCCTGCAGTTTCCAGAACCCATGCATCAAAGGGATCGGCAATTAAAAAAGAGTTGTGATAATAAAATTTTTTTCGATAGCCACAGTTTCCACCCTGGCCGTATCGGTCAAGCAGTTTTACAAGGAAGCCAAGTGTTTCTTCGCTGTTGCGACAGCGCTCAAGAGCCAATCGCAGCATATCCATGCCAAGCAGTGCTTCCGGACCCTTTTTTTCACGGGTAAAAACTGCCTCATTACCAATGTTCAAACCAAATTCATTAGCCCCCATTTCAGCACCCCAAATCCATGAAGGCTTCATTAGCAAAACTTCGTATGTTTCTTCAACCTGATCAATCTCAATATATGTGCACTTAACTTTATCTCCGGCTTTATATTTTTTACGCGGCACCCTTACTGTTAGCAATGGTTCATTAGGTTGGCGATCGCTGTTCTTAGCAAATATTACCTTCCCGCTTTTTGTTGAATTACCTAAGGCAACCATCGTGTCACACATGTTTCTACCTCCTCTGGCATGAACAGAAACTGATAAATTTATTTATTCAACGGGGAGCTACTATTTCCTTTCAGTTTAGAAATGAAAGACCTATGTTCAACTGCCCCGGTTTAAAGTGAATAATGTCTATTTAATCATTTCCCGGGCAATAACCTAAACACATTTTGCACAATCAACAATATATGATATTCTAGCCACCAAAGAAAACATTTTAGACGAACTGAAAGGAGGCTGTCATGTTTAAACATTATAAGGGCGGTAGTTACAAAGTATTTAGCAGCAGTGAAGTTGAAGAAGTACATGAATCAACTGTGTACCTTTTAGAAAAAGTGGGCATAAAGATGCATAATAAAACCGCCCGGCAGATATTTAAAGAAAATGGTGCTGTGGTTGATGAAGAGAACAAAACGGTAAGAATTCCCAGGGGAATGATTGAAGCAGCTATTGACTCCACCCCCTCAAAGATTGTTCTCTGTGGACGGGATGAGAATAATGATTTGTTACTGGAGGGTTCCAACGTCCATCTCGGCACAGGAGGCACTGTCTTAAACACCCTTGACCTGGATAATGGCAAGAAGCGCCTGACCGAAGTTAGGGATGTTGCCGGTTATGCTAAAATGACCGATGCCCTGGAGAACATCGCTTTTTTTGTTATTAACTGCTACCCCAACGATGTCAAGGAAGAAGAGGTCGATATCAACCGCTTCTTTCATGCCTTTAAAAACACCTCCAAGCATGTCATGGGCGGCATCTACACCATGGACGGTTTAAAATCGGTAATTAAAATGTCCGAAGATATTGCAGGCAGCAAAGAAAAACTGTTAGAACGCCCCTTTGTCTCCTTTATCACCCTGATGATGAGCCCACTTTTAATGGAGGTAACCTATACCGACTTTTTAATTGAAGTAGCCCGTTACGGCCTGCCTCTGGCTACTCCATCTGAACCACTTGCCGGGGCTAATTCGCCGGTTACCCTGGCCGGTACAATCACCCTGAATAATGCTGAATCATTAGGCGGATTAATCCTAACTCAGCTAATCAACCCTGGGAATCCAACAATTTACGGCTCAACATCAAGTATCATGGATATGCGCACAGGCACCTACATGGCTGGAAACATTGAATCAGCCCTGATCAATGCCGGCTGTGCCCAGATGTCCCAATATTATAAAATTCCGATGTATGGAACCGGGGGCATGTCGGATTCAAAAACAGTAGATGCCCAGGCCGGCTATGAAAGTGCCAATACAGCCATGGTGGTTGCCCTGTCTGGGTGCAACTACATCCACGACGCTTTTGGTTTGCTTGAGTTTTGCACAACCCTTTCCTATGAAAAAATGGTAGTTGATAATGATTCAGTCGGTATGATACTAAGAGCGGTTAAAGGTGTGGAGGTTAGTAAAAATACCCTGGCCGTTGACATCATTGAAGAAATAGGCCCAGGGGGTCATTTCCTAGATCATTCTCATACTGTTGAACATGTGCGAAATGAGTTCTATTTCCCCAAACTTGCTGATCGCCAGCAGCGCATTATCTGGGAAAAAGAAGGGCAAAAAGATACACACACCCGGGCCCATGAAGAAGCCAGGCGTATCCTGGAACAGCATGAACCAATTGGTTTTGAAGAGGATTTAGAAAAACTGCTAAGAGAAAAATTTACCGGTATTAAATAAACTGATCTGGGTTTAATAACGCCGTGAGGTTCCCTTCACGGCGTTATGTTTACAATAACAATTCTTTTATTTTAATTGCGCAGACTATGGATCGGCGCCGGGATACGTCCTCCCCGCCTAACAAATTTTTCTGCAGAAAATGTATTTACTGCCATTACAGGAGCCCGGCCCAACAGTCCGCCGAACTCAACCCTGTCACCAACCTTTTTCCCCACTGCCGGTATAATTCTTACTGCAGTAGTTTTATGATTGAAAACTCCTATTGCCGACTCATCGGCTATAATTGCCGCTATTGTTTCAACAGAAGTATCTCCTGGAACAGCAATCATATCCAGGCCAACAGAACAGACTGCTGTCATTGCTTCCAGCTTTTCAATATTCAGTGCTCCATCATCAACAGCATTGATCATTCCCGCATCCTCACTGACGGGGATAAAAGCACCGGAAAGCCCGCCCACGTAAGATGAAGCCATCGCCCCACCCTTCTTTACCGCATCGTTGAGCAAGGCCAGGGCAGCTGTAGAACCCGGTGCACCACAGCGTTCAAGCCCGATTTCCTCAAGAATCTCCGCGACGGAATCTCCAACAGCAGGTGTAGGGGCCAGGGAGAGGTCAACAATACCAAAAGGTACCCCAAGGCGTTCAGCGGCTGTCCTGCCCACAAGCTCACCCATACGGGTAATTTTAAAAGCCATTTTTTTAATTGTTTCCGAGAGTGTACCGAGATCCACCTGACCAGCCCTGTTGATTGCACTTTTTACCACCCCTGGACCACTTACCCCCATGTTAATCACACAATCCGGTTCACCGATTCCATGAAAAGCTCCTGCCATAAAAGGATTGTCCTCCGGAACATTAGCAAAAACAACCAGTTTGGCACAACCAATGCCATCCTTATCTGCAGTTAATTCAGCGATCTTTTTTATTGCTCCAGCTGTCATGTTTATCGCATCCATATTAATGCCAGCCCTGGAAGTAGCCACGTTCACAGACGCGCATACTCTTTCGGTAGAGCTTAGTGCAGCGGGAAGCGAATCTATTAACTTTTTATCCCCGCCGGTAAAACCTTTATGGACAAGGGCGGAAAACCCGCCGATAAAATTTACACCAACTTCCTTGGCCGCACGATCAAGAGCATTGGCATAGTCAAGGTAGTTTTCAACATCACCAGCCTCCGCTACCAGGGCTATCGGTGTTACAGATATTCTTTTATTTACAATAGGTAAGCCATATTCACGTGATATATAGTCACCGGTCTCCACCAGGCGGCCGGCCAGACGGGTTATTTTATCATAAATTTTACTGCAGGCAATTTTATGGTCTTCAGCGCTGCAATCGCGTAAACTGATGCCCATTGTTATAGTCCTGATATCCAGGTTTTCCTCCTGGACCATCTTGATTGTTTCCAGGATTTCTTCAATTGTCAACATATACTATTCCTCCTGTTAAATACGGTGCATGAAGTTAAAAACGTTTTCATGCTGAGTATCAATCCTAACCTGCAGTTCTTCACCCTTTTGAGCCAGTTTTTCTTTTAAACTCACCAGATCGATTGATGAATCTGCCAGATCAGCCACCAGGACCATGACAAAAAACTCCTGCATGATAGTCTGGCTGATATCAAGTATATTGACACCATTCTCGGCCAGGATGGCCGAAACAGCGGCAATAATCCCAACCCTGTCAGGACCAATAACGGTAATTACAACACGATTGCCATCAGGCAGCTCTTTCATATTACTCATCTTAAAAATTCTCCTTAACCTCTGTTTATTATTTATATCAAACCCGGCCCAGCGTATAAACCTGAGAGCCTGAATATTATATTAACGATTCTTTGGCAATAAACCTGCACTTATTATAATTTAGCATCTTTACCGATATTATTGTTCCTGTTGAAGATTATATCTATTAAAAGTATTAAAAAACTTGCTGCCAAACCAGGGTAAAGGGGGTTTAAACTGCTGCCCAGCAAAGTTCCCGTTATTACTATCAGGGGCCCGGCAATAACGGACATAGTACCGGCTGCTCTTGAAATTCTGCCCCTGAAAAATATAACAGAAAGTAGCGGGAAACAAATTGTTGCCCCACGCAACCCCAGTGAAAGGTAACTCCAGCTGAGAATCAATACATTACCGTCCACGAAAAGAACAATAGCCAGTGCAGTAAAAAGAACCAAAACTATAAAAACACGAAAAACTTTTAAAACCTGCCTGTCATCTGCTTCCGGCCTGAGGCGCAGGTAGATATCACGGTTTAACATGGTGCTTACTCCCAGGGTCAGTCCGGCTCCGGTTCCAATTGCGGCAAGAAGCAGTGTGGCCAGGACAATCCCGGAAAACCAGGCCGGCAAATGATTAATCACAAATAGTGGCAGGGCCTGGGCCGGATTGATATCGGGGTAGTTCATTCTCATATATAGACCAACTAATATACCACCTAAACCAATAAGCGGAGCTAAAACAGCGCTGAGCAAAGCCCCGTTACGCGCTGCTTTTACATTACGGCTGCTGAAAATTCCCTGAAAATATATCTGGCTGGATAACACACCGACCATGAGCGAAAAAGCTGCTGCCAAATCAGTATTCACACCGCGACCAAATAGGCTGAACCAGGGAAAAGGAGGAAAATAAGTGCTGATGGCAACCGGTCCACCGGCCAGGAAAAGGGAGACAAACCCGGCAACAATCATGGCCAAACAGGTCAGCATAATCTTGGTTACTCCCATCAGTCCGGTCCCCCAGGCTCCGCCAAAGACAACGTACAAGACTGCCAGAATTACAGTAAGAACCGCTGCCAGGCTCAAATCAATGGTAAACATTGAAGTTAACAGGGCCACTGATGAGAATATCTGGGGCATAATATTAATAAACATGCCGATCGAGACGAATAAAGCAGCCAACACACCGGCCCAATTGCCATAACCTGATGAAATGAACTGCGGAATAGTTTCAAAGCGGGTTTTATGCATCGGCCCAACCAGGAATAGTGCAATGATCAGACAGCCAATCCCCCCACCGAGGGTAAACCACCAGGCCGAGAGCCCATAAATGTAAGCCAGCTGAGCTGTCCCTATTGTTGAGGCTCCCCCAACCAGTGTGCCCAGTATTGTACCCATAACCAAAAAGGATCCGGCTTTTCGCCCGCTTACCGAAAAATCAAGAGCAGTATGGACTTTGCGGCCTGAATAAATACCTATTCCAAATACAGCAAGTATGGCCAGAACCATACCTGCAACGTGCAATGTAGTAAGTTCCATCTTAGCTGCATCCTTTGAAGTTCAAATCAAAACCGGTTAATCATGCGGGATAATTTAATTATTATATCACTATGTCAGACTCTGCATATTTCCTGATCAAAAGGCAACAACAATGCCCGCGCGGGCAGCGCCTCAACCCCGCCAATTTTCAGCGGTAGTAAGGCCAGGGTATATAAACCCTGCCGGGGTTTCTCCAGCCTCAGACCCTCGAGAATCCAGATGCCGCGGGTCAGAAGTGTTTTGTGAGTCAGGTGTCCCGGTTGATCCCGTTCAATACCAAGTGCATCCAAACCCACCCCGGAAATTTTCTTGTCAGCCAGGTATGCTGCTCCACCGGCTTCCAGGAATGTAAACTGAAAGCTGAAATGCTCGCTCCTGGAATTCACTGTTTTTAAAAGTACTGCAAAACCCGGTTTAATAGATAAACCAGCTTTGATAAGCTCCTTCTCTTTCATGTGCAGCTCGAGCTCCCCGATTCGATCTTTTTGAAGGTCGCTGAAATCGAGCACCAGGGCTGGGGTAAAAAAATTATTTTCACGCCAGTTGTCTGAGTCAGAACCATCCGGTAAAACATGTAATGGCATATCAACATGTGTACCACTGTGCAGGTCAAGATCAAGGCGAGTTTCAAATACTGAATTATTACTGAAACTGCGAGTATTTATAAAACGGGGTTTCTTTTCATCCCTGTTTTTATACACTGCCATCGAAGGTTCAATAGTCATTGAAATATCATAGATATCCACAGCTGTTAGTCCTTTCATGCCCACCATTTGACCTTTTGTCCGGTTAGAATGGCTTCAGCCTGCTGAGGCCCCCAGCTTTCAGGCTCGTAAATATATGGCTTAGCTGATGCTTTTTTATAGCTCTCAAATAACTGATCAATAAGGATCCAGGAACTCTCTATTTCATCCCAGCTGCTAAATCTCGACTTATCCCCTTGAATAGCATCTTCGATTAATCGTTCATATGCTTCAGGGGAGTTGATCAGGAAGGCACAGGGCTGGCAAAAATCCATTTCTGCCGGGACTATCTCACTTGGCGATCCCGGCTTCTTAATATTGAATTGAAAAGCCAGGCCTTCCTGCGGCTGGACCTTGATGACCAAAAGGTTCAGTAGCGGGTTTCTCTCAAGCCCCAGGGTATCCAGGATTAATTTAATATTATTATTTCCGGGTTCTTTGAATTGAATTGAAACCCGGGCCTGTTTTTCTCCCAGCATTTTACCTGTTCTGAGGTAAAATGGCACCCCCTGCCAGCGGGGAGTGTTTACCGCCAGTTTTAAGGCAGTATAAGTTTCTGTTAATGAATCAGCGGCTACATCTTCCTCTTCCCGGTAACCCCTGTATTGGCCCAGCACCATTGTCGGTTCTGATTTTTTGCCCGGCCAGGGACTGATTGCTCTAATCAGGTTAACCTTACTGCTAACAATTCGTTCTTCATCTATCGACTTTAAAGGTTCCATGGCTGTAACAGCCAGCATCTGCAAAAGATGGCTCTGGATCATGTCCCGCATTGCCCCGGCTCGATCGTAATAATCGCCCCGGATACCGATTCCATCATTTTCGGCAACAGTAATCTGAACATTGTCTATATAATCCTTATTCCACAGTGGCTCAAAAACAGTATTAATAAAACGGACAACCATGATATTCTGCAGCATTTCTTTTCCAAGGTAGTGATCAACCCGGTAAATGTTCCGGTCACTGAAGGAAGCACAAAAGGCTTTGTTCAGGTCATGGGCTGTTGCAAGATCCTGCCCGAAAGGTTTCTCAACCATAATACGCCGCCAGCCTGCCAATTCACCTTCAGAAATAGGCCCGGCAAAGTTTTTGGCTATCGGCAGAAAAAGATGCGGCCCTACTGCAAGGTAGTAGAGATAGTTATGAACTGCTCCCTTCTGATTGGTATGGTCCTGAATAAAAGTTTTTATAATATTAAATGAAGCAGGATCCTTCACATCGCCGCTTATATATTCTATTTTAGCCGCAAAAGAATCCCACAGATCGGCATCCCAAGTTTGCAGTGAATATTCTGCCACGGCAGTAGATAACATTTTTCTGTAATCGGCTGTAGCTCTTTCTTTTCGACCTAACCCAATTACGGAAAATTTTTCAGGCAGTTTACCCTCAAGCTGCATATTATAGAGCGCCGGTATCAGCTTACGCCTGGCCAGGTCACCGGTTCCGCCAAAGATTACCATGGTAAAATCATCTTTGTGCAAGTGATAGCCTCCATTCCCACTCTTTAAGCTTCAACAACATCATGTCCGCCAAACTCCCGTCGCAAACCGGCCACCACCCGGGCAGCAAAACTGTTTTCCTGCTCGGAACTATAACGAGCGTAAAGAGCCTGGGTAATCACTGGCAGTGGTACATGACACTGCAAAGCTTCATCAACTGTCCAGCGTCCTGTTCCTGAAGATCCGGCAACCCCTTTTATTAATTCTAGAGCAGGATCTTCTGCCAACATGCGGGCTGTCAGTTCTATTAACCAGCTCCGAATAACAGAACCATTGTTCCAGAGCCTGGCAACAGCGCTTAGTTCAAGCTCATAGGGCCCCCTGGTCATTAGTTCAAATCCCTCTGCTATCGCCTGCATCATACCATATTCAATTCCGTTATGGATCATTTTCACATAATGGCCCGACCCGGCACCGCCGACTCTTAACAGGCCGTTATCATGGCATATACCTTTCAGAAGCGGTTCCAGATATTCATATACCTCTTCTGTCGAACCGACCATCATACAGGCCCCCCGGCGAGCTCCGGAAGGGCCACCGCTTATCCCTAAGTCAGCATAGGCGAAATCATGCTCTTCTACTTTCTTCGCCCTCCTGACTGAATCACGGTAGTGCGAATTACCTCCGTCAATTATAATATCTCCCGGTGTAAGTAAGGGGATAAAAGCATCGATCATTTTATCAACTGCTTCTCCAGCAGGCACCATGAGCCAGATGATCCGGCGGGCACTAAACAGCTTAGTAAAATCAGCAGGGCTACTGGTTCCAGTTATACCTTCACTTTTAAACTGGTCAGCCCTGTCAGGGTTCCGGCTCAGCGCAAAAACTTTATGCCCTTGTTCAAGCATATTAAGCGCCAGGGGGTAACCCATCTTGCCAAGACCAACTAACCCCACTTCCATAACAAACACCTCTTTCAGTTTATTAAAGCTGTTCTATCGAATATTACTATTTTAATTATTAATATCTTACCTTAATTTCAGTGCGCTAACAAATTAACAATAAAAAGACCCGCTATATCTCAACGGGTCTTCAATACAGTTACACTTTCTGTTTCTATCAGGCTTCTTTGATCTTAATCGTGCGGCTCTTCAACTCGTCAACCTTGGGCATTTCGATTTTCAGCACACCGGCCTTGTAGCTGGCATCAACCTGGTCTGATTTTATCGGAACGGGCAGCTTAAAACTGCGGTAAAACTTACCTCCCGTTCTTTCCTGCCACAATAGTTCACCCTGGGCATCCTGCATGGTTACTTCTCCGGCAATGGTCAGGGTATCGTTATTGGTAGTTACTTCAACATCGTTGATATTAACCCCAGGCAGGTTGATCATGGCCACCAGGGCATTTTCTGTATTGTAAAGGTCAACCTGCGGATAAGATCCCTGCCCGCTTCCAGGCCAGTTGCGAAAGAATGCATCAGCAAATACTGAGTCGATTCCAGAGCGGAT
>CAYMIW010000002.1:86473-182485 GCA_964390725.1 uncultured Syntrophomonadaceae bacterium | reverse complement strand
CCACGTATCCAGCTTGGAAGGCTGGGGCTCTACCATTGAGCTACACCCGCAGAAAAAAAACAGTAAAACCTAGTTTTTCTCTTTAATAATATAAACGTTTCATTCAAGGATTGCAAGTTTTTTTCTGTATGCCCATTATTAAAACAGCGGCAACCGGCAATATGGCCCGGTTGCCGCAGGCAATCTAGATCGTCTGCCTGCAGAGAAACAAATTACCGCAACTGCTACAGGCAGGCTTTAGCCAGTAATTCAATCAGTTCAAACACCTGGCCCTTTTCTCCCTGCAATGCTTCCCGGCAAAAAGGACAGGCAGTTGCTATTACAGCATCATTATCGAAATCATTCAACCTCCTGGTAGCTACTGCCGCAGCAGTATCAGGAAAAGAGAGTTGGAACATCCTTCCCCCGCCACAACAGTGAGTTTCTTTGCCGTTTGCATGGGGTTCTATTAACTCCAGGTTGGGAATAGAGCGAATCAGCTCGCGCGGTTCATCAATGATGTTTGCCGTTCTGGCCCATATACAGGGATCATGGTAACTTATTTTTCCTAGATCCAGGGCGCCCGGTTTTAATCGCCCTTCACGGACCAGACCCAGGAAAAAAGAAGGCCCGTCAACCACTTCAACCTCCAGCTCGCATCCCCAGGCAGGATAACGATCGGTAAAGGTCTGCCAGCATTCGGGACAACTGGTTACCAGTTTCCTGGCTCCACTATCCTTAATTTTACGGCAGTTTTCCTCTGCCAGCCGGGTAGCCAGTTCCATGTCGCCCCAGGTTTCAGCCGGATAACCACAGCAATCTTCTTCAATCATGGCATAGCCAACACCGGCTTTTTGCAATAATTTTTTTGCCAGTTCCACCGAGTTCATATTGTTGGCCAGGGAGGTACAACCGGCATAGTAAACTATTTCAATTTTTTCTCCACTTGTTTCAGCCATACCCGGCTCTTTTCTTCCATAGGGGCTGCTATATTTTTTCAGGTTATTCAGGTACGGCTCCCATTCTGGAAGGGTAACCTCTGCCTTTTTTTCACCAATCCGAGCATATAGCAGTTCATCGCACAAGTTAAGATCCGGGAAAGGGCAGAGCAGAGTACAGTTCCGGCAGCCCAGGCAGTTCGACACAGCCTCAAGCAGTTCCCCGTTCCAGGACAAATGATTCCCCTGGACCAGGGCGGCCTGCCTCGCTTTTCCGGCAGGGGCAACAGCCTCGCGGCCGGTAACCTGGAGGACAGGACAATCACAGCGGCAAAGATTGGGGCAAAGGGCACAATTTAGTAGTTGTTCCATATCAACCTTGTTCATTTCGGCCATTTTGACACCTCCGAAACACCCAGTTTACCGGGATTCATAATTTCATTTTGGTCCAGGGATTTCTTAACAATTCTGAGCAGGTCAAGACCTGCCCCGTGTTCTTCCCTCATCCACTGTCCCCGGTGCAGGCCAATCCCGTGATGATGTGATATTGAGGCCTTTTCTGCCAGGCAGGACTCCATTGCAGCCTGCCAGATTCGCTTATAGTAACCAACCTTATCTTCCCCGGGAAATCCAACAGTGGTTAAATAAAGCGCTGCCCCATCCGGGTACACGTGCGAATAATGACCGGAAGCCAGCATGGTCCCTTCCAGGTTCATTAAAGCATTTTGCATTGCTTTGTAAGTTGAGTAAGCATTGTGCCAGTTGGTTGAAACTTCAATAGTATCGAGAACCGCACCTTTTTGGAAAAGTGTTGAAGCAACACTGACATTAAAGCGGGTTTCTAACCAGTGTTTGACATGTTCTTCGCCTTCATCCACAGCTCCGTAGCGTGCAGTAATTTCCCGAATAACTTCCCTCTCTGCTGTGACTATCTTTTCATTTCCTTCGGTGAGCAGGATTAAACCACAGCGTTTATCGCCAAGTTCAGGAAAATGATGGCCTGTTTCCTGGGCATCATAAAGACGGACAACAGCAGGACGGGCTCCTGCACGCATTATCAGGCGGATTGCCTCCAAACCCTCTTCCAGTTCCGCAAAAGTATAGGTGTCCATCAGACGTTTTTCCGGCAGGGGCCAAATTCTCAGGGTTGCTGCCGTAATAATACCCAGTATTCCCTCCGATCCGAGAAAGAGGTGATCAAGCCGTGGCCCTGTTGCTGTACGGGGCACACTGCGGCCGCTGAAAATAGTTCCATCGGGCAATACTGCTTCCAGTGAAACAGCAATATCTTCAATCTTTCCGTAACGGGTCGAAAACTGTCCTGCAGCACGACAGGCAAGCCAGCCGCCAACCGAGGAACAGCGTAGAGATTGGGGGAAATGCCCTCCTGTGTAACCAGCCCTGTTCAGATGTTCTTCGTATAGGGCGCCGTTCATTCCACTTTCAACAGAAACCATCAGGCTTTCATCATCAATAGCAATAATCCGGTTCATCTTCTTAAGATCAATAATTACTCCACCATAAACCGGAATAACTCCCCCCAGGGTGCCGGATCCCTCTCCGTATGGAATCACAGGAACCCGAAGTTCATTTGCCAGCTTAAGCAGATGCGAAACTTCTTCCCTGTTTTTTGGCCATACTACCAGCTGAGGTAGAGCAGGTACGGAGCCCTCAAGCATCCAGATATTATTGACAGGCCAGAAATCCCGGCAGTTTGACAGCATATCCGCTTCATTTGCCGAAACGCGATCGTTTCCGATGATTTCGGCAGCCCGGCGGGCATACTGATCGATTACAGTTTGGCTCACATACTTTTCCTGAATTTCAGTTTTAATGTGATTGCCCATGTAATCACCTCCGGGATAAGTATTCAATAACCCTGGTAAATAACCTTCCTGTTTATCTTCTCTTTTTAAATTGGGTTACTAATATAATTATTGGGGGTTGCTACCCAGGTGCTTAACGAAACTCTGCTAAAACAGGCATTTATCATTGGATTTGTCACAGGATCAGTAACTATAAATGAATGGGCCTGATTCAGGGCCGCAGACAAACCGTTTATTCAGCACATTCATTATTCATTTTTTTGGGCACCAATTGCTTCCAGCGTTACCGAATCAAGCTTATAGCGTCGCAGCAGAAGAAGACTCAAGCCCATTAAAACTGCCGGCAAGAGGGCAAAACCTATCCTGACTCCGGTTAAGGCAGGAGCAGGTTGGCTAATAATAGCACCACCTTCAGTTTCAATAAAACCGGTCAGGGCCAGGATTGAAGCGAACACCACAGGCCCTACGGCAAAACCCGCTTTGTCAGCCGCTGTCCAGATCCCGGTATAGGCACCCGCTCTGCGGAGTCCGGTTTTTATTGTATCAGCGCTGATTGTATCGGGAAGCATTGAATAAGGAAATAGCTGTGTTCCCGCATACCCGGCACCCATCACAAAAACAATCAGAAATACCAGCCATAGCCTTTCAGCTCCGGTAATCATTAAGCAAAAACCACCAACAGTAAATAAAATCGTACAGATTATATAACCTGCCAGCTTCCCGTAACGTCTACCAACCCTGACCCAGATCGGCATTGTCACCAGTGCCGGACCGATTAAGCAAACAAAGAGCACGCTGGTCAAACCGGGATCACCGAGAATGTAAGCGGAATAAAAATCAACCCCGGCCAGCATCGCACCGATACCAAGAACCTGGATAATATATGAACCGAAGAGTATAAAAAAAGGTTTGTTTTGCATTGCCGCCCGCATTTGTTTCCGGAAAGATACTGCTGCCGGTACAGCTTCTACATGGGGAACCCTGCTAGTTCCGATGAATGAAATAATTAAAGAAAAAAACAGGATTATACCAACAACTATTCCCATCAGGGTATACCCTTCCCTGCCGCCTCCCCCGGCGCTGACCAGTTCCGGGGCCAGGGCGCCACCGATCAGGATTCCTAACGTCATAAAGGCAATCCTGAATGACATTACAGTTGTTCTTTCATCATAGTTTTCTGTCATTTCAGCAGGCATGGCAATGTAGGGAACCTGGTAAACAGTATAAAAAGTAGTGCACAATACATAAATAGCGAGCACATACCAGGCCGCCTCTAAGCCCTGTTGTTCCGGTACCCTGAAAAGAAAAGCAAAAGCAACTGGCAGGGTTAAAGAACCTGCCAGCATCCATGGGCGGCGGGCACCCCATTTACTACGGGTCCTGTCCGATAAAGAACCGGCAAAAGGGTCAGTAATAACATCCCAAAAACGCGGTATAAAAATAACAATACCGGCCAAAGCCGGTGGAACCTGCAAATAAC
Organism: uncultured Syntrophomonadaceae bacterium; assembly: GCA_964390725.1. Taxonomy (GTDB): domain Bacteria; phylum Bacillota; class Dethiobacteria; order DTU022; family DTU022; genus JAABTH01. The sequence goes on along the minus strand of CAYMIW010000002.1, from coordinate 178,262 downwards.
GAACCATGAAACTCAACAAAAGCAGACCGGGTACTGTCGAAAATATTCCCGTTCCAAGCGAACCAACGCCATATCCCAAATAGGTTCCCAGGCTAAGCGACTTTTTTGTATTCATTAAATTGTCTCTCCAATGGGTTATTTTTACATATTAAACAAGAAAATAGTAACATAATTGACTATTAATCGTCAATTTATATTTTTTTTAATATTGTAATTATATCCTTGATAATCAATTAATTAAAGTGCTATAATAAATATGTAAAAATTTAACTTCACCAACCGTTACTCTCTCTGCTGAAAAAGATTAACGAGACTGCATTTTATCAAGGGAAGGATGGTCTTAATGGGCGCATTGCAGGAGAAAGGGATCTCAAAAGAAAACGTTTTGGAAGAAATGAAATTATTTACCGAAAACGATGTTAACTGGCGAACCGGAAAAGTGCTAACAGGTCTTTATGACCCGGGTGAAAATGCCCATGACCTGGCGGTGGAAGCCTATACCCGCTTTCTACCTCAGAACGCTTTATACATGAATATGTATCCGAGCATCGGAAAAATTGAAAAAGAGGTCGTCGCTTCCCTGGCAGAACTTTTACGCGCTGATGACGAAGTTGTTGGCAATATGACCAGCGGGGGAACAGAAAGCATTATGATGGCCATTAAGACAGCTCGCGACTGGGCAAGAGTTAACCGGCCGGAGATCAAAGAACCGGAAATGGTTCTACCTGTTTCTGCTCATCCTGCCTTTTTAAAAGCTGCTCACTACTTTAATGTAAAACCGATCCAAACGGATATAGAGTTAAATGAATACAGGGCTGATTTAGAAACCTTCGAAAAAGCACTTGGACCAAATACAATCATTGGTGTCGGTTCAGCGCCTAATTTTTCTCACGGCTCAATTGACCCGATTACTGAAATGGCAGCCCTGGCAAAAGAAAGAGGTATTCTCTTCCACGTTGATGGCTGTGTTGGCGGCATCTACCTCTCAATAATGCGCCGCATGGGAGAAGAAGTACGCACTTTTGATTTCTCGGTTCCCGGGGTCACCAGCATCTCGGCAGACCTGCATAAGTACGGTTATACACCTAAAAATGCTTCAGTTATTCTATACCGCAACCGTGATCTGCGCAAATATGCATGGTTTGTCTGTTCCAGCACCACTGAGTATGTTGTCATAAATGCAACAACCCAGAGCAGCAAAACCGGGGGACCTGTCGCTGCCGCCTGGGCTATGCTCCGTTTTTTAGGTGAAGAAGGTTTCCAGGACATAGTTCAACGTTCGCAGAAAGCAACCGCAAAGCTGTTGAAGGGGATTAAAGAAATTGACGGAATAGAGGTGCTCGGCAGCCCCGATATGTGCATGTTCACTATCGCCTCAGAATCTTACAATGTTTTTGAAATAGACGATAAAATGCGCGAAAAGGGCTGGCACATGATTCCTCAGTTTGCCTGCGGCGGCAGTCCGCCAAACCTGCATGTCAGCCTCACTCAGGCAAACGTCCCCCACGCTGATAAATTTTTAACCAATTTAAATGAGGTAATTGAGGACTTACACCAAAACGGCTCGAGCATCAAACGGGAGATATTTGTTAATGCTATAGAAGAGGTTAAAGGTAAACCGGTTGAGGAGGTAATGATGGCTATTATTCCCCTTATCGGACTTACCGGTATGGATCTGCCGGAGCAAATGGGTCCGCTCAATACAGCCCTTGATCTGTTGCCAGCCGATCTGCGCGATCAAATGTTAACCCTGTTTTTCAACATGTAAGGCCAATTCCATATTTGAGGAGGGTTGCTGCCATGCCTGTTTACGAATATATCTGCAAGGACTGCGGCAAGATTATGGAGGTTAAGGAAAGCCTCGCCGAAAAAGAGAAAGGATTGGAGCGTGTTTGCCCCGCCTGTGGAAGCAAAAATATGACCCAGTATTTCGGCAACATGATCGTTATTTCTTCCACTCACCTGCATTAAGATTAGGCTTTTAGTGCAGTGAAGGGGGCACATCAAAACCGGATGTACCCCCTTCTTTATATGGCTTCCATAAATCAAATATGCTGGTCAGTTTCAAATTCAGATTAATCGCTTAATCCGAGAAGAGCGGCAGCATTTTTGTAAAAGACCATTTCCTCCAGTTCCCTGTCTCCGCGGCATGCTATTTTCACTGTTTTTAAAGCCGGTTCACGATATCCATAGGGCCAATCAGAAGCGTACACAACCTTTTCAGGGCCGAAAGTTTTAATCAGTCTTCTGATAATTTCTGGAGACTGGAAGCTTGTATCAACCCATACATTATCCAATCCTTTAAGCCGCTCGCAAACTTGACCTACCTGAAAGAGGCCGGCGTGGCCGATAATGAATTTAATATCAGGAAAAGTTTTAACCAGAGTTTCCACATTACTAATTTTGCCGTTTGCGGGTTGATTCAGCTTTTTTTCAAGACCAAGGTAATAGTGAGAAACCCCGGCATGAGTCAAAACCGGCTTGTTAAACTTAGCAAATTCCTGGAGCACTTCTGATACAAGCGGATCATTTAAAGGTTTGCGCTGAATTATCGGATGTAATTTAAGGCCCAGAGCCCCATCTTCAATATCACGAATAACTTCAGATATCGCCTGCTCTCCAAGTGAAAAATCAATTGAAGTAAAAGGCAAAATCCGGTCATCTTCAAGGCGCGCTTTTGCTAAATCCTGATAAGTCAGATAGGGTGCAATGGGCAGGCAAACTGCATAAGCTATACCATTGTCATCAAGCGACTTAGCCATATTCTCAAGAGTAGCAGCAGCGTTTCTCGCCCGTTCAACTCTGGTTACCCAATGCTTCATAAGATTATACAGTATTTCACCCAAGCCGAAAGACCTTTGCAGCATAGTTTCATTGTAGGTGACAATATCGAATTTATCAGGCATGGAAACATTCTTCATTGCAATCAGTTTTCCCCCATCAGGATAAAGTATATCCCCGAGGTGGCTGTGGCAATCGATAATCCTCAAACTATGCGCCTCCCAAATAATTATCTGCTTGAGCTATCAATCAGTTGCTCTGCTAACTGCGTATATTATATCACTGTATAAATCAAAATATAGCGCAACAGAAAGAGATAGAAGTTTACTCACAGTAAAAACAAAGGGCTTTCTGAGAAAACTCTTCTCAAGAAGCCCTTTATTTTTACTGGTCGGGGCGAAAGGATTCGAACCTTCGACCCCTTGGTCCCAAACCAAGTGCGCTACCAAACTGCGCTACGCCCCGATATGATGCTGTTTACAGCAGCAGAGTAATTGTAGCACAGCAAAAACAAATTAGCAAGATTGAGACCACAAGCTTATAACATTGGTTTGTCTCAATAGAACAGTTAGTTATTTACTTTACTTTATTGTTTAATATTTTCCGGATAATAATTAGCAGGCAGTTCTCACAATAGCATTAGCGGCTGATAATTTTTAACAGTAAATTCCGGGCTCCTTGCAGCGCCCGTGCCCTGTGACTGACCTTATTTTTTTCTTCTGCAGGCATTTCGGCAAAGGTAAGCCCTGCTGGTTCGTAAAGAAAAAGCGGATCATAACCAAAACCGCCCTCACCACGGTACTGCTCAATAATCAGGCCGGGGCAGCTTCCTTCAACCAGGTAAGTCTGGTCTCCCGGCACAGCTATGGCAATTACTGATACAAACCGGGCTTTTCGCTCAGCCGGCGAAAGACCTTCAAGTTCTTTTAGCAGCAAACGGTTATTAGCCTCGTAATCGCCTTCCCTGCCGGCATAACGTGCCGAATAAACACCGGGACGGCCTTCAAGAGCTTCAACCTCTAAACCTGAATCATCGGCCAGGGCAATCTCGTCTGTAAAAGCAGAAACAGCTTCTGCTTTTTTCGCTGCATTTCCCGCAAAATCAGGACAGTCTTCCTCCGGCATTACCAGCCCCGGATAATCTTTTATCGTTAAAAACTGTAACGGTAAATCAGACAGAATTTGTTTCAGTTCGTCTACTTTATGCTGATTTGCTGTAGCAAGAATTATTTTTTTCATCAATCCAACTCCCACAGGTAAACGTTTGTTTTTTTATTCTAAATTAAAAAAAGGTAACCAGAATATTTCTCATCTATTGCTGGTATTTTCAATTAAAGCAGTTATTTTACTGCCAAGAGCCTGTTTCTGCACAGCCGTAATCTGCTCGATTCCTGCCCCGGCCAGATCAATAAAATTATTTAATTGTTCCCTGTCAAACAGGGCTTTCTCAGCCGAACCCTGCACTTCAACCAGCATTCCTGATGCAGTCATAACTACATTCATATCTACATCGGCTGTTGAATCTTCTTCAAAATCCAGATCTAAAACCGGGCAGCCATCCAGCAGGCCAACGCTAACAGCAGAAAGAAAATCATGCAGGGGAAAAGTTGAAATTAACGCCTCGCTTTTTATTTTATACAGGGCTTCAACCATTGCTACATAAGCGCCGCTTATTGAAGCAGTGCGTGTTCCTCCGTCAGCCTGGATTACGTCACAATCCAGCCAAATTGTTCTTTCACCCAGCAATGAGAGATCAACAACCGCTCGCAGCGAGCGCCCGATTAAACGCTGTATTTCCAGGCTGCGCGAGCTGGCTTTACTTCTTTCCCTGGAACTCCTTACATCTGTGGAACGCGGCAGCATGGCATATTCAGCTGTCACCCAGCCCTGCTCCAGTCCTTTCAAAAAGGGAGGTACCTTTTCCTCAACCGTTGCCGTGCAGATAACCGCGGTATCACCCAACTCAATTAATGCAGATCCTTCAGGATATTTGAGATATGAAGGAGTTATCTTCAAGGGGCGTAGCTCATTTTTATTTCTTTTACCTTTTCTTACTATACCCATTAATAATTATCCTTTCTCCATGCTTTATTTACATCTTTATCCCTGTATGCTTTTTTTATTCCACATGGTTCTATCTATTCCTTTTGTTAGTTGTTACCCTGATCATGTTATAATTATGTATCTGTTATCTTTAAAGGAATGATGAAACAAATAACGAATTATTACTATCAGCCCAACAAGGAGGTTCTATTATGGACACCAGTTATATTCTCCCTGGCATCATCATATGTATTGTCGCATTTTTTGTATACACCTATAACCGCCTGATCGGCCTTCGTAATATGGCTGATACGACTTATGCAAATATTGATACCCTGCTGCAAAAAAGGTTTGACCTGGTTCCAAACCTGGTTAATACTGTTAAGGGGTATATGAAACATGAGCGAGAGCTACTGGAAGCAATTACCAGGGCACGAACAGACTGGATTAACGCATCAAGCATAAAGGATAATGCCGGAGCTGATGATATAGCTTCCAAGTCTATAAAAAGTCTCTTTGCTGTTGCTGAAAACTACCCTGAGCTTAAAGCAAATCAAAATTTTCTAATGCTGCAGGAAGAACTGGTTGGGATTGAAAACAAGATTGCTTATTCACGACAACGCTATAACAGGACCGTCATGGTTTATAATACGGTTATTCAAAAAATCCCAAACAACATCATCGCCAACCTGTTCCGCTTCAAACGCAGGGAATTTTTTGAGGTTGAAACAGAGCAGGTTCGCCAGGTTCCCGATATTGATCTGGAAGGTGGTGACCGCAGGTAATGGATCCGATATATGGGAGAATTGCTTCCAATAAAAGAAAAACTATTTTTCTTTTTTTCCTCTATGCTGTCCTGTTTGCCGCTATTGGCTATTTTGCCGGGCTTTATATCGGTTCAACTATATTAGGCATGGTCATAGCCGGAATTATTTTTATAATTCTTTTTCTTGTCAGTTACCTGGGTGGCCAGGGAGTTGTTACCTCGATGGCGGGCGCACGCGAGGTGTCAAAACAGGAAGAACCCTTCCTTTACAATACAGTAGAAGGATTAAGCATGGCTGCCGGAAAACCAATGCCCAAAATATATATAATTGAGTCTGAAGTACCTAATGCCTTCGCTGCGGGCAGAAATCCTGAGCATGCTGTTATTGGAGTAACCAGGGGACTGCTGAAAAGACTGAACAGGCAGGAAATAGAAGGTGTAATTGCCCATGAAATGGCCCATATCAACAATTATGATGTTTTACTGGCAACTGTAGCTGTGGTTCTGGCTGGTACAATTGTTTTTTTGGCCACTATTGCCCGCAGGTCGGTATTATTCGGTGGTCTCGGAGGAAGCCGCAGAAATAACCAGGGGCAGCTGATAGCTTTTATAGTGTTCCTGGTAGTAGCAATCATTGCCCCGTTATTCGCCCAGCTGCTGAAATTTGCCATATCCAGACAACGTGAATACCTGGCAGATGCTACCGCTGCTGATTTCACAGGATACCCAGAAGGTTTAGCCAGTGCTCTTGAAAAAATCACCGATATGCAGGTTCCCAAAAGCAAGCTTGAAAATAATGCTCTAAATGGACTTTACATTGTCAATCCTGCTTTGGGAGCAAAGGCTGTAAATAAAGCAAGCGCTTTGTTTTCTACCCACCCTCCGGCTGAAGAAAGAATCAAACGCCTACGGGCTATGTAGATATATGTTTTTCCGTTGAGTAATCACACATAAGGCCTGCCTGTTACAAGTTAACCTGGTAGGCTTTTATATTACGATTGAGCAACTTTGTTCCAACCTCTTCGAAAGGTACAGTATTACCGCTGACAAAGAATCGATAACGGGAAGCCTCGCAACTCAGGGGGTTTATCATCCCGTTGCTGTTTAAAATAGCTTCAACATCTGCAGCAATCTCTTCAGCCGAGTTGATCAGCCGCACTGAAGAACCGACAACCTCCTGGATTAAACTGAACATCAGGGGATAATGAGTGCAACCAAGAATCAGGGTGTCAATATCTTCTCGAACCAGGGGGTCAAGATATTCATGGGCCACCTGTTTTGCTTCAGGTGTATCAACCAGGTTGTTTTCAACCAACAAAACAAAGAGTGGGCAAGCCTTGCTTACAATATGCAAATCGCCGTTAAAGCTGTGTAGAGTTTTTTCATATTCACTGCTGTTAATTGTTCCGCTTGTGCCGATCACCCCGATTCTTTTACTCTTGCTCTGCTTAAGCGCCGCCCTTACTCCGGGTTCAATAACGCCCATTATGGGCAAATCAATATTTTCCTGGTAATAGGACAGTCCTGCCGCCGTTGCAGAGTTACAGGCTACTACCAACATTTTAATTTCCTGGTGGCGAAGGAATTCGATTATCTCAAAAACAAAACCCCGTACTTCTTCGTAAGAACGGGGACCATAAGGCATTCGGGCAGTATCGCCAAAATATATAATACTTTCATGGGGAAGCAACCTGCTGATCTCTTTTACAACCGTAAGACCGCCAACGCCTGAATCGATTACACCAATAGCCCTGTGAGCATTTATAATCTGCTCTTTAGATAAGCCCATCTCTACTTCGCCTTCATTCTTTTAAAGTATCCACCCATAGTTTGGCGGGTATCAAAAACTGAGATAAATGCATCAGGATCATGCTCCCGCAGTGTTTTCATTAAAATGGGTAGTTCTTTGCGCTTAACAATTAAGTTTAGGGTCTGGTGTTCTCCTTCTTTACCGTAACAGGGCATCGATGTTACACCGAACCCGAAATCACGTAAAACATGCTCCAAATCCCCCCCATTTGTGCGGGTAATTACCTGGACATTAACTATACCTATAGCAATTTTTTCTTCAATCTTGGTGCCAACAATATTCCCGGCTGCATAGCCAAGACCATAAACAAGAATATTTGTCCAGTCATCGATATTATTAAGAACCATATTCAAAGCAATCAGGTAAATGATAATCTCAAAAAATCCAATCAGGGCTGCGGGAATGCTTCTACCCCTGGTAAGAAAAATGATCCTCAGTGTACCAAGGCTGACATGGGCAATTTTTGCTACAAATATTGTTAACAAAGTTATAGCTACTTCCAATCTGACTACCTCCAATACTTCTAAACAAATAGGGTTTTAAATATCAGACCATATTGTAACAATCCGCCTGAGACCTGTCAATCACACGAAAAATACCGGCAGTTTCCTGCCGGTAATATAAGTTGTTTAGCAAATATCATATAAAGTGCTTCATCTTGGAAGAACGAGAAGAGATTAGTTCCAAAGCATGAGGATTTTTAATTCTGATAAACGTTCCCTTCATTCCCAATGAACGTGATTCAATAATGCCCGCGCTTTCAAACTTCCGCAGGGCGTTAACAATTACCGAACGGGTAATACCTAACCGATCGGCTATTTTGCTCGCAACAACTACGCTTTCTTTATCCTCAATATTTTTCAGTATTTCATGTATAGCTTCAACTTCGGAGTAAGAAAGACTATCAAACGCAGCTTCCGCTAAATCCCTGTTCCTAAATTCAGCTTCTTCCTTTTCATCAGCTGATCTTCCCAGGGCCATTGCCACCAGCATGGCAGTTATCTCTACCGAAAGAATCTGGGGATTGGACAATTCTTGTTCAGAAACCAGCAGCAGACTCACTGCCGGCTTGTGCAAACCGGGAATTAAGGTAACAGAAAAATGCAGGTCTTTGATTTCAGCCTGCCTGCTTTTAGTTTCGTTTATATTCTCACCAAGCAGGTAAGGTTGATTATATAGAGATTCTCCTGCTTTTAATAAGGCCATGATACCGCTATCATCTATAAAAGCGTCAGCGGAAGAAAATATTACCAGTTTTTTATCGGCCTTGGATCCTAGCTGGCTTTCAAGAACCGTTCCTTTTCTGTCAGTCAACAATACGGCAGAGCAGGTGATTTCGGCCAAGTGCTCAAGAAACTCTGTTTGGCCTGGGAACCTGCCATCCGAACTGAACAAAGCATGATTCATCATGTTAATCTGTTCTTTATATCTTTTTTCAATCATCTGCTGTGCCTCCTTTGCTTCCTTTATATTACATAGCAATGAATATGTCAACAATATTCTAATATTTACGAACCTATATAATCATTCTCGTTTTAGCAAAATTTAAGCATAATTATTTCTGAAAATCTCTTCGACTATCCGATAAATTTCTTTAAGTGGACGACCGGCTTTTTTAGCTATATTGCGGCAGTCTTCATATTCAGGAGCATATTGAAGAGGATCTTCCCCCTTTTGAGTAGGTATATATTTAACCCTGACCGGGCCCCATTCGGTTTGAACTGTCCTGGTTTCACGCAGGCACATCATCTTACTGGCGGTGGATACCCGTAAACCAAGTGTTGTAGTTTCTGCAAAAATTATATTCTTCAGTTCTTTGACCAGGCTCAGCGGCGAAATAACGGAAAGCTGCACAGCCGGGCGGTTCTTCTTCATGTGGATAGGCGTAAAAAACACATCAGCTGCACCTGCTTCAAAAAGCCGTTCCATCAGGTATCCGTATATCTCAGGATTAAGATCATCAATATTTGCTTCAATCAGGCTAATATTTTCATGATGCTCTGAAACATCGAAGTTTAGACGACCACTCACTACACGCAGGCAATTCGGGTAACCGGGGTCATGTGACCCTGCTCCATAGCCTACTTTCTCCGGGCACATGGCCGGAAACAATCCAAAGGAAAAAGCCAGAGCTGCCATTGTTGCTGCCCCGGTTGGTGTTACCAGTTCAAAATCCGCATCAACACCATAAACAGGAACCTTACGTTCAGCAATCAGGGCTAAGGTGGCCGGTGCAGGCAAGGGTAATTTGCCGTGGGCACTTTGCACCTCACCGCGGCCCAAAGGTAAAGGAGAACATGAAACCTGATCTGCACCCAGAAGATACAGGGCAGCTGCCGTTCCGACAATGTCGACCAGGGCATCGACAGCACCCACTTCATGAAAATGCACCTTTTCCATGGTAGTTCCATGCACTTTTGATTCAGCTTTTGCAAGATGCTGAAAAACAAGACTGCTGTTTTCCTTCACCTCTTCCGGCAGACCGGACTGATTAATAATAGCTAAAATATCAGAAAGGTTCCTGCTTACAGGCTCGGCGCCACCTGTTTTTACTAGCACTTTTGTAGCTGAAATTTCTCTTTTGTTCACTTTTTCAATTTCAAGAACATATCCGGGCAACTTGAGAGAAGCAAGCATTTCCTTAAACTGATCCTGGTCAAGCCCGAGGTCAAGTAGCGCTCCTAAAATCATATCACCACTTATCCCACTGAAACAATCAAAATATACAACAGTTCCACCACCAGCTGCTTTGTATTCACCCATAATTAAGACCTTTCTCCTACCTGGTTGATCAGGGCAGCCATATAACCGGCTCCATAACCATTGTCAATATTAACTACAGCTACTCCGGCCGCGCAACTGTTAAGCATGGTTAGCAGGGGCGCAAGTCCATTGAAATGCGCACCATAACCAACACTTGTTGGAACAGCAATAACCGGGCAACTGGCTAATCCCCCTACTATACTGGCCAGGGCCCCTTCCATGCCAGCTACAACTACGACTACCCTGGCCCTGTCAATTACCTCCAGGTTATCCAGCAAGCGGTGTATGCCGGCTACCCCTACATCATATAGTTTTTCAACCCTGCTGCCGATCAGTGAAGCAGTAATAACAGCTTCTTCTGCAACAGGAATATCGGCAGTGCCGGCTGAAATTACAGCAACCAGGCCGGTAGGATCTCTATCTATATTCCTGTTCAACACTATAGCTTTTGCCTCCCGATGATATTCCACATCCGGAACCTGTTCTTTTACCACTTCAAATATCTCTGGTTCGGCGCGGGTAGCCAATACGGTATCCCCGGCTTTGGCAATACTTGTAAAAATTGCAACAACCTGCTCAGCCGTTTTTCCCTGGCAAAAGATAACCTCCGGAAACCCGCGCCGCAGGTGCCGGTGATGGTCAACCCTGGCAAAACCAAGATTTTCATAAGGTAATATGCGTAACTTTTTTAAAGCCTCTGCGGGGATAAGATCACCCTTTTGAACAGCCTTTAAGAGTTCAAGTAATTTATTTTCATTAATGACCGGACATCCCCTCTCAAATAATATAATTTTTACCTTACTGATTAATAATGTAAAAATTATATCACAATCAACGCATCTGACTCTGAAAGCTATAATCATGGTAATACAAGGTGAACATTAATAGGAGGACTACCATACATGGTCATTTAATATAGAATTGCAGTATGCGGAATAGGACACATGATTAATAAGGGCACTGCCTGAATGCAGTGCCCTGTATTTTAATATTCATCGGGAAGTTGATTGAGCTCGGCCAGTGTAAAAACCGGCCCATCTTTGCAGACATATACAGGCCCGAGATTACAACGGCCACACTTGCCGACCCCACATTTCATCCTCATTTCCAGGGTGGTAATGATCTGTTCCGGGGCAAACCCAAGTTCTTCAAGAGCCTTTAGTACAAACTTGATCATAATCGGTGGTCCACACGTTACAGCAATCTTGTTGTCCGGCTTAAAAGCCAGTTCTGTTACGTAACTGGGAACAAAGCCAACATGTTCTTTCCACTCCGGAAATTCAGCATCAACTGTCAGGTGGACATTCGTATCAGGCTGCTCGGCCCAAGTTTCCCTGACCTCACTCTTACGAATCAGGTCAGCCGGGCTGCGTGCTCCATATACAATATCTATTTTCCCGTACTCAATGCGGTTATCAAAACAGTAACCAATCAATGAGCGCAGCGGAGCAAGACCGATACCACCGCCGATAAAAAGCAGATCCTTGCCTTTCATTGCCTCTACGGGAAATCCGTTTCCATATGGGCCCCTGATCCCAATTTTCTGACCTGGTTCCAGGGAGTGCAGGTAACCGGAAACCTTTCCCACATCTTTTATGCTGAATTCGAGACATTCACGGCAGGTAGGCGAAGAAGTAATCGAAAATATTGCCTCACCAACAGGCGGTACTGACAGCATTGCACACTGGCCGGGCATAAAATCAAAAGGAAGCCCGTCACTTCCGACAACACGAAGGGTCTTTATGTCGGGAGTTTCACTGGTTATATCCATTATGGTTACCGCCTGGGGCAGCAAAGGATTAACGCTGCTCAACTTTTTCACCTCCAAGAGCCTTGATCGCTTGCACAATATCTAAATTGACCGGACAACTGCGCAGGCAGCGGCCACAGCCAACGCAGGCAATTTCACCATAAGCTTCCGGGTAATACTGCAGTTTATGCATAAATCGTTGACGCACTCTTTCCTTGCGCCCCGGGCGGGGATTATGCCCACCAGCCATCTGGGTGAACTCTCCATACATACAGCTGTCCCAGCAACGGAATCGTTCTCCCTTTGCTTCATGACCATAATCTTCCACATCGAAACAGTAGCAGGTGGGACATACATAAGTACAAACACCGCAGCCGAGGCAGCTCCTGTAGAGTTTGTCCCAGGCAGGATCATCAAACCTGTTTTTGAGGTTTTCCGGCAAATCATGGATATCTATTCCAAAATCGGTTTGTTTAAACTGCTTTATCGGGGCCCCCATGTCGCTTTCTTCCAGTAAATCTTTTCCCTTATCCAGTAATGCCCTGCCTTTCTCTGTTCTTGCCTCGAGATGCAAAAATCCGTCTGCAAGATGAGCCATCACATCAGCACCGGGGGCATCAAGCGGATTAACATCAAAAACTTCACAAAAACAATAAGGATCGGGATCTATACAGGACATGGCTACAACTGTTGTTTTTTCCCTCCTGCTGCAATATAACTTATCTGGCGGGTCTTGATCCATAAAAACCCTGTCAAGCATTTCAATTGCCCTGAGGTCACAGGGATGAATACCAAAAGCGGTTATCTTATCATTATTAATAGCTTCATTCATCTCAATTTCATGGCCTTTGCACTGGTAATGTAGATAAGTTTCTTCACGGGGTAAAAAGATATCTTTCGGTGATACAACACTGTTTACAGCCTCCAACGCAACCTGTGCCTGTTCCTGCCAGGGTTGGAAAAGAACAACAGGACCTTCCTGAAGCGGCAAATAAAGCGGGCCCTCATCAGCCAGCCTGGCCCAAAACGAAGGAAGTTTGTCTACGGCTATTTTCTTTTTCACCTTGACCACCTCACTTTTCAGAAAAAGCTGCAGGGTCATCAGGCCGGTAAGTTAAAAGCGGCGGTTCATTCTCCGCATCAAGACCGGCTTCATATTCGCCGTACAGCTCATTCATATCCTTTATAAGTTTACGGTTCAGTTCCATCAGGGGAATACCAACCGGACAAGCTCGCTCACATTCACCACACTCAACACAGCGACCTGCACCATGATAAGCGCGAATCAGGTGAAACAAAAAGTTTTCACTTGATTTGTAAGCACGCCCCTGCCAGCGCGGATTTTCCTGCTCGACAAAGCATTGACGGCAGCTGCAGTAAGGACAGGCCTGACGGCAGGCATAGCAACGCAGGCAGCGCGACAGTTCATTCTCCCAGTAGGCAAACCGCTCGTCTGGTGAAATTAACTCCAACTCTTCCACAGTCTTAAAACGCTCCGTTAATTCTTTTTTCTCCTGTGGTTCCAACAGGAGCTGATCATAAACAACCGGATTGGGGTAAAGGCATTCCCGGCATTTACTCATTAAAACTTCTTCACGTTCAATTTCAACTTCTGCGTTTTCTGTTTTCAGAATTACCTGCCCGTTTTCTTCAGTAATTCCCAGTATTCTACCTCCTGCTTCAGCTGCAAGAAGGTCGTAATCAAACATTCCGGGGCAGGGAAGACCGTATAAAACCACCCGCTCGCGCTCAACCATATTATCCTGTAAGAGTCTATTAAAAGCCCTGCTATCGCAGCCTTTTACCAGCACTCCTACTTTTTCATGATCTTTCAATTCATCTAGCAGGTAACGGCTCAGGTTTACTGCGCAGAAGGAATCCCAGGTCAACCTGGCCAGATCTTCTTCCGAAGAAGCAAAGAGTGGTTTTGATTGCCACCAGAAATGCCCTTTTTCCCAGCCCAGCAACAAATCGATGCGACCGCTGAGCAAATCCTGCCTGACAGCTTCCCGAATTTTTTTTAGTTGTTCTAAGTCGCGCTCTGCCATCGGGCATCCCTCATCTTTCTATTCGGCCCGAGGGCCTTAATTTTTGCCGTCATTTTTTCCATTTCTTCGGCAAATTTATCTCCTTCGGAACTGGATATCCAACGTACTTCAAACCTGTCCGGTTCAAACCCGGCAAACTCAACCAGCCTCTTAAAAGCAGAAAGGCGGCGACGTCCATGATAGTTTCCGGTGCTGTAGTGACAGTCACCCGGATGGCACCCTGCCACCAGAACCCCGTCAGCACCACGCTGAAATGCGCGCAGGACAAACATGGGGTTCATTCTGCCGCAGCAGGGCACACGAATCACTTTTACATTAGCCGGGTAGCTCATACGACTGGTGCCGGCAAGGTCACCGCCGGCATAACTGCACCAGTTGCAACAAAAAGCTACAATCAAAGGCTTATACTCAGGATTATTCTCCATCAGCGCTGCAGACATATGGCATCCACCTCCGCCAGTATTTGTTCATTACTGAAGCCTTTCAGCTTAATCGAACCGGAACGACAGATAACAGCACAGGAACCACAGCCCTGGCAAAGAGCCGGGTTCACTTCAGCCACCGTTCGTTTAAAGGTTTCGCCGTACAGGCGTTCTTCAATTTCAACCGAACTGATTGCGCTGTAAGGACATACAGCCTCGCAGTATAAACATCCGGAACATTCCGCCTGGTTAATTTCAGCTGTGCAGGCTTCTCCCAGAAGAACATCCTTTGAAAGCAAACCGACAACCTTTACCGCAGCAGCACTGGCCTGGGCTACTGAATCAGGAATATCCTTGGGTGCCTGGCAGGCTCCTGCAATGAATATACCGGCTGTATGAGTTTCCACTGGCTTCAGCTTAGGGTGAGCTTCATTAAAGAAATGGTAGCTGTCGCTGTTAATACCGATTGTGCGCCCCACCTCGGTGGCATCTCTGCGGGCAACAGATGCGGCAGCCAGGACAACCATATCCGCCTTAATATCGATGGTCTTGCCACTGAGAGAATCAACCCCGCGCACTACAAGGTGATTTTCTTCAGGGAAAATCTTGCCAACCTGCCCGCGGAGATAAGCTACATCGTACTCTTCGGCTGCCCGGCGCTGGAATTCTTCGTAACCTTTACCGGCTGTGCGAACGTCAATGTAAAATACATAACTTTTTGCATCCGGCACTTTTTCTTTAAGTAAAATTGCCTGCTTTGCGGTGAACATGCAGCATATTTTTGAGCAGTAATTCATGCCGCGGGCTTTATCCCTGGAACCAACACATTGGATAAATACAACTTTCTTGGGTGGCTTACCATCAGAAAGACGCACCACTTTGCCCCCGGTTGGCCCTGAAGCATTAAAAAGGCGTTCGAATTCCAGACCGGTCAGTATATCAGGGTGCTGCCCATATCCGTATTCACCATATTGGGTTGGTTCCATCTGATCAAACCCGGTCGCAACTATTATTGCTCCATAACGGCGCTCGATTTTTTGGTCCTGTTGTTCGTAATCAATCGCCTGGGGAGGACATTCCTTCTGACAGATCTGACAACGTCCTTTTTTAAAATAAAGACAAGCGTCGCGATCAATAACCGGAACGTTCGGGACTGCCTGGGGAAAAGGCACATAAATTGCTTTACGTTTGCTTAATCCCATTTCAAATTCCGAAGCTGTTTTTGAAGGACATTTTTCATAGCAAATACCACATCCGGTACATTTTACCGCATCGACATAACGGGCTTTCTGCCTGATTTTAACTTCAAACTGCCCAACAAAACCATTAACTTCTTCAACCTCTGAATAGGTTAATAGATTAATCTTTGGATGCTGAGCTGCTTCAACCATCTTTGGGGTCAGGATACAAGCTGAACAATCCAGGGTTGGAAATGTTTTTTCAAGCTGGGCCATGCGACCGCCAATACTGGGTTCCCTTTCAACCACATCAACTTCATAGCCGGATTCGGCAATATCTATAGCTGCCTGGATGCCGGCTATTCCACCACCGATTACCAGTGCCCTTTTTTCAACTTCAAGCTTCGGTGCATCAAGGGGATCGTTAAGTGCTACCTTTGCTGCTGCAGCCCGGAGAAGGGCAATAGCTTTTGGGGTAGCTTCCTCCATATCTTTATGCACCCAGGAACAGTGCTCCCTGATGTTGGCAACTTCCAATAAATAAGGATTAAGCCCGGCTTCAGCAGCGGCCTTGCGAAAAGTACCTTCATGCATTCGCGGTGAGCAAGTTCCAACTACAACCCGATCCAGTTTATTCTTTATAATAGACTCTTTAATTAAATCCTGTCCCATCTCGGAGCACAGATACCTATAATCATCAGCATGAACAACACCGGGAAAGCTGCGGGCTGCTTCAACGGTTTTCTCAATATTCACGGTGCCGGAGATGTTGGTTCCGCAGTGACAGACAAAAACACCGGTTCTTGGCAAATTCCACAACCTCCCTTACTTATTATATTTTCGGAAACCGCTGACCAGAGCCTGTTGGGGCAACTTTTCAAGCTGCTCCGGAGTAAGGTCTGCGGGACCAAATTTATTTCCTTCACGACGACGAAGCATCACCAACCGCACACCTTCCATTATGCGGGCCAGGTCAAGATCACGGGGACATCGTGCTGCGCAGGTAAAACAGGAAGCGCATATCCAGGGAGTTTTGCTGTTTAACAGTTCTTTCTCAAGACCAAGCTGCAAGCAACGGATCACCTGGTGCGGCAGTAAATCCATGGCCGCAGTAACCGGACAGGCAGCACTACATTTGGCACACTGGTAACAACTGTTTGGATCCTGGCCGCTCTGCATTTTCATTTCATCAACCAAACGACCTTTGCTACTTATCGCCATCCCTGCCCGACCTCCTTTCGGCAGTCTCAGCCATTGGCTGATCAGGCTGCAAGCCCATCGCCTCGGCTAATAACTCGCTGAAATAATAAACCTTCATTTTCTCTTTTCCGTCATCAGCCGCACAATTTTCAAGGTTGTAGCGGCATAAGGGACAAGCAGTGATAATAGCTTCCGCCCCCACGCTGCGCGCCGAAGCAATTATTCGCGACACTGTGTCACGGGCCACTGCCTCCTCGGTAACAGAAAGGTACGCTCCACAGCATTCGGTGCGGTATGGCGTTTTGACAGGTTCTGCACCGATTGCTTTTAACATATCCTCCATGATCGTCGGGTTTTCCGGATTATCAAACTGCATAACCTTGGATGGCCTTAAAAGAAGACAACCATAATATGCAGCCACTTTCTTGCCCTCAAGTGGCTTTTTGATCATCTCCGAGAGCTTTTCAAAGCCAAGATCGTCACGCAACACTTCTAGAAAATGCAAAACCCGTCCCTCACCGGCATAATCCACTTCGAGATAATCGGTAACTTTATTACGGGCTTCTTCATTTCGCTGCATCAACTCCTGGGCCCTTTTTAGAACGTGATGACAGGCAGCACAGAGGGATACCAAAGGCTCACCCTTGGCAGCAGCCAGGCTTCGAACCGGTGAGAGCAGGGTAATCAATTCATCTTCATAGAGAGGATACACCGCTCCGCAACACTGCCACTCTTCAAGCTCAACCAGTTCGATACCGAGTGCAGAGGCAGCAGCCATTGTGGTTTTTTCCATGCTTTGTGCCTGTCCCTTTAAGGTACAACCTGGGAAATAATGATAACGCAATTAAGCGCACCTCCTAACCGGACAGGATTTAGAAAACTACCTGACTAAATTCGACGGGAAAATAAAATACCCTTTTTAAAAATTAAAATATTTATTATAATATTTAGAATAACCATCGGAAGCTCAGACCTAAGCAGCTATTCCTGCTTATCTGTTTTGTTTTAATAAGCTTAATGATATACGATATTATTATGTATATAGTTTGTGGCTTTATTACATAAAGAGGATGTAAATGATCCGGAGTTGCACTTTATCTTGGTCATACCTCTTAATACCGGTGATCGCTCTTATTCCAGATAACACTGTTAACTAATGCAGAACGCCATTTTTCGCGCAAATCGGGATAGCGAACGGATAGTTCGTTAACAAGTTTTTCCATTTCCTTACGTTTTGTTTTTCCGCTGACCGGACAGGGATTTTTAAATAAGGGAAGTCTTTCCCGCTTAACCAGGGAGACCAGTACACTCTCCGGCAGTTGTATAAGCGGACGTATCAGATAAAGATCAGTGCGGTCAAGATAGGTAACAGGCTTAAAAGTATCCATTTTCCCTGTATAGATCAGGTTAATCATAAAGGTCTGGATAGCATCATCCAGGTGATGTCCCAGGGCAACCTTGTTACAGCCAAGTTTAATCGCTGCCTGATGCAGGGCTCCGCGCCGCATATTGGCACAAAGAGCACACGGGTTCTTTTCCCTGCGGGTTTCAAATACTATACGGGCTATGGCTGTATTCTCTACATGCAAAGACAGTTTAAGCTTTTCAGTCAGTATATGCATCGGCTCAATGCTTGCAGGCCATCCTAGATCAACATAAACAGGCATAATTTCAAAATCAACAGGGGAATGTCGCTGAAAAATTCTTAGAATATATAACAGGGCTGCACTGTCTTTGCCACCAGAAATACCGACCGCAACCCGATCACCATCTGCAATCATCTTGCAGCTATAAATTGTCCGCTTTACCCTGGTTAAATACCACTTGCCATCACTACGTCTCAAATAGACAGGATCCTTTCAGGAATTATAATTAAACCGGCTTAAACCATATTATATCATCCACGATAGGGAAGCAGAAAAAAGTATATTTATAAAAAATACAATTATGTTCAGCCCAAAAAACAGATTGCCCTGCGAGAGCGCGGATCAGCTGTTATATTAACCAACAGCCCTCCGCCTTCTTTAGAAAGATCAATCACTTTAACGGTGTTTTCCAGGTTATGGCTTTCTGGAATAAAATCACTGATAGAATTTTCAGCATCCTCAAAAAAGCTGATATTGTATTCGCTTTCTTGTCGATCAGAATATACAGGCAGGTATACTATCTCATCTTCCACTAAATCCTGAAAAAAGTGAGTTCCGTAAGACAGTTCAAGGGTAAACCCTGCTTCTCCCGAAGCAATTTCTACCAGGGCTGCAGTATTATTTATATCAGCATAGGATGCGTTTACACCAAGGTTAATGTTTGAACTTCCCCACCTTCCCGGGCCCATCAAAATAAAACCATGCTTACATAATATAGAAGACCTGTTTAAAATGCCCACATATCGACCCACCGATCTTTTTAGAGACGCATCTTTGAGCCGGGAATAGTTTGAGGGTGAAACCCATACTATGTACCTTATCTTACTCAAAACACCACCATTGATTACCTTATCAGTCCTAAACAACACCCGGGAAGGGTCAGAAACTGAAGGAAGATCACACCCCGGATGCATTCCCGGCAGCATCAAAGGTCTGCACTGCAGCAGGTTAACCCTTACTTTATAATCCTGATCAACAACAGCGGTGAACTCGGTGTCTACAGGATGACCATAAATACGATCTAATTTTGACAGCATATCATCCATAATCTCCACAAACTCGGTTTCTTTAATTAACTTGTTAAATGTAAGGGCATAACTTTCTTCGCCATCTAAAATATCATGCCTGTAAGGCGGTTCATATATAAAACCATCTTTAAATATGTTAAAACAATACTTCACCCCGGGGTAATCATCATGCAAGATTTCGGTAATTGCTTTTGTAGAAAACGTGTTGGCTTTCAAATCAATGAGATCAAGATAACGCTGTGAATATTTTACTATCTGATCACCCGACTCCGGTCTTACCTCCGGTTTGCTTACAGCAATCATCCTGGGATAATCTTTACTGACCCGGTTCACCGCTCTTGTGCCCAAGCCCAGCACCAGGCGAATAACTCCTTTATCGGGATCAATAGTATCACTCCAGGCATAAGGGTTTCTTGAAAATGCCACCCCTGCCAACATGGGGAAGTAATAGTAATGGTAAGGCATGCCGGATACTCTCTGGACTAAAATCGCCATCTGTTCATCCTTGTTTTCGAGGCCTCGTTTTAACCTGTAAGATAGAACATCCGGGTTTAGGGTGCTGGCATAAACCAGCTTCACTGCCCTTAAGAATTCTTTTAATCTTTTATCAGGACTACCCTGATTTGCACAAAACTCGCTTCTATATTTTCCGGCAAAAGCATTTCCAAAGCTATCTTCAAGAAGGCTGCTCGATCTGACAATTATTGGAGCCTGCCCAAAATAATCAAGCATATTCTGAAACTGCTGCATTACATCCGCAGGAAATTCTCCTTTGAGAAAATCAGTTTCAGTTGCCTGAAAATCAATGTCCTCAAACTTTTCCTCCCTGGTTATTCGCAGCCGTTCTTTGAAAAGATTATTTTCAATGAGGAAAATATAAAAGACATCTGATCCTATATAGAATGAGTCATGGTCTTCAAGAATCGTTGAAAAATCTTTATGCCCCTGTTCTTCAAACAGTATTTTCCGAGCCAGGAGCATACCTGTCGCCTTACCTCCAATTTTTCCTGAACCAATCACACGATCCCGAATCGCAATAAGATCATCAGGGCTAAAATAGCGGTCGGTCAGCTGGCTAAATTGCTCCTGTCTGCTAACTAACATTCGTGATAATTCACGGGTCAGGGCTTCAACCTCGGGGTTTGACTGCCATCCGTCAGAAGACCTTAAAGAGAGCAATCTGTCATAAATGGTATCCCATGGAGCAATCAAAGTTTTTTCTGCCCTCAGAGGTTCCTTTCTGCTCATACGGGAAACGGCAGCAGCTTCGCCGCTATCAAAAACAGGCAGCCATTTTTCGCCACTGACAATATGAGGAATAAACATCTGCGGTGAGTAACGATCCCAAACTTTCAGGGGATGAATATATCGCCTGCCCTTGTATTGATAAACATCGAGCAATATCTGGGTTGTATCCCTAATCCGTGCTATGACCCGATTGGCATGCCTTCCCCGGGTTAAACCAAAATATGCAATCGTTTTTAGCTCACCTAAATATGGGCAGGTGATTTGGAAAAAATTTGCCAACAATTCATCGGTAGCCCATTCATCAACCAGGGTTGAAATATTATCAAAAATAAAATATTTTTCATGACTATACCTGCTGATTATTTCATGAATTTTTTCACTGAATCGAATAAATCCAAGAGAAGGGTCAACCTCTTCAATAATCAGCCCGGGCCGCGCCTGTGTTAGAGGCTGATGCGGTGCAAACCTGACATATATACAGTTATTACGATCAGTAATAACCTGTTGTAAAAAGTAATCGGTAAAAAAAAGATAATCTTCGAGGGAATCGATCTGCCAGACAACATTATCCCCGTAGCGGAGCCCGTCCAGCAATTCATCAAGTGGCGACAACCCACTGCTTGCCATATCTTCCTTCAAAATAATACCTCTCCCCACGTGTAATTTTAAACCGCTGGAAAATATATGCTTCTTAAATCTTTTTCCTCATCCAGCAGTTATCATTAATTCATTGACAAGCAGAAGGTGATTATTACAATCTCATATCTCCAATTTTACCCACCATAAAAATGTGCCCTGGCCATCTGCTTTCAGTTATCAATTGCAGGCCAGGACAGTCTATTTCATAATTTATAAATGGATAATGAATACCCTCTGCGTATTAACTGGTTCTGCTGATTGATTAACCACTTTTCACGTGTTTATATAATTTGAGCCACTTTTTCTATGTTTTCCACGTAATCTAGTAAACCCTGCATCGAAGCAGTAATTTCCTGGGCCGAGGCAGCCTGGTTATGTGAAATATCTGCTATTTTTGTGATTTCTTCGCTTAATAGTGAAGCCTGTTGTTTTACCATTTGAATATTTTCCTGAATCTCTTCTACAGATTTAGTGCTGTTATCAGCCATTTTTCTAATTTCATTGGCAACCACTTCGAAACCCCGACCATTTTCCCCAACTCGGGCAGCCTCGATAGATGCATTGATACCCAGGAGGTTGGAATTAGCAGCCACGTCCTTAACAAATCTTAGCATTTTTTCCATTGCTGCAATTTTTTCAGACATCTCCTCCTGCTTCTGAGATAGAGTCTCCATCATCCCGGATAGTTCCTGGGTTGAAGAAGCCATACTTTCCGTGGTTGCCACAACCTCTTCGTAAGCAGAGGCAAAAGCATTTGAAGTTTCATTAAGCATTTCCTGATTTTTCATACTTAAACGCATGGCCATGGCTCCGACCACCTTACCATTATTATCGACCAGGGGCACCGCAGAAGCCTTAAAAGCATTACCATATATTTCTTTGGACAAATAATAATCCTGTTTTACCCCGGAGTTAAGCGCTTTATACAAACCTGAGCCCTCAGGGATACGTTTACCCTCGTTACTGGTTAGTTCATCATCTGATCCGGCCAGGTCAACTAAAAATTTCTCCCTGTCTGTCACGGCTATCGAGCAGTCGATCGGAACCATTTGCTGATAAAGAGGAGCCAACTTCTTGGCAGATTCAAGAATTGTGTAATACTCTGCACCTTTCGAGTTTTCATGATTGCTGTTTTGCGTCATAATCAGGCCTCCTTGTTTTACTTTTCGGTATGTTTGTATAATGATTAAGTAAAAGCTGTAAAAAAGTGTTACCTTTTAACATTGAGGCAATTCCGGTTAGCTATAGTATAGAATAATTAAGATAGGTTTTGCAAATTATTAACATTCCCGATAAAATGAAGAAAATAGTGTTATATTGGTTATTGATTGTATAAAAGATATGGAGGTATCATTATGGCCCGTCACCTAAAAAAACGCAGATCCGGTATAAATAAAGCGTGGCTTTACATTATACTTTCCAGCCTGGTTGCATTCATTGCTGGTTATTATCTTTCAATAAATAATTTACTATTTTAATAAAAGGGGATCACTTTAAATCGCCATAGTATCCATGACAAACCTTTTATATGGCCTGTAATAAAAGGAGGGGCTTTAGATTGTCTGCTTTTATTGAAATATACTAAAAGAAACTCCTTTAACAGCGTAGCAAAAGCTTAGTTGAAAAACCTAATTGCCAGTGGATATTGAAACTCTTCGCCATTACTTACTTTTACGGAAGCTATAATGACGAATATTAGCCAGAAGATGAACAATAAAGGAAGCAACAGTAAACCGATCAGCGCCACCACAAGAATACCGGCAATTATTGAATAGATAGTAATACTGATTTGGAAGTTAAGCGCTTCTTTACCCTGCCTGTCAATCCAGTCTGATTGATCTTTCTTGAGCAGCCAAACAACCAGGGGACCAATGACATTGCCGAAAGAGGGCAAAACAAAAAAAAGCAGTGCTGACAGGTGAGTAAGCATTCCATAAGTCTTTTCATCCGGGGCTAACCCGCTATTATGATTATTATCAACCATTATATAACCTCCACAACTTTTTAACCAAACAAAAACTACAACATTATACGATTCAATCATATCATAAATTAAGCAGCGGTTCTAAAATTTTAAATGGGCAGAATGATAGTAATCTCCTGCCCATTTAATAACTATTAAACAGTTATAAAAATAAATCCATTTATAAGTTAAACTTACTACCAAACTGCCCAATCAACGGCAGTTCTTTTGCCTGGCCGCTTAATGAATTAACCAGCCCCACAATGAACAGGACAAAAAGAAATATTGAACCTAAAATACCAATAATCCAACCAAGAACAGGAATTACGGAAACCACGCCAATGACGATCCAGGCAATCAGCAGTATAAGACCCTGCTTGGCATGAAACTGGCAAAACGGGCTATCTTTTTTTGCCAACAGAGGAACAAGAACAAGGATGCCCAGGTAAGATAATGCAGCAATAATCTTGTTATCCTCAACGTCTTTCGGATCAAAAACCATCTGTTCCACCAATGATCAACTCCTTTAAATTATTTTAATAATTGCAGTCCTGATTATTTCATCATCAGCACTAACTCAAAACAACTTTCATTTATAATCATAAAGCACTCCGATGTACATTACAAGCATAAACTACTGTATTTAATAGCACATAATTTATTTGATATTACTCATAATACTGGGGTTTTGTTTCCAGGTATTTTATAAGTGGTTTCCCGGAAGCCTTCCATTCGGCGGCTTCCTCAATACCAATAAATCTAAAGTGCCACGGCTCAAAAATGTAGCCGGTTATCTGTTCTTTTCCAGCAGGATAGCTCATTGCAAAACCAAAGTACCAGGCATTATCTGCAAGCCATTTGCCCTGGGGGGTTTCAGCAAAAGCGGCAGAAAAATCAACAGAAGTTCCACCAAAATCTACAGTTGTGCCAAGCTGATGTTCAGACTGCCCCGGCCTGGCACTGAAGCGGTTGGCTTCTTCTTCGCCATGCCTGCTGGCGTAATCTGCGAAAAGTCCGGCCTGGGTAGTGTAACTGCGATAAGCCGAGCGTATATGCAGCTCAACCCCGTCATAAGCAGCTGCACTCCAAAGCTGCTCTAAATTTTGCAGGGCAACAGCACGAAGCTGCATACTATACGATGGTTTCATGTAGGATGGCACCGGCTGCAGGTCGGAAGGAACATAATCGCTTTTCAAGACTGTATCCTTACTGACCAGCGCCAACAGGTAATCGCCATCGGCAACTACAGGCAGAGACGGCTGAGTGATAGTTTCCTCTTCCACGGGATCAGAAATTATGGCTTCATCATCATCGCCTTGATCACCAACAGAGACCAGTTCTTCTTCATCCGCGATTTCAGGTTCTTCGTCGATTTCCGTTTGTTCTGCCGGAGCGTTTTCTTCATTATTTTCCGGTGTTGACCGTGATTCTCCTTCAGGCTCTGCAGAACAGCCGGGCAGGATCATAATTAAGGAAAGAATCATAATAGTTGATATGATGAATGTTCTGTTTTTCTTTCGCCAAATCATAAGGTAATCTCACTGCCCCTCTGCTAAAAGTTGAGCTGCTTTATCTAGTATCGCTTCAACCGTAATACCTTTTTTAGCCATAACGATGCTGCCGGGAGCAGAAGCACCAAAATCATCAATCCCGATAATTATTCCTTTCGGACCACCAATATTTTCCCAACCCATCGGCAGGGCAGCTTCAATAATAATTCTCTTTTTAAAGGCCGGGGGTAGGACACTATCACGGTAGGACTTATCCTGGTTCATAAACAACTCAATACTGATCATACTAACAACTCTCACCGATCGGCCGTCTTTTTCAAGTTGCTCTTTTGCTTCCAGGGCCAGCTGCACCTCTGAACCGCTGGCAATTATAATTAAACCAGGTTCCTCTCCTTTTTCATGGCCAACAATATAACCGCCCCTGAAAGCTTCTTTACCCGTGCCAGCAAGTTGGGGCAAATTCTGACGGGTTAAAATTAACGCAGAAGGTCCGCAGCGCCGTTGAAGAGCATGTAGCCACGCTGCAGCTGTTTCCTTTCCGTCTGCCGGGCGTAAAACGTGCAAATTGGGAATTGAGCGCAGATTGGCAAGATGCTCTACAGGTTGATGTGTTGGACCATCTTCACCAACTGCAACACTGTCATGAGTATAAACATAAATAACCGGAAGACCCATCATGGCTGCCAACCTGACGGGTGCTTTCATATAATCAAAAAAGACCAGGAAAGTTGAGCCAAAAGGTCGCAAGCCTCCATGCAGGGAAAGCCCTGACATTACCGCGCCCATAGCATGTTCCCTGACGCCGAAGTTAATATTGCTGCCACCAGGATTATCGGCCTGAAAATCTTCCGATCTTTTTAACCTTGTTTTCGTTGAGGCATTAAGATCGGCTGATCCACCCATCATGTTGGGTAAGTACTCAGCAATAACCTGCATTATTTCTCCTGAAGCAGATCTGGTAGCCATCGCTTTTTCTCCGAAATCCCAGAGACGCTGATCATTAACCAGAGCTTCCGGAACCTGACCTGTATGCCATTCTTCCCACTGTTCGGCAAGATCGGGGTATTCCCTCGAGTACGTAGAAAACTGCTTATCCCATTCCTGTTTTCTGGTTATTGATGTTTCACGCAGTTCTGCAAAATGGCTGTATACTTCACCAGGCACATAAAAATCAGGTTCCAACGGCCAGTTAAGATTTTTCTTGGTCAGCAATACCTCATCAGCACCAAGTGGAGCACCATGAGCCTCTGCGCTATCCGCTTTATTGGGCGAACCATGTCCAATTATTGTCTTGACCATGATCAAAGTTGGACGTAGAGCCTCGTTTCTGGC
Source organism: uncultured Syntrophomonadaceae bacterium (assembly GCA_964390725.1). Lineage (GTDB taxonomy): Bacteria > Bacillota > Dethiobacteria > DTU022 > DTU022 > JAABTH01. The sequence continues at coordinate 152,134 of CAYMIW010000002.1, read as the reverse complement.
TTCAGCAAGAGCTTCTTCAATCATCTCAATGCGATCGCCCTCGGCAACTCTTAAAACCTGCCAGCCGTATGCTTCAAAACGTTTACCGGTATCTTCAGTGAAGGCAAGATCAGTTCTTCCGTCAATCGTAATATTATTGTCATCATACAGGCAAATCAGTTTACCCAGCCCAAGATGACCGGCCAGTGAAGCCGCTTCGGAAGTCACTCCTTCCATCATACAACCATCACCGCTATATACATATGTATAATGACCGACCAGGGGAAAGCCGGGCTGATTAAATTTAGCAGCTAATCGTTTTTCTGCTATGGCCATGCCTACGGCATTGCCAAAACCCTGACCCAGGGGACCGGTAGTTGTTTCTACACCGGGAGTATGCGGGTATTCGGGATGACCTGGTGTTTTGCTACCCCACTGGCGAAAGTTTTTTAAATCATCCAGGGTCAAATCATAACCTGAGAGGTGTAACAGCGCATAAAGAAGCATTGACCCATGACCAGCCGCCAGCACAAAACGATCACGATCGGGCCAGTCCGGACATTCAGGACAATGTTTAAGAAAACGGCTCCACAGAGTGTAAGCCATGGTCGCACCGCCCATGGGTAAGCCGGGATGTCCTGAATTGGCTTTTTCGACTGCATCTACTGCCAAAAAGCGTATTGTATTAATTGCTAATTCTTCAATTTTATTCAATTTAAGCACTCCAATCAGTCTGTTTTTTCAATAACTCTCATTTCAATGTCAAAAGCTACGTAATTAATCGGCTCGGTCGAAAAGCTACCCTCTTCTTCTTTTCCCAGGCAAAGTGTTTTAATAACTACCTCAAAATCATCTTGTTGTTCCCTCATATTTATCGGAAATTCCTGTAAACCGGCATCTGCCGGTTCAGGGCTTAATCCTTCAATAAGGAATTTAAAATGACTGCTCGATTCCCATTCACTTTGGTTATAGTAATCAACATCAAATTCAAGGCTTATCCACTCCAGGCTGAACACATCAGATTCCTGGACACGCCATATTAACCGACCTTCATAAGCATCACTTTCAGTAAACTCACCAATAAACCCATAATCTGATTCAAAAATATCGGGGGCAAGAATCACTTCCCCGCTGGATAACTCCACCTGTCCGTGGTTAGCCCATGGCCAATAATAATCAGTCACTATTACAAAATCTTCAAGCGGTAATTGTTCACTTTCGTGCTGATCAATTTCTTCCAGCTCATCAACATGAACGCCGTCCTCAGAACCTTGATCCGGGGTACAGCCGGCAAGAGTCAGCGCCCCGTGAAACAGGAAAAAGATGATAGTAATTACCACAAACACTCTATTCACTTCAATACCTTTCATCACGCACCTCTCCTTCGGAAAGGACAAATACCTTTTTTAGTAAATCGAAATGTATTAATTAATCTTTCGACAAAATAGTCCTGAACCCTGCATCAGAACTGCTGACTGGTATTTCTAAAAGTTTTACAACATTGGAGGCCAAAAATACAGGATCAGGGGAATGGCAACCAGGACAATGATCAGCTCGAGCGGCAACCCCATTCTCCAGTAATCACTGAACCTGTATCCGCCTGGCCCCATTACGAGAGTATTTGACTGATGCCCAATTGGAGTAAGAAAAGCACAGGAAGCACCCACTGCTACCGACATCAGGAAAGGATCCGCTGATACCCCGAGTCCACCTGCAATATTAATAGCAATTGGCGCCATCAACACTGCCGCAGCAGCATTGTTTACCAGGTCAGAAAGAAACATTGTTCCAACCAGGACTACTGTCAGGGTAATCCACAGATGATAATCTCCTGCCAAACTGAGAATTCCGTCAGCGATTAATTGAGCCCCACCGGTAGTTTCCAGGGCTCCACTTACCGGTATCATCGCTCCGAGTAAAACAATGACAGGCCAATCAACGCTTTCATATATTTCTTTCAGGGATAGAAAACCGGTGATTACCATTAAAAATGCAGCGCCTGTAAAAGCAATCTGAATTGATAGCAGGCCAAGAGCCGCCATCACCAGGGCAGCTGCAAATATTAACACTGCCAGAATAACCCGCCGTGGTTGACCAAGCCTTAAACCTCTTTCGACCAGGGGCAACAATCCCAAGCCGGGTAAAACTTCGTAGAGGGTGTCGGACGGGCCCTGTAGAAGCAGTACATCTCCTGAACGAAACCGGACCTGATCAGGTGTTCTGCGCAGCCTGCCTCCTTGCCTGGCAATGCCCAGCATGTTAACACCATAACGTGAACGCAATTTAAAATTCTGTGCTGTCCTGCCTTCCAGAGGTGAATTTCTGGTGATTGTCGCTTCGATAACAGCAATTTCTTCCGACTTAAGGGTTTCATCATCTAGTTTATCAGACTCCTCCAGCTTCAAACCTGTGGCTCCTATCAGCTCATGTAGATCTTCAGCATTTGCTTTTATCACCAGGGTGTCCCCGGCTTTAAAAGTGCGATATGGTGAAGGTGCTGCATATTTCTGTTTGCCCCGAATATGGCTTACCACTTCAACCTCTCCGTCTGTTGCTTTTTCAAGATCACGCAGACGTTTTCCGGTCAGAGCAGAATCTGGTGGAACATGCACTTCTGTGATATAATCATCAACCTGGAATAGCTCTTCCTGGGAAAGTTTACCTTTTCTCTGTGGCATCAATTTCCAACCAATTATGATAATAAAAAGGATCCCGGCAAAAGCAACTCCTGCACCAACCGGAGCAAAATCAAACATACGGAACGGTTCTCCCACCGCTGTTTGTTCCCTGAAAACAGATATAATTATATTCGGAGGTGTTCCAACCTGGGTAATCAGGCCACCCAAAAGTGAACCAAAGGCAAGAGGCATCAGAAAAAGCGACGGAGAACGGTCATTTTTGCGGGCCATACGAATCGCTACCGGCATGAATAAAGCCAGGGCCCCAATATTATTCATAAATCCCGAACAGACTGTTACCGCTACAACAAGCATCGTAAGCTGAACCAGGTAGTTGTCTCCAGCGCGGCCCATCAAGCTGACAATATAATCAACCATACCCGAATTGAATAAAGCCTTGCTAACAATTAGAACGGCGGCTACCGTTATCACCGCCGGATGACCAAACCCGGAAAAAGCCTGATCCGGTGGTATTAAACCGATTATTGTAACAATCAATAAGGCAAACAGGGCAACAAGGTCATAACGCCAGCGGCCCCAGATGAAAAGCAACAGGACCACAGCCAAAACTACGAATATAATGGTTTGTTCATTAACCATCAGAACGCCTCCGTCTATTCACTCTATCATTATTACAAAGGCCAAATCAATAAAATCAGGGGTATGGCCACAATTCCCGTCAACACTGATAAAGGAAAACCCATCCGCCAGTAATCGCCAAAGTGATATCCTCCCGGCCCCATTACCAGGGTATTGGATTGGTGGCCAATTGGTGTAAGAAAAGCACAGGAAGCTCCAACCGCAACTGTCATTAAAAAAGAATCGGCACAAACTGTCATTTGTCCGGCGATACTCAATGCTATTGGAGCCATTAAGAGCGCCGCGGCAGCATTGTTAATTACATTTGATAGCAGCATTGTAATGATAAATATTATGGCCAATATAACCCAGGGAGCCAAATTTGTTGAAGCCTGAAAATAAATAAGTTCCCCGATTGCCGCTGCCCCGCCTGTCGTTTCAAGGGCGAAACTAACCGGAATCATCGCTCCCAATAAAATAATTACCGGCCAATCTACACTTTCATAAAGTTCCCGCAGGGAAATGAAACCGGTTAATATCATAACCACTGCAGCTGCAGTAAAAGCAACCTGGATTGGGATTAAACCCAACGCAGTTGAAATCAGTGCTGCTAGAAATATTCCCGAACCGAGAAGGTAGCGTCGCGGTTTTTCCAGTTTCAGCCCCCTTTCAACCAGGGGCAGACAACCAAGAGTATTCATTACTTCCACCAGGGCTTCTGAACGACCCTGCAATAAAAGCACGTCACCCGGCCGAAATCGAATCCGGTCGAGACGGGCTGAAAGTCGAGCTCCTTCCCTGGATATTCCCAGCAGGTTAATACCATATATGCTCCGCAGGTTGAGTGACCTCGCAGTTTGGCCTTCAATAGCAGCATTTGTATTAACAACGGCTTCCACTATTGATATGGCATCTGAACCGAGATCATCCTTACCGATTTTTTTTGATGCAGCCATCTCAAGCCCCGTGACATCAAGGAAATCTTTCAAGTCTTCTGCATTGGCCTGAATAATAATGTGGTCTCCTTCTTCAAAGACCCGATATGGAGAAAATATGGGCATCTTTCTTTTATCACGCACATGGCCTACTACAACAATATTCCCTTCGCTGGCCTGGCCCAGATCAAGCAATCTTTTACCGGCATACTTCGAGCCCCTGGGAACGTACACCTCGGTTAAATAGCTCTCAATTTCAAATAGATCTTCCCGGGAAACACGACCCTGGCGGCAGGGAATTAAACGCCAACCAATAATCACAATAAATATACAGCCAAGCAATGCTACACCAAGCCCTACAGGGGCAAAATCGAACATCCTGAATGGAGCAGCCATGTCAGTATTTTCCCTGAAAGCAGATATAATAATGTTGGGCGGGGTTCCAATCTGGGTGATCAAGCCGCCAAGCAAAGAAGCAAAAGCAAGGGGCATTAAATATATAGAAGGTGACCAACCGTTTTTCCTGGCCATTCGAATAGCTACCGGCATAAATAAAGCAAGGGCACCGATGTTATTCATAAATGCAGAAGAAACTGTTACAGCAACTACAAGTACGGCTAACTGCGTAACCTGGTTCTTGTTAAAGCGAGACATCTTTCGTGAAATGGTATCGATAATTCCCGAATTCATCAATCCCCTGCTCAACACAAGCACTGCAGCAACAGTTATAACAGCGGGGTGACTAAACCCGATAAAAGCTTCCTCTCCGGGGACTACACCGGCAAGAGTTAAAACCAACATTGCCAGCAAAGCAACAATGTCATAGCGAATACGGCCCCAGATGAAGAAAGCAAGTAACAGGAACAGGACGATGAAAACAAGGTGTTGATCAGACATTAGCTGTTAATATAACCTCCCCCGGCAGAGTTACCTGAGTTGTTCCAGTCTAATTGAACCATTGGATGTGGCTATACTTAATGCGAACCCTCCACCATTCATCGTTCCGGTAAGACTTGTCTGATCCATGGACGTTGTTTCAATATTAAGACCGTTAAAATTCAGAGCCCCGTTGGAAGTGCTTGCCTGGATGTCAACTTCCAAGGCAGGAGACAGGAACAGGGTTATTGAGCCGTTACTGGTTAGGATATCAATATTATCATGTAGCGTCGGCAGATCAGCAGTAATGCTGCCATTTGATGTATTCAACCCTGCCAAACTGCGCACTCCTGAAACAGTAATATCACCATTGCTGCTGCGAGCAGATACTATACCGTTTATATCTGTTGCATTTATAGTACCATTTGACGTGTTTAAAACAGGATTTCCACCAACATTTACAAGGGTTATATCACCGTTAGAACACTCTATCTTACCAACTGCTAAATCTCTTGGCAACATAATCTCATAACTGACCGATACCCTGGGATCGCCATAAGGATGGACGGTTTCAACAAGCAGTGTATCCGCTATATCAATATTTATATCTACGGCATCCAGGGCTTCCTGTCCGAAAAAACTATTCTTGTTCGCCCGAATTTCTACTCGATCTTCATCCCAACCGCTTATAAGAACGCTCCCATTTGGATTAATAACCTCAATAACCGTTCCGGAACGAACCTGGTAAGACTGCAGAAATTCCTCTGTCGTCACCGTATTGCCACAACCCGTAACTAATAATAAGACAAGCACGAATACTACCGACAATATTCCTTTCAACCTTGTCATTCTCATCACCCTCCCTCCAACTGGTGAAAAGTTAACCCTCCAGAAGTAAAATTGCTATATTAGTTCCTGTAAGCTTAATAATATCTTGACTTACAAGTAGAAATCAATAGTCAAACCTGATTTGTATTATTATTTGTAAACTACCCTTTCCCGGCCTGCCTTAATAGTGTATATTATTCCTTAGCCTATAAACTAAAGTAAAGTAAGGATTGATTCATGTGAAGCAATATCTGCCATATATGGCCGGATTCGGAGTTGCCCTGACCTGGGGCCTCTCCTTCATGTTCACCAGGGGTGCTCTCGATTCACTTTCTCCATTTCACCTTCTCGGTCTCAGGTTTGCCGCTGCTGCTGCTGCCATGGCCCTGCTCAAAATGCTGAAATTAATCAGGATAGATTTAAAATTTTCCGATTACCTCAGCCTGCTGCCGCTTTCCCTGTTTCAGCCGATATTATACTTTTCTGCTGAAACGATTGGAATCATGCTGACCTCGGCTTCATATTCAGGAATGATCATAGCAGCAATACCCATTTTTGTTGCAATTCTATCGGCCTTAGTTCTACGGGAATATCCAAACCGCATCCAACTCTTTTTTATCGTCGCTTCGGTTACCGGTGTTATTTTCATTGTTTTCATGGATAACCAGGCCATAGAGGGGGTCAATTCAATCGGAACTCTGGCTTTACTGGGTGCTGTTTTATCTGCTGCCTGCTATAATATTGCTTCACGAAAAGCATCTTCTGTGTATACACCTATACAGACCACCTGGGTTATGATGGTTGTCGGAGCTATAATATTTAACTTCATTGCCTTAGCTCAGCATATTCATTCAGGAAGCATCAGCCATTACTTTTCGCCACTCCCGGATTTATGGATTAATATAATCTACCTTGGTGTAGCATCTTCAGTAGGGGCATTTTTTCTTTTTAACTACGTTCTCAGCAAAGTTGCTGCCACCCAGGGCTCGGTGTTTGTTAACATGGTAACTGTTGTTGCAATAGCCGGTGGTGTTATATTCATGGGAGAGTCTATATTCTGGTATCATCTAATCGGTACCGCAGCAGTAATACTTGGCATCTGGGGAACAAACCGCTACGCCACACAACACGGCCGCTACTTTAATACTGAGGGAAAGAGCGAGTCGGAAGAGGTCGTTTAAAAAAATTAAATGTTTTAGCCTCTCCCGTTACAATTCTGCTCTAATTATTCGGTACGGGCCAATGATTCAACCAATGGTTTATCAACAACACTGTTGTTATTTGTATTCCAACGATAAAGAAGGAATATAGTAATTAAAACAGTTGCTGCTTCAGCAAAAACAGGGGTTATCCAGATACCCGTTTCTCCCCAAATCCGGGGGAAAACTGCCAGACCAATAACATTAAAAACCAACCCCCGGGAAAGGGCAATTATTAGAGAACTACCTGCACGTTCAAGGGCAGTAAAAAACATTGAACTAATTATACCAACCGGCATCAGAAGAAGAGCCCAACTTACCATGGACGAAGCTTTCAAGGTTATTTCAACTGTTTCCGGGTAATCCGGTATAAACAAAGATACCATGCCGGCTGCCTGCCAGCGCAGAAGAATAAAGAATAGTCCGGCAGCGATGAGGGATACTGTGATAATCCGGCCCAGGGTTCCCCTGACGCGTCCGGTAAAACCAGCTCCATGATTGTAACTGAGTATTGGCTGAGAACCGATGCTGATCCCCAGGAAAAATACTGTTCCAAACATAATCAGGTACTGGACCATGGCAAAAGCAGCAACACCATCGCTACCGATATAACTCAATAACGCCCTGTTAAATAAAAATGTTGTTATTCCTCCGGCGATACTGTTAAATAGCTCTGATGAACCATTAATAGCAATCGTCCGCAACGCTTCGAGACCTCCACCGGGAAGACCAATCTGAAGCCCCGGTTTCCTCTTTATTTTTTTAAGTAGAAAATAGGCAACAAAAATCAGGGCACCCAGGGTCTGTGCAATACCGGTTGCTAAGGCTGCACCGGGAATACCCATGTTTAGGGGAAATAGAAAAATATAGTCCAGAAAAATATTCAGTATTGCCATAGCCACCATGACCCCGGTTGCCAGAAGTGGACGTCCGTCATTACGAACTGTCTGCTCGAGGATGAAGATCAAGATCATTGTAGTAAAGAACGGGTAAAGAGCAACCAGGTATTGCCCGGCCATCTCGCCGAGGCTACCTGAAGTTCCAAGAATGGAAAGAATCGGAGAAAGAGCAAATATGGTCAGGATACTGCATCCTATTCCAAGTCCGGTACCAAGAGACAATACCAGGCCTAAAACTCTGCAGGCCTGCTTACTTTTTCCGGCTCCCTGCAGCACGGCTACCCTGGCATTTCCACCGGCTCCAATCATCGCTGCCAGGCCAATAAAAAATGCAAGAATTGGATATAATATATTAACCGATGCCAATGCTTCCGGACCAAGACTTCTCCCTACCATTACAGCATCAGCCATGTGGTATAAAGACATAAAAAGCATTGAAGCAATTGCCGGCAAAGCATTCTTTAGTATCAGTGCGCCCAGCGGATACTTTAAAAACAATTCCCTGGCAGGATCTTTATTGTCCAGTAAAGCAGATCCCGAATGCTCCGGGGAATCATATGAACTGTATGCTGTTTTATCGTCGTTTCCCATAACATAACTCCTTCAGCTTTTAAATTAGCATTGTAAAACTGCCAATACTATAATAATCGGGACCGAAACGACTGATAAGGTCCTCTGGAACTAAATAAACCGGTATGGAAGAATGATTTCCTTTCATACCATAGAATGTCCGGATCTAATACCTGTTTATTTTCATTAATTATTAAAGTATACCCAGGCTCCTGAGATAAAAAGGCAATCATATAAATACAGTCCTTAACTGTTGAAGTATTTATTAATTTATCCCGACATGTATAAGATGATCATGTTACTTTTTTCGAAATGGCTTTTTATCGTTACTGCAGATTACCTGAATCACCTGACGCCCTGAAAGCATCGATCCGGGCAACCCTGCCGGGGGGTTGGTCCACTGACCTATCTGGTAATAGTTAGACAACCCGGGCAGTCGGGAAGGTATCTTAAAACGTCCAGCATCAGGCGGCACCACCCAGGACATGTATGCGCCTTTATAAACATTTGTGTAACGATAGTAGCTGTATGGAGTGGCAACATCAACAACATTTATCTTCTCCCTGGTAGCAGGGAATCTCTTATTGAGCTCCGGAATAACCAGTTCAACCAGCTTGGTTTTTCTTTCATTATAAAGCTCCCTGTTCTTTGCTGATCCTGCCCAATAATCATAACCCGAGCTGAGTGTTGCAGTAACAACACACTTATTTTCGGGAGCAAGGGTCGGATCAAAAGAATAATTTGTCAGGTAAAGGTATTCGTTAGACACTCCACCCAGGTTGATTGGGTTGTTCAGCTTAACCGCTACTTTATTCTCTTCATCAGACAGATCATTATCAATACCGAACGATAACTGCACCGAAGTATATGTAGGTAAAGATTTAAAACTCTCTTTTATCAGGGGGCTGCTGTAACGTCCACGTAGCAGTTCATTAACTGAGGAATAAAGGTCCGCTGCGGAAATAATCAGGTCACCTCTGGTTATTGAGCCGTCCTCCGTTATTATGCCTACGGCAAAATCTTCTTCAACCAGGACCTCCCTAACCGGATTATTATATTTTATCGTCCCGCCAAGTTCTACAAAATATTTTTCAAGCGCCCGGGCAAATTGAAGCGAGCCTCCCCGGGGGAAACCGGCATCACCGGCATGGTGGGATGCCATGGTGCTGATCATAGCAAGCATGGAATATCCCCGGGGCATAAACAAAGAAAGAGCCTCCCGGAGAAAGGGGCTTTTTATCCTGCTGATATTTTCTTCTATCGAAATCCTGGAAAACCGCCCCATAATTTTGAAAAGGGGCAGCATCTTTAACAACATGGGAATCATATCCCAGGCTTTCATCAGTTCGTCGGGCTTTTCAAGAGGAAATTCAATGCGGGACATTTTTCTGGCTGCACCGGTTATCTCCTGAATCACCTGGCTATCACCAGGAAAGAGGCTGACCAGGTGCGATTCCAGCATATCCATGTTATTATATAAATGCAGTTTTTCACCACTGGATCCTTCAACAGTCATAAATTTTTCATGGTTAATAATTTCCATTTCATCGATCGGGCAGACTTCCCGCCAGAGTCGGTTGAATTGACTTCCCGTACTGCTGCCGACCAACCAGTGGATACAACCATCAATGGTATAACCATTACGCTCCCAGGAAGTACATAAACCGCCGGGAGAATGATGCTTTTCATAAATAACAGTCTCATATCCATTGCGGCAGGCATGTATACCGGCGGACAAACCTGCAATACCGGCGCCAATAATCACTATTTTTTTAGTCATAATTGATTATCTCCTCTATAGAAATTTGTTTAAAATGCTGCTGCTCAAGTTTTTCACGCATCGGTTTCATATAGCTTTTAGAAAGCCGATAATGATCTCTTAAACAGTTAAACATTTTATATAAACTGTCTTTATATTTTTTCCCGGCTCCGCCCCTGGGATAAAGCTCTCGATAACGGTCGAGCAAATCGGGGAAATGCTCCTTGATAAAATCAAAAAAAACCTTCCTTGTTTTTCCCCTGAGATATAAAACTCCCGGTAAAACATAATCCACCTGGCACCCTGTGCCATTAGACAGCAAGCTGTCCAGATTATCTTCATTGTCTGTCAGAAAAGGAATTATAGGCATTATATGCAACCCGGTGGAACAACCGGTTCCGGAAAAATTTTTTAAAACATCAAAACGCTCTGTTGAGGGTGAAGCACCGGGTTCAATAAGCTTTTGCAGTTCTTCATCCACGGTGGTTATTGTTGCAGCAATATTAACATAAGTAATCCTGGACAACTCTTCAATTAAATCATAGTCCCGTAAAACAAGGCTTGACTTGGTTGATATTATTGCCGGTGTTTTATATTTAATCAACAGTTTTAATAACTCCGGCATTATTTTATACTTTTTCTCTGCCGGCTGGTAACTATCCGTTACTCCTCCAAGGTTAATAACATCGCGTTTCCAACCCGGGGCGCTTAGCTCCCGCTCCAAAACATCAACTATATTTTTCTTAACATATATTTCATGATAAAAATCATTCTGATCTTTACAACCCAGATAGTTGTGTGAATATAAAGCATAACAGTAACAGCAACCGTGAGAACATCCCCTGTAGATATTCATATCCCATCCATATGGTATTTTTCTTTTTAATTTTTTCAGAGCTGTTTGTACCTGAATTTCCGTAACCAAATAAATACCCCACCCGGGAATTCTCTGATTTGATATACTGATACTTTGCAACATCATTTATTGTACCTTAATGTGGACAAATACTCCATTAGCTATCTAAAATTAAAAAAATATTTGATGCCTTATAAACCTCGCTTGCATTTCTATGATAGTTATTTATAATTAAAAGGTATTGCTTTCCACCGGTTGGCACAGCAATTGTAATAATTATAACAAATAGTCAGGAATAATTGAGCCTGAAGGAGAATAACCCAATGAAAAAGCAGTGGGCAGTAATGTGGTCGGTTTATCTCGCCAGTGTTACCGTAATTGTAAACCAGTTTAAAGTACCCCCTGTGCTGCAGACCCTGATTACGGAAATGCAGCTCGATATGACCACCGCCGGCTTAATGATGTCGATCTTTGCCCTGGCAGGTGTAATCCTTGCTTTTCCTGCTGCCCTGCTTATGGGGAAATATGGTTTAAAGAATAGCGGCCTCCTCGGTTTGGGGTGTACTGTAATTGGTTCACTGGTAGGTTCGCTTTCCACTGGGGTAGCAATGCTCCTGCTGGGCAGGATTATCGAAGGTATCGGACTCGGACTGATTGCAGTTATTGCCCCGGCTGCTATTGCAATCTGGTTTAAGCCTGACCAGGTAGGTCTGCCGATGGGTATATGGGCAACCTGGTTACCTGTAGGCAGCGCCATTGCATATAACGTTACTACTCCAATTCAGGCTTCTTTCGGCTGGCAGGGAGTATGGTGGTTTGGAACAATACTGGCCATTATTTCATTCATTGTGTATGCCCTCTTTGTCACCTGCCCTCCCGAAGCTGACAAAAACAGCTCCATTGCAAACAGTGCTAATTCAGAAATCTCTTTCGTAAAGGGGCTGAAGAATCCTGCCATGTGGCTGCTGGCTATAGGCATATTCGGTCCTACATTTGGCACTATTGGTTATACCACCTGGTCTCCGGTCTATTATAATGAAGTATTCTTCATTGATGCAATTAGAGCTAACTTTTTTACCAGCGTTGTTTATATAGTAAAAATCTTTGGAGCTCTCAGCTGCGGCTGGTTCCTGAGCAGGATAAAAGATCGAAATGTCATCTTAATTGGAGCAAGCATTTTTGCCACATTGATTTACCCAATCGGTTTTTCTTTAGGGTCTGCCAGCCTGATCCTCCCTTATGTTATTCTAATCGGTTTTATTCCTGCCTATATTGCCGCCACAACTTTTGCTTCTGCTCCAACCGCTGTGCCTTCTCCCTCCCTGGCCGGGTTTGCCATGGCAGCTGTTATGGTTGGCCAGAACAGTGCTACACTCGTCGCTCCCCCACTGATGGGTGCTGTTATTGAAAGAACCGGCAGCTGGTCTGCTGCAGGCATTCCCATGTTGATTGTTATGATACTAACAACAAGCGCCCTTTTAGTATATTACCGGTTAAGTAAACAGGCTGCCGGCCGCTTAAGAGATAAAGAAAAAGCCAAAACTGCCCTGCTGCAGAAAGGCTAGTTAAATCAACTTTTTCAAAGCAAGCAATGAGACATAGAAGGGCAGCACAAAAAAGAAAAAACCATAGCAAGGATCGTTTATGATAAAATTTGACTTTTACATATAATGATGCCATAATAAAGAAAATACTGTCAGGGCAAAGTCACTGTAAGGTGATGACGCAAAGCTAAAGGGGCCTGTATAATAACCAACAGGGCTAGCCAGCTACCAGTTAGACACAACAAATGGTCCCGCCTCACTATTAAGGCGGGTATTTTAAACTTCAAGTTTAAACTATAAGGACATTTAAAGGCGGATAAGGATATGATAAAACGAATTTATAGCAAAACAATTCTCACCTTTTTCTTATCCTTGCTATTAATAATTACCCTCTCGGGCCAGGCCCTGGCCCTGATGCAAAAACTGGAGTTAAACGAACTTACAGACCAGTCTGACTCTATCATAACCGGGACCATAGCCGAGCTTAATAGCCAGTGGGACACAGAACAGGGTAATATATTCACAACCGTTACTGTAAATGTCGACAGCAAGATTAAAGGGGAAGAAAAACCAGGCATAATTACTGTAATGATTCCGGGAGGTACTGTCGATGGTATTACCCAAATTGTCTCTGACACCCCGGAGTTTCGAGTTGGTGAAGAAGTAGTTTTATTTCTAAATGAACTGCCCTGGTACAAAATAATTTTTACCGGGTCTGCATCAAATAATTTTTATGAAATGTGCGGCAATTTTCAAGGGAAATTCAGCATTATTGATAACAACGCCTCGGGAATACCACTGGAAGAATTTGAGGAAGAAATAAACTTATTACTGGAGACTGACCAGGCAGAAAGCAACCTCGATCCACTGGAAGATGAACCGTATTTTGTCAGCAACCATGCTTTCGTAACCCTGCCTTTCCGCTGGACCGGCCTTTCACCTGTTGTACCCTATTATGTAAATGCCTCCAGTGCCAGAATAACCGAGATCAATGCCGCTGCCGGCTCCTGGAGTAATGCCGGCGCAAACTTTGCATTTAACTACCGCGGAACACACTCACGAAGCGGCGGCCCTCTCTATAATGGAACCAATGAAATAATGTGGCGTGACCTGGGCACTAATAATGCCCTGGCAATAGCATCTATCTGGGTGGCCGGAAATACAATTATGGAAGCAGATATGAGTTTTAACACAAGATACAACTGGAGCACCAGCGGCAGCATCTATGATGTTCAAACTGTTGCCCTGCATGAATTTGGCCATTGGGTAGGCCTGGATCATTCCAGCACTTTCGGTTCCATTATGTATTACCAGTATAAGGGCACACAGCGCTCACTGCACCAGGATGACATAGCCGGAATACGCTATATTTATGGAAATTCTGGTCTGATTAATCCATGTAATGTATCCGTCCCCAACCGACCGGAAGGCCCATCAAGTGGAATAGTAGGGACAACTTATAACTATACAGCATCAGGTTCCAGCTGTTCAAACAGCCATAATCTTGAATACAAATTTTATTTTAGCGACAATACTGAATCCAACTGGCGCACTTTTGCCAACTGCAATAAGTACTGGAGCAGCCCCGGTAGTCACAGTATAAGGGTGCAAACACGCTGCTCTATTGACAACAATAGTGTTTCATCATTATCGGAACCACTTGTGGTCACCGTAACAAATGCACCGGTCTATTACGATTTAACATTATCTATCGAAGGCGAGGGAACTACCAGCCCTGTTGCCGGTACTCATACATATTTAGATGGAACATCTATTACATTGGAAGCAACCCCCAATGATGGCTGGCAATTTGATAAATGGATAATTAATCATGAAGAGATTTTTAACAGGCAGGCCTCTTTCAGCATCAACAGAGACACATTAGCAAGAGTGGTATTTTCAGAAATTGATGAACCTGTAGAAGACGACAATCACCCGGACGATCAAAGTAACGGTGACGGGGATAATGGTGATGAGAATTCATTTGCTGATCACCAGGTTACTATTATAATCGAGGGCCAGGGGACAACAGATCCTTCCGAGGGTATTCATTATTACAGTTCCGGGGAGGATGTGCAACTAACCGCTTATCCTGCAGAAAACTGGATCCTGGAAAAATGGGTTGTCGAAGATGAAGAACATAATGAACCATCAATTATGCTTCGTATTAATAACAACTTAACGATTAATGCTGTATTTAGTGACAGGCCGGAAATAATTGAAGACGATGCTGATCAGAACCAGGACAACTCAGGTAGTGAATCAGGAGAAAACACGGGTTCTACAGGTAATAACGGAACAACTGACGGTGGAAGTAATGGATCGGGAAGTGAAACAAACACAACTCCCCCACCACCTCCAGCCGCACCAGTCAACCCTTCCCCGGCTGTTACCCAGCATCAATTATCAATAGCCGTGAATGGAGAAGGTAGCGTACACCCGGCACCTGGTACTCATACATATAATAAGGACTCCGAGGTAAATATAAAAGCAGAATCAGCAGAGGGATGGATTTTTATTAAGTGGATCATAGACGGCAGGGAGATTGCTTCTCAAGACACATCTATTAAAATAGACCGGGATCTCTCTGCAACTGCTTATTTTACCAGGCAAAAGCGGGGCGACATCACCAATGACGGCAATGTAACAGTCTCAGATGTAGTAAGAATAACTCGTTATTCACTCGGGATTTACGAGCTTACCGAAGAGCAAAAATTAAGTGCAGATGTAAACGGCGATGGGGTCGTTGATGTGAAAGACATCACATTAATTATGCAATACGCCCTGGGTCTAATCGATTCTTTCCCCGTAGACAGATAATTTTTCAGGCACTGCTGCAGGACGACTTGCTGCAGCGATCGTTACAATATTTACAGGCCAGAGCTGCATTGGAAAGCTCTGAAAATCTTTCAGGATATTTATAATGCAGGTATTCCCATTGGAACAGCAATAAGGCCCCAACCACAACCAGTGAATACGACCAGAACGATTTAATATAGATCAGGGGCGACACAATAATTGGGAACCCCCAGCTGTAGATGCGGCAGGTGGCACAACAGCGGTTATGCACAATCCAGTTTTGAAAAGGACACCAGACATTAACAAAAAGTTGATCAAGAAAATAAAATAAAATTGTGCTCATGACCACCCAGTAGCTATCCAGCCTCAACAGCCCAATCAGGATAAGGGCTGCCGCCCAGACTACAGCTGCCAACACAGCCCGTTTGTCAAATTTCTTAGTGTAAGATAGCAGCTCTGTAAGATCATGCTTCAGGTGAATATAATTTACTCTAAATATTTTGCCGCGGCCAATAAAATGGTTCAAGCCGGGTACCAGGGCAAGAAACATTTCAAACATCAGCAAAGCCCAGAGCAGATGGAATAACCTTACGCTTCCAAAAATATACTGATTAAAAACCGCAGTGGCAAATTCTTTGCCCGCCAGGGTAAAAATAACAGCTAATGTAAAGACTATAGTACGTATAATAAATATTTTTCTGGAAAGCAACCAGTTTACCATCCTGTATTAAGCTCCCGTATTCTATTTCTTAACCCTGTATATATTGCCACATCCACAAATAATTTTCAACCAAACAAAGGAATATACAGATAACAGGTAAGGGGCTGCTTCGCTGGAAACAGCCCCTTAATAAGCGCTATCCAATTAACACCTTTAAAACTTACCTGAGAGAATCTCTTGCTTCCAGAAGGGTCTCATATACCGACCAGGCCGGAAGACCGCTTGCTTCCAGCTGATCCAGGAAACCCTCAACAACCGGAGTTGATACTTCAAGCAGATCTGCTGTATCCTGCTCAGTCCACTGGTAAACCTCTATTCCATTTTCTTCCATCTTATCAATGCCACGTTGTGCTGCTTCAGCATAAACCGAGGAAGCCTTCAGGCCCAGTTCCAGCCCGCTGTTTTCTTCAAAAATAGCCTGAATGTCTGCCGGAAGTGAATTCCAGGTGTCTTCATTCATGAAGATAGCCTTGGTTGCATAGAACATACTCATACCATTTGTGCCGTACTCCAGCACCTCGTAGAGACTGTAAGTATCAATAGCAGCATGATCAGTCAATAAACCATCTACTACACCACGCTCCAAAGCATCATATACCTCGGGCATGGGAATCAGGGAACCCATACCGCCAAGAGCATCGATGGTATCTTCTTCAAGCTCACCGGAAACCCTTAAATCACGTCCCCTGAAACCATCTATACCCTGAATTGGCGCATTATTGGTATATGCATTCCCTTCAGGAAGACCGTAGAGGGCAAACACCTTGTAACCGGCCCATTCCTGCTGGAAGTCTGCATTTTCTTCCAAAAGGATATTGATTGTCCTGGTCACTTCTTCCATTGACTGAAAATGAGCAGGAAACCTGGTAAAATCAGTTAACGGGAAACGACCAGGAGTATAACCGAGCATTGTAAAACCAATATCTACCGCTCCGGTAGCTACATCGTCAACGATTGCCCTGCTTTCAGACAAAGAACCACCAGGGTAAAAATTAATCTCTACCCTGCCATTTGATGCTGTTTCAATGGCTTCAATCCACGGCTCCACAACATTAACATGCTGATGGTGAGGCGCAGGAAATGGAGAAGCAAAATCAAGACTAATTACCTCGCCAGCATCAACCGGCTCGTCAACCGGCTCGTCAACCGGCTCATCAACCGGTGTATCGACTGCTTCCGGGCTGCCACAACCTGTAAGAGCAAGTCCTAAGAAAAACAGCACCATCACGGGCAGTAAGAAAAGCTTCCAACGCTTTAAATTAAACATTTTATTTCCTCCAATTTTTTAGTCTTTAGTTCTTTCAGGACCCCACACTGCAAAGCTTCAAGTTTTTTTAATGCACAGACATCCCTCCCCATATAAGTATTTTTTATTCTTTAATACATCAAGCTAGGTAAAAAAAGCGCGATATTCGGGAAAGCCGCTACAATAATAGCCCCGATAACCAAGGTAATCCAGAATGGCACCTGGTATTTGAAAACCTGGGCAGAAGGGACCTTGGTAACCTGGGCTACAACCAGGCTGGCAACTCCAACTGGCGGGGTCAACAGGCCGGTTAAATTCATCATGGTGGTCATAACACCAAACCAGATTGGATTGTAACCCAGTTCCAGGATAATCGGGTAAAATATCGGGGTCATGATCACAATTGTTGCCAACTCATCCATGAAGAAACCCATAATTGTATAAATCAGAAGTATAATCAGAATAATTATAAAAGGCGTTACATCCAACGCATCTATAAAAGAAGAAAGGCTGAAGGGAATCCTACTCCTGGTGAGAAAGATGCCAAACAGCTTGCCGCCAATAACAATAGCAAATACCATGGCAGTTATAGTGGTTGCCGAGCTAATCGAATCAACAAATTTTGCCCATGACAACCTTCTCATGATCAGCACTAGCACCAGGGATAAAAATGCTCCTGCCGCGCCGGCCTCTGTCGGAGTAAAAAAGCCCAGATAAATACCGCCGATGCTGATTATAAAGATTACCGGCAGCGGCCAGACATACATTACTTTTTTCAGGTCAATAGAAAAACGTTCTTTTGTATCTGAGATGGGCGGACCGAGGTCAGGTCTGACCCGGATTAAAATATACGTTGTAATCATTAGCATAACTGTGAGCATAATTCCGGGTATCAAACCGGCGATTAAAACCTGACCTATTGATTCTTCTGTAATAACCCCGTATAAAATCAGGGTTGTACTGGGTGGAATTATAATCCCCAGGGTTGAACCAACTGAAGCAATACTTGCCGCCAGGCCCTGGTTATATTTATGCTTGGTCATTTCAGGTACAGCAATCGAACCTATGGTTGAAGCGGCGGCAGTAGCTGAGCCACAAACAGCGCCGAAAACAGCTGCTGCTCCCAGGGTGGCAATAGCCATCCCGCCCCTTACTTTCCTGAATAAATCACTCATTACATTATAGAGATCGGCTGCCACTCCTGCTTTTGATAAGAATATGCCCATAAGCACAAAAAGTGGAATAACACTTAATGAGTAATTTTCTACCAGTATGATTAGATCGCTCCCCAATTTACTTAAAGAAGGACCGGTGCTGGTCAGCATTATATTACCGAGTACTGCAATAGCAATTAATGCAAAACCTACAGGTAGCTTTAAGGCTATCAGGATTAACATAAGAACAATGCCAAGAATACCTATTTCAATTGGTGCCATCGTTTTTTCCTCCTACCGGCTGTGAAAAAATCAGATCGGATACAACAACTAAAAAGAGCCCAAGCAGACCTAAAAATGCCAGTAATATTACAGGCCAGCTGGGTATTTGCAGACTTGCAGTTCTGGCACCGGTATCCATCATGTAAATGCCATGGAGCAATAATCGCCAGGTCATAACAGCGGCAACTGCTACAAAGGCCAGCTGTTTAAGGTTAAATATAATCAACCGGGCAGCTGTAGACTTTAAATACTTTTCATAATATCCGTAGAAAAAGTCAATTTCAACGTTTTCTTTATTTCTTTCAGCATTACCAAAAGCAAAGTAGACAATTATAACCAGGAAGATTCCGGTTAATTCATATATTCCGCGAAATCTAAACTCAAACAACGCCCTGCCGATAATATCAATGACCGTCATAGTCATTAAGGCCACTAAAAATATGCAGCTGATGTAGTGGAAATAGCGGTTAAACTTTAGAAGCGCTTTTCTCATAGCCATGCCCCCTTTTCTAAGTTTACTGGTAGTCCCATCTAAGCTTTTTTACGAACTACAACTAAATTTAATCTGAAAAAATATTATACTGCCAGTGTCAATTATTTTTACTTTACGGACCCAACACAGACTATAATAATAAATACGGCAAATAAAACTATATAATTAAGTCGCAATATTCATGCCAAAATATATTCCACTCCTGGTTTGACCAAAATAGATACTTTAGAATTGCCTTTGCCAAGCTACTTTTTATTTTCACGGGCAACAACTGGCTTCAAACACTTAATTGACATAATTGGCTAATGAATATTTAGCATCTTCTATGTCTTGCACATTGCATTACGTGTTTCATATTGAAATATCTTGTATGCCTTAAGATCTAGGTTACGCTTGTTACTCTTAGACATACTTATAAAACTCTTTGCTTAAAATTCTAATAAATCCGGGGTTGCCATCTACCTCCATACATTTTTATGGTTGAAAAAAGGAAGCTTAAGCTTAACTCGGTAAACTTGAGGCTTCCTTTATATAATTCTTACTGGTGGGGACGAGAGGATTTGAACCTCCGACCTCTTGAATGTGAGTCAAGCGCTCTCCCCCTGAGCCACGTCCCCTTAATAATATAAGTGAGTACTTTTGCTTACATTATATCACAACAATTTCAGTGGACAAAAATTTTCTAACACCGGGGAGTGAACTGGTATAAAACAGTTCTGCTGCGGCAACTTATAATTTATCTGACTATTTTTACTGGTGGTATTGCGCTGCAGATGAAATTAATCGATATTTTCTTCAGACCACAACTTATCATACTTGTCTTTCTTGCTCTCTTTTACCTTCAGAGCAAGAAAGATAAAATGTCCCGGGCATCTACTGCCCGGGACACTATAATATGGCAGAACAACATCGATATTAATATAATGAAGACAAGAGATAGATGCTCTTGTTTTCTCAATCGATCGATGCTAAAGCATTTGTAATCCGACATCAAAAGGATCTACAACGTGGGTACCACCGTCTACCAGAATTGCCGAACCTGTAATATAACTTGCATCTTCACCGGCCAGGAAGCTGCAGATACCGGTAATTTCATCGGGTTCTGCTCCCCGCTTTAAGGGAATAGACTGGAACGGCCCCAGGTTATCTTTGCCAAATTCACCGAAATGTCCCCTGGTCATATCTGTTAAGGTAAACCCTGGACATACTGCATTGAAGCGGATATTATACTTACCATAATCCGTAGCTGCCTGCTTTGTTAACATAATCAGGGCTGCCTTGGTTGTACTGTAACCAACCCTGCCGGACAGGCAGCGAACTCCACCTAATGATGCAATATTGATAACTGAACCTCCACCATTATCTTTCATATGGGGAATCACTTCCCGCATAAGCAGGAAAGGAGCATTCAGGTTGGTGGCAAGAATTTTATTCCAATCATCAAGGTCTACCTCTACAACTCCGCCTTCAAAATTGACCGCAGCGTTATTAACCAGGATATCCAGCTTGCCACCCCATTCAATAGCTGCCTTGACTACAGCTTTCACATCTTCATGCTTGGTAATGTCACCGGCAAACACTTTAACTTTGTCAGCAGGAAGAGTTGCCGCAACTTCTTCCAGGTTCTTTTTCCTGCGGCCAATTATGCAAACTTTCGCTCCATCTTTTACAAAACGCTTTGCTATAGCCTCACCGATACCGCTGCCTGCTCCGGTTATTAAAGCAACCTTATTTTCAAGTGCCATTTTATTAATTCACCTCATATCTTAAGTTATTGTTTAAAGTTTCTTTAAAAAAGTTCAGTCTGCATATATTACATTTCGCGCCAATTCCAGTCCCTGCCGCCTTTAAATACATTAGCGTTCATCTCGTTGCTGAGGTTAAGCAGCACAGAATTGGGGAAGTGGACAAACATTGCATAGAAGAATTCAGCGGCGCTATCTGTTTCTTCAAGGGCTTTCTCAGTCAGCTCAACATATTTCCTGGTATAATCAATCGAACTATAATCAAAAGGCATTCCCGGTTTTTGGTGGCCGGGGATCACAACTTCAGGCTCCAGTGTTTTAAGAAAATCAAGATCCTTAATCCACTGTTGGCGTTCTTCCTTTGTCAGTTCGCAGGTAAATGGATGTGCCTCGTTGAAGAGAAGGTCGCTTCCGTAAAGAGTTTTAATTGAGGGGATCCAAACTACCGAGTTGTATCTCATGTCGCCCATTAGCTTAGGAATAACTTCAAGGCGATGGCCTTCAAGTTCAAAGTAATTTTCTTTTAACGGCTCAATTTTTACGGTTTTACGGCAAACGTTCATTTTACCGATTACGTTTTCCCAGTGTTCAATCTTACCAAAAAACTGGTCGTTGATCATATCGCAGTCTTCCTGCAGGGCCAGCACTTCAGCTTCAGGAAATTCATCTGCTATATGGCCGAGCCCAAAATAATGATCAGGGTGGGAATGGCTGGCAAATATTTTTGTAAGCTTTTTGCCCGTTTCTAATATTTCAGCAACCACCCTGTGGGCATTGGAGCGGGTCCACTGAGTATCAAGCAGTGCTGCCTCATTTTCACCCATCACAATGACTGACGCAACCCTAAATCCTGATTCGTTGGCAAAATATGTCTTGGTTGAAAGTTTCCCTTCACCGTGTGTATTCAATCTAACTTCCATCGTTATACCTCCTTCTGCTTGATGCGATTAGAGCTCGTATGTTTTGTGCAGTAGTTTAACAACTGTATCTACATCTATTTCCTTGGGTATAAAATGAGCGCAGTCATCTTTTAATACCTGCGGAGCAATTTTTTCAATTTCATTTTTATCTATACCAATATCCTTCATAACCGGCAGACCAACACTCTTGGTAAATTCCCTGATTGCATCAGCAACTTTCTCACCAGCTTTAACAGGATCAAGACCTTCGACGTCAACACCCATAGCTGAGGCAATTATCTTGATCTTAGCAGGAGACTTATCGGCTATATATTCAACCACTATAGGCTGGGCAACCGAGCAGAGTTCTCCGTGGTTCTTGTGGAACACAGCTCCCAGGGTATGTGCAATAGCATGGCCGAGTTGTGGCGGAGCATCGTTGAATGCAATTCCGGCTATCATTGCTGCCAAACTGAGGTTAGATCTGTACTCTTTGTTATCAGGTTCTTTAATAGCTTTGGGTAAGTTTTCATAAACCAGTTTTATTACTCTTTCCGCTAAAATATCTGATACAGGGTTGGCTGCGATGGAGGTCAGCGCTTCAATACCATGAGAAAAAGCGTCAATTCCGGTGGCTGCAGTTAACCCTGATGGCAGACCAACTGTAAAAATGGGATCTACAATAGCCAGGCTGGCCACGCAGGGAATTCCGATAACGCCGCTCTTAATATCTTTTTCTGTATCGCTGACCACGCTGATGGCATTAACTTCACTGCCTGTTCCGGCTGTAGTCGGGATTAAAACCATCGTCTTTCCGGGCTTGAGGGGAATGCTTTTATCAAAATACTGGGTGATCGGAGAAGGATTGCCCAGCAAAACGTTAATTGCTTTAGCTGCATCAAGAGCGCTGCCCCCGCCGATTGCAACAATTCCATCAATACCCTGGGCCTTGGCAAAGGCTGCTCCCTCTTCTACAACTTCTGCCGGCGGATCGGGAACAACTTTGTCGTAAGGGACAACTTCAATACCTTCTTTATTGATCAATCCCAAAATTTTGTCCGCTATGCCTGTTCTTTTGATTACGCTGCCATGCACTAGAAGCACTTTCTTGCATCCCATTTCTTTCAGCTTAACGCCAACCTGTTCTGATGCGCCGTATCCGAAAAGAATAGGCGGTGTGGGGTGAATATTATATACCATCTATAACACTCCTTTGTATTTTAATAGTAATAATAGAACTACCTGCAAAAAAACTAACCGAATCACCACCTTAGCCTAAGCAATTATTAATAGACACTAACTATTATTTAACTCTTTACCGCCAGAGTATGGATAGTCTTAACCAAGGATGTTAATTATTTATTTCGACATTTTTATTAATAACCCTACCAGGTACACTTTCTATTTATAAGAGACCGGGCAACCAGAGGCCAATTTTCGGGAATATCATGACAAGAATAATAACAGCCATCTGGATCAGGAAATAAGGTATTCCACCACGGTATACATCATGCATTTCCACTTCGTCGCATGAACCTTTTAGAGCATAAAGCACCATTCCAACCGGGGGAGTAATACCAGCGATACCAGTTGTAATTAGGATTAAAACACAGAACCAAAGGGGGTCAAAACCAAGAGCAATTACTGCTGGCGTGAACAAAGGCACAGTAATCATCATCATGGCAATAGAATCCATAAAACAACCCAGGATTAAAATACACCCGATCATAATGGCTACAATAAAGTATGGCCCTACAGGAGCATTGACGATAGTATTAACAATAGACGGTCCAGCCCCAGTCAGGGTAAGCACCCTACCAAAAATGCTTGAAGTAGAGATAATTAAGAAGAGCATACTGGTCATTTTTGCTGATGCCATCAAGCTGTCTACAAATATATTCCATGTTAGCCTTCTGTAAACCAGCGCCATCAAAATTGTACCAATTGCTCCCAATGCTGCGGCTTCAGTTGCAGTAGCAATACCTAAAAAGATTACACCCAAAACTAGCAAAACAATAATCCCGAGCGGCAAAGCTTTTGCAATTCTTAAAATTACTTCTTTAAAAGGATATCGGTATTCCTGTTCTACTTTATCAGGGACAAGATGTGGCCATATTTTACTTGATACCAGGATAAAAACTATAAAAAGGGCCGAACAGATCAGTCCCGGAAGCAAACCACCAATGAGAACCCGGTTTGGTGACACTTCTGCAAGCGTCGCCAAAATAATAGCCAGTGAGCTGGGGGGAATGAGGGTAGCTAAGGCAGCTCCACCCAGGGCGGTGCCGCAGGCAAACCACTTTGTATAGCCGTGCCTGAGCATTCTTGGAACAAGAGTAGCTCCAAGAGTAGCTCCAGTTGCAATTGGTGCCCCGCTCAAAACAGCAAGCACCGTTCCTGTACCTACAGTAAGAATTGCATCCTGTGTTCTTAGTTTACCAAAAATGCTTTCTGAAGCATTTGTTACCAGATCAATAAACTGACATCGAACTATAATCTCGCCCATTATTATAAAGAGAGGCACGGCGATCAGAACAAAAGAATTAAGGGAAGCAAACATACCCACAGCAATTAAGCTGAAAAATCTGGTGCCACTGTGCAGAACAAGAACAGTTATATTAGCCGCCATAAATGATAATGCCACAGGAAAACCGAGCAGCATCAATGCAAAGAATACTCCAAGCAGCACAATGATAACCATTGATACTTCCATGACAAACCTCCTCAACAACCTGTCATATAAACACTAAATATATAGCGAGTGCCACTTAGTTTGTTTCGACAATCTCGCTTGAGCTTCCAATATTATTTCCAGTTTTACTGCCTTTAAACAAATCTTTAATTTCTTTCCAGGCCTGAATCAAAAACTCTATTACCATAAACAGCCAGCCAATCGGCATAAAAATCATCAGGTAAACTAGTGGAAACCTGATCGGGTAGTCGGTTGACATTCCTTCTGCCCAAACATTGTTGATTACATAGTCACCGGTAGCATAAAGAAGAAAACAGCAAAATGCGAACCCCAGCAGTTTCATGATTACACTATTAATAGCGCGGGTACGATCACTAAACTTGTCTGTCATAAAAGTAACCGATATATGAGCCTTAAGACTCAGAACCCAGGCAGCGCCTAGAAATGTTACCAGAAACAACGAATAGCCACTAAACTGCATCACGAACTGGATTGAATAGTTAAAGAAATAACGCGCTACGACCTCTGTAGTAATTAATAGCATGGCAAAAACAATAATCATCGAACAAATAGCCGATGTCAGCTTGTACCAATAGCCAATAAGACGATTGAATATCTCAGATACTTTGGCCATACCAAAATTTCAACCTCACCTTCCGTTAAGAATATGGCGCATCCAGCAGGCCAGGTAATCAGCCTGTCTGGATGCGTCACAACACAATACTTGTTAATATTTAGTTAACAGGGCTGTAAGGTCCAACAAACCTGCCCTGAGGCGGAGCATTCAGCTTTTCATGTATTTCTATGATGCGGTCAGCCATTTCATCACCACTGTTAGGTCTTACGGCAACTTCGATATACTTTTCGAAGAAAATGTCGTAAAACTCCTGTGCTTCAGCGCCTTCAAAGGCAATGTCAACAACACCTTTTTCATCTGCAGTGTCAAACAGGTGAGTTATTTGATCTACAGCAAATTGTTCGAATAAAGGTGCGGCCTCTTCAACTGCCTCATACAAAGCAACCTGTAAATGCTCAGGCAACGCCTCCACACTGTCAACATTAGCAAAAATAACACTTAGAACGAAAGCAAAAGAGGGATAGACGTTATAGGGAGCAACTTCATAGTAATTCCAGCTGTCGTAGGTGGCTGTTGAGCTGATCGCTCCGTCTATAACTCCCTGTTGCAGTGAGTCGATAGTGTCGGCATCACTCATAAACATTGATGTTGCACCCAGAGCTTCAAGAGCAGGCATATATGCTGCAGGGCTTCTAAGCCTTTTACCCCTGAGGTCATCAACGCTGTCAATCGGGTCCTTCATGAATATGTGCATAGTTCCTGCCGGACATTCAGTAATTAAAGTTGCATTGTATTTTTCACGATGTGCCTGGTCAATAAGTTCAAACAGCCCAGCCGCTTCACGCTCTTCCTTGGTTCCCCAGGTATAAGCAATCGCAGTTCCCTCGGGAAGATCCTGAAGATAAAAAGCAGGGGTTGTTCCGATTAAATCAAGAGTTCCGTCGGCAAGGAGTTTAATCTGGTCCGGCGAAGGGAATGTTTCAGGGCCTGAAACGTTGATAATCAACTGACCTTCTGTTTTCTCTTCCAGGACTTCGATGAAGATATCAAAAACATCACGCATGATATCGCCAGGAACCCAACCTGAAGCTGCTTCCCAAACGATCGGTTCTGTAACTTGCTCAGCGGATTCATCTCCACCGGGATCAGCAGGTCCTGTTGATTCCCCACAACCTGTAACAAACAATGCCATAATCATTAACAACGATAAAGCTACAAATAGTACTTTTTTCATTAATATTTCCTCCTCTTTTCTTGCACTGCTAATTCAAACACCCAAACACTTTAAAAAACTATGAACATCACCCCTTTATTTATTTTCTGCAAACCGGGTAAAGGATATCCCGGTGACAGGCTTATTACTTTACTTGCGTATTACATGTATCTAACCACTAATGCCATACATTTATAGTCTAATTTGTACAAACTCTTAGTAATCAGGCCCTGTTATACTATTCAGCAATTCTTATGCCAGCTTTTTTTGATGAGATTATTTTGCTTAAACCTATTTAAATGGTAGTTTGGCAATTTTAATAATTTTATATGGTGGAGCTTAAAAGGTTCACATTTCTTTCAAAAATAAAAGGAATGTATCTTTACTGGTTCATTTTGATAATATATTATTAATCTAAGAAGATTAATGGTAACACTACATGCATTATTTTGTTTTCTTCGTGGTTTGTTTCGATGGAGTTCTTTCTTTGAAGTAAAGGCAGGGCATTCCTGAAGAGTTACTAACAACATCCGCGGGGAAGTAACGTGATTTAAAATTAAGCGCTCTGCAACCCCGGGGGTATTTATTATCCCAGGTCACATAATAGTGAACACATTTTAAACAGTTAACCTTCAAAAAACTCACCATGATTCAACCGATTTTGACCAACCAGTAGTATAAGTTTACTTGATATACCTCTGTAGATTATTCATACCGGAGTCTGATAAACCGTATTCTGACAGCTCTGATTCCAGTAGCTCAGGATTTGCATATCCTCCGACAATACCATTCAGGCGGGCAGCTGCCGTTGAATTAACAAATTCCTGAAATTCTTCAAAGTAACCCTTAACTTCTGAAGACAGGCTGCTATCTCCCTGTAAAAAATACTTCTGGTGATAATCTTCGGCAAGGTAAAAGTGCGTGTAAGGTATTATTAAAGTATTTATTTCTGCCCCCAGCACCTTCTCCCGGGCCTCTTTGCTTTCCAGGCCAACCTTTTCCTGGTCTTCATCATGATAAAAAATGATTGAAATATACTGCCTGGTGTACTGGGGGCCGGTAGGGTTATGGCCATCCCAGAAAAGATCCAGAATCTCTTTATAACTTATCTGGGTTGGATCATAATCCACCTGCAGCGTCTCAGTATGATCTCCCAATTGATAATAAGTTGGGTTCTCCACAGAACCGCCGGCATAGCCAACCCTGGTGCGATAAACTCCTTTAACCTGCCCGAACCGGGCATCGGGGCCCCAGAATCAGCCCATGGCCAGAGTAGCTGTTTCCAGTTTAGCAGGAACCTGCTGATCAACTGGCGGAATTATTGATTCTCCATCTTGATAAGAATCTGTCATCTCACCTGTATCCTCCTCGTCAAGCTGTTCTACAAATACGTTATTATCACACGGGGCACCTGTGCAGGAGCTGACCAAAAACAGACTGATTAATATAATCATATAAAAACTTATTACTATTCTATCTTGTTTATGATATCTACCGACTACCATTTTCATTTTAATTATCCTCGCCAGTGATAGTGGTAATGATCTCCTGGGCATCATTATAGTTGGAATCTGTCTCGCCCACCCGTTCAAGATATCGCAACGCTTCATTGTTGTCACCGTTCAAGTAAGCGGCACGCCCGATAACATAAGCGATAGACCTTGTATTACCATAATCGGCCTGCATCCTTGCTTCAATATCATACAGCTCTTTGTAGTATTCCATCGCCGGGCCCGGCAGATCATTCTGGAAATAATATTCAATCAAACTCAGCCTGGACCAGGCTGGTTGCTGGTAACCGCTTAAGTAATGAGGACGCAGTTCCATGAGACGGTCTATATAATTCAGCCCCTCCCTGGTATCGACATAATTAAGCAGTAGTGTTCCATAACGGGACAGGTAATTGGGGTTATAAGGTTCCAGCTCATAAGCTCTTTTTGCCAGGGCAAGCATTTTGCTAAGCTCAGCCTGGTTTTGCATTCTTACAGCCTGCCCTTCAATCAAAACGTTGTAGTTATGGTAATTTTCAGCCCTGTAGGGATCAAGAGCTATTGCTTTTTCAATCTCAACCAGGGACTGTTTGATATTCCCTCCTTCAAAAAGTTCCTGGGAGCGCCACGTCACCTGTAAACCACTATAAAGAATAAGTGTGTATATAAAAAGCGCAAGACCGAAAACCACCCCTATCAATCCGGGGAGATATTTTTTGATGCTCCCTTCTTTCTTTTCATTAATGCTGCTTTCAAAGTTATCGTCATAATCAAGACTTCTACCGGCACCGAGCAGAGCAAATAAGAAAATCCCCACGGCAGCCATGGAAAAATTCCAATCTATGGCACTGTGAGCCCCCAGGGCGGCAACAGGCATAAAGACAGCTGTCCAGTGCTGCCACCTGGACGGCGGAGCTTTCATTATAAAACACTTTTTAAGGAAAGCAAGGGTGAAGCTCACCCAAATGCCAACAAAGGCAAGAAAACCTATAATGCCCGCTTCAATCCATACCTGTAGATAGTGGTTATGTACTTCCCTGGAATCATAAGCCTGGTCCTGATAGCTTTTATAGACAGCTGCCCAGCCTCCTCCTCCCAAACCGAAGAGGGGGTAATCTTTAATTACCTTTATTGCGTCAGCGAATAGTTCAAACCGTCGATCCATATTGCGATCACGGGAAAAAGAAAAAATGCGATCGTAAAAACGATCCGGCAGTAACCGGCTCCAGATAAAATGCAATCTTGTATCACTATCGGGCGACAACAATTGCACTGAACGAACTGTTACCGCAGTGCCTGGATAGCGATTATACAATTCTATAGACAGCCTTTCTGTTTCCGGGCCGGTCTCAAGATCGAAAGTAACAGTTTCCCACCCACTGGTGCTTTGGCCATGGTGCTCAAGCAGCTTAACACTGCGATAGCCGGGTATTTCCCCAAGAGCCTTCACTCCCCAGATAAAATCCGGGGATTCAGTGTCGGTGGTTAAATCCATTTCTGCCTTAACATCTAAGACTAACTTATAATGTCCTTCCGGTTTGATATTATCCACTACCTGCATCAGTGACTGCAGTTGCTCAGGCTCACCGGGTTTTGTCTCAAGGCTGATCGGCGTTACTAGGGGAATGATTATAAATATAATCACAATTATAATAAATACTGCTGCAGAAAAAATAAATACCGTTCTCTTGCGCCTGTTTTCCAGGGAAAGGAATAACTCTGCAGCTAAGCCCAGCAGCAGTGCTGCAGTTATTGCCAGTATTATAGGTAACCAGGCCATTGAGGGCATATCAGAACGGAAGATAGGATCTATCCAAAAAGCGACCGGGAGTGCCGGTATTGTTGAAGCTGCCATATAGAGAACCGCGCGTATTTTGTTACCGGGAGAAGCAGCAATCACCATTAATACCGCCAGGG
The DNA here is from genome assembly GCA_964390725.1 of uncultured Syntrophomonadaceae bacterium. Classification (GTDB taxonomy): domain Bacteria; phylum Bacillota; class Dethiobacteria; order DTU022; family DTU022; genus JAABTH01. The sequence goes on along the minus strand of CAYMIW010000002.1, from coordinate 122,204 downwards.
GTGGCAGCAGAAGCCAGGCTCCCCTTGAAAAAGTCAGAATCACGGTGATCATCATCAGCACTGCAGGAACCAGGTACACTATTTTTAACATCTTCCTGGCCAGCGGGGCCAGGGCAAGTGATAGAAAATATGCAGCCATCAGGTAGGCAGCAGCTGTATTGGCATAACCCATCGGGGAAGCAATCCTGTTTGCGGCATATGCACCAATAAAATCCCAGTGACCGGCCGCCACTCCCAGGCTGGCCACGGCAATCACCGTTGCAGAAGCCAGAATAATGTGTAAAACCAGGTTTAATCCTGGCGGCACTTTTTCATTCGCTTCCACGATACCAACGTTGTTGCTTTTACTTCTTCTCAAGGGCAGCTGAATTGACCAGTGCCGGCAAATATCCAGAACAACCAGGTAAACTGACAGGTAAGAAGCTATTTTTAAGAGTTCTTCCAGGGCATCGCGTTTATTGACGGCAAAGCCCAGAAAAGAAACCAGGTAACTGAAAAGAAGCAGCAGCAGACAGATATCCAGAGGCGATCCTATAAACCTGCTGTCGCTTTTTACAAATCGGAAGAGACCCCATATAAAAAATAAACCAAAAATTATCGTGTTGGCTACCAGTAATTCGAGAGGGAAAAACAAACCACGGTAAAAAGGCCCTATAAAAAGCAGAAGAGACACTATAATCAACATCAGGGGTAAAAGTATTTTTGAAGCAGCAGCTGTAACATTTCTCAGCAGCTCCGCCCTGATTATACCTTCACTTGCACTGACCTCTTTCTTTGGCTTTTTAGACTTAATACTGCTTCTATCACTCTCGGCTGGCTTATACTTGGCCAAAAACACTCCCCCCATTTATCGTGCAGCAAAGATACATCATTATTAGTTCTACAATATAAAATATCCCCGGCTGCTTTAGAATGGCTGCCGGGGGCATCATATCATTCAAAAATTGCCGTAGTTATCCCGGTCAACTATTGAATTTATTCCTGGTAAATATCATCCGGTACATTACCCTGATACTGGTTGTCATCGGGATCGTTGACCTGAATTTCTGCACCTTCGGAGGCATGAATTGCTCCTCCTTCATTGGCCCGGTTGTTCTCAAAAATATTGTCATAAACATAAACAACCGCTTCAATAAGAGTATAAATACCCCCACCATTGCGCCTTGCCTCATTATCCCTGAGAACATTTCCTTCTATCACCGGACTGGACGCCAGAACATAAATGCCGGCCCCATTATTATCGGCAAAGTTACCATTAATATCATTGCCAAATATCTCCGGTGTGGAAAGTTCATTCACAGCAATACCCCCGCCCAGACGAGCCCTGTTATCAGAAATATTGTTATCCCTGATAACCGGGGCAGACATGAAATAAACTGCCACTCCACCACCGTCATCAGCACTGTTTCCAATAATTATGTTATTTTCTACAACAGGTGAAGAATCCATAAAAACAGCTATGGCTCCCCCGGACCCTCCTGCAATATTGTCTGACAGGCTGTTTTCTGATATATGCGGCGAAGAATTTACCATGAAGATAGCGCCACCGCTTTGAACTGCCTGGTTGCTAAGCAAAGTGTTGTTAATGATTTCCGGGCTGGCATCCAATAATGAAAAAGCACCACCGAATTCTGCCTGGTTCTCGGCAATTGTATTATCTTCAATAACCAGCGATGAACTGCCATCACCATTTATGGCTATTCCGCCCCCGCTGCGGTTTCTTGAAGTATTATTGGTTATCTCGTTTGCACTTACCACGGCTGCAGAATCAACAAAGAAAAGACCGCCACCGCCACCGGTCGAAATATTATCCCTGATAATATTATTACTGATAACCGGGGAAGAGTTGTAAGCCAGGATGCCACCACCACGCTCAGCTACATTATTCTCAATAACTGAGTTGGTTATTGTTGGCGAACTACCGTTAAGCACCAATATTCCCCCTCCATAAAGTGAGGGTATTTCCTGCATTTCTCCTTCTATTTCAAAAGCAAGAACTTCAGAACTGCCTCCCCCGCCGGTAAGGGTAAAACCATTAATTACAGCAGAATTTGATTCCCCGCCTTTAAAAACAACCACCGAGTGAACACCACCGGCATCTATAATTGTCTGTTCAACTATTTCACGGTTTTCGGGATCTTCACTGCGTATTGTTATGTTCTTGCCACTGAAATCAATGCTTTCTCTATATGTTCCAGGCCTGACAAGTATAACATCACCATTTACAGATGCATCGATAGCATCCTGGATAGTGGCATAATCATCAGGTACAGTTATTGCCCCTTCAACTACTACGGACTCTTCACCGCAGGCTGAAAGTAAAAACGTCAGACTCAATATTATTATGATCACTGAAAAAAACAAAAAATGTTTCTGCTTGCCCTTTTTCATGTAATAACCTCCGTTCAACCTTTATGCTGCCGCTAAGACAAAGGTTTTCAGGCAATTACCAGTACCCGAAAACCCTTACCTGGTGGACGTGAGGGGATTCGAACCCCTGACCTCTTGAATGCGAGCCAAGTGCTCTCCCAACTGAGCTACACGCCCTCGCAACGGTAATTATAGCAAATCAACATCTATTAAGCAAGGGAACCGGCGGAGGCTCAACAAGCAGTTAGATTAGATACTTTAATATAAAACAAGGTGTAAATACGGTAGCTTCTCAGCCATAATTCCACCTTGTTAGTATATGCTAAAATATAACTACAATCATCATCCCACTGTTCTCTTCAATTTCTGCAGACATGGTAATTGATGCCTTGTTCTCAATGCTGGCGTAGATCATCCATGCTTCACCCATTTCAACTGTCCCATCAATTGTCCAACCATTGCTCAACAACTCTTTTTCATAAACATCTGCATCAAATATCTGCAAATTTTCGTAAGCAATAATATAACTTTTTGTCCCTTCTTCCGGATGCGTGATTACTACTTCTGTAAGGTCACCTTCCATCCGGGGCACATATGAGGGCAAGTCAGAAGGCCATTCGGCTTGGTGCTCCACACTTATACTTCCACCATTATCGCCAGAAGAACCCGGACCATTGCCATCATTTATTTCATCATCTTCATTTACATCGCTACTGTTATTATCTGCCTCAATTGCCTGATTCTCAGCTTCAATTAACCCACCGATTACATTTTCAATCGTCTCTTCAGTGCTTTTTCCACAACCCACAGTAAAAAGCAGTACAAATAAACTCAGGCTTAATACAATACAAATCATGCCTTTCGTGCTCACTTTTAATCCCTCCAAGAATAGTTATTTATTGAAACCAGCAAATGCTCATGGATAAATTAATATGCACTGTGTTAGCAACAAATTCCATTGAATTCAGATTATCTTTCTATATTCTTATTTCTATCTTCTGAATAAATTATCCTTTATTGTAAAACAAGAGCACATTAAAAAGTATTGAACTTTATAATGTGCTCTTGTTACTATCAGCATACAAATAGAATTGTTTACTACTTCAGCTGATCCATCATTACAAGTAATTCCATTTTGAGGAACCACCAGGCAAAGATCATACTCATGAATTATTTAATGAACCGCTATCTTTTTGCTTCTATCTCATCTCTTAGTTTTCCCCATACAGAATAGAATAATTCACGGGGCATTTCCCGTAAATTCTCAGCAATCCTGGCTTTAAAACCAATCTGCGCCAGAACATCTTTTTCAAGATCTATACCAGGTGCGATTTCTATCAGGGTAAGTCCTTCCGGTTCAAGGCTGAATACAGCACGTTCGGTAATATATAAAGCAGTTTGCCCAATCGAACGAGCAAAGTTACCGCTGTAGGTAATTTGATCTACCTGGTCAACAAACTTCTTAATTTTACCCTCCTGCAAAATCTTTAAATTACCATCTTCTGCTGCAACCTTCAGACCGCTTGCTGTCAAAGTGCCGCAAAAAACCACCTTTTTGGCATTCTGACTGATATTAATGAAGCCTCCGCTGCCGATAACCCGGTTGCTGAACTTGGTTACATTCGTATTACCATCTTTGTCAGCCTGGGCCATACCGAGGAAAGTCAGGTCGATACCTCCACCATCATAAAAATCGAACTGAACCTGGTGTTCAATGACTGCTTCAGGGTTATAAGCATGCCCAAAATCAGGGGGGCTGGCCGGTACACCTCCGATTGTACCGGACTCGGTGGTCAGGTGCATCATATCGGATACACTTTCTTCAGCTGCCACGGAAGCCACGTCGGCAGAAATACCGATCCCTAGATTAACTATAACATCAGGGGCCAGTTCCATTGCAGCACGGCGGGCAATAATCTTACGTTCATTCAATTCAACCGGGGGAATGGCCGATAATGGAACCTTAATAGCACCGGAAAATGATGGATTATAATAAACTCCCTCGGTTTGGAAATGGTTTTCGGGATTATCACATTTAACAATGTAGTCTACCAGAATGCCTGGCACACGCACATCTTTCGGGTTAAGTGTACCCGGCCGGGCAATGTGTTCAACCTGGGCAATAACTATACCACCGCTGTTCTTGGCAGCCTGGGCCAGGGGCAGGGCTTCCAGGATAATCCCTTCGCGATCCATGGTAATATTACCATTCTCATCGGCTACTGAACCACGGATAATTGCAACATCAACCGGAAAAGTTTTATACCAAAGATACTCCTTGCCACCCATTGTCACAACTTCAACAAGATCTTCCTTGTCGCGGGTATAATCATTCATTTTACCCCCCTCAATACGGGGGTCTATAAAAGTTCCCAGTCCGACCCTGGTTATCAGTCCCGGCCGCTTTGCAGCGATTTCTCTCCATAACTGCACTATCACACCCTGGGGCAGGTTGTAGGCTTCGATGATATTGTCTTCTACCAGCTTACGCATTTTTGGAGCCTGACCCATATGGCCGGCGATCCACCTTTTAACCAGGCCTTCATAACCGAGGCGGGTCACACCTCTTTCCCGGCTGTCGCCGGCTCCCGAGCTTGACACCACTGTAAGCCCGCGGGGAGTTCCCGTTTCGAGGAATCTTCTTTCAAGAGCCTGGGCCACCTCTTCCGGCCATCCTGCTAAACCCATTAAACTGCTGCCAATAGTCGCGCCATCTTTAATCTCTCTTACCGCTTCATCTGCTGTTCTGACTTTATTCAATTCCGCCTGCCTCCTGTATCTTAGCCGCAGCTTAAACCTGGACATTTTAACCGCAGCCCCTGTTAAGGGATAATATTTTGTTTATTATATAACATAAACAATTAATACCAATGCATTTTTCATGCCAACCTAAAGAATAATCAGCTGAAAAAAGATACAGGCTGAAAATAACCTGTATTAATAATACTTTTTAAACTTAATAATACACTCAGGTTGCATTTTATAGATATTACTCTGTACCGCTAGAGCTATAATAATCTGTTTCAAATGTATCACTATGTAACATTTCTTTTACTTTTACCTGATCAGGCCCATTTGTTTTAAAGCGGTAAGCGCCTGGTCAAGGCCAAGCTCGATAAGCTTTTTACTGGTTGGCACTCCATGTTCATCCCAACCACGGGCTTCATAGTAATCATCAAGCATGAACTCCAACTCATCACGGGAAATCAAATGTCCCTTGGAAGGTCCGCCCTTGATCGGTTCTGTCATAATGCGGTCGGGGAAACAATCATCTTTCCTGGTAAAACCCTCCCTAACATTAAAGGCCCTGGCCAGGTTATTCACCCTTTCTCCAACCCTGTAAACATCTTCAGGCGAAAGTTTTAAACCCGACAAAGCTTCAAGCAGATCAGCTGTATTTTCAGTAGCAATTGCAGGCACTGCCATGTCGATTAGAAAACCGCACATCGGAGGGCAATCGCAAACCGCACTGCGCATATCCTGGTTCCATTTGGTCAGGGAACCCTTGCCTTCACTGGCAAAGCGGTCTACCTCCCTGGGAACAGGCAAACCGAATATTTCCTGAAAAGCATAACCCCGGTTATGATCTGCTCCTGTATAAGAAGTAGCGTAATTGAGTCCATGTGCCTTGGCCCCCCTGGGGTCATAACCCGGCAGCTCAAGCCCTTTGACATGCATTGCAAATTTTTCAGCGCCTTTGCCTATTTTTTCAGCAGCTATTTTCGTGCCATCAGCCAGCAGTTCACCCAGACCCTTTCTGAAAGCAATCATTTTAACCAGCTCAATCATTGCAGCATGGTTGCCAAAGGAAAGGTCAAGACCACCTGTATCATCCACGGTAAGAATTCCGTTTTCATAAAGCTCCATGGCAAAAGCTATGGTTGCTCCAACAGACATAGTGTCCATTCCGTACTCATCACACAAACGATCGGCAACTATAATACTGTCGAGGTTATCAACTCCGGTCATCCCGCCAAAAGAATAAAGGGTTTCATATTCGGGGACTGAAACAAAACCGGGATAATCCCCCCGATCATCAGTTTTTCTGATCTGGGAACAGACCACCGGGCAGTTATAGCATTTTTCCCGGGCAATCTTTTTTTTGTCATTAGCCTGGCCGCCGATAGAGTCAACAGGATCCCACAAGCCGGTATCTCTGAAATTTTTTACCGGGAAAACACCAATTCCCCATGCCACATCGACAGTTTCAGTTGTTCCATATTTTGAAAAACTGGGATACAAAACAGGACTTTCCTTCATAGCCCCGAGCATACGCTTCCTGGCTGTTTTAAGTTTATCCTCAGAAAAAACCGTTACTTCGCTATTACCCCTGACAGCCACTGCTTTCAGGTTTTTAGAACCCATTACAGCGCCGATTCCTTTTCTGCCTGCAGCATGCCTTTCATTAATGATAGAAGCCATCCTGCTCTGTCTCTCACCGGCCTGGCCGATACAGGCAACCCTGATGTTTTGATCATTGAGTTCATCCTTAATCATTTGCTGACAGTCAAAAGTATTAGTTCCCTGGAGATGTTTTGCCGATTTAAAATAAACTTTGTCGCTGTTTATCCAGAGATATGTCGGCTGATCAGCCGCTTCTTCGATAATCAGCATATCGTACCCGGCAAACTTTAGTTCTGCCGGAAAGTGACCACCCGTCAGCGAATTGGCAACCGCACCTGTGAGCGGCGATTTACTGACAATCGACATCCTGCTGGCGCAGGAAATTGAAGTACCGCAAAAAGGACCGACAGAAAATATTAATTTATTTTCAGCTGAAAGAGGTTCTATTTGCGGCTCAAGTTCCTCAAAAAGATATTTAATACCGAACCCAAAACCACCCAGGTAATATCTGGCCAGCTCTTCGCTGACCGGTTCTACAGAATAGCTTTGTTCTGCAAGGTTAATCCTGAGAATACGACCTGTATATCCACCTTTTAACATTTGAATCCTCCATTTTTTATTGAGGTATTATATTTCTGGGGTATCTATATAAACCCAGGGTATTGAACACCCTCATCGATAGAATTATAGCATCACGGTTATTTTAACGTCAATTCAACCCTTATGCTATACTGTTTGTAAACTTATAAGGGCAGACAGGAAATAAAATAACATGATCCAGGTTACATTAAGGGCAGTGTTGAATTTGGCTGATGCTATTGGTAGCCGAGAAACTATTATCGAGTTGAAACATCCGCTTACTGCCGGTGAGTTTCTTGATGAGCTTTGCAAAAAATACGGCGAGCAATTTACCAACCAGGTTAAAAATAGTAAAACCTCGGACTTCAAACCGGAAATAGTCTTCATGCTCAACGGTAAATCAATAAAACTTCTCGATGGTTTTAATACGGTTATTAATGATCAGGATGATTTTTTTATCCTGCAGCGTCTCGGTGGCGGATAATCACACATTATAATACTCCATTTATTATGCTCCTCACTTCCTAGAATTCTCTTACCCTGTAAAACAGAGTTGACAGTTTTATGGAAAACAGGTTGATTACCAGTGCTGCCAGGACAGCGCCGGGGAGAAAGAATTTCAGGTTATCTACAAAGTATGCTACCGGTTCAGGTATATTAGTGCCAAAACTAACCCCGGCAAACACCACTACGCCAATAACAATAAAAAAAGCAAGGCGGCCTTTTTCTACCCCCATTTTAAACATGAGAGGCAAAACAATTCCCTGCATAATGATAGCAACACAAAGGGTTATTGCCAGTGATACTATTTCTGGGAAACTGAATGTACTATTTACTATTAAACCTTTGACGACCTGCACTATTACTGTTAAAAGCACCACAGCAGCCAGGCTTATCAAACCAAGCAGATACTTACTCAATACCAGGTTTTTTGACGAGTAAGGCATCATAGCAGCAAGACAGTCCCATTTTGAGCGTTCATCATAGGCAATCGCGCTAATCGGCAGCAACACAGCGTATACAACAGCAAAACCGGAGGCTGAAAAACCGGGTATAACAGTAAAAAGAATGATAATAAGCAGCATGATTTTCATCTGCCGGAATAATGTATAAAAATCTTTTATCAGTAAACCGATCATTTTTATTTTCCCTCCCTGGCCAAAAAAAGAATAATATCTTCCAGTGACGTATGCTCTGTTTTTATAGCTTTTGAAATAGATGATTTGAGCACTAACGCTTCAATATGATAACTGCCAACCTTTTTACCGATTACCGCTTCGTTGGGTACTACTTCAAAATCGCTGTGTGCCATTTTAACAATAGCATAATCTTCCAGTAATTTATCTTTCTCTTTGCAAAACAATAATTTCCCGTTGTGAATAAATGCTATATAATCACAAATTTTCTCCAGGTCGCTGACGATGTGAGAAGATAGCAAAATTGAATGTGACTCTTCACGAGTAAAATCATTGAATAAATCCAGCAATTCATCCCTCACTATTGGATCAAGACCACTGGTCGCTTCATCAAGGATTAGCAGCCTGGGGTTGTGAGACATGGCAACTGCAATGGCTAATTTCATTTTCATGCCTCGTGAAAAATCTTTAAACTCTTTTTTTTCAGGTAGTTTAAACTGGGTAAGGTAACTGAAAAAACACGATTCATCCCAATTTCGATAAGTATGCTTCATCACCCGGTTAACAATCTTTGGGGTCAGAAGTTCCGGGAAATAAGCCTCGTCGAGCACAACGCCGATATCTTCTTTGATATCTTTGAATTCACTGTTTTGATTATCAACACCCATCACTTTCACAATACCGCTGTCTCGCGATATAGCGTTCATTAAAAGCTTTATTGTTGTGCTCTTACCTGCACCATTTTCACCAATAAGACCCATGATACTGCCCGTGGGATGGGAAAAGGTTATATTCTCTAATTCGAATCCGGTATAGGATTTGCTTAAATCTGTAACCTCAATTGCATTCATGTTGTTGTTCCTCCTTATATATAACCTGGAACATGTCAATAATGTTTTTCAGAGACAGGTCGCAGGAAGGGGCAAGATTATAGATTGCCCGCATATGGTTTTCTATTTGCTTTAGATGTTCTTCCCTGATAATTTCTATATTTTTACCGGCAACATAACTGCCCTTCCCGGCAACCGTATTAATATAACCGTTTTTTTCAAGTTCGTCATAAGCACGCCTGGTAGTTATCACACTGATGCGCAGATCTTTCGCCAGGGTCCGGATCGAAGGCAGCAGATCACCTTCAGACAACTCCCCGGAGATGATACAATTCTTGATCTGGGTATATATTTGCTCATAAATTGGCAAGCTGCTGGCATTGCTTATGACAATATCCAAAAAAACGCCTCCTTTTGCATACTGTATATATACGCTATATACAGTATATACGCTTCTCTGAATAACTTCAAGACGTTATTAAAAAAATTTTTTGTTTCAGAATTGTGATATTGGCAGTAAATGCAGTAAATAAAGTAAGAAATCGCAGTCTGGCACCGTTCTTTTCCGGCAGCGATAATCATCATAATGAGATTAAATCATTGTGATCCAGGGGAAGCGGCACCATGAAAGGGAAGGCCGGGAACAATTACATCTGCTTCTTCCGGTTTCAGATTGTCATCGTGTAAACCGTTCCAAATCGCTGTCATAGTATTTACTCCCAGGCCAATAAATCAGCTGATACGATCAAACAGGTATTTGGTATGTTCAACAGCAGATTCAAACTCCTGTCCTTTTTCATCCGAAATTATATCATTAATAAACCGATCAATAAGCTCCACATTAAGGGTTTCATCAGTATTGCACAAAACACCGGGGCCTTCCACTATTCTTGCTGTGCTAAAATATCCGCCCCCTGCAGTAAATATTTTACCGCTGACATCACAGCGTTCGGAACTTAGCCAGGCAACCAGCGGGGCTATGTATTCCGGTTTAAGCTTCTCCATCAATTCCGGGGGCATTATCGTTGCAGTCATACGTGTTCCGGCATTGGGCACCACGGTATTCGCCAAAATATTATAACGTGCTCCTTCTATTTTCAGGCAGTTCATCAACCCCACTATGCCCATTTTTGCCGAACCATAATTCACCTGTCCAAAATTGCCGTATAACCCCGTTGTCGATGCAGTAGAAACAATTCGTCCATATTTTTGTTCTTTCATATGAATAAAAGCTGCCTTTGTGCAATAAAATGTTCCATCAAGATGGACAGAAATTACATTGCGGTAATCTTCCGGATCCATTTTCGGCAAACTTTTATCCCTTAATATACCGGCATTGTTGACCAAAATATCTATCTTACCAAAACGATCAATTGCTTTTTGGATTATGTCGGTTGCCCCCTGCCAGTCGGCAACATTATCATAAGAAGCAACTGCTTCTCCACCGGTCCGGGTAATTTCGTCAACCACCATTTCAGCTGCACTTTTATCATTGCCGCTACCGTCAGAACTTACACCCCGATCATTGACCACTACTTTTGCACCAAGTGCGGCTAACTGAATAGCATAAGCCCGGCCCAACCCTCCACCGGCCCCGGTTATTACGGCAACCCGTTCCGCTAAACTCAGGCTGGTCACATTAACACTTCCTTTCGCAATTGAAACAAAGTTCCTTTTCCATCTGCAATATTTACAGTCATGATAGCACTATCAGCAATCCTCTGCAAATAAGAAACTTCACCTTGCCCCTCCCTGCTACTCCTTGACGTCTTAAACCTATAACATTAAAATGCATAATAGATAATTAATTGCCTTCGATCCATTTTTCCTAAAATAATCTTATCATGGAAAATGGACGATAGGGTAAAGCTGGAAACGGTTTTGCCTCCCGCCTGGGAAAGAAGGCACAGCGATTGCTAAAAATATCGCATTTCCGGCGGGAAATGCTTTTTTTATTTGAAAAACTAAACCACGAGGATTCTCTGATGGAAAAAGACTTTCGTTTTAACCTACAGGAAACAGCCGGAGCGCTTGGAGATTACGGAACCCTTCTGCCTATCGTACTGGGCGTTGCTATAGTATCTGACATAAATCTTTCACACATACTTTTTTTCTTTGCTGTTTTTTATATCGCCACCGGCATATATTATCGGCTGCCTATACCTGTTGAACCGATGAAAGCAATGGGAGTTGTGGCTATAGCAGGCGGGCTGAGCAGCGCTGAAATTGCCGGAGCCGGTATAACAATGGGCTTAATCCTGCTTTTACTGGGCCTTACCGGCAGCATAGAGATTATAAAAAAATATATCCCGGCATGTATTATCCGGGGTATCCAGCTTGGTCTGGCTTTAACACTGATGAAACAAGCTTTCGTTTTTATTATTGACGACTGGCAACTCGGCCTTATTGCGTTGTTAATTGTCCTCTTTTTTACCTTAGCTCCTCTTCTGGACATATCCGCCCTGGTAGTATTTGCTCTCGGCCTCAGTGTAGGCATCTATTATTATGGTCTCCCGAAAATCACCCTGTTTTCCATGCCTTCCATAATAATTCCTTCCGGTTTGGAACTGTGGCGGGGGTTTATCAACGGCACAATACCTCAGCTTCCCCTGACAATAGGTAATGCTGTTCTGGCAACATCACTGCTGGTAAAAGACCTTCTGGACAGGAATGTTCCCGAGAGAAAGCTGGTTTTCAGCATGAGCATAATGTGCCTGGTTTCAACCCCTTTTGGCGGTTTTCCCATGTGCCACGGAGCCGGCGGCCTGGCTGCCCAATATCGCTTTGGTGCCCGCACCGGAGGTTCAAACATTATATCCGGAGTAATCCTTCTTATTGTTGCCATATTCTTTGCTGCACCCGACCTTGTTAACCTGATTCCTTACGGCGCACTTGGTGCTCTACTCTTTTTTTCTGCAATAGAACTAATCAGAAGTGCAATCAGAACAGATAACTACTTTTTTACAGGGATAACCGGCCTCCTGGCACTTCTTTTCGGCATAACCCCTTCCTTTGCAATTGTGCTGGCTCTATACTGGATATGGGATTGCTGGCAGAAAAAAAATTCACAAAGGCAAACTTCTTGAAAAACCAGGTTTGGTTGTCCGTGGGAAAGTTCAATCGAAGCATATTCGATATATAATATATTTCGTAGAGAGTGGGTATCTTTCTAACACGTGGCAACACAGGTCAGGCGATTAATTTCTTTTATATAAACCAATTTCATTGAAGTTTTATATACTGAAGACAAAATATCTTCTTTCATAATTTCTTCCGTGTTACCAAATTGCATAGTGCCCTGCCTGTCTAGAATTCCAACCCGACCGCCTAGCATAATTACATGATCAGGTGTATGGGTAGTCATTAAAATAGCAAATCCCTGCGACGCAAGATACTTAATCATTTTTACAATGCGGATTTGATTACCAAAATCCAGATGAGCAGTGGGCTCGTCAAATAATATTACCTGCGGCTGTTGAACTATAGCCCTGGCTATCATAGCCTGCTGTCTTTCTCCACCGCTAATTTCCGTGTAAGGCTTAAAGGCCAGGTGTTCAATAGCTAACTGATCCAGGATATCATGCACCATTTCATAATCATTTTCTTTCGGCTGGGCAAACATGTTCATATGCGGTGTTCTTCCCATCACTACAAAATCTCTCACCATATAAGGATATGCCGGATTGTGGGTTTGAGGCACATAGCCAATACAACGGGATATCTGCCTGACATTCATTTTTTCCATTGAAATGCCGTTGATGGCAATTTCCCCGCTATCAGGAACCAGCAGGTTAGAAATACAGTTAAGCAGGGTGCTTTTACCGGCTCCGTTGGGACCCAGTATAGAAATAATTTCACCGGGATAAACTGCAAATGTAATATTTCTGAAAACACTTCCCTCATGAGAATAGGAAAATGATAGATCTGTTACCTCAACAATCGGTTTTCTGCACTCTCCGTTATTGCTCATTGTATATGTTTCCTTTGTTTAAAAAGCAGATATATATAAAACGGCGCCCCTATAATACCGGTAATTATACTGATTGGCAGCTCCGCCGTGGTCAGGGTACGGGCAATAGTGTCAATGATCACCATAAAAGCCGCACCCATAACCAAGGCGGCTGGCAGCATTCTCCTGTTATCCGGCCCTACCAGCATCCTGCCCAAGTGTGGGATCACCAACCCGACCCAGCCAATTGTTCCGGCCATACACACAGAACTGGCAGTTAATAGCGTTGAGCAAATTACAATAACACCCCTGGTTTGTTTGATATTCAGGCCTAATGACTTCGCTTCATTTTCGCCAAGCGACATAACATTGAGACGGTATCGGATCAGGAGCAGCACTGCGATACAAGCAATAATCCCTGGAGCCAAGCTATACAAGTTGGTCATTTTTATACCGGCAAATGAACCCATCGACCAGTAAATCATTTCGGCCAGGGCAGTGTTTGGATCGGCGAAATATCTTAAGATTCCTATTAGGGAAGACATTAATCCTCCCACAATAATACCCGCCAGGACAAGCACTATAGTGGAATTACTCTTCATTATTTTCGGGACCATCGCTGTTAGTGATACTGCTATTATCCCGCCGGCAAATGCCCAGAGTTGAATAATACCCTGGCCCATACCCCAGAATATGGCCAGGGATGCCCCAAGGGCTGCCCCGGAAGATACACCCAGGATATCGGGGGAAACCATGGGGTTTTTAAACATACTCTGGTAGGAAGCGCCTGAAAGTGCCAGTGCGCTTCCTACCAGTGAAGCGGCAATTATTCTGGGGAACCTGAGTTGGAATATTACTGCTTCCATGGTTCTATCCCATGTCACCTGGATCGGGATAAAAGACGAAAGAATAATTTTTACAGCATCAATTACACTCATATTATAGCGGCCGAGAGTTAAAGATGCCGAAACAACTATTAGCAATATGGCCGATAACCCGAATATAGTTAGCAAGTATTTACTATGATCAGTGTCACGTATTTTTAATAAAGCTGATTTATTGCCTGTTTCTACTTCGGTCATTTATTCTTCCTCTAATCCGGATACAGTTTACTGGCCACTCTATTCCCCGCTTGGTCCATAACCGTTGATCATATTCTGAGCCTCTTCGTCAGTTAATTCGATACCAACAAAATCCCTGTAAAAATCCTGTACTTCGGTAACCAGATCAACCTGGTAAAGTTCGGGATGAATAACCGATGCTGCAAATTTAATTTGAAGAGCACTCTCCATCCCAAACCTTTCCCAAGGGAAAAGACCATTTGGATTAGTAAAAACCCTACCGTTTTTAACCGCATTTATATCAACCCAGGCATCATCAGCAAGAAGCTCCTCATAAAGTTCGTGCTGGGCAGGACCGCCAATAATAACTACATCGGGATTCAGAGAAAGCACTTCTTCTGCCGTGGCTTCAGTTCCCTCCAGTTCCATAAGAGTGGATGCAAATATCCCTCCACCATAGGTAACCCAGTCATTCATAATTGAATCTCCCCTGAAAGTCGCATACAATCCCTGGTTTGATTGACCCTGGATGTAATAAACAATCGGCTTGTCTTCTTCTGCAATCTCACCCAGTGAAGCTGATACTTCTGCAATATTATTGTCCACCATTTCAGACCATTTGGCAGCTTTTATTATATACTCTCCCCCGAGAGCATCTCCCAGTATGGCAAATGCCCGCTTCATATCTTCGTAATTAGCAAACATCAAATTAACGGCCGGCAAACCTGCTTCACGCAAGCTTATCGCCAAATCGTTTTGCGGGGTTATAATTAAATCGGGGTTAACTTCCATGAGCTCTTCAACATTGTCAGTTGCGGTAGGGATATCAACAATGCCGGGATATACAAACTGACTCCATGGCAGACTCTTGGTGAAATCTGTTGTAGCAACCAGCAAATCACCTGCACCCATACACAACATTGCTGCGTTCGAAGCAGGCCATAAATTTACAACAGCCTCTACATTATTTGTTATCTCCACTTCATTACCTGCTATATCAGTAATAATTTTTGTATCCGATTCCCTCTCTTCTGACTCAACTAACTCAATCGTTTCATTTCCGGTTTCCACAGCCTGCTGACCGGCACAACCGGACAGTAAAATAGCTACCATGAGAACAGTAAAGAGCGCGATCACTATCTTTTTCATTGTTATTCCTCCAAAATCATGTGATATAAATCAATCTTACACAGACCTCATTCAACTACTTTCTTTTTTCAGGAGACCACCAGAGAACAAATGATTTCGTTTCTCTTCTGAAAGTAATACCCTCTTTATCATTTTTGCTTAACCACTTGTCACAGTTACTACAGAAAATATCCATTTCATTTGCTTCGATATTGCCAAGCAAGGCTAAATCAGCGTATGCTTCTTCATAATCAGCATAGTCCTTGGTAAAACCATCCGTAACAATTTTTATATTTGGGTCATAACCCAAATCATAAACCATATTGAAAAAAACGTTATAACCCAAACGACGATCCAAAGGGCGGGGATTATGCATTTCATTAAAAGACGATGTCCCCCTGAAAAGGTCACCGAGGATATTCGGTATACAGGGTGAATTAGCCCAGGCGATCATAACTGCGTACTTGCGGGCAAAAGAGGTTAATTTCTCAATGTCCTGCATGCCTATTGAACGCGAAGCGATGACAATATCATGCTTTTCCAGGGTCACTTCCGGTTCTGCTGTCCGCCAGTCGAGAAGCCTGGTCTTTAAGTTGGTTAATCCTGCTTCCTGGGCATTTATATCACAATAGAGCAGCATTTTTTCAGAACTATCAACCGCTGTCACGTTTTTACTTCTTCGGGCCATGGGCACTGCAATCCGGCCCGGACCACAGCCGACATCAAGAACTGTATCTTCAGGTGTTACATTGAAAGAGTTCAACTGGGCTCCAGTATACTCACGCTCCATAGCTGCCATTTTGAAATACATATAAGCAGCATCATCCCACATATTAGCATCTTCCGGATCTCTTTTGGGAGGTTTGGGCTGGCTTAGTTTATGCAACTCCGACCAATTTATCAAGGGGGCTTTTACATTTAAATCACACACCTACAGACACCTCCCTTCATTAACTTTATAACCTTTCCATCGCCACAACACATATATATTCATTTCCTTTCCGCATAAAATGGATAAAAAAAAGCGTTTTTCCATTGGAAAAACGCGATAGGTAACAGCACTAAACTACCCTACCCTCTTTCCACAATGGGAGGCACAGCCGTTTCCAGCTGTACCCTAACGTCTGTTCATCATAGCTCTGAAAGAAGCTTTAGAAAAAACAGATCGAAGGTAATATATAAATTTTAGAAAAATAGTCCGAAATAAATCCTCACAGGAATGTTTTATTCAACATCAATAAAACAAATCCTTCCTGTTTATTGTAACACACCATAATTTTTTTATTTCTTGATATACAAATCATTGTGTAAATGTACTCAGAAAATCTAAGCAAGGCCGGAGAGTAATCATGATCTCCCTTGCAACCATCAGGTTCCGGTAGTAACCATCTGAACCCGGTATTCTGTCCGTTCAGAGAATTCCTGTACCTTACCCTCATTCCAGTTTCCAACCGGGCGGTAGTACCCGGTGATCCGGCTATAAGTTTCCACCGGTTCGTGGCAATGCGGGCAGTTATCCACCTTACCACTCAGGTAACCGTGATTTCGACAAATTGAATAAGTTGGGCTAAGGGTATAGTAAGGTATTGCATAGTTGTCGGCAATTTTTCGAACAAGATTTGCTGTAGATTTCCAATCAGGCATTCTTTCCCCGAGAAATACATGGAAGACTGTTCCGCTTGTATAGAGTTTTTGCAGCGGTTCCTGAATCTCCAGGGCTGCGAATAAGTCTTCTGAGAAGTCAACGGGCAGGTGTGAGCTGTTGGTATAATAAGGAGCCTCTCCGTCTGCACCGGCAGTAATCAGGCCCGGGTAACGTTCTAAATCGTGTTTAGCCAGACGGAATGATGTTGATTCAGCCGGGGTTGCTTCAAGGTTATATAAATCACCATACTGCTCTTGAAAAACGACCAGCCTTTCACGCATATGAGAAAGTACTTCTCCGGCAAACTGCTGAGATTCAGGCCGGGACAAGTCAGAACGCAACCATTTTGCATTCAGGCAGGCTTCATTCATCCCTATTAAACCGATAGTTGAAAAATGGTTTTTAAAAAATCCCAGGTACCGCTTGGTATATAAGTATAAACCGGCTTCCAGCAAACGGTTTACAACCTGCCGTTTCGTTTTCAGCGATCGCGCGGCTATAACCATCATATGATCAAGACGCCTGTAGAATTCTTCTTTCGAATCAGACAGGTAAGCAATCCTGGGCAGGTTCACGGTTACCACACCAATTGAACCGGTACTTTCGCCGCTGCCAAAATAGCCACCGCTTTTTTTCCGCAGTTCCCGCAGGTCGAGACGGAGGCGGCAGCACATACTGCGCACATCGGAAGGCTGCATATCGCTGTTAACATAGTTTGAAAAATAAGGAGTTCCGTATTTTGCTGTCATTTCGAAAAGCAGGCGGTTATTTTCAGTTTCCGCCCAATCAAATTTATCGGTAATTGAATAAGTGGGAATAGGGTACTGGAATCCCCGGCCCTCAGCATCGCCCTCGATCATTAATTCTAGAAAAGCCCTGTTAATCATATCCATTTCCGCCTGACAATCACCGTAGGTAAAATCCATCAGTTCGCCACCTATGATAGCCGGCTCATCTTTCAGATCAGGCGGAACTATCCAATCGATGGTTATATTAGAAAACGGAGCCTGCGTTCCCCAGCGGCTGGGTGTATTAACCCCGTAAATGAATGATTCAATACACTTTTTTACCTGATCAAATTCAAGCTGATCTGAACGGATGAATGGAGCGAGGTAAGTGTCAAAAGAACTGAAAGCCTGGGCACCGGCCCACTCGTTTTGCATAATCCCCAGGAAATTTACCATCTGGTTACAGAGAGTGGCCAGATGTTTTGCCGGCGCAGAAGTAATTTTTCCTGCTACGCCCCCCAGCCCTTCATGTATTAACTGGCGTAATGACCACCCGGCACAGTATCCGGTCAACATGGAAAGGTCGTGAATATGCAGATCACCGTTACGGTGAGCCCCGGCTACCTCTTCATCATAAATTTCTGAAAGCCAGTAGTTGGCAGTAATGGCCCCGCTGTTGGAAAGAATAAGACCACCCACAGAATAGGTAACCGTAGAGTTTTCCTTTACACGCCAGTCTTCTACTTTAACATAATCATTAACAACTTTACTGTAATCCAGTAAAGTGTTAACTGCATTACGCGCTTTTTCATGCTGTTTTCTGTATAAAATATAAGCCCTGGCCACCCTGGTGTATCCGGCTTGAATTAAAACCACTTCTACTGCATCCTGGATTCTCTCAACAGAAATTAATCCGTCCCTGACATCAGGCTCAAACTCTGCCACAACCCGCAGGGTCAGCAGCTCCATTGATGAATCGTCAATGCTGGTGTGCTGTGCATCAAAAGCTTTCTGCATGGCGTTACGAATTTTCTGCAGATCAAAAGGAACTGTGTGGCTGTCTCTTTTTTCAACAGTATATTGCACTTTCCTACCTCCCTTTAGTCAAACCTTTAACTGACATTTCTTAACCGGACTTCTGTTGTCCCGGAATTTATATAGTTAGCCAATGAAATCATCTCATCCGGCGAATATGCAGTCAGTGAAATCTTTTTTAAAGGAGTCTGCACAAAATCTTCCAACACTGGAGATATATTATTATACCTTTGCAGAAACCATGGTGTATGGGGTTTGAGATTAAGCTTTCTTAAATGATTAGCCATCTGGTGCAGGTGTTGAAGGGGGTGCAGTTCTTTGACCACAGTAGTTCTCAGTTCATAATTTACCGGAGAGCTTTTCAATAATTCCAGGCTCTGCTGCCAGGCCAGGTAATTGTTGTGCGCTTTCTGTCGGTCATGTTCGCCGGTAGTTTTCGCCCAGCCCGCAAGACAGTTTTTATAATCAAGAGCAACATGATCCACCAGTTTGTAATTGATTAGCTCCGAAAGACGCTGTGGAAGCAACCCGTTTGTATCCAGCTTAACTGCAAAACCATCTTCTTTCAGTTTCAGGAGAAACTGCGGAAGTTCATTCTGCATAAGCGGTTCGCCTCCACTCACAACAACACCGTCCAGTAATCCTTTTCTTCGGTTCAGGTAATCAAAGAATTCTTCGGTAGTTCTTTCAGTTACAGCTTTTTTACTGAACAAACCAGGCAAAACCAGGCTCGGGTTATGGCAGTAAGGGCAACGCAACTGGCATCCCTGGAAAAAGCAGAGGGCTGCAACTTTACCCGGGAAGTCAAGCAGGGTTACATTATGATATCCGGCTATATACACTTCGCATGTCTCCCTGTTTTTCCAGCTTAAGCAGGCTTAACAAAAATGCACCCCTTTAAAGAGTGCAGAGAAAGAGTTCTTCAGCAACACTACTTTCCAGGTACGGGAAAGTTGGTTTGTGTTTTGACAAAGCAGGTTTCCGGACTTAAAGCATATGCTTTACACCGTAGCGGCTCTGTGCAGGATTCTCACCTGCTTCTCCTGAACTTTATCTATTAAGCTGAA
The DNA here is from genome assembly GCA_964390725.1 of uncultured Syntrophomonadaceae bacterium. Lineage (GTDB taxonomy): Bacteria > Bacillota > Dethiobacteria > DTU022 > DTU022 > JAABTH01. The sequence continues at coordinate 102,332 of CAYMIW010000002.1, read as the reverse complement.
GTGATAATAACACTATATATTGTGTTTAGTCAAGCAAATATATCAACATTTTGTATGTGCAGGATTATCATATAACTTTGCGATATTAGATAAAAGAGTTTTTCTTTATAAAAAACATTATGCTTTATGCTCTATTTCTGTAACACACTCAGTTTTTATTTTTTCCACCAGGAACTGGAGAGCATTTATTACATTAGGCCTGATATCTCCTCCAACCAGGAGGCACATAATATCGTCGCCAACCTTGAGTCGGCCCCGATTAAGCCAGACCCTGATATAATAAACCCCGTCCATATTATGTGTTTCTGCAATCGCCTGCTCAACCTTTGCCGCCTCATAGGAAAAATCCATGCCGGTTACCTCTGCACCATCATTCAACCCCTGCCGCACCTGTGCTTTCGGGGTCTGGCGAACTACCCCATTGTGCACTAAAAACATTCCTACCTTTGCTGCCGCCGGATCACTCTTGGCCTCTTTGAGCCACTGATCAATTGATGGTGCCATTTTCTGATCTTCATTTGTAAACATCTTTAATATTCACCATCCTTTCAGATATTTCTTCAATTTCAATAAGCCGTAAATTTTGTAAAGGGTTCACACCGGAACTGTTCTTAGCGAAAATAGGCTACACCTGCTTTAAAAATATGTTGTTCTTTTATGCCAGGGATGTTTATCGAAAGGCCGTTGATCCCTCTTTCAGGGTGTCCCATTTTTCCAAAAATCCGGCCACAGGGGCTTGATAACCCTTCTACTGAACCATAAGATCCATTAGGATTGTGAATTGAATCATATGTGGGCAATCCGTTAAAATCTACATACTGGCTTGCTACCTGACCATTTTGAAAAAGCATTTCCATATCATTACTGCTGGCTGTAAAACATCCTTCCCCGTGAGAAATAATAACCGAATGTATGTCTCCCGGCTTGACAAAAGCAAGCCAGGGAGAAATAACAGAAGTTATTCTGGTATTTACAATACGGGAGATGTGTCGTTCGAGACGGTTAAAACTGAGAGTAGGCGAATCACTGTCCTGGGGTTTAAACTCCCCGTAAGGAAGTAATCCCATTTTTATCAGGGCCTGAAATCCGTTGCAAATACCTAAGACCAGGCCGTCCCTTTTTTTCAGTAAAGTATTAACCGCTTCCTGAATATAGGGATTGCTGAATACTGCAGTTATAAATTTTGCCGTGCCGTCGGGCTCATCCCCGGCGCTAAAACCGCCGGGGATGACTATCATCTGGGCATCGCTTATCCTGCGAGCCATCTCTGCCATTGATTCAGAAACCATAGTCGGAGTAAGGTTTCTGAAAACAAACATGTCCACTGAGGCCCCGGCTTTAACAAAAGCCTTTTCTGTCTCATATTCGCAATTGGTACCGGGGAATACAGGCATAAACACTCTTGGGCTGGTCAGCCCTGCAGGCCCCCTAGAAGACTTTACCTGGTGGTTAATCTTATTATTTAACTCGCTGCACCCAGCGGGGACAGCTGTCTTTGCAACAGAGGGGAATACCGGCTCCAGCGTTTGCTTCCAGCTTTGTACTGCTTCTTCAAGGGTTATAGACATTTCATCAAAAACAATTGTCTCTTCCCCGGTTGTCTCCCCCAGCAACCGGAAATTAACCTTGTCGAAAATCTTTTTCAGATCGGCTTCTTTTTTAATTTCCAGGATAATTGAACCGTAATGAGGTATAAACAGCTCTTCTAATCGTTCAGACGACGATGCGAACTTAAAGCCTATCCTGTTGCCAAAACACATTTTACTGATTGCCGCTGCCACGCCCCCCCTGGTAACAGTATGGGCAGCCGCAACCACCCCGGAACGAGTTAATTTATGTACCCTGGAAAAGTAATTTTTCAGAATGTTAAATTCTGGCATCCCATTTGCCCCAGTTGGAGCATCAAGGATAACGACAATATTGCTACTGTTTTTAAACTCAGCTGATATTACCTTGCCGTCTGCTATTATTTCTACGGCAAAAGCAACCACCGTCGGCGGAATATCTAAATCGTTGAAAGAACCGGACATACTGTCTTTCCCGCCTACTGCAGGTATACCAAGATTCTTCTGGGCTGTGAAAGCACCAAGTAATGCAGCAAAGGGCTTACCCCAACGACATGGATCTTCGCCGGGTCTGGCAAAGTACTCCTGGAGGGCCAGCCTTATTTTGCGGTAATCCCCGCCCATGGCCACATTCTTAGCGACAGCTTCAATTACCGCATACAAAGCTCCAAGGAATGGATTCCATTCTGCCAGAGCCGGATCAAAACCATATGTTACCAGGGTAGTCGTATCAGTTTCCCCCCTGAGCAGTGGTATCCTGGCAGCCATTCCCTCAATCGGGGTGTCCTGATACTTTCCACCCAGGGGCATCAATACAGATCCCGCTCCAACCGTGCTGTCAAACATTTCGATCAAGCCTCTCTGGCTGCAAACATTTAAACTTCGAAGGTTAGCCAACCAGGCTTTTTTAAGATCCGGCAGTTTTTCAGCAACGGCCGGTAGCACTTTATTTAAATAATTTTCTTCCTCAGCAGGAGAAGACACTTCAATAGCAGCATCCATCCTTGTACCCCCGCTGTCTAAAAAGGTTCGTTCCAAATCAACGATAATTTCTCCCCGCCAGCTCATTTTAAGCCGGTTTACTGCGCTAACCCGGGCAATAGGCGTACATTCCAGATTTTCTGCTTCAGCCATTTCAATAAAAACATCAACATCGGCCGGGGCAACCACCACTGCCATACGTTCCTGAGACTCGGAAATAGCCAACTCTGTGCCGTCAAGCCCGGCATATTTTTGAGGAACAACATCAAGGTTTATGTCTAACCCGGGAGCCAACTCCCCTACTGCAACAGATACACCTCCGGCTCCGAAATCATTTGCTTTCTTGATCAGTTTTGCCACTTTTGGGTTACGAAAGAGTCGCTGGAGTTTTCTTTCTTCAGGAGCATTTCCCTTTTGCACCTCGGTGCCATGCTTTTCTATCGCCTCTTCAGTGTGGGGCCGGGAAGAACCCGTTGCACCCCCACAACCGTCGCGTCCAGTTTTACCTCCAACAAGTAAAATTATATCGCCCTCTACCGGACTTAACCTGCACACATTTTCCCGCGGTGCAGCGCCGATGACGAAACCAATTTCCATCCTTTTGGCAATATACTTTTCATGATATAGCTCTTCAACATACCCGGTAGCTATTCCGATCTGGTTTCCATAAGAACTGAAGCCACTGGCTGCTTCGGTAGTGATCTTACGTTGGGGCAATTTACCGGGCAGGGTTTCAGCCACACTTGCCCGCGGATCACCGCTACCGGTAATCCGCATTGCCTGGTAAGCATAAGAACGCCCGGAAAGAGGATCCCTGATGCACCCGCCGAGACAGGTTGCAGCACCACCAAAAGGCTCTATTTCGGTCGGGTGGTTGTGAGTCTCGTTTTTAAACATTATCAGCCATTCTTCTGGTTTACCATCTACATATATTTCAGCCAATAAACTGGCTGCATTAATCTCTTCCGACTCTTCCAAATCGTCAAGCCGGCCATTCTTCTTCATTATTTTCATATATAAAGTAGCCAGGTCCATCAGACATTTATCTGACAAACTTCCGGTATTTTTATAAACATAATCACGGGCGTCCAGGTAATCATGGTATGCTGTTCTAATCGGTTCAGTAAACTGTCCCTCGTCGATTTTCACCTCGTTGATTATCGTTTGAAAAGTACTGTGACGACAGTGATCGGACCAGTAAGTATCGAGTACTTTTATTTCTGTAACGGTAGGATCTCTTTTTTCTGCCTCCCGAAAATAATCGCGGCAATAGCTTAAATTATGGATATCCATCGCCAGGCCCAGCTTATTCTGCCACTGCAGCAGATCCTTTTTTGCACTCAGGCAGAAACCGTTTAACTTTTCTATTTTACCCGGACGTGCAGCTCTCATGGTCAAGCTTTTTGGTCGTTCCAGGGAAGCTTCCCGGCATTCTACAGAATTGATGCAATACTGCTTAATTTTAACAAGCTCTTCTTCCGAAACTTGCCCTTTGATAATGAAAACCTTGGTCCAACGCACAGCAGGCCTTTCCCTGGCTGTTATAATCTGGGCGCACTGGGCGGCGAAATCAGCCCTTATATCATACTGACCGGGCAGATATTCGACGGCGAATAAGCGGTCTGCCGAGCCGTGTTCCGGTAATTCATCGTATACCAGGTCAAGAGGCGGCTCATATAGTATCCCCTTTTTCACCCGATCATATTCCTGATCGGATAATCCTGAAGTATCATAACAATTAAGAATTCTAACCTGCTTTAAACTGTTTATTCCCAGATACTCGATTAATTCCCGGGTTAAAGAAACACTCTCCAAATTGTAACTTGCTCTTTTTTCAACATAGATACGCCTTATTTTTTCCGGCAAAAGATAATCACTCACCTTGTCAAAGAATTTCCTTGAATGCTTTTACACTGTTCATTACCATTCACTACCAATCAAAACAAGTTAACTACTTTAACATGAGTATAAATATAGCACTTTTAAATTATTTTATCACAGACCAACAGAGCTTATCTCTCCCCTGTAAAAAGAAACTCTTTTTTTTCATACGTTTCTCCAAAAACACAGTTTGAAAAAAAAATGTTTTATCTCCCCCTGCCAGCGAAGGAACTACAAAACAAGTGTAGAATAGCATCCTATGACATATCACAAAAATCAACTGAACATAACTGCCAATGAAAAACTCAGGGAAAAGTGCGGTATTTTTGCTATCTGCGGATATAAAGGGTCTCTTTCCGCTGCCTACATCACTTATCTTGGCCTGCTTGCCCTGCAGCATCGCGGTCAGGAAAGTGCTGGAATGGCCTATTCCAATCAGGAAAACATTTCTGTTTATAAGGGAATGGGCCTGATCGAAAATGTTTTTAACCACCAAAAAATTGATGCAATTACTGCCCGAACTATCCTTGGGCACGTTCGCTATTCCACAACAGGTCCCAGCCTTATTGCCAATGCCCAGCCTCTCGTTGCCAGAACAGCGGATAAAAAGGGAATTGCCCTGGCCCATAACGGAAATCTGGTTAACTACAGGCGACTGTATCATAAATTACTTGACGAAGGCCATATCTTTCATACTACTTCGGACACCGAGGTTTTACTCTTCTATATTCACCTTTTTCGCCAGGCCGGGCTGGTTGAAGCTGTATCCAAAACTATGCATATTGTCAAAGGCGCTTACGCAGCAGTTGTGACAGATGGCAACAGGCTAATAGCGTTCCGCGACCCTGGCGGTTTCCGTCCATTGGTGATCGGTAACTTGGATGATGCATTCGTAGTTGCTTCCGAAACAGCTGCCCTGGACACTGTTAATGCTCAATTTATCAGAGAAGTGCAGCCTGGTGAAATAGTAACTCTGGAACCTCAGGGGCTAACTTCGGTTATCGCTGCCGGGCCGCCCCGCTCATCATTCTGTATTTTTGAATATATATATTTTGCCCGTCCGGACAGTATCTTCAACGGCCTGAATGTCCACTCAATCCGCAGGGAGATTGGTGTTTTACTGGCCCGGCATTACCCCCCGGGGATGGATATGGTTATACCAGTCCCCGATTCAGGAATATCAGCTGCCCTGGGCCTGGCCGGAGCCCTGGGGTTACCTTTGGAGTGGGCTATATACCGCAACTCTTACTTGGGACGCACTTTCATTAAGCCCGGCCAGAATGAAAGAGAAATGGCTGTGCGGCTCAAGCTAAGTCCGATCAAAGATATCGTAAAAGGTAAAAAAATTATTGTGGTTGACGATTCACTGGTTCGGGGAACAACCTGCCGCATCCTCGTCCAGCTTCTTTTCGCAGCCGGTGCTTCAGAGGTTCATCTATGCATTGCCTCCCCGCCCTTTAAACATCCCTGCTATTTCGGTGTTGATATACCGGTAACCACTGAACTAAGCGCATGCAAAGGTGATAATGGCAATTCTTCGTCTGCTTATGGAGCCAATTCCCTGATATTTGCCGAACCGAATGATCTTTATCGGGCCAGCGGTTTAAAAAAGGAACTATTATGCAGTGCCTGTTTTTCCGGCATTTATCCCGATCTGGATTAACTGGTCAGTCAGATCAAGTAATTACTCTTCTAAACCGCCTGGCTGTGTCACTGTTACTCCATAAATTAACTCTATTCTTTCAGCTTATAATAATCCTGGAGACAGCACACCGCGCTATCCCTTTTGCGCAGGGCACGAATACCTTCCAGGGCTGCCATCGCTCCCTGAATGGTTGTTATTATAGAGATCCCTTGTTTAACTGCCTGACGTCGGATATATTCACCATCAGACTGGGCACCCGAACCGGCAGGAGTATTGATAATCAAGTCAACTATACCCGCACTGATATAGTCGAGCAGATTCGGTCCGGGCTCATTAATTTTATTGATGCCCTCCACGGTGATACCATTTTTTTGTAGTATATCTGCAGTACCTTTGGTTGCTGCCAGTTGAAAACCCATCCTGAAGAGGATTTTCGCCAAATCCACCAGTTGTGGCTTGTCCCGATCGGCAACTGTAAGCAGAATTCTGCCCTCACGGGGCAGCGGAGTACCGGCAGCTAATTGAGCCTTGGCCAGCGCCATGCCAAGATCATGATCCAATCCCATCACTTCTCCTGTTGAACGCATTTCTGGGCCTAGTAAAATGTCAACATCTTCGAAGCGGTTAAAGGGAAACACGGCTTCTTTCACCGAATAATAATGCGGTTCGATAATACTGTGCAGGCCCAGTTCCCCGAGTGATGCTCCGGCAATTACCCGGGCAGCCATTCCGGCAAGCGGTACACCTGTTGCCTTGCCAACGAAGGGTATAGTACGTGAGCCCCTGGGATTAGCCTCAAGGATATAAACTTCCCTTCCGCGCACTGCAAACTGGATGTTCAGTAGACCTTTAATATTCAATTCCAGGGCTAACTGCTCCGTCTGACGTTTTATCTCATTCAGCTGGTATTTACCAATACTGTACGGCGGCAAAACACAACAACTATCTCCAGAATGAATTCCGGCCTGCTCAACATGTTCCATAACTCCGGCAACGATTACTTTTTCTCCGTCACTCAAAGCATCAACATCAATTTCAACTGCCCCTTCCAAAAACTTATCCAGCAGCAGAGGGTTGGCCGGCCCAACATCAGGGTGGCCAGAAAGATATAGTTCAAGTTCATCTTCATTGTCAACCACACGCATGGCCAGCCCACCGAGAACATAGGAGGGCCTGACCAGCAGGGGGAAACCTAATCGACGGGCAACGGCTAAAGCCTGCACATCATCCTCGGCAGTTCCATTAGCCGGTTCCCAAAGATCAAGTTTATCAACAACAGCAGCAAAATCGCGCCGGTTCTCTGCCCTGTTAATATCCAGGGGGGAAGTGCCCCAGATCGGCTGGCCTTCTTCCATCAATAGCCTGGATAGTTTCAGAGGAGTTTGTCCACCAAACTGCAGAATCAAGCCATCAGGCATTACTTGTTCACACACACCGAGTACATCCTCAAGAGTAAGAGGTTCAAAGTAAAGACAGTCAGATATATCATAATCGGTGCTGACCGTTTCCGGGTTACAGTTAACCATAATCACTTTATAACCATTGTCGCGCAGGGCCATCGCTGCCTGTACACAGCAATAGTCAAATTCAAGACCCTGCCCGATCCGATTTGGGCCACTACCAAGGATGATTACTTTTTTATTATGTGGTTTTTGCTCAGCATTATCATCCGGTAGTTCGAATGCTCCTCTTTCGTAAGTTGAATAATAATAAGGTGTGCATGCTTTAAATTCACCTGCACAGGTATCAACGAGCCTATAAGTCGGCTTAACGTTTAGTTGGTGCCTTAAATGGCGGATATCCTTTTCCGCCAGTCCCCGCAGTTTGGCTATATGAAGATCGGAAAAACCAAAACTCTTTGCCTGCCAGAGGATATCTTGATTTAATTTAACCGATTCCTTAATTTTTTTTTCAAAACATACAAGTGATTCAATTTGATCGACAAACCAACGATCGATACCGGTTAAAAAACTTACTTCATCGCTGCACAACCCGGCTCGGAGCGCTTCAGCAATAGTAAACGCACGTTCCGGTAAAGGTTCTTTAAGCTGTTCTCTGAGAGATTGCAGGTTATAAGGTTTTCCAAACATCAGGGGATGTCCGTTTAAACCATCATAACCCTGTTCCAATGACCGTAAGGCTTTCTGCAGAGCCTCTTTAAAGGTTCGCCCCAGGCTCATAACCTCACCGACCGATTTCATATGGGTTGTTAAATGCTGATTGACACCCGGGAACTTAGCAAAATCCCAGCGGGGGATCTTCACCACACAATAATCCAACGACGGCTCAAACGATGCCGGAGTTTCCAAAGTAATATCATTGGTTAGTTCATCAAGTGTGTAGCCAATGGCCAATTTTGAAGCTATCTTGGCAATTGGGAAACCAGTTGCCTTAGATGCCAGGGCGGATGAACGCGAAACCCTGGGGTTCATCTCTATAACAATCATTCGACCGGTTTCAGGATCAATTGCAAATTGTATGTTACAACCACCAGTTTCCACCCCAATTTCACGCAATGCCTTAAGAGAAGCATCCCGCATCATTTGATACTCATAATCACTTAGCGTCTGTGCAGGCGCAACGGTTATGCTTTCTCCTGTGTGTACACCCATGGGATCCAGGTTTTCTATGGAACAGATAATCACCACATTATCATTTCGATCTCGCATTAGTTCCAGCTCGAATTCTTTCCAGCCAATTAACGCTTCCTCAATGAGGATCTGACCAATAGGACTATTTTTCAAGCCGGCAGAAACCATTTTCTCAAGCTGTTGGCGGTTATATGCAATCCCTCCCCCTGCTCCTCCCATGGTAAAAGAAGGCCTGATAACCAGGGGATAACCATATAATTCAGCAAATTTCAAAGCCTCTTCCAGGCTGCCTAGATGGCAGCTATCAGCCGAATCCAAGCCAATTCGTGTCATTATTTCCTTGAATAGCTCACGGTTTTCCGCATGTTTAATCACTTCTGCATCGGCGCCAATAAGCTCAACTTCTTCCTTTTCAAGAAAGCCACTATCAGCAAGGGACACGGCAATATTAAGTGCTGTCTGGCCACCTAAGGTTGGCAGTAAAGCCTGAGGTTTTTCTTTTTTAATCACCTTTTGAACCGTTTCCACAGTTAATGGCTCTATATAGGTCCGATCTGCCATAGACGGATCAGTCATAATAGTTGCAGGGTTGCTATTGATAAGTATTACTTCGTAATTTTCTTCTTTGAGCGCCCTGCAGGCCTGGGTACCTGAGTAGTCGAATTCACAGGCCTGGCCGATCACGATCGGACCTGAGCCAATCAGTAGGATTTTCTTTAAATCTTCTCTTTTAGGCATTTTTGCCTACCCCCTTCGCCCGGCTGTCATTCATCATCGCAATGAATTGATCAAAGAGATAGTTACTGTCGTGAGGGCCTGGTGCTGCCTCGGGATGAAATTGAACGGAAAAACAGCATAGCTGACGATTTTCGATCCCCTCAAGTGTCCCGTCATTCAGATTGATATGTGTTATTTCTGTCCCACACTTAAACTCTTTTAACTGCACGCAGTAACCATGATTCTGTGAAGTTATAAGGACTTTTCCAGTTCGCATATCTTTAACTGGATGGTTTCCTCCCCGGTGTCCGAATTTAAGTTTAAAGGTAGGGTAACCAAGGGCCATCGCCAACAGTTGATGCCCAAGGCAAATTCCAAAAATAGGCACCCGGCCTAGAAGAGATTGTATCTGACCTACTATACTCACTTGATCTATTGGATCACCAGGACCATTTGAAAGCAAAACACCGTCAGGCTGAAGCTTGATTATTTCATCGGCGGTTGTATGGTAGGGAACAACGGTAATGCGACAGTTACGTGCGGTTAAAGATCTCATGATATTATACTTAACACCAAAATCATATATAACCACATGATATTCAGGTGGATCACCGGGTGGGGCATCACCTTCGGGCATTAATACCCGGGGTGTATGCAATATATATTGCCCTGGAGTAGAAACTTCGTCTACCAGATTACGCTTGTTTTGATTTTTATAGGCTAAAACTCTTCGCTTCAGGTTAGAGACATCATTATCTTCATTTGATATCACACCATACATAGTTCCTGCTGAACGCAGATGAAGAGTTAATGAACGAGTGTCTATTCCCTCAACGCCAATTATCTCATGCTGATCAAGGTAGGCATTGAGCGATTGCTCAGCACGCCTGTTACTTGGTCTGCGGGAGCATTCCTTTACCAACAACCCTTCAATCTGGGGACCGATTGATTCCGAATCGCAGCTGTTTACTCCATAATTCCCGATCATGGGGCAGGTTAAAACCAGAATCTGACCGCGATAAGATGGGTCAGTAATCATTTCCTGGTAACCAGTCAGGGATGTGTTAAAAACCACTTCTCCGAATGTCTCACCGCGACCGGAGAACTTTTCTCCTGTCAAGCTAAACCCATCTTCAAGCACTAATGTTGCTGGCACTATCTTCTTCCTCCTTCTGGTTAGCCTCACCATCTACAATTGGTATTTGGACATTTTTAAAATTATATCTGCAGTGGAATAAAATAACAAGAAATTATTTTTAAATCGTGGAGTTTTAGCTGTATTATACTTTAACCTTAACAATTAAAAATTATTGCTTCAAAGAAAAACCAGTTTTTTATGAATGATCTAAATCAAATGAACATCCTATAGGTTATCACCTGATTTGCCTGATACCTGGCATACAGGCTATAATAAATGGAACCCTATGAGAAAAGGGTGAGTAATTTAGAAATAATTCTCATAGAAACAGTTAAGAATGCTAAAATCAAAGCATAGATATAAAATAATAAGACACAAGGAGATATGGAGAATGACTAAAGCTTTAAATAATGTAAGAGTATTGGATTTTACACAATATTTATCCGGGCCTCACTGCACTTCGGTCCTCAGTGAACTGGGAGCCGAGGTAATTAAAGTTGAAAGGCCAGGCACGGGAGAACCTGAACGCAAAGCGGCTCCCATGTCTCCCAAGGGTGAATCTTACCAGTTTATAGCCTACAACAGGGGCAAGAAAAGCGTTACGCTAAACATGAAAAAACCGGATGGGCTGGCAATAGCTAAAAAGATGGCTGCCAAATGCGACATACTCGTTGAAAATTTTGCTCCCGGCGTTATAGATCGGCTTGGTCTTGGTTATGAAGAAGTATGTAAGATCAACCCCGGCATAATATTCGCTTCTATCTCTGGCTTCGGACAAACAGGACCCCGCCGCGACCAGATTACCTATGATGTCGTCGGTCAGGCAATGGGTGGGCTGATGAGTGTTACCGGAGAGCCGGATGGCGAACCGCAGAAGGCAGGAATATCCCTTGCTGATTACATGGGAGGATACAACGCTACAATAGCCATCCTGGCCGCACTCCATTATAAAACTGTAACAGGAGAAGGTCAGCATATTGATATTTCCATGCAGGACGGCATATGGGCCATGGTCTTCCCCGATCGGGCTGATTATTTTGATACTCGAATCACTCCCAAAAGGATAGGCAACAGACTCGGCAGTTCATCTCCCTTCGGCTCTTATAAAGCCAAAGACGGCTATGTCGTAATCTGCACAATCACTGACGACCAATGGCATAAAGTATTAAAAGCAATCGGTCGTGAGGACCTTAAGAATGATGAACGATTTGTTACCCGGGTAAAGCGAACAGAAAATATGGCCGCTGTAGAAAGTGTGCTTGATCAGTGGCTTAAAGAAAAAACGGTTGAAGAAGCTGTAGCCATTTTCAAAGAATACAAGGTTCCCAGTTCACCTGTCCCCACTTTTGATCAGGTAGCCGATGATCCTCAAATCCACCACCGGGAGATGATTATTGAGGTTGAGCAGCCCCTTTCCGGTAAGGTAAAGCTGGCCGGTTCTGTTTATAAAATGTCTAAAACACCCGGAACCCGTAAGCTCCCAATACCACTTGTCGGTGAACATAACCTGGATATATACAGAGATCTTTTGGGTCTCGACCAAAAAGAAATTGAGAAGCTTACTGCAGAAGGTACTATATAAATAACCATGTAAATTGATATAAAAAAGCAGAGGGTATACCCTCTGCTTTTATTTTTAATTTTTTCAGCCGCTTAAATCTTTATTCAGCGTTTTTTATAAACATATTCTAACAGGTGCTTAAAAGCATCCAAATTACCGATAAAATTCAGATGAGGATAACCGGCTAAAACGTTATTAAGAACGTAGCCACACATCCAGTGCTTATTACCTCTCGTTTTTGTTACGCTATATATCTTTAATGCTGCAATTGAAGTTTTAGAACGATGGAACTCATGAGCGTATAGGATATCACCAGCCTTACCCAGCAGACAATCACCAAGAAGGCAAATATCTACATAACCAAACCGTTGCAACCCTGTAGTAAGCCTGCTCTCACCTTTTAGAAAACCAACCATTCTTGTTCCTTCGACAGTGTCACAGAGATAGTTCATCCCTCCACACTCAGCATAGACAAAACCCCCGTTATTTGCATAATTTCTTACAGACTCCAGCATAGTTTTGTTTGCGCTAAGCTCACTTCGAAATATTTCCGGGTAACCACCACCCAGATAAAGCAAATCGCATATCGGTAGTATATTGTCGTTAAGTGGTGAAAAATATTTTACCTCGCAGGTATCTTCGAAAAGCTTTAGGTTCTCACGATAATAAAATGAAAAAGCCTTATCTCTGGCTATCGCAACAACAAGATTGCGACGACGTAAAATCGGAAAAGGTTGGCTTTTAACTTTAGCAAATATACCCATCAAAGCCTCAATATCAATATTACTTTCAGCTTGGGCAGCCAAGGTTTCAATTAGTTCATCTAAATTTGCTATCTCTAAACTCTGGATCAGGCCGAGGTGCCTGCTTTTCAATTCCGACTGTTTTACCCGAGGCATAAAACCGATAACCGGCAATGAGGTATATTTTTCAATCTGTTCCTTTAACATTAAATAAATATTTCTGTTTACATCATTCAGTATAACCGCCTTAATTAAAGAACCGGAAAAGGCTGCCATTCCCTTAATCTTAGGGATCGCAGAAAACATTTCACCTCTGGGAGTATAAACCAGCACGGAAGGCACGCCGAGTTCCTGCCCCAAATCATAACTTGACCCGGAAAAAGTATTGGCTATGCCATCAAAATACCCCATGGCACCCTCAATCACACAATAATCACTGTCTGCCATTGATAGTGCCTGGCGCATACCTTCTCTCCCCTGAAGATGTAGATCAAGATTACCGGCAGATTTTCCTGAAGCAGCGGCAAGAAAGGCAGTATCAATATAATCAGGACCAGTTTTAAAACAGGATGGATTATATCCCCTATTTTTAATTGCCCTGACTATAGCCATTGTGACTGTTGTTTTACCACTTCCACTTGATGGTGCCGTAAACATAATTGCTTTCATAACATGATCATAGTTTTTCTGCTTTGATCCTGTCAATACCCTAAAAACCATCCTTGACAGTCGCATCTTTTTGTTATAAGTTTAAATCAGTAATTGTTACAAATACTAAATATTATAATTTTGGAGCAAAGCTGTTAAAGATGCTTTCAATAAAAGCGCTTTCAAAAAAACTGGCCAGCAAAAAAATCAGACCGACGATCCAGCGTATAAAAATTTATGATTACCTGATAAAAAACCCCTGTCACCCTACAGTAGATCGAATATATAAAGATCTGCACCATGAAATTATCACATTGTCAAAAACGACCATTTATAATACCCTCAAACTGTTTGTCCGCGCCGGCCTTGTGAAGGAGCTGGATTTTGGTAACAGTGAAACCCGCTACGACGTTACTGTTAAAAACCACTCCCACTTTATATGTGAAGGTTGTGGCTCAATAAGCAATTTCGATCTAGATTTAAATAACTGGTCCTGCACTGAACTGAACGGCTTCAAAATAATCGAGCGAAATGTATATTTTAAAGGCCTCTGCCCGGAGTGCCTTTCAAATATAAATAACTATAAGCCAAAGGAGTGAATTTAATGAGCGAAGAAAAAAAATGCCCGGTAACCGGTATGACAAGAAAGGGAATCGCCGGTGGCGGTACAACTAACAGAGATTGGTGGCCTAACCAGCTGAACCTTAAAATGCTTCATCAAAATCCCATAACCAGGAACCCTATGGGTGAAGATTTTAATTATGCCAAGGAATTCAAGAAGCTTGATCTGGAGGCGGTAAAAAAAGATTTACATGACCTGATGACCGACTCTCAGGAATGGTGGCCTGCCGATTATGGTCATTACGGCGGGTTGATCATTCGCATGGCCTGGCACAGCGCCGGGACCTACAGAATGGGGGACGGCCGGGGCGGCGCCGGTTCAGGTAATCAGAGGTTCGCTCCGCTGAACAGCTGGCCCGATAATATTAACCTCGATAAAGCACGTCGCCTTCTCTGGCCAATCAAGAAAAAGTATGGCAAAAAAATATCCTGGGCCGACCTGATGATCCTGGCCGGTAACGTAGCCCTGGAATCAATGGGTTTTAAAACATTCGGATTTGCAGGCGGGCGCGAGGATATCTGGGAACCAGAGGAAGATGTTTACTGGGGTTCCGAGGATGAATGGCTTGGTGGCGACAAACGCTACTCAGGTGAACGGGATCTCGAAAACCCGCTTGCCGCAGTACAAATGGGTCTTATTTACGTAAATCCGGAAGGTCCAAATGGAGAACCGAATGTGCTTGCTTCAGCAAAAGATGTTCGTGAAACTTTTGCCCGGATGGCTATGAACGATGAAGAAACCGTTGCCCTGGTTGCCGGGGGTCATACTTTTGGTCGCTGTCACGGTGCCGGCAGCCCGGAATATGTCGGGCCCGAGCCTGAGGCAGCCCCCGTTGAAGAACAGGGACTCGGCTGGAAAAACAGCATGGGTAGCGGAAAAGGGGATGATACCATATCAAGCGGGGTGCATGGAGCCTGGACCCCGACCCCTACTCAATGGGACATGAGCTACCTGGAAATGCTGTTTAAATATGAGTGGAACCTGGTTAAAAGCCCTGCCGGAGCCTGGCAGTGGGAACCTGTTAATCCCGATGAAGACGACCTGGCGCCGAAAGCTCATGATCCTTCCAAGAAAGTAACGACAATGATGACCACAGCTGACCTTGCCCTGCGGATGGATCCAATTTACAGGCCCATTGCCAAGCGTTACCTGGAAAATCCAGATCAGTTTGTCGATGCTTTTGCCCGGGCCTGGTTCAAACTAACCCACCGTGACATGGGTCCGAGAGCACGCTACCTGGGACCCGAAGTGCCGGAGGAAGAATTAATCTGGCAGGACCCGGTACCCGCAGTCGATCACGAGCTGGTCAACACAGAGGACATTGATGCTTTAAAAGAAACAATACTGGCTTCCGGACTTTCTGTGCCAGAATTGGTTTCCACCGCCTGGTCTTCAGCATCCACCTTTCGTGGATCTGATAAACGCGGTGGGGCAAACGGAGCTCGAATCCGTTTGGAACCACAAAAAAACTGGGCAGTTACCGAGCCTGAAAAATTAGACAGAGTGCTGCAAAAACTGGAAAAAATTCAGGCCGACTTTAACGGGTCACAAAGTGGCAATAAAAAAGTATCTCTGGCTGATTTAATTATCCTGGCAGGATGTGCCGGTATAGAAAAAGCGGCAAAAACTGCCGGGGTTGATGTAACAGTTCCATTTTCACCCGGCCGCACCGATGCAACACAGGAACAGACTGATATAGAAGCTTTCGCGGTTCTTGAACCAAAAGCTGACGGTTTCAGGAACTACACAAAGGGCAAATTCTCAGTG
>CAYMIW010000002.1:0-86463 GCA_964390725.1 uncultured Syntrophomonadaceae bacterium | reverse complement strand
GCTGACGGTTTCCGCAATTACAGCAAGTCTAAATATGTAGTAACTGCCGAAGAGATGCTGGTTGACCGGGCTCAATTACTTACGCTAACTGCGCCTGAAATGACGGTTCTGGTTGGCGGAATGCGGGTATTAAATGCCAACTACAACAAATCGCAGCTCGGAGTATTTACCAAGAACCCCGAAAGCCTGACCAACGACTTCTTTGTTAACTTACTTGACATGGGCATAGTATGGAGTGCTACAGGTGAAGATAAGGAAATATACGAAGGTCACGACCGTGAAACAGGTGAGCTCAAGTGGTCTGGCTCCCGCATAGACCTGCTATTCGGGTCTAACTCTGAACTAAGAGCAATTGCTGAAGTCTATGCAGCCGACGATGCAAAAGAAAAGTTCGTGACTGATTTCATCAAAGCCTGGAACAAGGTGATGAATGCCGATCACTTTGATCTGGCCTGACTTGCTAATAGTAATTTGAACCCTCTATAATGCAGAAACCCCTTAAAACAAGGGGTTTCTTTTCTACAGTTTATTAGGAAATGCTTCTATGATCCTCATACTTTTATTCTCTGACACATTTGTTTGTTGAGTGCTCTGCACAATAAAGTTTAATCTCTATAGAGCGCCAACCATCACCCTGTTGTCAAAAATTACTCTGAATCATTAATAATGTGCTGGAGAAAAGTAGTGTTTAAGTTTTTTAGCTACTTGAGGCAGCAAAAAAATAATCAAATGATCATTGGGCAATAAGACAGTTTCTCCACCAGGGATTATCACCTCATCTTCCCTGGCAATAGATCCGATCATCATTCCTCGCGGAAAATGTGAATCTTTGATCTTCTTATTTGCCACCCTGGCTGTATCAGGCAGAATAAGCTCCATTACTTCAGCCCTTTCGCCCTGGACCATGGATAGTGCCACTACTTCTTCCTGCCTGGTCAAACGCAGTATATGGGCAGCAGTAAGCATTCGCGGGTTAATTATGCTATGGATACCAAGTGTGTTGTAGACTGATACGTATTGCGGTTTTTTCACTTCACAGATTATCTTATTAACGCCAAACCTTTGAGCTAATAAAGCAGCTACAATGTTATTACGATCATCGCCAGCGACAGCAATAACTGCATCTGTATTACCCAGATCTTCCTCTTTCAATATGGCGTACTCAGTTACATCCCCCTGTAGAACAAGAGTATTTTTAAGCTCCCTGCAGAGTTCTTCACAGCGTTTATTACTTTTTTCAATTAGCTTAACTTTAAATGGCTGCCTGCTTTCTTCAAGCAACAGGGCTAACTGCCTGCCGACCATTCCGCCACCGAGAATAGTAACCTGGCGAACCAGGGACTCCTTATGGTGTAAAAGCATACTGATATCTTTAAGAGATTTACTCTTGCCAAGCAAATAAATTTTGCTCCCCGCTTCAATAATGTCAGTGCCATCAGGGATGATAAACTTTCCATCGGGTTTATTGATGCCTACAATTACTATTTCTGAGTTCATCGGCAGCTCATGCAGGGGAATGCCCGTTATTTCAGCTTCTTCACCAACGGTTATGCCCAGCATAAGCACTTTTCCCTGGGCAAAATATTCAATCTCGCTGGCTTCCGGAAAATGAAGCATCTTGGAAATTTCAATCGCGGCAACATTTTCAGGGTTAATAACACAACTAATTCCTAATTTTTTTGGACTGATCCCAAAATTATCATCCATGTGCTCCGGGTTACGGATCCGGCAGACAATCTGTGGCACCTTATACTGATTGGCCAGGATGCAGGCAATTATATTTACTTCATCAAGGTCGGTAACGGCAATTAGCATATCCGCGCCTTTTATACCGGCCAATTCCAGGGCGGCAGCGCTAGCCCCATTTGTTTCAAGTACCATCACATCCAGCGATTCCTTGAAACGCCTGGCTTTCTCTTCATTCTTTTCAATAACCACCACATCAAGCTGCTGCTCTGAAAGATGATAAGCCAACTGATAGCCTACTCCACCGCCGCCAACTATTATTATGTGCATTCTAAACCACCTTTATCCAGGTCCGGTTTATTTTATAACCAATCCAATTTCTGCAAACTTTTATTTTCACCAATGGCGACAATAATGTCGTTGGCTTCGACAACATCCTCGGCAACAGGCGATATATTTGTCTGGCCACCGTTGCTACGCCTGAAAGCAATAACACTGACGCCATAACGGGCCCGCAAATCAAGTTCCAGCAAGTTTTTACCGACCATTTCAGCAGGTGCTTTTACTTCAACCACACTATACTCATCTGAAAGTTCGATCATGTCGATAATTGTCGGTGCTATTAGACTGCGGGCTATTTTCTGCCCCATATCCCGCTCTGGATAAACGACCTGATTTATACCTATTTTATCAAGCACTTTGCCGTGCAGATCTGTTTGAGCCTTAGCTATTACATATTTTGCTTCTTTTTCGATTACAAGTATGGCTGCCATAATGCTGGCCTGCACATCAAACCCAATCGCCAAAACTACTGCATCAAAGTCCCTTACACCTATAGCATTAACACAAGCTTCTGAGGTGATATCGCCCGCTATAGCATCGGTAACCTCATTACTAATCTGTTGAATTAAAGTCTCATCCTTATCAATTACCATTACATCATGACCGGCAGCAAAGATAGTCCGGGCCACACTTTTCCCAAACCGGCCGGCTCCAATTACTAAAAAGGATTTTTTCAACAAAAAAACCTCCATCTCAACTAAAAGTTATACTAACCAATCAATACATGTTCCTCAGGATAATGTAAAACATCAACCTCTTTGCGTCTGGCCAAAGCAACCATTAAAGTAAGCGGGCCAATTCGGCCGCCAAACATGGTTAGTATTAAGGCAAACTTACTGATGCTACTCAATTCAGGGGTAATTCCCCTGCTTAAGCCAACAGTGCCAAAAGCGGAAAAAGCTTCAAAAAGCAAAGCGCTGAACTCATGATTTTCAAATAAAGCCATAACAAAAGTGGCAAGAAAGATCAAGCCAACGGCTGCGCTCATTATCGAAACCGCTTTTATAATCTGACTTAATGAAAATACTCTTGAAAAAACTACAGGTTCTCGTTTACCCCGAATCATATTTATGAAAGTAAAAAAAACAATACCAAAGGTTGTCGTCTTAACTCCGCCACCGGTAGAAGTAGGCGAAGCCCCGATAAACATAAAGGCCATAAGAATTAAGATAGAGGAATAGCTTAATGCTGCTGTATTAAGTACACTAAAACCGGCAGTTCGCGGGGTAGCTGATGTAAAAAAAGCTGTGAACAATTTGCCTCCGCTGGATAGGCTACCCATCGTAGCAGGGTTATTATATTCTAATATCAGTATAATTACCGTACCGCTGGTTAATAACACTGCTGAAATTAGTAAAACCAGACGGCTATGCAAAGAGATCCGCTCACGATATTTAAAATGGCGAGCCAGCTCAAGAATAACAGTAAACCCCAGACCACCGATAATAAAAAGTGACATAATTGTTCCGTTAACCAGGTAATCAGTTGGTAAATTGGTCAAGCTATCATAATTACCAAAAATATCAAATCCGGCATTACCAAAGGCTGAGACAGCATGGAAGAGAGAGAAAAATAATCCCCTCCCCACACCAAGTTGGGGAATAAAACGAAAGGACATAGCAAAAGTGCCTATAATAATGAAGAAAACTGACATCTTAACCACAGTGAGAACAAGCCTGACCAGACCGGAAACAGAATCCTGATTTAAGGCTTCCTTAACAAGCAGCCGATCTCTTAAAGATATCTTCCTGCCCAGAAAAACAAATATAAGAGTAGCCATAGTCATGAAACCGAGAGATCCGCAAAAGATGAGAATCATGATCACCGCTTGGCCGAGAGGAGTATAAAAAGTGCCAGTATCAACCACAACCAAACCGGTAACACAAACAGCTGAAGCTGCTGTAAAAAGGGCGTCTATATATACAATATCAGAACCTTCAACCATAGGAGGTAAAGAGAGCATAAGAGAACCACTTAAGATTATGCTCATAAAACCAAGAGACATCACCCGGGCCGGATTTAACGGTTTCGGTCTATTAACCAAATGATTTCAACTCCGAGGTTAACAACTAATAACAAGTTTACTGACCACTTATTATAGGGTTTACAATACGCTAGTTAATAGTATTTCGCAACTGTTTATTTGAACCAGATCGTTTCAGCATTTTCTATACACTTGATTGCAAAACTTTCTATAGAGATCTTACGCTGCCAGGTGTATGTATCACCCTGTTAACAAATGGATAATAGTGCTATAATTACAGGCAGGAGTCAAAAAAAGGTTAAATCATCCTTATCTGGATGTTACAATAAATTATGATTAAGATAGGAGGGGTTCAAATGGCACAAAAAATTTTGCAAATCAATCTTAAATTCAGTATTTCTGCCGAAAAACTGGCCCGTGAGTTTGAAACAGCTGCAGTCCCGATTGCCAAAGTGCCTGGCCTGGTATGGAAAGTTTTCGGATTGGATGAAAAACGCTGCGAAGCAACGGGGATATACCTTTTTAAAGACAGCTCCTCTTTAGAAGCCTACCTTGATAGTCCGATTATGGAACGAATGAAATCTCTGGAATTTTTCAGTGATATCACCATTAAAAAATTTGACTGTGTCGAGAAAGCATCTGCAATAACCCGTGGACCAGTGTAAGCAGAAGGTGAAATAGTTTGGAAGACAATAAAAGTAATAGGGCGGTCATTTTTTACTTTTCCGGTACCGGCAACACCTGGTGGGTATCTGAGGAACTGGCTAAAGCTCTTACCAGGGACAGTCAGAAGGTAAAAGCTTATTCTATTGAGGCACTGACTGCTCATGAAGCTGACCAGTTAATACAACATGCTGATCTTACAGGGTTTGGTTACCCGATTCACGGGTCTGATATACCTTTGCCGATGAAAAGGTTTATAGATCAACTACCCCAGGTTCAAAACAAGAGTGCTTTTGTTTTTTGTACGCAGTGGCTTTGGTCAGGCGACGGCGCTGCTATCGGTGCGGCAATGTTAGAAGAAAAGGGCTACAGTGTCTACTGGGGCGAACATTTTTATATGCCAAACAATGTTTCGGTAAGCATTATCCGCTTGCCCTATACAAACAAACCTGCACGCCTTAATAGTATTTTGAATCGGACTGGACAAAAAATCAAACATTTTGGCAATCGGATTGCCAGCGGCAAGACCTTCCGAAAGGGATTTAATCCTATAGCCAGATTTATGGGTTCCCTGCAGCGACGTCCATATCGTCATTTTTATCACAAGCTGCAAAATGATATCGACGTTGATCGTAACATCTGCATTGATTGTGGCGAGTGCGTCCGTCTCTGTCCCGTTGATAACTTATATTATGACGGTTCGCTGATAAAAACCAGGGGTACCTGTGTAATCTGCCTGCGCTGCTATAGCTTTTGTCCCGTAGCGGCAATAACTTACATGGGAAAAGCACACCTGCAGAACCGTGGTGAACCTTACAGGGGCCCGATCAGTAATTTTGACCCTGGAATCTTGATCAATCAGGGGGAAAAGAAAAATAGCTGAAAGCAACCCCTGGCAAATTGCTTAATAAAAGCTAACCGCAAGAAAGGGGTTACTCAACAGCATCCCTCACTTCCTGCACAATCACAAATTGGTTCACTTCCACGAAGCCATCCAATAATCACGGCTGCAGCACAACCCACCCCGGAATTAACCCCGATTGCACTTACCGGACAGTTAATTGCACAGGCACCACACTCCATACAACGGTTTTTATCTATTATCAAAGCCTTTTTTTTGTGCATATCAAATACTTGATGAGGGCATACTTCAATACATCTTCCGCACCCAATACATTTTTCAGCTGAAAACTTAAGGGTTGAAACGTTTTTTAAATATTTCAGTGTCATAATTTACTCCTCTTTATGCTGAAATTTTGCTAATCAACACCAACACCGCTCCTACTACTGCAGAAAGAGCTATCAGCGGCACTGCTACTTTCATTTCTTTGATAACGCCTGAAAAAGAAGTATATGTTGATGAACCTGTAAAATTCATGGCCAGAAAAGCAGAAACAGGGGGCAACAACAAAAGGTACCCTATGGTGAGTATCACATACTCAGGAGTATACCAGCTGTTCGCCCAGGCAAAAAGCGCTGTCCAGATCAACCCCAACAACCAGCCTTTCCAGGAAAAAGCCCTGCCCGGAATATAAGGAAGCAGCAGGGGTGTGATCACCGTGCCTGTCACCACTGCGCCGACATATACTAAGATATCTGAAAACCCGAATGGTTTTGCAGCGATCAAGTTCACCAGGAACAATATCCCGAATACCATTAAGGAAATTTTTGCAGCCTGTACCAACTCTACTGTTGTCAGGACAAGCCTATCCAACATTGTAAAGTAAACAGTACGCATTTTTTTTGTAGCTGTATAGTTTGATTCAAGATATCTTTTTATGTCACTCGCTTTAACGGGGCCGTATATTACAGAGAAGCCGCTTATCCTGGCCACTTCATGAGCCTTAATGCCAGGCGCGCCCAGTTGAGGTAATATTAATTTCCTGTGGGATACTATCGTATCCAGTCCAGTAGCTCTGATACTATTGATTAGCTCATCTGTGCCGAAAGTTCCTTTGCCCGCAGCGCACCATACATTGATTCCTTTTGTATTAAGAATTAACAGCCAGCAGCTTAAACCTGAAAGTTCTCTTCTCAGAACATCAAAGGTCAGTTTGTAGTTTGCACTTACTAACACAGGAGATGAATGATCCGGTTGGCCAATGGCATAAAGCCCGGGAGGAATCAGATAATTATCCCTGCCAATACCCCAGCGAACCTTCCAAGCTCCAACAATATCTTTAAAAAACAGTTCTGAGGAAACTACCGGCACAATCCTTCGTGAAGTATGGATTATGCCTGATACCCATTTGTTCGTTTGAGCATCAACTGTTAATTTATCATCAGAAAAACTAACGTTTTCCGAACAACTGCACTGCAGCCCCTCACTCATCTTTTTCACAACCCTTGCAACAGTTTGCATCCTTTATATTGATACGGCATTTTATGTCGGTAGCAATTGTATTAAAAAAAAATTCTAAATTGCTGATGATTCCCTTGTTAAGTGAATAATATATCCATTTTCCTTCACTCCGGCTATTGATAAGCCCACTCTCACATAAAGTTTTCATATGGTGAGATAAAGTCGACTGTGACATATCAAGTATATCTAAAATCATACAGGCACAAAGCTCTCCATGAGATAGCATATCGACAATTTTCAACCTTTTACTACTGCTCAATGCTTTAAAAATCTCTCTATAATCCTGGCTATTGACCATACCGAACCTCACATCTAATAATATCGATGTGACTATTATGCACATCATATCGAATTATGTCAATGTATAATATAAACCAAGTGGAATTGCCGAGAGGAAGCAAGCTGCAGCTTAGAATAATATCCTGGCAGGGGCTATTCAGAAAGAGGTAGATTATAATTTTTCACTGTTATCTCCAATCGTCAAAAGATAGAAACTACCCTAAATCCAATAAAAACATATAGAACGAGCGCGACCAGGGCAAAGGCTACAATAGCAATTAAGATACCTTCCAGTAGAGATTTCTTCATCCCTCTTTTCCATTTAATAGAAATGTTTTTTACCGCCCTGGCTTTATTCATATTCTTCTCCGTCCCTGTAATAGTTAATCCATCCATAGCCTGCAATTCAGCTTTGCAATCATCACAATTAGCGAGATGTTCCTCCACCATTGTTTTGCTATCATTACTGCAAACATCATCATGATACAACGGCAGCAAATCTTTAATAATGTCACAAGAAAGTTTCATTTTATAGCCTCCTGTAATTTCTTTTTTGCCCGATGAAAAATCAGCCTTGCCCAGCTGTCAGTCATCCCGAACAGCTCCCCGATTTGAGAAAAAGGCAGTTCTCAAAATACCCTGAGAGTAAACACCTCTTTGTAAGGATCATTAAGATTATGAATAAGAGCATGTAATCTTTTTGCTGTTTCCTTATCACAGTAATCCTTTTCTAAGTTAGACAGCACATCCGGAAAATCGGTGTCTACTTCCGAAACAATCCACTTCTGTTTTTTAGATAGTGAGAAATACGTGTTTTTAGCAATCTGGCAAAGCCACACAAATAGGTTACAACTTCCATTGAAATTATCTATATTTCTTAAAACTTTAAAAAAAGATTCCTGGGTTACTTCTTCCGCAACAGACTCGTTCCGGCACAGGGTTAGCACATATTTATATACATCAGAAAAGTATTCCGTATATATTTCTTCAAAATCGGTCACTTCCTCGCCTCCTATTAATAAGACTTCGAATTCATCAAGTTGTTTCATAAAATTTTCACATTGCATTATAGTGTAATTTGCTTTTTCAGAAGTTAAGCCTATGTAGTTGTGTGAATTCGAGGAACTACATCTCTTCACCTTCGGTTTGAATGTGATTGTTGAAAAAACAGGCCAACCGAGAGAAATTTCGAAATGGCTCCTCGATTTTACACAACTACATAGGCTTAACTGAGAATCATTATTTCCTGTAAGGGTAAATAAAATAATAATTTCAATGTTCACTATTACTTGAGTAAGTTTTTATTTAGATTAGATCAGCAAAGATCCGAGGCGGGCAATAACCCCTCCGAAAAGGAATGCGACAAAAGTGGTAAGAAGAAGAACTGCCAGGGCAAAAGTTAATTTAAATTCTCGGGCTACAGTTGCCACGATGGCTATGCACGGCACATAAAAGAGGCCAACTACCGCACCCGTAAAGAGTTGCAGCGTGCTGAGTTCAAGATCTAACAAGGGTAAAACAGCCAACTCACGGCGTAGTATGCCAAGGATAAGAGGTGCGGCTGCTTCCTCAGGCAGTCTGAGCCAATAAGTAACCAACGGGCTGATTGCTCTGCCAAAGTAAGCCATCAAACCTGTTTCATAAAGAACTGACGCTCCGGCCACAGCGCCAAACATTGGTAAAGCACCATCAGTAACATACAGCTTTAAACGTAACCACAACTTTTTGGCCACAACATCAAGGCGCGGGAGAAGAAGATCCGGTATCTCCATCAGTGTTTCCGGCCTGGTTCCCTCAATAAAACGGTTTAAGAACAATCCTGCTGCAATCATTACCAGCCAACTTAAAACAAAAAGAGCAATCATCACAAATACAGAACGGGCGGCCAAAAGCGATATGAATGCTCCTGTCTGTGAAATACAGGGTATGGCAAGGCAAATTAGGATTGTAACCATAAGCCGCTCTTTTCGAGACCCCAGCGCCCTGGTAGCCATAATCGCCGGTATTCCACAGCCGTACCCAAGCATAAGCGGTATTATCCCCGTTCCAGGCAGACCCAACCTTTTAAATAAACCATCCAGTAAAACTGCCAGGCGTGGCATATAGCCACTATCTTCAATTAAACTTAATACAAAATAAAAAGATAAAACATATGGCAATACAAGGGTAAAAGGCCATTCAATCCCTTTGATCAAAAAACCATATTCACCGATGAAGATATCCTGGATCATGCCTGGTGGTATTAAAAAAGCAGCAAGAGAAGCCAGGGGTGGAATTATTAAATCTCTAAACAGGGGTAAAAGAATAAAACGTCTCAGTCCCATGCCAACTCCTATAATACCGGCAAATACAATAATAAGAAGCAATACAGCCAGCATCAAACCCGGCCAGGGCTTAGTTAAACGGCGTTCCCACTTTTTGCGGCTGCTACTTACCTGCGACCCGGTTTTTCGTAATACCTTTTCCATAATCATCTCAACATTATCCCATGAGGCTGCTACACTACTCGTAACCTTGTCCGGTCCTGCATTTTTGGAAACAAGCAGGTTAAATATTTGGCTTTTAAGTTCCTCAACCCCTTCACCACTTAACGCAATTGTTGGAACAATTGCGATACCAAGGATAGCAGCAAGAGCTTTAACATCAATGATATATCCTTTTTCAAAGGCCAGGTCTCCCCTGTTTAAGGCAACTACAAGGGGAATATTCATCTCAATCAACTGTAATAGCAGATAGAGGCCGCCTTCAAAATTTCCCGCGTCAAGCACATAAACTATTAACGCAGGTGAACTGCTATCATCCGGGCTAATAGAGTTTTTCTGTTCACAACAAGTTGTTGAAGGTTTTTGGGCTAACTTTGAACCTTTTTTTCCACAAACCATCTCCACAGCAACCTCTTCTGCTTCACAGGTCGCACATAGCGAATAAGTGCCTGGAACATCTATAATATTTACTTTCCGCTCACATTGTCTGATTATGCCGCTGGCATAGTCTACAGTAGTACCACTGTAATTTGCAACCCGAACATTCAATCCGGTCAGGCGATTAAACAGTGCGCTTTTCCCTACATTCGGTGTACCCATTAACAATACTGTTTGCTTCATTTTATCTCCTTCAGACAAGATCAATCATAACCTTTTCAGCAATCTTCATACCCAGGGCCACCTGGCGTTCTCCCGTTTCAATCAGCAATGGCCCGCCGAATAGTTGACGCCCGCGGCACTGCACTTTTTTACCCGGCCTTAGACCGAGCGAACTAAGTAATGGGTGTTCGGGAACAGTGATTACTACTGCACTGCTCCCCGGCTTCAGAGAACAGAGACTCACCCTGCTCATTGAATAATTCAGTTCTTTGTTCCGGTTGTATGACAATTGCAACCTCCCCTGCAACATTTGTTGCAATCTGCGGCAGCTTAAACAGAACTGCTCCTGTTGTTACAACAGCTCCGGCAGCAGACTCTTTCCATTTCTTTGGTAATACATGACCAGGATCTGCGAGAGAATATAACAGGCACATCATATTGCTTCGCCTTGTTTTTTACCACCCTGGACAGGTCTGTCCCCACATAATCGGTTAGGACCAGAACCAAGTCCAATTTATCGGAAATCATCTCGTTGATGGGGCTTTTTTTGCGCCCTGTCAGATGCTTTATCTTTTCGAAACCCTGTTCTTTAAGCTGACTATTAATATTGCCCAGATGATCTCCTCCAATTACCATTACTGTCATTTTTCTGCCTTTCCATTTTTATTTAGTAGGCCGAACCTTAAACCCAAAGGTTATTCCAGTTTATATTAAGCTTTTTTGCGGTTGATCATAATTACAGCCACAAGCATCAAAACGGCAATCGCAACGGTACTGTAAGAAATGATCTTCATTGAAAATGCAACTGTGTGCATATCCTCGTGAATATGCTCCAGGTCGTGACCAATCTCTTCCATGATTTCCATGAAATCTGCATCCCCTGTAATTTCGCTATGAGCGCCAGCAACAGGAGCTATAGTGAAGAGAATAAGTGCCGCTAAAACAATAGCAACTAACAGTTTCTTATTCATAATATTTTTCATTGAATATATCCTCCGTTTGAATCTGTTTTATTTATGGATCAAAATGATGTTGGTTCGGCCTACAGGCCCATTCACTGCAAGAATATATTTTTTTCCCATAGTTTCTTTTATCGGTATCAGTTAACATTATTACCTCCCGAATACTTGGTTAAAGCCCTGCTAATAAACACAGACTGCTAAATATTATTTCAGCTGGCATAAAGCACTGAACTATCAAAAGTTGTTTTATCCTGCCCGACAATATCACTATAGACTGGCTTTGGCGGCAATAAATCATACTGATGCGCCATCTCACGGCGGGGGCGGCGAAAAATCAGGCGACAATTCGAATTCCCTGTTTGCAAAAGGTTATCCAGAATTGCTTTTTTTGGCCTTGCCTGTAAAGCAACCAGGGCAACATCGAAATCGAAGGGAACAGGATCAACCCCGTTAAGGTGTACTATTGTTATCAGGTGGTCCAGCTTTTGTGCGGCCACACAACACCGGGCAACCTGAACAGCTTTCATGTCACAATCTACAGCCCAAACTCTTGCCCCGCTTAACTTTGCAATAAGTAAGGCAGAAAAAGGAATTCCTCCACAGCCAATGTTTAAAACGCGGTCTTTGGCAGAAATTGCAGCCAATTTTATTTCGTTTTCGATTACATCACTGTAAAAATTGGCATATAAGCCGACAAGGGTTTTATTGCCAGCTACTATTTTTTCCAGAATTGCTACCAACCTGGGAATGATCTTCATTGCAACTACCCTCCTTCCAAACTTGTTAGGCTAAATTATGGCCGGCCCCATTATTAATAGATTTTCCAAGTAGTGCCTGCATACAGCGGACTCTTTATCTGCTTTTTTTACGTAGATCTAATTAACCACTGACTCTTGTTCAACAGGCTTTTCAAGAATTAGACTCTCAGCGCCAAAACCAGATAGCGCTTTCTTGATGCCACACTTTACACCTCCGTAAAAAGTTACATCTCTTTTTCCAAACAGCGCCACCCAGGCAGGTAGTTTACGATAAATCAGGAGACCTTTTGGTCTAAGGGTTTCCCAGGTCCGTTCTAAAACTTTCTCCTTGGGACAGATGTTTAACGAAACCCATACGGCCGCATATTTTGAGCTATCGATTACACAACCATTTTTGTGATAAATATCAATCCGGTCGGTAAGCCCATATCGATAAACCATCTTTTCAGATAAATTTGCCGCCTCTCTGTTACAATCGCAGACATCTACCTGGTAGCCCTTTTCAGCAAGGTATATTGCTGTAAAAGGGTATGAACCTCCGCCAATATGTAGCACAGCATCGCCTGGCGTTAAATCGGTCAGTGCAACCTCCCTGGCTAACATATTTTTGTAGAATAGCTTGAAATAAAGGCCGGCAACACTATTAAAACGAACGGCCAGCCTTTCAGTAAACTGCGATAATTTAAAAAATGGCGACTTCCATTCAGGCATTCTACGATTTTTATGTTCCCTGGTTATATTGCTTAATACTACTGTTTCAGACTGACTTTTATTATTCATCTCTACCTCCTGATAAACTTTAAGGTCACTTTTAACCAGTTGCTATTTCTAAGTTTCGGAACCAACCCTGCCACCCTGACAAATTCTTTTCCCGGCCATACTTTTTACGTGATGAACCCGGAGCATAGCCAGGTAAGCTGCAGCCACCGCAGACAATAAAAGGGGGAACCAATACGTGATAAGACGCGTAATTAAAGCTACAGCTAAGCCTTCCGCCGGGCTATAACCAATCAAGGCAAACATCAGGGCCATCGTTGCCTCGAATGAGCCGAGTCCTCCGGGCATAAGCGGGACCATGCTAACCAGGTAAGCCGTAAATGTAACAACTGCCATCTGCATCAGGGTTATCTCCAACCCCAGCATCCAGGCTACCAGGTACGTTTTAACGGGATAGGCAAACCAAACCAGTGTTGCGGTACCAACAAGAACAACGCTCTCAAATCGGTTAGTCATCTTTCGAGAATGCCTGGCTGCACGAACAACAAATGCTTTAACCTTTAACAGTTTGCCTTTAACAACCAAGAGGCGCCTCCCGATGATCCTTGGAATATGTTTTTGGCTTGAGGCAGAAGATAAGCTGAACGGAAAAATCTGAACAAAATCCGGGTCAGGTTCTTTTCCTGCCTTATAATAAACAAGCAGAAGAGCTGTAAAAATAAGAAACAAAAAAACAAAAGCTGAAAGAGCCAGGCGCGGTAATTCAAAACTAATAAATGCAAAACCGGCAAAAATCGATGCTAAACCAACAAAAGGCAACATAGAAAAATATTTAAGAGCTAATAAAATGCCGGAAAGGCGATCATAATCTAGATTACTGTGCTTATGGAAAAGATAAACTTTAACCGCTTCACCCCCCAGTTTAGCTGCGGGGGTAACACTTTCTACGTAGTTACCAGCAAGAATAACGGCTAAAACAAGCCCCGGAGATAATTTTTGTTTCATTTTTTTTAACAGGTACTGCCATTGCATTGCCGGAACCAGAAGAGTAAGAACCTGCATTAGTATCAGCAACGCAAAAATTCCCGGGTTAACCTGCCTCATTGGAACAAGAACCTCTTCTATTCCCAGTAATAATACAGTAGAAGTAAGAACTGCCAACCCAAATATACAGAGAAATAGTTTTCTTAATGTCATTCCAGATCCTTTCGGTCGAAGGGTATAGTTTATTATATTAGCCAAAGCTAACTATTATTTTAAAAAAAATACAAACTTTTTATTGCTTCTGATTTATGAAACATTCGCAGTTTGATATTGTCAAATAATTATTAAAAATTGTTAGCCATGGTTAACATATATTTAATAATATATTGTTTCTATTGTCAAGTGTTTTTCCGATACAATCCTTGATTGCAAACGCTACTATAAAAGTGATTCGCTTTTAAGCAAAACACCAGAGAAAAAGTGATCGACTTCCACAAATAACCTGTAAAGTCATGAGAGTTAAAAAAGGCTGGATAGGAGTGAGAAGGTGACGATAGAAGTAACCCTTTACCAAAAGATTCATCATCTACACTAACATGAAAAGATGTCTCCAAGAACAATAGCTAAAATACTTGGTTTTTCGAGAAACACAGCCAAAAGATACTGTTCTGGCGAGTGGCTCACATTTTCTTGACAATCGCAACCAAAAATATTTTGTCAACTATTTTTCCACGCAACAATGCTAAATACCTACCAAACAAGTGATATTTATACACGAAAGAATTAGAGGCATGTTTAACCAGGACCTAAAACCATTAGCCTTTTCTCCAAGACGAAGCGATCCGTCAAGCCGAATTGAACGATAGAAAAGAGCCGCCTCCGAACCTGCGACTCTTTTCTAATTAACCTGATTTATTAAAAAATGCCAACTATTCTTCCAGCGATTGGCATCCAGGTAGCAGTTAATAGCACCCAAATCACCGTAGTTATTGCACCGCTGACAAACATGTCACCCATAGAATAGTAACCCTGAGTATATGTTATCAGGGGAACAGCATCAAGCGGTATAATCAAACATGCTCCTGAATAAAATGCCAGGGGAACTACCAGAAGGGCTGGATGTATTCCCATCATAATTGCCAAACCAGTTAGCGGTGCGGCGAAAACAGTAACCATGGCCGGGGCGATTGGTAAAGGCAGGTGGAGAACAGCCAAAGCTATTCCAAGCACAAATAACAACCAAAAAATACTAAGTTGGGTCAAGCTACCCATTAAAGCTTCTAACATCCATTCGCCAACCCCGGTAGTGACAACTGCAGTACCAATCGAAATAACTCCTCCGATCATCACAACTGCTTCCCAGCTAGCGCCGCTCTGATATTCTTTCCAGTTCAAAACCTCGATACCGGGCAAAAAGAAAGCTATTAATCCCAAGAGGGCAATAAGGGTTAAATCAAATGCTGGAATCCATGTACTGGATACCCAAAGGATAATCATAGTTATTACAATAACCAATACTTTTATTTCTTTAGAACTCAGCTTATTGTCAACATTTTTATCCATAAAATCAGTAATTATTTTCTGATCAATATTTTCTGGTTTAAACAATTTGATCAGGATATACCAGCTGATTGGTAAAACTAAGACAGCAATAGGAGAACCGTAAAGCATCCATTCCAAAAAAGTAACTCTAATTTCAGTATAACTTTTTAGTAAATCAAGCGCTAAAATGTTAATAGAGCTACCGGCAGGAGTCATAATTCCACCTATCATTCCGGCGAAAGGAATGGCGATCATTAAGACTTTTCCAAAATTCAAATCTTTCTTCTCACCATCCATGCGAGTTAATATTCCCAGAGCTAGCCCCATCATTAGCGAAGCAACAGGAACGTTTGACATAATTGAGGACAAGAGACATGTAGTAATCATGAATACTAAAAGAATTTTTTTTGAATCATTCCCAGAAAATGAAAATAATTTCCTCAACATGCGATAAGCCAAAGGGGTAGATGTAATAGCAAGCGATAGTCCAAATGAGGCAAGAACAAAGAAAACAACCGGGCTTGCAAAATTTTTAATCGCTTCACCAATACTGGCAATCCCGTATACAGGTTGTAAAACAATTAGTAAAATTGCCGTGACAGAGATTGGTATCACATTAAAAATCCATAAAATAAGACCAGCTAACAATAGGCCAAGGGTGTTTTTGCCTGCCATTGTGAGATCGTAGAAAGGCGGTATTAATGCTGTTGTTATTAAAACCGCGACTGCCAAAGATAAACCTAAGTATTTTTTAGACATATTTCACCTCTGCAATTATTTGTTGATACAATTTATAGACAGCTGCTCCTTTCCTTCATACTTTTTACTCATATTTCATCTTTCCGTCTTTGCCAGCAATAACTCATCAATTACAATAATTAACTACGCTTAACTGCTTACTGCAAATAATATGCCAAAATCTGATTTATAAATACATATAAAAAGCTAACAGTCAATAATGGTTAGAATAGATAGAATTATTTCCGATAGTATTGGTTGTTTCTGGAAATAATAAATGAACCTATTTAATTACAAATGGAGAAATTACTATAAATTATTGAACCATATATGCAACATTGTTTTATTTTTATTATTACTGTAACTATTCCCTTTAATAGCAATAACTTAATGAATGGTTTGATAATATTGACTATGGCATAGGAATTGCATTGTGGTTTTGGTAAGGTAGCTTCTCAAAAACTTATACAAACCTTGTCTATAAATCGTCTTAAACTGTAAAACAGCTTAATAAAACAGGGGGTGATCAGAAAAGAAATTGTTACACTGGTTAAATGGTATTAATTAATTTCTAACGAGGAGGATTTTAATGTCAACGAATATCAAAAATAAATTATTTGTCATGTTCATTTTGTTACTTTGTATCACCATGCTTGTCGGCTGTGGTGGAAATAGTGGCACTGTAGTAGAAGAAGAAACAGAGAATGGTGAAGCCCCTGCTCCGGAAGCAGCATCGATGGAATTACATCTAAACCACTTCATGTCGGCTATGCATCCCCTTCACACAAATGTTCTTGAACCATTTGCAGCTGACGTACTTGATGCAACAGAGGGTAGGATTAATATTGTTATTCATCCGGGGAATGCGCTGGCAGCTCCTGGTGACACTTACGATGCAGTAGTCAGTGGAGTCGTTGATATGGGTTTTGTGCTTCCGGCATATACTGCGGGACGTTTCCCGATGGCCCA
The DNA here is from genome assembly GCA_964390725.1 of uncultured Syntrophomonadaceae bacterium. Lineage (GTDB taxonomy): Bacteria > Bacillota > Dethiobacteria > DTU022 > DTU022 > JAABTH01. Next base: position 69,394 of record CAYMIW010000002.1, on the reverse strand, counting down.
GGTTCTTGAATACCCATTCCTTTTTAACTCTGCTTTACAGGCAAACTTAACTGCGGCTGCAATTACCCCAATGTTAAGAGAACATGAATTTACAGACACAATGTTGCTTTGGTTCGGGGGTTCTGATCTCGGCCACCTGTTAATGAAGGGAAACGCAGATGAATTGCATGAACTGAGAGGCTTGCAGCTAAGGTCTCCAGGCCCAATTTACAATGACGTAATAGAAGAAATTGGAGCGGTTGCTGTTACTCTGCCGGTTAGTGATTTATACGACTCCATGGATCGCGGAATCGTAACCGGTTCGTTCATGGCTCCCTCAGCTTTAATCTCCTTCCGTTTGATTGAAGTAACAGACACTATAATTGAGCTTGACATGTATACTACCCCGTTTATATTCTTCATGAACCTTGATCGTTGGAACAACATCGCACCACAGGATCAAGAGGCAATTATGGCATTGCTTGATGAGTTCCCTGAAAAAATCGGGAAACAATATGATGAAGAGATAGAACATGCAATGGATCTTGCAGTAGAAGAAGGTTTGAATATTGTCAGGTTCTCCGATGATGATATGGCAGCTTTCCACGAAGCCGTGGACCCTCTTATTCAGGGATGGGTTCAGGAGTTGGAGGATGCCGGGAAGCCTGGTCAGGAACTATATGATCTGGTGCTTCAGTATGCTGAGCAGTACCGGTAGCCAGTAAAATATGTGCTCCGGCCTTTAGCTAAATTTAAAGCTGAAGGCCGGAGCTATTATAGAGGTGGTCTGAATGAATTTAATAAAACGTGTTATAGGCAATATCACCGAAGCCGCTGCATGGATTGCGATACTTGCTATTTTTATTATGCTTTTTCTAACAGTCGGCGATGTGGTTGGAAGATATTTTTTTAACCGGCCGATCTCCGGAACCTTTGAACTGACGCGGCTCCTTTTTGCAATTTCTGTTTTTTTTGCTTTTGCGGTTGCCCAGTTTAAAAAGGAAAACCTGTTTATAACTATTCTTTACTCAAAGTTCAAAATTAGAATTCAGGGGATCCTGGATTTATTCAGTGTAATAATTGGAGTCGGGATGTTTTCATTAGCGTTTTGGCATACATTGCAATATGCACAAAGAATTCAATCTGTCGGTCAATTCACAAGCGTTTTACGTTGGCCAATTCATCCATGGATTTATCTAGCTGCCATTGGGATGCTGGTGCTGGTAATTGCTTTAATGTGGGATTTTGTTGAATCAATAAAAAAATTAAGGGGAGAAGAAGTTGATGAGTCCTGAGCTAATCGGTTTACTAGGTGTAATATTATTATTTGTTTTAATTTTGCTCAGGGTACCAATCGGTTTCGCTATGCTTCTGGTTGGTGTAGTGGGGTATGGTGCAATCATTAGCCCTTCTGCAGCCCTGGCAAAACTTGGCACTGATCTTTTTAACAATGCTCATAGTTATAGTTTGAGTGTTATTCCCATGTTTACTTTAATGGGCATGTTTATCGGTTCCTCTGGAATGGGAAGAGATATTTTTCTTGCCTTTGACAAATGGTTAGGCCATATAAAAGGTGGACTGGCAATTGCTGCAATTGTCACCTGTGCTGTTTTTGCAGCTGTTTCCGGCTCTGTTATAGCTACCACTGCAACAATCGCGGCAATTGCCGTTCCGGAAATGCGTCGCTTGAATTATAAGGATAGCCTGGCTGCAGGAAGTGTGGCTTCCGGTAGCACTCTGGGCATTTTGATCCCACCAAGTTCAGTATTAATTATTTATGGGGTTTTGACAGAAGAATCAATTGGTCAGCTTCTAATCGCTGGAGTTATACCAGGCATAATAACTGCAGCCTTGTTAGCCATTACTGCTTATATTATGGTATCGATAAAACCTGAATTGGCACCTGGTAAGGAAAAGGCTTCCATACAGGAAAGATTAGGGTCCTTAAAACCAATATGGCCGGTGCCCCTGATCTTTCTGTTTACTATGGGCGGCATCTACCTTGGAGTTTTTACTCCAACCGAAGGTGGCGCTATGGGAGCATTTCTTGCTCTAGTTTTCGCCTTGCTGACCAGGCGGATGCAAATTAAGAATTTTTTCAGTGCTTTCTACGATACTATTAAGGTTACAGGAATGCTAATGGTAATAGTTATTGGAGGAGTTGTATTCGGCAATTTTGTATCTGTCTCTAAAATTCCACTTGTCCTAACCAGCTATATGATTGATATGCCTCCCCTGTTATTGCTGGTTACAATTTTTGCCGCTTATTTTATTTCCGGTTTCTTCATGGATGCCATGGCTACCCTGGTTATTTATACAAGCCTCTTCTACCCGCTAATCATCAATGCCGGATATGACGGCATCTGGTATGGTATTGTGAGCATTCTAATGATATTAATCGGATTCCTAACGCCGCCCGTTGGCGTGGTTAGCGTAGTTACTTCCGGAATAACAAAAATCAAGCTTGAGACTGTATTCAGCGGGGTTATTCCTTTCTGGATTGCTTTAATTGTATCTTCTGCTTTAATTATGGCGTTTCCCCAGATTGCCACTTTCCTGCCCAGTTTTATGTCAAATTAAGGCAAGCTGGGTAAAAATATAGGAGGTTTGGTTGTGTCTAAAGTTAGGACAGCAGACGAAGTAGCAGCTTTAATTAAAGATCAATCGACAATCGGTATCAGCATTATGGGATTAGCCGGCTGGCCGGAAGAGGTCGCCCAGGCAATCGAACAGAGGTTCCTGAATACAGGATCTCCGAAGAATTTGACAATTGTATCCAGTTCTGGTGCAGGTGATAGTCGTGAAAGAGGAATAACCCGCTTTGGTTACAAGGGTTTGGTAAAAAAATGGATTGCCGGGCATATGGGACAAGCACCCAAATTACGCAAATTAGTTGAAGATAATAAAATTGAGGCATATAACCTGCCTCAAGGAGTGGTTGTTCAGCAATGGCGGGAAATAGCCGCTAACCGACCTGGCTTAATAACCAAGGTTGGACTTGGCACATTCATCGATCCGAGGATAGAGGGCGGAAGGATGAATGATTGTAGTAAGGATGAGTTGGTAAAAGTGATTGAGATAGAGGGAGAAGAATATCTCTTCTATAAAACTTACAAGGTTGATGTGGCGATCATAAGGGGCACTGTAGCCGATGAAAACGGCAACCTGACCATGGATAACGAAGGGATTTTTCTTGAAGCCCTTCCGCTTGCTCAGGCAACTAAAAATTGCGGTGGAATAGTGATCGCCCAGGCTGAGCAAATAGCGTTACCAAAATCAATTCATCCCAAGCGGGTAAAAGTACCCGGTATTTTGGTTGATTATGTAGTTAAATGTGAAAACCATGAAAATCATTTTCAGACTGAAGCAGTATACTTTAATCCATCCTTCTCAGGTGATGTTCGGATCCCCCTGTCATCCATACCGCCTCTGCCACTGAATGAACGTAAAATTGTTGCACGTCGTGCTTCAATGGAGTTAACTCCCAATGTTATTGTTAACCTTGGCATAGGAGTTTCTTCTGATGTTGCCGCTGTGGCTGCGGAAGAAGGAGTTTCCGATTTAATGTATTTAACAACAGAATCAGGGACTATTGGGGGTGTACCGGCCAGCCCGCCTGACTTCGGTCACACTTACAATGCCGATGCTATAATCGAGCACCATGCCCAATTTGATTTCTATGATGGTGGGGGTATTGATCTGGCTTATCTGGGTATGGCTCAGATCGATAAAGACGGTAATATAAATGTTACTAAATTCACCGGTAGAGTTGTTGGGAGTGGAGGCTTTATAAATATTAGCCAGAACTCGCGCAAAGTAGTTTTTTGCGGAACTTTTACTGCAGGTGGGCTTGAGGTAGCAGTTAAGGACGGAATGCTTAAGATAGTAAGCGAAGGCCGGGCTAAAAAATTTGTTGACCAGGTTGATCAAATTACCTTTAGCGGTAAATACGCCAGGAAAATAAAACAACCAGTATTTTATGTCACCGAACGGGCAGTATTTTCACTTGAACCGGAAGGATTAACTTTAATTGAAATTGCTCCTGGTATTGATCTGGAAAAAGACATTTTGGCACAGATGAACTTTAAGCCACTCATTGCGGACAACTTGAAAAAAATGCCTCAGGCTATATTTAATCAGGAATGGGGGAAATTGCGGGAGACAGTTATTTAGCAATTTCCGTATTTACACAATAATATCTTTTTTTACAAGGAGGATTTTTTTATGGACAGACCTTTTAAAGTGGGAATTGTCGGTGCTGGTAATATGGGCAGCGGCATAGCCCAAAAAATGGCTCAGGAAGGATTATCAGTTGTTCTTCTTGACATAAAAGAGGAGTTTGTGCAGCGCGGCTTGTCTGGAATCAAAAAAACATTGGATGAAGGTGTAAAACGAAAAATCTTTACACCCGACCAGGTTGAAGAAGTTCTCGGCAGAATTACAGGTACGACAGATTTTGAGCAACTGGCTGATGCCGACTTGGTTCTTGAAGCAGTGTTTGAGGATGAAAAAGTTAAGGGCGACCTTTTTGCAAAGCTTGACAAACTTTGTTCTGAAAAAACAATTTTGGCCACAAACACATCCAGTTTTTATGTAAAAAACCTGGCTAAGTATACAAAACGCCCGGACAGGGTCGTCGGAATGCACTACTTTTACCACCCGGCCAAAAATCGTTTGCTCGAGATAATACCACATGAAGGCACCAGCAAAGAAACAATTGAGAAAGCAATGCTGATCAGTAAACTACACGGCAAAACCACGATACTGGTTAAAGATTCTCCCGGTTTTGCGGTCAACCGTTTCTTTATTCCCTGGTATGTTGAAGCAATTCGTATATATGAAGAAGGAGTGGCAAATATTCCGACAATCGAAGCTGCTTCGAAAAAAGCTTTCGGGATCGGAATGGGAACCTTTGAGCTTATCAATGTTACCGGTGTGCCAATTGCTTTACACTCAGCCAATACGTTAAGCAAAGAGATAGGGCCATTTTATGCAGCGCCGGAAATTTTGAAAAAGCAGGTTGATTCCGGAGATGATTGGGATTTAAGCGGCGAAGTAGATCCTTCAAAAATTGATATTGTTGCTGATCGGATGTGTGCAGCAGTAATGGGTGTTGCAGCTACCATGGTTGAAGAAGGTGTAACCAGCATTGAAGATACAGATCGAGGAGCCAAGATTGGTTTACGCTGGCGCTATGGCCCGTTCGAAATGATTAACCGGGTTGGAGTCGAAAAGGCTTGTCAGCTGGTTAAAAATATGGGCGAAAGACATCCCGATTTCAAAGTGCCTGCTCTACTGGAAAAGCAGAAACAACTGGGCAAACCCTTTGAATTTAAATTTGTCGACCTGGAAGTTAAGGATGATATTGCTTATATAATTATTAATCGTCCCGAGGCAATGAATGCCCTGAACCCTCAGGTAGTTGATCAGTTGGTGGCTAAATTTGACCAGGCAGAAAAAGATCAATCTTTAAAAGGAATAGTTTTCAGCGGCGCAGGAAAAGCATTTATCGCCGGGGCCGATATCAAGTTCTTCGTTGATAATATAAAAAACAATACTGTCGACAAAACGTACGACTTTACCCGTAAAGGCCAGGAATTTTTGTTGAGAATAGAAAACTCAGAAAAACTGACAATAGCCCTGCTGGATGGCCTTTCCCTGGGTGGTGGAAGTGAACTGGCTTTAGCCTGCCAGGCTATTGTTGCAACCCCGAACGGTACTTTCGGTTTCCCCGAAACCAATATTGGGATCTTCCCAGGGTTGGGCGGGATGATCAGGATCGAAAGACATCTTGGCCGGGAACTGGCAAAATACTTTGTTTTCACGGGTAAAGGCATTAATGCTAAAGAAGCTTTCCAGATGGGAATTGTAAAAAAACTGGTAGAGCCGGCTCAAACAGAAACAGCGATTAAAGAGTTGGTTACAGAAGGTAAGTTCGACAAATATGCTCCGCGGGAGCTTCCTAAAGAGCTTGAAGATATTAAGGGTGCTTTTACAGATGTAAATGTCAAACGCTTACTAACCGGACAGGCACCTGAAGGTGTAAATTCCGACTTTGCATCTAAAATGGTAAAATATATTTCCAGGAAAGCGCCGGTGGCTTTAAAAATGGCCAATGAGCTGATTGATGCACAGTCAAAGGTTTCAATTAAGGAAGCAGTAGAGCTGGAACTGCAGAAGTTACATGAGATTTTTGCTACAGAAGATGCATTAGCCGGCTTGTCTGCCCCTCCGGGCACTCCGGTTGAATTTAAGGGTAAATAAGAAAGGAGCATCATTATGTTTAGTAAAGCTTATATTCCCTACAAGGGATATTATAGTACACCCTTCAGTAAATGGCAGGGAAGTTTACAAAACGAAAATGCAATCGATCTTGGTGCGGCGACCAGTAAACGCTGGTTTGCCGACCGGGGAATTGATCCGGCAAAGGTTCTGGACTACCTTTACCTTGGTATAACAATTGGGCAACACAGGGTATTTTTTGGCTCGACCTGGGCTGCTGTGCAGATGGGAGCGCCTGATATTCCCGGGGTAACCATGATGCAGGCCTGTTCAACCTCAACAACCATTCTGTGCAATGCAGGAATGGCTGTTGAAATGGGAAGTGTTGGCACTGCTTATTGCTTAATGGTAGACCGTACTTCCAATGGTCCGCATACAATTTGGCCTAACCCGATGGGACCGGGAGGAGAAGTGATTGCAGAAAACTGGAATATGGATAACATGAGATGCGACCCTGCGACCGGTCTGGGCATGATTAACACAGCGGAAAACGTAGCTAAAGAAGAAGAGTTTACCCGTGAACAAGCAGATGAACTTACCCTGCGTCGCTATGAGCAATATAATGATGCCCTGGCCAACGATCGTGAATTCCAGAAGCGTTATATGTTTCCCGTTGAGGTAAAAGTGTCACGCAAGGAAACAAAACTTATTGAGACAGATGAAGGTATATCGAAAACATCATTGGAAGCTCTTAAAAAGTTGAGGCCTGTAATGGAAGGAGGCATTCACACTTTTGGAGCCCAGACTCATCCTGCTGACGGTAACGTTGGCATCCTGGTTACCGGTAAAGAAAAAGCGGCAGAGCTGAGCAGTGATCCTTCCGTGACAATCCAGCTCATATCATACGGATTTGCCAGGACTAAAAAAGCTTTTATGCCTGCAGCACCGGTTCCGGCTGCCAAGATGGCCCTGGAACGGGCTGGAATAAAAGCTGAAGATGTTGTAGCTATTAAGAATCATAACCCCTTTATTGCCAATGACCTCTGTCTGGCAAAGGGGCTGGGTATCGATGCAAATAACTTCAATAATTATGGTAGTTCAATGGTCTTCGGCCATCCCCAGGCTCCTACAGCAGGGCGGTTGCTGGTTGAGGCTATCGAAGAAGCAGTAATTAAGGGTGGCGGTTATGCGATGGCCGCCGGTTGTGCTGCCGGAGATACAGCTGCCGCTATAATTGTAAAGGTCAGCTGACAGGCAGGTTTACGCTATCTATAGGGATAAAGACGGATATATCCTATCCGGCTTTATCCCTTGTATTTTTAGCAGAGCTGATTGGGCATGAAATAGTCTCATGGATGTAAAAACGGCGGTATCTGAAGATAAGAGTTACTCATTTCGGGAAGTAAAGTTAAGCTGACCCCTCATATTCTGTCTCTCTTTCTCTCAACTGAATCATTGCAGTAACAAGCAAAAAAAGAAATCGAATGTTTTGCTTTTGGCATGGTAGCAACAATTATTGAACAGTGTTTCTATGCAAAGCTTGAATTTCTGATTATCTCTATCGCCAACTCCTCGTCAAGGGGTTTGCTAATCAGAAAACCCTGGATCATATCACAACTGCTATCCTCTAAATAACGCCTTTGTTTTTCTTCCTCTACACCTTCTGCTATAACCCGGTGTCCCAGTTTATGAGCCATAGAAATAATATCGCCGGTTATTGCTTCATCCGGCTTCAATGTCAGAAGCTTATCCATAAAGATTTTATCTATTTTAAGAATATCTATATTAAGTTCATGTTCACGGGCGAGTGAAGAATAACCAGTTCCAAAATCATCGAGCGCTATTTTTATACCTAAACTCTTCAGCTCACCGAGAATTTTATTGATTTCATCATAATCATCCGCCAGTAATGATTCTGTTATTTCAAGGCAAATATTCTCAGGATCTATATTCATCTCCCGGATTAGATCAAAAATATACTGACAAAATCCCTTCCTTAAAAGTTGAATCGCGGAAATATTTATTGAAAAGCACAATGAACTGTAACCATTATCGCTGAGTTTCTTCATAAAATAAAAAGCCTGTAAAATTATTTTATCCCCCAATGGAATGATCAACTTAGTTTCTTCTGCAATCGGGATAAACTCATGGGGTGATATAAGACCAAACTGGTTGCTCTTTATTCTGGCCAGCGCTTCAAATCCTTTCACTTTATTTGTCTTTAGTTCTAGAATCGGCTGATACTGCAGAAACAAGCTCTCGCTAACATCACCAGCTGCAAGCCGGGTGAGGACTCGCTTAATCTCATCTTTGCGGACAATTTCTGCTTCCATGTTATCATCAAAAAAACAATACGCTGTGTTTCCTGATCCATCAATTACTTTTTCAGAAGCGATCAACATCTTTTTGAAAAGCTGATCAGCATTCAGCTCAGCGTTATCTTCTATTTCAACTATCCCAATGCCGGCGTCGATTCTTTCAATAGTGAGTAAAGAATCCAAGGCTTCGACCAAGGCTTCACAAAATACTTCTAAATCTTTTTTCTCCCGGTAAGCTTTAATGTAAAAAGCATACTGAAGTTCATACATGTTAAATAACATTCGTTCATCGCTACAAAATTTCTTTAAAGAATCAACAATGGTCCTTATTAAATCCCTGGTATATTGATATCCATAAACCAGGTTTAGTGAATGAAGTTGACTGAAATTAATTCCTACAAGTGCGCTTTTTACTTTATCCTGCATCATAATGTCGTTCTTTAATAGATTTTCCAAATAGTTTTTATTATATAAACCGGTCCATTGATCATGCTCGAGATTGTAAATAAGATTTTCCTCAACATTTTTTCGCTTGGTTATATCCTGAACCAGGCAGATATGGTTAAATTGATTATCCAAATATAAATCCAGGGAAGCAACAACCATATACACCCAAACAATTGAACCATCAGGCTTGATATACCTTTTATCCATTGCATAGCTTTTTATTTCTCCTGCCTGAAGTTTCCAGTAATTTTCCAGATCCTCCTCCAGATCATCGGGATGAGTTATTTTTTCCCAACCCAGCTTGATCAATTCTGCTTCTGTTCTACCTGTTATTTCTTCAAACTTTGGATTAACGCTAAGCTTATGCATGTTTTCAATCGGTAAAGGCTCTTTTCCAAGGCAGATAGAGATACCCAGTGGTGCCTGGTTGAAAATTATATCAAAAGTTAGGCCCTGATCATGAAGTTTTTGCTCAAGTAGTTGTTGAATTCGAAGGAGTTTCACCTGAACATCCACTCTAACTTTCAGTGCTTCCATATGCACAGGCTTTCGGATAAAATCAACCGCACCAAGTTTTAACCCTTTGATTTCATTATCCAACTCATCATAGTTTGTTAATATTATTGTGCGTAAACTCTTATAGCGATTATCAGAATTAAGCTTGGCCAGAACCTGGAATCCATCCATATTGGGCATATGTAAATCAAGGATGATCAGAACAATGTCATTATGCTCATTAATTTGATTCAAAGCCTCGTTACCATCACTCGCTGTAAGAGTATTATAATCTTCCAGCATTTTCTGGATGATCAATCTGTCTGAAGCAGAATCGTCAACAACCAATATTTTTTCGACCAACTTTACCCCTCCCTGCAAATAACCCTTGTCAATTATAACAACTCATTAAGCCTGTAAGTTTTCAACTTCTTTAAGTAATCTTTCAAATAGAAGAGAAAATTTTGCTTCCAGTGGCACTATATCCTCCATCTTCTCTTTTTTTAATGCCTTTTGTAATAAAACGGCTGCTTCATAAATTACCTTGGCTCCGATGCTGCCTGAGCTGCCCTTGACCTTGTGAACTATTTGTACAGCATCAGAATATCTTTTTTCTTTTATTGCTAAGGCAAGTTTATGCGTGGTATCCCGATTCTCATTTAGATATTCATTCAATACCTGGCGGTATAATTCAGAATCATCACCAACATTACTTAACCCAGCCGACTGATCCAGCATAGGCATTGATTGAGCCATACTGTTATCTTGCTCATTAATAACATCTTTTACCTTCTGGATTAAACGATCAGGGTCAAAAGGTTTACTGATATAGTGGTATATTCCACTTTGTTCACATTTTTCCTTTACCCCCATTATTACATCAGCTGTCATCGCTACGATAGGGACACTATCTGACATCTTTCTTATTTCCTGCGCAGCCTCATAACCGTTCATTACCGGCATGTGAAGATCCATCAAGATTAAGTCTATTTTGTTATTATTCTGCTGATACAACTCGACTGCCGCCTGGCCATCTCCGGCTATAATCGCTTCAATTCCGGCCTGATGAAGAACCGATTTGGCAATTAGTTGGTTAGTTTTATTATCTTCCGCTACTAAAATGGTTAATTGCCTGCCGCGCTTGGATAAATCGGTCTCCGTTTTAGAAGATAGCTGGGTAGATGAAACCGCTTTTAAGTTAAATATATCTAAAATACCGTTTAAGAGAACAGAAGGAATAATAGGTTTGCCTATACCCATATCAATTTCATATTCGTTGAGTTTATCGAATAAATCTTCCCTCAGCATCGGAAGAAGCAGGATTATCTTCGGCATTTTAACTATTCTGTTGTTGTCGCGTATAGACTCGATAAACTTAAAGCCCTTTTCCACAGGGGTATCATAATCCACTATAAACAGATCGAAAGATTTGGCAAATTTGCCGTCGGCAGCTTCAAGCATACTCAATGCACTGACCTCTGAGGTTGTAAGCTCGCATTGCATACCAAATGCACTGAGATAGTTTTCAATCAGGTTCATATTAGAGCCGGTTTTTTCCAGCACCAATGTCCTTATATCCCTGAAGTGGTTGGATGACAGCGCCTTAACATAAACATCTTCTTTTTCTTTATCCACAGTTAATGACAACTGAAAAATAAAGGTAGAACCCTCCCCTGGAGTGCTGAAAACCTTTATTTGCCCTCCCATCATATCGACAAGGTTTTTAACTATCGACAACCCCAATCCGGAACCGCCAAAACGCCGGTTAATACTGCTATCCCCCTGGATAAAGGGTATGAATAGTTGATTAACCTGCTCTTCTGTCATGCCGATCCCGGTATCCTGAACAGTGAATGACAGGTGGTATATTTCACTTTCCCTGGCCACAAGGCTGATATCAAATGTAACTTCGCCCTCGCTTGTAAATTTCGCAGCATTGTTCAGTATATTAAGAAGGATTTGTTCAATGCGCTTTGGATCACCTTTAAACCAGTTGGGAACCTGTGGGTCTTTAGATAATCTAAACCCAATACCCTGTTCTTCAATTTTATAAGAAACAATGTTCACAACATCCTGGATAACCTGATCCATACTGAAAGAAGTGATCTCTAATTCTACTTTCCCTGCTTCTATTTTCGAGTAATCAAGGATATCATTAATGATACTCAACATGTTGTTTGAAGCCTGGGTAATTCGATCGGTATACATACTCTGAGTTAGTGAAAGGTCTGTTTTCTTAAGCAGGTAAGCCATCCCAGTAATTGCATTAAGCGGAGTCCGGATTTCGTGTGACATCCTGGCCATGAAGCTGGATTTAAACTCATTCGCTTCATCGGCTTCCTGTTTTGCTTTTTCCAGGTCTATCTGAACCAGTTCACGCATCTTCACTTCTTTCCTTAAGCGCGCAATCCAGTAAAATGAAACACCCAGAACGACTGCCACAAGGGTGCCTGTGATAGAAAAAATCCGGATAATTAGACCATAATCGGGATCTGTTTCAAAATCAATCCATTTGTTGTTAATTACAATTTGATCTTCCACAGTTATAGTAGCTAATGCCTTATTGAGAATACTAACCAGTTCAGGCCAGTCCCGACGAACAGCAAAATACAGGGCCTGTTGTTTTTCCGCTTCAAAAGCTATAAACTTCAGGTTGGTCAACCCTGTTGACCGAATCAGGTAATTAGCTGTTGCCAGGTTGCCAACATAAGATCTTTCCGAGCCATTGGCAACCGCAGTAAGCGCAGCTTCGACAGAATCGTATAAGCTTAGATTGATCCCGGGGTAAGACAACAGGTAGCTGTGATGAGAGCTATTCCTCTGCACAGCTACTGTTAATCCTTCTAAATCTTCCATCCCGGTTATAACGGTTTCAGTATCCCTGGTAACAATTACTCTTTTGAAGTAGTAATAGGGTTCTGAAAAGATAAATAAACGCTCTCGCTCCTCGGTTTTCGATATTGCCGGTAAAACATCCAAATCTCCCGACAGGGCCAAATCATATGCTTCAGGCCAGCTCAATCCTTTTGCTATTTCAAACCGGAGTCCGGTTTTCTCGCTGACCAGGGACAGATAATCAGCGGCTATACCTTTATATTCGCCATCTGTATCGATAAATTCAAAAGGAACAAATAAAGGATCTATGGCAAGTTTTATAACCGGATGATTATTGATAAATTCTATTTCATTGTCAGTTAAATTGATTTCACGATCTTCCGCAGCACAGGGAGTTGCAATAATCAGGGTTAAGCTAAGAATGAATAAGAACACTGTGAGCTTTCTCAAATTACACTCCCCCAAAATCGCGGCATAGTAATCATTATTTATTTACATTATATTCTTAACATGCATTTTCAGCTACGGTCACGTCTTACACCCCGGCATCTTGTCTTTATCTTTACAATATTTAATAAAATATAACATTAAATTTAGCTTTAGTCGATACATGGAAGTTGGGTGACAAGGGGACGGGGTTATTGTCAACTGGATAAATACTGCTATGAAAGGGTTTTTATTAATACTTGCACACAACTTCGGCGCAGTTTTATACCTTTACCCTGATCATAGAAAAAATTTAAAGTTGCTTTAAATGGCACAGGTTTAAAACTACTTAATAATTATTTTTGATCATTTTGAAAGATTGTGATATTATTTGGTGTGTGGCCATGCCACAGATAGAAGTGCCAGTTAGCTTAATATCCAGGTTGCCAGAAAGGAGATATAAAATTGAGCATAACCTTTCCCAAACTTAGAAACATAAGCATGCGTTCACAAGTTGTATATGAGATTGAAAGCAAAATTTTTTCCGGCGCATTAAAACCCGGTGACCGGCTGCCTCCCGAGCGCGATTTAGCAGCAGCGATGGGAGTTAGCCGCAGCCTTGTTAACCTTGCCATTCTAGATTTGGAGGCAAAAGGCTTTCTGCGTGTTATACCAAGAAAAGGAACATTTGTCACAGATTATAAGAAAGAAAGTACCCCGCAGATGCTCTTATCTCTTATTAACCACAGTTCAGAAATAACGGATCATGGGTTTTTTACCAGTTTATCAGAAATGCGCATATTGCTGGAAAGTGAATGTGCTAAGCTGGCAGCGGTAAATGCTACTGATGATAATCTGGCGGAGCTTGAAAAAGCTATTGTTGAAATGAAATCTTCTCTTGGTAAAGACCGGAACAAATTCATGCATGCCAATTTCCGATTCCATTATGAGGTTTGTAATGCATCAGGGAACATTATTTACGCCATGATCTTTAAGTCTTTCGAACAGGCTCTCCTTTATTATTTACCAAAAATTTTTAATAACGATGAACGCTGTACCACCTCGATTAAACAACACGAAATACTGTTGGGTGCACTGCGGTCGCGCAATGCCGACCGATCTGAACAGGCGACCATGGCTATTATGCATTCGGGAATCGGAGTCCTGGAGCAACTGTTCGAAGATAAAGAAAGTTGATCTAGTTAAATACTGTTGATTGCTTGCTAATAATATTTGGAGAGGAGGAGTAATTTGGAACAGTTATTTAAAGAACAATATGATGCTGTCGTAATTGGTAGCGGGATGGGAGGATTGGCTGCCGGATGTAACCTGGCCTATAATGGCTTGAATGTGCTGGTACTTGAACAGCATAATTTACCGGGTGGTGTAACAACAAGCTTTGTTCGGGGGCGCTTCGAGTTTGAACTTTCAGTTCAGTGTATCACTGAATTCGGCACGCCCGAGCATAAAGGCCCTTTATACAAGTTTCTGATAGACGATCTCAAGCTTAATCTTGACTTTCCCCTGATGACAGAAGGGCGTTTCTACACCATGACCAATAAAAACATCAAGGAAGTCCTGCCACTTGAAAAAGAAAGACTTATAGAATATATCGAGGCAAAAGTGCCGGGCACCAGGCAGTCGGTAACTGAATATCTTAATTTTTGTGATAAGATGCTTGACGCAGTAAATTATATCAATGAACAAGACGGCAATATTAAGCCACTGGACCTGATCAGAAAGCACAGTGGTTTAATAGCAGCAGCAGGCCTGACTGTAAAAGAAGTAACAGATAAATTCAAAATACCCGAGAAAGCACTGGAGTTACTGGATATCTACTGGACTTTCACCGGCCTTCCCATGGATGCCATGTCCTACCCCATATACGGGCTGGTCCTCTCCTGCATGTCTACAACACCAGTCCATGCACCGCTTAAAACCACATTTGAAATATCTACAAAAATGGCTGAAAGAATCCAGGAGCTCGGGGGTCAGATTGAATACAACACCCGTGTAGATAAAATCCTGGTTGAAAAGGGCCGGGTGACCGGTATTGTAACCCATCGCGGTGAAGTTATCAAAACTAACCATGTTTACTCAAACGCTTTACCTCATAATGTATTTGGAAACATGATTTTCCCCAGAGAAGAACTCCCAGAAAAAACTTTAAAGGCATTAAATATGCGTTCAAGAGGTACCAGTTTCCTAAGCCTCTACATGGGCCTCAACCGGAGTGCAGAAGAACTGGGCTTAAACCACTATATGTATTACTTTGCCCCTGACGGAAACATCAACCGCGCTTATGACAACCTGGATAACCTTGCACCCAGCGAATATTTCGCAGGTGCATGTCCAAACACCCTGATTCCTGATGCTTCCCCGGAAGGCACTTGTATTTTGCACCTGGAAACTCTCGCCAGGTCTGAAGCCTGGAGGTCAGTAACCCGGGTTGATTATCATGAGAAGAAGTACGAACTGGCCGGTGCACTCATAGACCAGGCATCAGACATCCTTGGTATTCCAATTCGTGATCATATAGAAGAAATCGAAGTCTGCACACCTCACACATTTGCCCGCTACCTGGGAGCATTTATGGGTAATGTTTATGCATATGACCACAGAGTATTTGATTCAGTCATTATCAAGGCCCTGACACAGGATAAAGAACGCCTGATCGAAGGGCTTTCATTTGTGGGCAATGCCGGGCTTCTGATTGCGGGCTTTCCGAGCTCAATTCTTTCGGGCAGGTTAGCCACAATAGAACAAATTGCATCTCACAGCTAAGGAGGTCAAAATATGAGTAGAATAAAATTCATCCCCGGGCTGTTTGCCCTTTTACGAATGAAAAAAGATCGGCAGGCTCGTATTGCTGCAGCACCTGCAGAAAAACTACCTGATCCAATTTCCGCACTGGCAAAAGCAATGCATCCCGATGAACTGAAACTTACCATTACAGATATTATTGATGAAAATGATACTGTAAAAACTTATCGCCTGCAGCCAGCTAAAGACTCACCCGCGCTACCGGTATTTCTGGCAGGTCAGTATATAAGTGTAAAACTTGTGATAAAAGATAGTTTTATCTCCCGTGCTTACACTATATCCTCCGCTCCTTTCGAAGCGGAAGGGACAAAGGGTTACTACGAAATCAGTGTACGCAAAAAACCGGGAGGACTGGTGAGTAATTTTATATGGGATAACTGGGAAATAAGTATGGATATATTGGCATCCGGACCACATGGAGACTTTTTTTATTCTCCTTTGCGTGACACAAAAGATATCGTAGCTTTGGCAGGTGGAACAGGCATCACACCGTTCCGCTCAATGATGAAACAGTTTGCCTGCAAAGAAACAGATATGAAAATGACCATTCTGTATGGGTGCAAAGATGATTGCGACCTGTTGTTTGAAAAAGAACTTGACGATCTTTGCCAACGTTTCCCGGACAGGTTGCGGCGTTTTAATACATATGAAAAAACGGATAGCTCAAACCTCCGGCAGGGCTACATCGATGCTGATTTTATCCGCAATAATGTACCCGACCCCTCCGTAAAAACCTATTTTATCTGCGGACCCTCAATTATGTACAGCTTCGTGGAAAAAGAGCTGCAAAAACTTGGGGCCCTGGAACGCAAACAGATGCGTTTTGAGGTTGGCGGCACTCCCGACAACGTAACCCTAATGACAGGTTACCCATCAGAACAAGCAGAAAAAACCGTTAATATGGATGTACATATTGGAGAAAGCCGTATTGCAATTTCTGCAAAAACATCTGAAAGCATATTGGTAGCTGTTGAAAAAAGCGGTTTAGTTCTCGATTCATGCTGTCGCTCAGGCGAATGTGGAATCTGCCGCAGCAAACTTATATCAGGCGAAGTGTACATTCTACCTGATCATGACGGCAGAAGAGCTGTAGATAAAGAACTTGGTTACATACATCCCTGTTCTACCTATCCCCTATCAGACCTGACCATAAGGATCCCACCTGGGAAACATGTAAAAGAGCCGCTTCAAAAACAGGCCAGTTTAAGAAATAGCTAAAACGAAAAGGAAGTGAAAAACGGCATGAAAGGACTTAAGCGCTTCAAAGATAACTATGATGTTATTGTAGTCGGTGGAGGCTTTGGCGGACTAACAGCTGCACTGCGTTTAGCCCAAAAAGGCGTTGATGTCCTGTTGGTGGAACAGCATAATATGACCGGCGGTTTTGCAACCAGTTTCGTACGGGGCCGTTTTGAATTTGAGGCAACCCTGCATGCATTGTGTGAATTTGGCACAGGCCAGATTGAAGCTAAGGAGAAAGGAATCCAAACTGCACACGGGCGGGCGCGTCGGTTACTGATTGAAGAATGCGGAGTAGACCTTGATCTGAAACAGACACCGGAAATGTACCGCTGCATTCTTTCGAACTATGATATTAATATGACCATGCCCTATGGTCGAACAAAAATTGTTGAAGCAATTGAAAAACTATCGCCCGGCGATGGAGAAAAGATGTCCCGCTACCTTGATTTATGTGAAGAAATTGCTGATGCGCTGGAAGACATTGAAAATTCGAGCTCAATCAAACCCCTGAAAATCCTTAAGGACCATGCTTCTTTTGTACGCCTGGCCGGATACTCGGTAGCTGAGGTTAATGCCCAGTTTAACTTCAGTGAGCGAACCATTCAGGTTTTACACTGCATGGTTGGCTACCTGGGACACTCCATGCGTATAATAAGCTTTCCGGTATGGGCTGTTATGCTTCACCGTTATCTTATTGAAGGAGCGCATATCCCGGAAAAAACTTCTCACTCCATGGCGAATAAAGTGGAAATGCAATTGCGGAAGCTGGGGGCACAGGTAGAATGCTGCACCAAGGTGGAGCGTTTTCTTACAGAAAGTGACCGCGTAACAGGAATTGAACTTGCAGACGGAACCAGAATCGGAGCCAGGCAGGTGATTTGTAATGCGCTCGCCACAATTGCCATTACAAAGATGCTTCCAGAATCATTTATTCCAGAGCGTATGAAAAAACTCTATAATGTCCGCAAACTTGCCCTGTCGCCTTTTACAATGTACCTGGGCCTCAATGCTCCCGCCAAAGAAATGGGCATTGACAGCTACGAATACTTTATCGGTGATCACCTGCATACCGAGCAGATCGCAGAAACCATAAGACATTGGGTTAAACATCCCAAACTGGTTGTAACCTGCTCAGATGTTGCCATACCCGGTTGCACAGGTAAAAACCGCTGTCAGCTTAATTTCGCTGAGACCTACCATCCGGATGCCTTCCTGGAAGCAATGGATAAATATAAGTATCTTGAATCAAATGAAGAGCTGGCCAACTATCTTATCGACCGGTTTGAACTGGCTACCGGCGCATCTATCCGGGAACACATTGAGGAAATCTCCATCTCGACCCCGGCTACTTATGTCCGTTATGCCAATGCCCTGCGTGGAAATATATATGGTTATGAGCAAACGGCCCTTGACGGAGTTATTTCGCGCACACTGAGCATGGAAAAAGAGCGTTTCCTGAAGGGGCTTGATTTTGTAGGCGGCGGTACTTTCAGAACAGTCGGTTATTCAAGTGTTATAAGCTCGGGTATCCGCGTTGCCGAAGACACTTTTAAAGAACTTCAGGGGGTGTCATAATGTCAAATATTACAGTAAATGGTAAAGTTCGCGACCTGATTAAATTCGCCAGGCTTATCCCGCAGCGTAATGCCTGGATAGATAGCGGAAAGCCTTTTGTCGATGGAAGCGACCCGATCGCTGAATTCGTAAAAGAATTTCATCCCGGTTTATTTGATGCCCAAATTGATACTGTTACAGAAGAGACCCCAACAACAAAGACCTACCGGCTGAAAGCGACAGAAGGGTATAAATTGCCTTTCTTCTACGCCGGCCAGTATCTTTCGGTTAAGTTTGAAATAGACGGACGTAACTGTACCCGCCCTTACACAATATCATCTTCACCGCTTAATGCTGCAGAAGACGGCTATATTGAAATCACCATAAAGAAAAAAGATGGCGGGTATACAAGCGAATATATAACCAACAACTGGAAACCTGGGGTAATCATTCAATGCGACGGGGCCTTTGGTAATATGTGGTACCACGGTATTCGCGATCAAAAAGAGCTTGTGGCATTGGCTGGCGGCAGTGGTATCACCCCGTTTCGCTCAATCGCACGGGATATGCTTACCGAAAGCAAACGGCCCGAAAAACTTACTATCCTTTACGGAAGCCGCAATCAAAATGACATAATCTTCCGGGAAGAATTAGATTTGCTGGCTAAACAAAGCAACGGTAGAATCCGGGTAATCCATGTGCTTTCGGAACCCACTTCTGACTGGGATGGCGAAAAAGGTTTTATCACAGCCGATCTAATTAAAAAAGTTACAGGAGATACCGGCGGAAAAAGTTATTTCATTTGCGGCCCCCAGGCAATGTATGGTTTTGTTAACAAGGCCCTTGACAATCTGGGCGTAATCAGGCGTTTTCGTCAGGAAGAAGCTTATGGAGAAAGCGATGACATTACTGCCCATTCGGAATTCCCGGCAGGCAAAAAAGGACAGGTATTCAGACTAACATTGAGATACGGAATAACGGAAGTTGAACTTGAATGCCGTTCCGATGAAACCCTTCTAGTAGCCCTAGAACGGGCAGGGTATGCTGTAGATTCCCACTGCCGCAGTGGCGAATGTGGCTGGTGTCGCAGTCTTCTTGAGAAAGGAGATATATGGTACAGACCCGAGGGCCTGGGTGTGAGAGCAGGCGATCTTGATGATGGCTTTGTCCATGTCTGCTCGGCATACCCGATGAGTGATGTGGTTCTTCGCGTTCATAATCAATTATAATAACTATGCTTTAAAGATAACAGGAAAACCGCGTTTTCTAATAGCGCGGTTTTCTTATGCGTTAATCAACAGCCGGGTAGTCTAAAAACAGCTTGGCCTTATTACCTTAAACTTCTCGCCTGCTAAACCTTAACCCCAAAGGCTATTCATGGCATTATTTTCAGATTTATGGAACCTGAAGATGTGGTAATGTTTATTTTATTGCTCCCTTCTCCTATTGAAGCGATCAGTTTATTACTTGTTAACTCAA
This sequence comes from uncultured Syntrophomonadaceae bacterium, assembly GCA_964390725.1. Lineage (GTDB taxonomy): Bacteria > Bacillota > Dethiobacteria > DTU022 > DTU022 > JAABTH01. Next base: position 49,574 of record CAYMIW010000002.1, on the reverse strand, counting down.
TAACAGATGGAGATAGATCCTCATGCGAGATATTACCACTGGAAGTGCTCACCTCGATATATGCATCCAGACCTGGGCTGAGAAATGCCGTAATTGAGCCTGATTGAGAACTAACTTCCAGGCACTCCTGAATAGCTAAAACATCTAATAAAATATTACCACGGTCGGTATGGATCTTGTGGATTCCACCCGCTTCCCTGATGCTAATATTGCCGGTTTCACTTATTGCACTGACGAAGCCGGCTGCTTCGTTAATTTTAATCGCTCCTCTGGACGTTTTTGCTGAGACACTTCCCGGAACATTATTTATATTAATACTGCCACTTGCTGTCTGTACAATAACGTCTCCCTCAACATGCTCAATGTTAATACTCCCTGCTAAATTATTTACCTGAGACACTAACACCCCATCAGGCACTCTAATGCTGTAATCAACACCAACGCCCTGAGACATACTGGTACAATATTTTGTGCTAACAGCAAACCTCTCTTCATCAATTACCTCAATACTTACCTGATCAAAGAACAGCCCTAGTACGCTCTGTTTGACAGCTATTATCTCTATATAATCCTGTTTCCACCCCGTAATTGTTATGGTTCCTCTTTTATTGTTAACGTCCAGCAGACTTCCCGGTTCAAGATAATAATTCTCTTTTAAAATTTCTTCCTTCATACCAAACATAAATACTGCACCTCCTGCTATTAACAAAACAACCAATGCCATGCTAATCGCTATTAAGCCCTTTTTAACTGCTTTCATGCTAATTAACCGCCCTTCCCAAAAGCAACATTGAGTGAATGAATATATTATTATATTCATTCACTTTTAATCAAAAAACAACTTTTAGGCAACTATTTTTTCACTACCAGGCTCGTTAAACCTTTCATTATAAACTCGATCAGGTATTGTATAAGTTGTGGAAAGTGCTGCACCCCTAGATCTGCCTTATGAATATCTACATAATGCACAGAATTGAGTAACGCCAGTATAAATTCATCATCCATATCCTCTCGTAACTTACCTTCGTTTTTCCATTTTCTAATTTGTTTTATTGCCATACTTTCATAGAATTTCCCGATACTCTCAATACCTTTATATTCATAGAATAATCTTTCAAGCTTATTAACAAGTTCTTCGTTATTCCATTCCCTCAAGATTGGATTTTCATTCATTGCCCTGAGGTTTTGCGAAACAAGCTCGTTAACCAGGGCTGCCGGATCATCGCTATTCAGCTCAATTGACTCTAACATGCTCTTTTTTTGCTTCTCATTTTCTTTCATCAGAACTTCGAAAAATATTTGCTCTTTTGAGTCGTAGTAATTATAAAATGTACCTACAGCTATTCCAGCATGCTTTGCAATATCAGCAACGTTAGTTTCCTTAAAACCTTTATAGTAAAACATTTCCCTTGCGCTATTAAATATATCCTGTTTTTTATCCAGCAAAAGAATCCGCCTCCCTGCCCGAGTGAATGAATGCATACTTCTATTCATTCACATTCTACTATTTATCGTTACATAAAACAACCATAACAACAGGGATAAAATTGATTTGCAAGGAATGATGCTATTATGTACCTCTCACAAATCTGAAGTTTTGAGTTCTATTCTGATTATTAATCATTTTCACTTACCGCTTTAAAAACCGCTGTCAAAACCTTATCTTCGATGTGAGCAAAGCGATAAACGGCTTCACTGCTTACAACTTTTCCATCTTCCATCCAAACCTGAAAAACATATCCATCGTCAGCTTTGGCCTCGAGGGTTACCTCATTCGACAAAGAAGACATTGAGGTGTTCACTTTCCCAGCCCCTTGAGGTTCGGCTTTCAACTGCAGCTCATAATCCGGCCCTTCTACTTCAGTTCTGCTGCAGGCGATCAAAAAAACAAGCAGCAACAGGGTTGTGATAAATACCAAATATTTATTCTTATACATTTTTAGCCCTCCTCTCTTAAGAAACAACGCCTATCGTCAATTTTTTTGACACCCCCGACTTCAAATAAGCACGGAATAATTTCTGCCACCATATACCACCCTAACGACAAAAACCGTTTCATCCTCTTTGTTAATGCGATATAAAATAAGGCAGTTCTTAATCACGATTTTCCTGTATCCACCATTTCGAAGTTTGTAATCATTGCATAAACTATACATAGAAGGCTTTTCTGTTATATTTTGATAACTCTTCTCTACGTCATCGCGACTTATATTTCAAAAATGGGTTCATTAATAATATCTTTTATTAAATCGTCCGTATCACTCAACTGTTTATTACTTCCAGAAACAGCAATCCAACAACTTCCCTCCGCTCCACATATTCCACCACTTGCAACAAGTTCAGCTGAAGCCCCGGTTATTCGCTTAATTGCATCCAATTCAGTTATGACGTTCCCGCTTACAGGTAAATACCTCGAACCCGTTGCATTTGAAGAGTTCAGCCTTTTTGCAATATCATTTATATCTCCATGTATTCTTTTTTCTAAACCAACTGGCAAATATAATTCAACTCTTCTACCCAGAACAGCTTGAAGTGCTACACCAATAGTGCCTGCCTTTGGATGTCCAACATATATTGCTGCTTGCATACTTTCCAAATTAACGGCATTGGCCCCTTTAATTATAATATCACCCTTTTTCAAACTATCTGCAACATCAAATATTGTTTTTCCTTTTTCCCATTTTCCTTTTACAATAACCACATCACCAGGAAAGTGGCTCTCATCTCCTAATCTTCCAGTGTCAGTCATAGCATATTGATGAGGCAATGATACACCCCTGAAAAACCTTTTTTTGGAAAATTCTACGTCCTGGATTTTTCTTTTAAATATTTCTTCAACAATATAGCCATTAGTAGTTCCTGCTGTAATTACAATCGTTCTATTCTCCAAAGCATCGACTATTGATGTGATATGCAATATCGATTTTGCTATTAACCTTTTACCTGCTGCCGGTGATATAAAATATTGTTTAATTAACTTTTCCAATCAATTCTCCTCCATTTTGTTCTCTTTAGAGCTCTACTTAATAGATAATTCACTCCATTACCGCGAGGCGTAAAGTAATACAATGCTTCGGGATACTCTATACGCAGTGGTCTGGCTTTGTGGAAAACGTATCACACATAATCTTATCTATCAAGGCCTAACCCTGTTTTGGAAAAAGGAATTTCGCACTTCTCGTGGAATTAAGATTGAGGATTCTTAACAACCTTGTCAGATGTTCATTATTGAAGCTATAACAGGTTTGAAAAGGTTTAAAAACAATTATTAGTATTATTAAAAAGCTGGTTAGGTAGATTGTTTTTTGAATCATTATTTAGGGGGCACTGCCAATGACTGAAGCAACACTGCAGGCGCTTGAAGGATTAAGAGATTTAACTACATTCAAATGGTACGGGATCACTTTAATGTTGATTGTCTTCTATATATACAGTAAAGAGATTAAGCTGGCGCGTAATACCGGTAATTGGGATGCCCTTTTTTGCGCCCTGGCTGTGTTTGGTATGGACTTTTTCAACGAAACCTGGAATGGGTGGGTTATGCATTTAACTGGTTATTCTGCCTTCTGGACCGTTCCCGGCGAAACAGCCCTGCGGACGATGGTGGGCTGGAACCTGGAGATCATGTTCATGTTTTCCCTGGCTGGTTTTGTTTTTTACAATAGCTTGTCGGAAAGCACCACGGAAAAAATACTGGGGCTGCCTGAAAAATGGGTGACTGCTGTAGCCCTGGCTGCTTTTGCCGTTTTTGTAGAATGCCTTCTGAACATTGGCGGACATCTAGTCTGGGTTTACCCTTTTTGGGAGCTTTCCTTTAAAGGAGTCTGGCTAATCTTTTTTATCGGTTATTTCCATTTTTTTGCCGCGGCAATCTGGGTGATTAACAGAAAAACGATGAAAGCCAAACTAACTATCCTGGCAGGGATATACCTGGTTCCAATCATCATGAACATCCTGGCTTTAGGAATTTTAGGATGGAATTACTAGTAGCCGTAGAAGATTGTCCATCCCCCATTTCATCAGTATACCGCTTCGTGTAGCCCTTACCGCAGACGACACGACAGCAAGGATGCAGACTGGCATGAGCAGGAAATATATAACTTACTCCGAGGGCTCCCCGGGTATATCGCCGGGATATCCGTTTCATGAATAGCCCCGCTTTCGACAAAGGGCATGAAGTCGTCGCAATACCCTTTTTCCAGCTCAAGGGATCTCATCGTCACGATGTTACTTTCGTCCATTTAAAATTGGTAAAATAATTCGAAGATATTGGGGTTATCAATGAAGTACTCGGCTGTCATCCTGACCTGCTGCTTAATACGCCCTCCTCATTGAGGATAGATTATGTCGCTCAACTTTCAGACACCCTGTCTCTAACATAGTTAATATTAATCTAACTTAGTTGTGTTTTTTCCATATAATAGTATATGTCAACACTTTTGCATAAAAACAACGCCGAAATACAAGAGGGCTTCCAAAGTCAACCCTCTAACCTCGGAAGCCCCCGCTTTCAACTCTGATTTGTCCGCAAACATAAAAAGAGCCTATCATTTCTGATCGGCTCTTATTAATGATTGTAATGGGTTTCGCTATACTACAACTTTTTGTTTAACCGTTTCACAAAAACTTTATACGCTAAAACCAATATTGTGCAATCAGTTCTGCCGTATATATTTATCAGGCCCTTCCTTGTAGGTATACTCCGGGGGAAGTTCATTCTGGAGAACCGCTTTACCCTCGGCTATGATACGTGCCATCTCAGCCACTCTTTGGCCGGTAGTTGTAGCGCAGAGCATTCCCAAGTCATCCTGGAGCACGTTATCTTTTTTTAGGAAATTAGGTAACTGCCCGGAATAACCCGCTGTCCCAATATAGGCACCTGCCAAAGTCATCCCTGAAACAACAATGTTGTTCATAGTAAGGCAGCTGTTGATCATGTGACTCAAGGCCAGCTCCTGTCCGCCATTCCTGTGTGCACCCACGGTGATGACGCCGCACGCTTTGCTGTATCTCGGTTGATCCTTACCCATTTTGAGATAATAAGCTTCGAGCATATTCCCCAACCTGTCAATAGTCGCTTTCATCAGGCTGGGAATTGACATGTGATAGACAGGTGCACCCCAAATAATCCCGTCGGCTTCAAGGTATTTATCAACAAACTCCGCAAAATCATCTTTAAAAACGCATCGTCCCAGCTCTGCACATTTGTTGCAACCCAGACAATGATTTATTTTTTTCCCGGCTATTTCATAGAGCTCAGTCTCAGCGCCAGGTACGGTAGCTGCTTCGGCAAGCGCCTTTTTTACCATAAGCCATGTATTTGCTTCTTTCCTGGGGCTACCCACCAGTCCGAGGATCTTGAATTTCTCCATTTCCTTTCTCCTTTTTCAATTATTTAATAAATCTCGCAACAATGAATAGCCTCATCAGAGCCACAACTCGGATTTTTTTAAGTGGTGTAAGAACTTTGTATGTTTGCCTACTTGTAGCAAGATACCTCCAAGTGTTTTCGTGGGAGTCCCTCGATCACATGGCACCCTGTTTCAGTAACCACCACCAAGTTCTCGTAATGATACATACCGGGTGCCCCATTCTTATGCCATCCTCCCAAAAGGCCGCAGGCCTCCAGTTCAAGGCACATCCCCGCTTCAAGCACCGTTTCGTCAGTGGCTGTGATCGTTGGCGGTTCGTGGCCATCCAGGCCAACACCATGACCGGCCATTTCGACGGGCATCATACCTTCCTCCATTTCCACTTTGACCATGGCTTCATAGACTTCACTTGCCGGCACGCCCGGTTTGATTTTATCGGCTGCAGCATCGAACGCTTTCCACGTTATCTCGGTGCCTTTCTTGTAATCATCCGTGGTGGGTCCGACATAAATGAATCGACCCATGTCGGCAAAATATCCCCGGTATTTAAGAAGCATATCTACAGAAATTAAATCACCTTTGTTGATCACAATTCCATCCCAATGCCCACCGCAATCAATAACGCCTTCTTTAATATCACCGCACATAATGTGCCCAGACGAAACCCATTCGGCTCCATTCTGCACAGCCGTGGCCATGAAGATCTTCAATACGTCATTCTCGGTCATACCCGGGCGGTAATCATCAATGATTGCTGAAAAAGCTTGTCGGTGTATATCCGCCGCCCTAGTTAACCGGTCTATCTCCAAAGGTGATTTAAACATACGGCAACCCCAGATTATTTTGTCGCCGTCAACGAAACGTGCATCGGGAAGAGAATCAATCAGCAGTTTAATATCATTGTAAGGTCGTGGTATGAACGTATGGCCAATGCGGCCCATCTCAAGAGCCACATTACCCTTCCCACACCCCATTTCTTTTACCACTTCAGCAATATCGCGTGGCAGGTCCCGTGTCGCATTTACCTGATGAGCGTCCAGTTGCCCGCGGATGTCACGAATCCAACACTGAGCTTCGGTACTCCACCGGAAAAACTCCGGCACAACGAGCACCGGCTCTCCCTCAACGGGGATAATTGTCACGCAGGGCTGAATACTGGGAGCATCCCAATGTGAAGACGTGAAGCCGCCGAAATACCTGCAATTTTGCATACTCCACAATAGTAATACATCGACCTGTTGCTCGTTCATAAGTTTTTGAGCCTTCCTGATCCTCGAACGGTGCTCTTCATAAGGCACATCAGATAGATGAGGATGGGGGCCGAACACCGCGTAACCAGTTTGCTCTGATGCTTTTTGTAAAGCCATCTTCATTCCTCCTTAAATTTCCATGGCCCTAACCAAGTGTTTAGGTAACCAGAACTACCTTAATCAACAAGTTTTAACAGGTAACCAGCCATATTCACCTCCCCCCCATTAATCCATAATTATCGTGACAACCTCGACCAGCCGTTGCCGAACCTCTTCCCAATTATCAACCAAGTCTGGCTCGAGCAGCCATTGCATCATTGCGCCTTCTAGAACTCCCGTTATTAGAATTGCATCATATCTGTGCCTTCCACTGGTATGTCCCTCAGGATCATCAAGCATTAGCTCCTCCAGAAATATTGAGCGAAAATCACGATGAATTTTGACAACTTCCTGTTTCAACCTATCATTGTAAAAACCCTGAGCCCATAAATCATAATAGCCGATCTGCAGCTGGGGTTTTTCCCTGTAATTAGACCAAAACTGGTTGATCGCTTGAATCAGGCGCTCTTTGGGGCTGCTGCATTCTTGAATACTCAGCCTTATTTCTGAATACAATTTTCTGGCAAGGTGAGAAGCAAGCTGGATGATAATGTCTTCCTTGTTTTTAAAGTAGTAGGTTAAAGTACCCTTACTTACCCCAGCTTCTTCGGATATCAAATCCATAGTTGTTGCACCGCTTCCGTGCCTGAACAAGCATTTCATGGCAGAGTCAAGAATAAATTCTAGTTTTTCCCCCTTGTCCATTCCTTTCAAAGCATCACTGCTGGGCATGTCACGTCTACCTCCGTCTTCGAAATATAGCGTTTGCTTAGTTAAAAAATAGTGCGAGCCGATATCAGCAACATGACTGATTATTATGTTGCCTTAAGAACCAACTTCCAGTCGCGCGGGAACAATATCCCTGGCGAAAACATCTGCCTCGGTCTCGGCACGCTTGATGATTTCGGCCTGACCCTCATTTACCAGCACGGTAGCCGGCCTGGGCATGGCGTTAAAGTTACTAGCGGATACCTCTTGATAAGCACCGGTATCAAGGATGGCAATGATGTCGCCCACGCTGACCTCGGGAACCATTACTTCGGGCAGCATTCGATCGGCAAAACACGATCTTCCGACAATATCAGCAAGTATAGTAGATTTCTGATCGGCTTTATTGGCAAATATGAACTGGTGAAGATTATTTTCAAAGACGCCACCGGTCATAAAGAAATAGGTGGTATCGAGCAAGATCCAGTTCCAGCGGATAGGTTTGGTCTGACTTTTGGTTTTAAGGACAGTACTAAGATGGATACCTGCGTTGCCATACAAACTTCGGCCGGGTTCAATCTGCAGGGTAATTCCTGTTGGATCAATTTTGTGCCTAATCAGCGCTTTACGTAAGGTATCTGTAATACCATCAGCGTATTCTTCAATGGAGGGCGCCAATTTTTCATTTGGTTCTTTACGCATGAAAATGGGCATCGCCTTGGATATTATCTTATATCGCTTTTTTTCACCTAAAAGCTTCATACCGATCATACCGATCCACAGGCATAGGAAAAGTAAATTGTCCAGCGAAGAACCCAGAATCTTACCAAAGGGGTCTCTTGGTGTGGGGATCCCACCACCGATATCTATCTCCTCCGGCTCCCACCCCTTCCACTCTTCTTTTAACATGGCAATCAATTTAATATACCTCTTAATGCTTTCTCTCCAATATTTCACACTATAATGATGTCGTCCGAGATGTATGTGAACACCTACCAGATCAACATATTCCGACTCCAGGGCTTTCTTGCCAATGGATAAAACATGCTCGGTCGGAATTCCGCTTTTATACACCTGGAAGCCTATATCAATCGGTACCGTTTCATGGGCAAATCCGGTAGGCTGCCATAGATTCGGGAAATCAGGCCTTAGTCTCAAGCGAATCTTGGCTTTTTTCCCAATTGCTTGTGCAGCCTCTACAATGAGGTCCAGTTCGTCTATATCGTCAACAGTTATTTTAACACCGGCTTTGATGCAATTACTGATATGTGATTTACTCTTGCCACCGCCGTTAGCTGAAATGAGATCGGGATTAACTCCCGATTTCAGGGCTGCGGCGAGCTCACCCACTGAAAATACGTCGCAACCAGCCCCCTCTTGTGTCAAGATATACCTCAATGCTAGGTTCCAGTTGGCTTTTATCGCCGGCAGAATATTAATTGGCCCTTCCGGCCATCGTTCGGTGAAAGCTTTTTGATACCTTTGGAAATTTCGACGCAGCTGGTTTTCCGAGATAACAAAAATGGGAGAACCAAACTGTCGTATCAGTTCAACAACATCACATTCTTCCATAAAATGATGTCCATCACGAACCGATAAACACGCATCTAAACTTCTCACCGCTGTGCCTCCTAAATATTATTAACATCACTACCCGGAAACAACAAATATCTTTACACGGCAAATTTAATTCGCCATTATTAACGATCTGTCGCCTTCAATTACCTTAATAATAAGGCAGTTTGCACCAGGCAACAATCCAGAGAAACTGCGGTTAATTACAGTAATTTTATTTCATTGAGTTTTAAGTATTTATAAGCTTCCAATAAATCTGCAACTATGCTAAAATCATTATAACATAATGCACAGTCAGTATGTTGTATCGTTAAGTCTATATGATTGCTTCCGGAGTTTGAATAAGAAGGCAATGACGGCTATTCTCTAAACAGCACGCGTGACAGTGCCATTTACATTTATTAAACCTCCGTTAGTAATTTCAAAATGTCTTTTCGATCCTGTTCATCATTGTTACGTTAATCTGTTTACTCATATCTTAAAGCATCAATAGGATCGAGCTTAGCTGCTTTGCTCGCCGGATGCAAGCCAAAAATCAGGCCAATAGCCATTGAGAATAAAAAACTCAGTAAAATCATTGGCACAGATGCAGATGCTGCCGCCCCTAAAAGTAGCGAAGCAAGAGCTCCTACGATCAAACCGAGTATAATTCCGATGATACCACCAATAACAGTTACAATTACAGCTTCAATCAGAAACTGTAGCTGTATATGGAATGTTTTAGCTCCTAAAGCTTTTCTTATACCAATTTCCCTTGTTCTTTCGGTTACGGATACCAGCATAATATTCATAACACCAATGCCGCCCACGATAAGAGATATAGCAGCGATAACAGCAACCGCCAGTGTTATCGTGTTAAGCGTACTTGTCACAGTGTCAAGCATAGAAGTCATGTTAGAAACTGAGGCTTTCCAATCTCTGTTTCCGGCGTAAACACCGTCAAAGTAAATTTGAAAGCTATCTGTTAATTGGTTTACATCTTCATTAGCATTCGCAACGACTGTAAATGAAGTGAAATTCTTTTCCAATACATCTTTTTTGGCGGTAGTTATGGGGACATACATATTTGTCTGTATATCTTTATCTGAAGCTGTGCTTCCAAACGGTCCATCTTGATCGTATTTGTAAACGCCAATAATTATGTAAATATCAATTGAATAGGGTTTGTAAATCTTAATTGTTTTTCCAACAGCGTCCATTCCAAGGGGAAACATATTTTCAACCAATTTGTCAGATACAACGGCTACATTTGCAAGATCATCTATGTCCTGTTGCGATATGATGCGGCCAGACAATAGCGTAATGGTATTTGCTTTTGCATAATCCTCGTTAATACCAGAAATCGAGACATTGGCATATAGTTCCATATCTCTTGCAGTCGCGCTACCGCCTGAATAGTTTGTCGACACCCCATGAATAACATCATCATATCTGGTTTTGAAATCACTAAGCATTTTTTCAGTAATCAGATCAGCGGAAGACGGCGTTTTGCCGGTTATAATGTTTTCTGAAGGAAGACCAAAATTATCACTTGTATCTTCCTTACCTCTTTCCTGAACCGCAATCGTTATGTTAGCTGTTCCAAAGGCTGTAAGACTTGAACTGACAGAGTTTTCCAATGCGTTGCCAATGCTAACGATTGCAATAACTGCAGTAATACCAATGATTATCCCAAGCATAGTAAGCAGCGCTCTCGTTTTATTGCTTTTAAGAGATGATGCAGCCAATGCTATATTTTCCCATATCATACAGCACAACCTCTTTCAAAAGCAGCCTTGTTTGATTCATCACTAACAATCCTGCCATCCCTTATTGTGACAATCCGTTGCGTTTTTTTTGCCAAATCGTCATTATGCGTAATAAGAATAATTGTTCTTTTTTCTTCTCGGTGAATTTTCAAGAACAAGTCTGTAACCATAACACCTGTTTCGGTATCTAAGTTGCCTGTAGGTTCGTCGGCAAGTATTATTGATGGTTCGTTTGCAAGAGCTCTGGCGATAGCTACCCTTTGTTTTTGACCACCGGATAATTCATTCGGCATATGTTTCATTCTGTCTTGCATATCAACGAGCGAGAGTAAATATTCTGCTCTTTCTTTGCGATCTTTTTTAGGAATACCCTTATAGAACATTGGAAGTTCTACATTGCTGAGGGCGTTTATCTTAGCAACAAGGTTGAATGTCTGAAAAACAAAACCAATTTTCTCATTCCTTATTTCAGCAAGCTCGTTATCCGTCATTTCCGCGATTGTTGATCCATCCAAAAGATAGAGCCCTTCTGTCGGTCGATCAAGTGCGCCTATAATATTCATAAGCGTGCTCTTTCCAGAACCAGATTGCCCCACGACAGCAACAAACTCACCTTCAGAAATTTTCAATGATATTTTTCGCAATACTTCAAGCTCATTAGGCTCGCCAATAAAATACCTTTTAACAATATTTCTCAATTCAAGCATTTGCTTTACCTCGTTTTTCACATTTACAGGCTATTTAGTTTACACCCGGAGTGCTAAGAATAATCAGCCCATCCTCTATTCCCTCACCTGAAATCTCCGCTGATGTACTGGTTATGATCCCGATTTCTACAGAGATATCAATGGTTTCGTTATCGGACTGTGACCGAACAAAGGTTCCGTTTTCGTTTGTGATAATAGCTGATAATGGTACTGCGTAAACGTCTTTCTTTGAAGCAACTATGATTTCAAGAAATGCGTTCATTCCAATCTTGATGTTTTCATTCGGGTTTTTAAGCGCTACCCAAATCTCAAATTCTACATTCGTCGAACCCGCTTCGCTGACAGCTGTCGGAGAAATGTAGATAATATCGCCTTCAAAAATATCTTTATCTGTTGCATCGGTGGTAATCAAGACATTCTGTCCGATACTTAAATCGCTGAGGTTATATTCCTTTACCTTCGCCGCTACATACAATAGATTCGTATCCTCAATCGTAAAAAGAATTCCGCTTGGATTAACTCCTTCTTTTGCGTTTACTGCTGTGATTGTTCCGCTTCCCGATGCAGTAATCTCAGAGTCTGCAACCTGGTCAAGTAGCCTGTCAAGTGTAATCTGCTGGTTAGTTACATTCGATTCACCAGTTAAAATATTATTTTTAGCTTGATTTAGGTTGTTTTGAGCGTTTGCTACGCTTAGCTGTGCAGCTTCTAGCGATTTCGCTGCATCCGTAACATTCCTTTGGGCAGTTGTTAATTGTGTTATGTTATCTGCAGCGGTTTTATCTTGTGCATGTTGCAAATCTGCCACTGCTTTGTCATAAGCTCGCTGCGCATCACTAACAGCTGTTTTAGCTAAAGCTACACTTTTTGTTGCATCTTCAACTGCTTTTTCATAAGCTCTGTCCAGATCTTCCACTGCTTTATCGTATGCCCTTTGAGCATCGGTTACAGCGTTTCTCGCAGCAGTAACTTTTGCGTCGGCCGCATCTTGAGCAGACTGATTGGAATCATAATAATCAGATTGCGCTTTATACAGATCGTTATAAGCTTTGTTAAGAGTAACCTGTGCATCTTCTAATGCTCTTTTTGCAGCAACAACCGCAGTAGCTGTCGTATCATTGTTATTCGCCATCAGAATGGCTTCATAGTCATTTTGGCTTCTCTCTACCGCTACTTGTGCCGCGTTAATCGCAAAGTCATAAGCTGAACTGTTGAAGGATGAGGTTTCGCTGTCTCTGTCGTTATTCGCTTTTTCCAGGTCGGTTATACTTCTGTCAAGGTTGATTTTAGCGTCATTGATTATATTATTATATGTATATACGTCAAAGTCATTTATTTCGGAATAAAGTTCGTATTCAGCTTCTGCCAAGTCTGCTGTTTTCTTGTCAAGCGTAACCTTTGCCTCGGTTATTGTATGATCATATGTGTATGTATCAAACGGTTCAATAATTGCTTTTTCAGCTTCCTCAAGGTCAGCAAGGCTTTTTTCGTAAGCAAGCTCCTGTCTATCAAGGGATACACTAGCGGAGTTAAGCGCATTTTGTGCGTTTACAATACTGTTTTGGTTATTTTGTTTTTCTGTTTGCAACGTTTTTTGTGCGTTATTCAAATTGTTTTTGGCTTGGTTAATATCGTAATCTAAGCTTGTTGTATCAATTCTTGCCAAAATATCTCCTGTTTCGACTCTGACCCCGGTTTCCACTAAAACCTCACTCACCGGATAACTTGATAACGTCGAAAAGATATTGATAACATTTGAGCTGTTAACTTGCCCGGAAACAGAGATAGCATTCGATATCTCTGTTTTGCTTAAAGTTATTGTGGTGATGCTTCGCGCTTCTGATGCCACCCGACGGCCGACAGCTGATGTGTACATAACTACGCCTAAACAAAGTAACACCATAACTATTGCTGCTACTATCCATCTTGAATATTTTTCCTTTGTATCTTTTTGCTTTCCACTCTTTTCCATTATATCAACTCCCCCGCATTAACATTTCTCTTGACGTTTGAACTGAACTTCCGCACTGTCTTTACTACTGCTTTACAGAATATTTTCTCTGACAGTGGCAATGATAGATTCCAGACTATCAAGCTCGTGCATAAAATTACCACGCATTTATGAACCATAAATGAACTGCACAAACATAAAAGCGTGGCACACAATATTATTAATAAGTTTTGTGCGACACGCCTTACCTTACATATTTATGAATAAATTGTTTATATGAAAATCAAGTCGCCGCAGGGTTAAACGGGATAGAAACGGTAAACACTGAGCCAACACCCGGCTCACTGTCAATAGTGATACTGGCCCCTAATACCTCTAGTATCTGTTTAACCAAAGCAAGACCAAGCCCGTAGCCTTGATCTGAATGGGAGGAGTCCCCCTGATAGAACCGCTCAAATATCCTCAATTGCGTGGTGGCATCCATCCCAATGCCGTTATCCGCAATTTCTATGATTATCATGTGACTATCAACACACATTTGAACACTAATCGTACCGTTTACACCTGTAAATTTAACTGCGTTATCGAGAATGTTGATCCACACCTGGGCCAGCAGATCTTCGTTTCCATAATAGCTGACTTCCGGCAAATCCACGTTCAGCTGAATTCCTTTGACCCGCCATTGAGGATCCAAGGATAATATTGCCTGACGGATTTGTTCATCTAAATAGAACCGTGTGGGTTGCTCTTGTATTTTCCGATTGTCAAGCTTTGAAAGATTCAAGATATTACTAACAAGTTTTATAAGACGACCAGTTTCACTTTGGATCTTCATGAAGTAATCATGGCGTTCCTCTTTGGTGATTTGGTCACTATCTATCAGTTTGGCATATCCTGAAATAATCGCGAGTGGTGTTCTGAATTCATGAGAAACATTCGATATAAAATCTTTGGCCAGGTATTGGTTTGACTTCAATTCCTGGGCCATGATCATAAAATTCTGTGCCAGCTGTCCGAACTCATCCTTTCTTTCCAAGCTATTTAAGCTGATATCAAACTTCCCCGAAGCAATCTGCTTCGTTGCGTTCGACAGTTCAACAACAGGCGATACAGCTTTTCTTGAAATTGTCGCAATAATTATTACTGAGATTATTACAGTAAAAACTGGTGTCAAGATCTCTTTCAGAGCAAAACCCAGATAAAAGGCAGCAGGGTTCCCTCTGGTAGCCAGAATGCCGCTGATGAAAAATGAGAGCAGAGTTGCTAGTAATGATGATGCTAATACAGTAAGAACCAGGAATATGGCAAACTTCGTTTGGATGCGTTTCATCGTTTAATCACCGCTCTATACCCGAGTCCTCTAACGGTTTCAAGCTCAAAATCCGGCGAATCCGCAAACTTTTCTCTCAAGCGCATAATATGAACATCAACTGTACGTGAGTCTGATTCGCTTTCATAGCCCCAGATTTCGTCCATTAGAATATTTCGTGTGAATATTTTATTTGGGTAGGACAATAGCATATGTAGAAGCAGGAATTCCTTCTGCGGAAGAGAAATAATACACTCGCCAAAAGTAACCATCAATGATTCTGAATTTAAGGTTGATGCGCCAACGTTAAGGATATGGCTACCTGACAGGTTAGAGCGCCGCAGTAGCGCCTCAACTCTGAGCAACAGTTCTTCCATATCTATCGGTTTTACCATATAGTCATCTACACCTGTTTTAAAGCCTTTTCTTTTATCCTCTAAAGTTTCCTTTGCGGTAACCAACAATACGGGAATTGTAATCCCTGCCCCTCGGAGCTCACCGGTTAACTCATAACCGTCCATCTTAGGCATCATGATATCTGCTACAATAAGATGTATGGCTTCTTTTTCCAAGGCATCCAGCGCCTCAAAGCCGTTACCTGCTTCAAAAACATTATACCCGGTGCGTACAAGGTGAATACACATAAGCTGCCTTAGCTTTTCATTATCCTCAACCACCAATATATTTACCAAAAGGCACCTCTCCTATCCCTCTGCTCATTATATCTATACCCGAAACCCTAAAATTTATAAAACAAGTTTAGATCAGAATTATGAACACAATATGAAGTTTATTTACTGATCTGTTTCTTCGACTGTTAATTATGCAGTCCTGCACAAATTGGCTATAATATAGTTCTGAATAAAGCGATGCGACCCAACAGCCAAACCGGCGGCAATAACCAGTTCATCACTAACCCTTGTTTTGCGAAGACGATGTTTTCTTTAATCGTACCCTCAACATATCCAGGCATCCTGTAAAACCATGCAAAACTGGTCATGAACATTTTCTCTGGTAACCTGACTTATTGGTGTTCTATCTAAAAGAATTACGTTATCACGGACTTGACCCATTTTGGTGGATACTTCAATACTTGGAGTAATTTTAGAGCGGAAACTTTCTCCTTATCTTTGAAAGACATCATGCTCAAAGAGCTAATTAGAGAAATTCATGATGATAGTGAAGTTACCTACGGCGCACCCAGAATTCACGCCGTACTTACATTTGAACTTGGTATTAGTTGCTTGGAAAACGGGTTACCCGGTTAATGTGTGAAGAAGACCTTGTCGGAGAGCATCGTCGTAAGAATAACGGCCACATAAAAAGAGACTTGATCCGACTGGTTTATCCTGACCTTGTTGAGCATTCCTTCACAGCAATTGAACCTAACCAACTCTGGGTAGCTGGATATTACCCGGCACGATACCTCTGAAGGCTGGCTTTTCCTGGCGGTGATTATTGACCTGTTTTTTCGGATCGCTACCGGTTGGCCAATGAGCAAAAAACCGGTTGCTGATTTAGTGGTAAGTGCCCTTAACATGGCCGTTTGGAATCGTAGGCCCCATAAGGAGCTTACCCATCTTTCTGATCATGGTTCGCAATACACCTCATTAGTCTTTAGCCAACGTCTGGAAGATCCCGGCTTACTTGGCTCAATGAGTACAGTTGGGATTGGCGGTGTGATTTCTCCAAGAAAACGTCTGCACCCCCCATCCTTCCATTTTATTTTACCGTTTACAGTTGAATTGCAAGACCTGACCCTATTATGTATTATGCCGGATATAATTGATTTGCTTGGTTTAATAAGTCAAAAGATTATCTGAAGACAAAAAAGGAATGATGTTATTATGAACCTCTCTTAAATAATTTTTCCTGCATAGTATGTATCATCCTTCGGTGTGTGATGTTGCTATCAACAAAAGAAAAGGTATTAATTCTACTGTATTGGTTAAATGATTTTAGCGTGATTATATTTGGCAGAAGCTTCTCAACAATAATAACGCCCGTGAAAAGGAGTAAATTCTGGTGGCAACAAATCTCAACAACCCCGTCTCCTTGACAATCTGACGATCAAAACCTGTTAATTGATTTTACTTATAGCCTTGATCATCGCACCACTTAAGCAGCCTGAGCTTAGCATTCCCCCAATGCTTTTGCATAGCCTCAATAGTTTTTTGGCAATCAAATTCTTCAGTAGCTTTGTAAATTGCATAATGTTCTTCAGCTCCAATACAGCGATTTTTTTCTGATATGTTGTATTCACCAAAAAGAATATCTGTTTTAGCCTCAATTTGCTTCGCAACTCTATACAAAGCATCATTATCAGCATATTTATAGAATACAATATGAACGCTCATTGCTTGTCTCCAGTACTCATCTGTTGGATTCGATGAAGCAAGCTCTAAATGAGCTTCGGTGTAGTTCTTTAATTCTGCAACCAGATTTTCAAATTTATTGCTTAGATAAGCCAGCGATATAGCTCCGCAGTCAAGAATACAGTTTACATCAAAAATCTGGCTTACATCTTTCTGAACAATATTGATTACCCTGGCACCTACATTAGGAATAAAATCAACCAAACCTTCTTGTTCCAGCTTAATAATTGCCTCCCGGATTGGGGTTTGGCTAATGTTAAGCTCCTCTTTAAGCTTTGAAATATCAATTTTTTCTCCACACTTGATAGCTTTATGAGTTATGTCATGACGTAACTTGTCATATAGCTGCTCGGTAAGTGAACGTTTTGATATGAAGTTTTCTACTTGCATCAATTACTTCATCCCCTTTCAAAATATTTATTTTCATGATTTATATGAAGTAAACCTGCCATTAAAACAATTATATTCTATATTAAATAAAGTTAAAAGACAGATTAGCTTTGCAGAGCCATTTGCGTTGAAAACAATATTTGCTTTTAAATGCGTATTTCGGCCGTAACCGGACACTGAATCCGGAATCATCCGGACAGATTAACGGCACATCTGGACACCTTTAAATAATGCTTGTAGCAAAACCAATAAGTTGGTGTATCTCATAACTTACCATCTTTACGAGCACCATAGTAGGTCTTAGCTCCATAAACAGCATCTAAATCTCTTCCATCATCAATCTCCTTGTTACTTTCTTCTTTTTTGCACTTGAAAGATCTCTTTGGAGCAATGTTGTTTAAGAACTAAAACATTCTACACACCCAGGGACTGTTAAAAAACACAATCATCAACACGGCAAGAAGCCTGAAAAAAGATCTTGACAAAACCTTTTCTATGTATTATATAGTATATAATATAGAATATATAATATACTACCTATCGATGGATAGTTTAATTTAGCCAACCGAGTTTAAAAAGCAACTTTTGACTGAAAAAATCAGTTATTTCCTCAGCCAGGTTTAACTCTTAACTGCGACTATTTTGCGTCAGATTAAGAGCAGGTCTTTGCTTAACTTGCTTGCAACGCTTATATTATTTCCTGATTCATAGTAATGTATATGATTTTATCTGTTCATCTGAGAATAGGAGCTGTTATTATGGGAACACTTCTTATGAAGGGCAATGAGGCAATTGGTGCAGCTGCTATAGCAGCAGGCTGCCAGTTTTATGCTGGCTATCCGATAACACCGCAGAATGAATTGACTGAATATTTAGCTAAAAATTTACGTCAGGCCGGGGGTGTATTTGTGCAGGCCGAAAGTGAAATTTCTGCCATAAACATGGTATATGGCGCAGCTGCGGCAGGAGGCCGCGCTATGACATCATCGTCAAGTCCGGGAATAAGTTTAAAAATGGAAGGGATATCATATTTAGCAGCCGCGGAATTACCCTGTGTTATTGTAAATGTTATGCGTGGAGGGCCGGGGCTTGGTGGCATACAACCAGCTCAGTCAGACTACTTTCAGGCTACCAGGGGAGGTGGTCATGGAGACTATAGGATGATTGTCTTGGCACCTACTTCAGTGCAAGAAATCTTCACGCTAACTGAGCTTTCATTTTTCTTATCCGAAAAATATCGGATACCGGTCATGATTTTGAGTGATGGCTTGCTGGGTCAGATGATGGAAACGGTTGATTTAGATATTAAGTCAAAAACAGACAAACATTTTAACTTCAAACTCTGGGTTACCAATGGCTGTAAAGGCAGATCTAAAAATCAAATCAACACCCTGTATCTAGAACCATCTGAGTTGGAAGCATTGAATATCAGACTCCAAGAAAAATATAAAGAAATCCATTTAAATGAGCAAAGATCGGAAATGTATCATATTAATGATGCAGTGATTGTTCTTATCGCTTATGGCACTTCTGCTCGCATTGCAAAAGAGGCAGTTAATTTGGCGCGCTCTCATGGGATTAAAGCAGGTTTAATCAGGCCAATTACACTTTGGCCATTTCCCGAAGATATAATAAATAAAAAGATAAATTCCGCTAAAGCCGTATTGGTCGTCGAGATGAGTGCCGGTCAAATGGTAGACGATGTCAGGTTGTTGGTAAATGGTATAATGCCGGTTCATTTTTATGGCCGTATGGGTGGAATGATTCCAAATGTGTCAGAAATACTGGAAATAATCAGATCTGTAAATTAGACATGCAATGACTATATTGTATAAGGAGGCATATGTCATTAACCAAAAATTGCACACTAAGCCAGAAGCATTAGCAAATCTAAGGACTCATTATTGTGCTGGATGTACTCATGGAATTATTCACCGCATTATTGCAGAATTAGTTGATGAGCTTGATCTAAGAGAGCTTACTGTAGGGATATCTCCGGTTGGATGTGCTGTTTTCGCCGGCAACTATTTCAACTTTGATGTAGTTCAAGCGGCGCATGGCAGGGCACCGGCAGTTGCAACTGGTGTAAAAAGAGTTAATCCTAAAAATTTTGTATTTACATACCAGGGAGATGGCGATCTCGCTTCAATCGGAATGGCTGAATTCCTCCATGCAGCAATTCGTGGAGAGTCCATAACAACTATATTTATTAATAATGCCTGCTATGGTATGACAGGAGGACAAATGGCTCCGACTTCATTATTAAATCAACGAACCACAACCACGCCTGACGGGAGAAAAAAAGATTACAATGGAGAGCCAGTATTGGTCGCTGAATTATTGAGCCACATTGGTGGTGCAGTTTACGTCAATCGTGTTTCTGCGCAGAACCCTCATCATATTGCAAAAGCAAAAATTGCTATAAAAGAAGCATTCCTTGTTCAACTTAATAATCTGGGTTATTCCTTTGTTGAAGTGCTTTCTACCTGCCCTACAAACTGGAACATGACCCCCATACAATCAATTAAATGGGTAGAAACAGAGATGCTACCTTTTTATAAATTAGGCAAAATAAAAGATCCGGGAGCTGTTGTGCTGTGAGTAAGTATGGATTGGTAATATCCGGTTTTGGCGGTCAGGGCGTACTTTTCTGCGGATACCTTTTTGCTCATACTGCAATGCTTGAAGGTAAAAAAGTAACCTGGGTTCCTTCGTATGGTGTTGAAATGCGTGGAGGAACAGCTCATTGTTTAGTCCAAATATCTGACATAGATATTAATTCACCTCTGATTGAAGAACCTGATGCATTATTGGCTTTTAATAAGCCATCATACGATAAATTCCATCATACCGTAAAAAACAATGGTGTAATTATTTTCAACAAGACTCCTACAGAAAATTTACCTCCTTCAAGTAGCCATCAATTGTTTTCAATAGAAGCAGGTGAGATCGCTAAGGAGCTCGGTGATAACAGGGTGGCTAATCTTGTTATCATTGGTGCTTTTGTAAAACACACTAAAGTTCTATATATTGAAAATATTTATAGAGCGCTTGAAGAAGTTTTGCCGCCACACAAACTTAACCTTATCGATGCCAATATTAAGGCTTTAAAAGCAGGCCATGAATACGATCTCTGCAGCATTTGAAGTCACATTAAAATGAAAATTGATTGAAGAGTGATGGTAAAAGCATTGAATAAAACCTTGGTGATTTATACTAAAGACAAAAGTGATGTAATTTCTAAAGTATTCGGCGTTATCCGGCGTCAAGATTATGTTATAGAGAATGTCTTAGTTAATAGAAATGAAAATTCAACCTTATTAATCATCATTACTGTTAAAGAATCTATCAGCAACCTACCGTTTGAATATCTTATTAAGCAGATTGAGAAACTAATTGATGTTACAGGTGTATTATGTGAGCTTAACAATAACAGGAATTAAGTGGCAATAAAAAAAACATCAGGTCAATAAAGTATGCTTTCAGCATGGCGTAATTAGATTCGATAAGTTGCAGTATTTGTCGCTTAAGATTTCATTAAGGCATGCACCGGTCTAAATTGCTGATAGGGTTTGGATATTCGAAGCGAAAGGATGATATATGTGGGTATTTTTAACTATTGCAAGGACTTACCTTACGAGCAAATAACATTTTTTTTTGATCCCGCAACCAAAATGAAAGCTATAGTTGCCATTCATGATACTACTTTAGGGCCAGCACTTGGCGGCACGAGGATGTGGAGTTACAGATCAGAAGATGAAGCCTTGCTTGATGTGCTCAGGTTGGCTCGTGGTATGACATACAAAGCAGCAGCCTGTGGTTTAGACTTAGGTGGTGGGAAAGCGGTGCTCATAGGAGACTGCTCAAGGGACAAAAATGAGAGAATGCTTAAGGCTTATGGTCGTTCATTAAATTATTTAAATGGCAGGTATATAACAGCTGAAGATGTAGGTACAAACCAGCATGACATGGACATTATTCACCAGGTAACTAATTGTGTTGTTGGCACTTCCACCGGAAGTGGGGATCCTTCTCCCTTTACTGCTTATGGTGTTTACAAGGGTATTAAAGCTGCAGTCAGCTACCTAAATGGTTCGGATACCATGAAGGGACTTGTTATCGCCGTTCAGGGGCTGGGTAATGTTGGTTATAATTTGTGTCAATATTTACATGATGACGGCGCAAATTTATTAGTTTCGGATATTTGTATGTCGCAAGTTAAACGAGCTGTGAGTGCATTTAATGCTGTTGCAATTGAGCCTGATGATATATTTAATGTTAAGTGTAATATCTATTCTCCCTGTGCGTTAGGAGCAGTTGTCAATGATAATACGATCGGAAGGTTAAAATGCGAGATCATCGCAGGTGCTGCAAATAACGTTTTAGAATGTGAAAAACATGGAGATTATTTACATCAACAAGGTATTTGGTATATACCAGATTATATAATCAATGCCGGTGGATTAATAAATGTCGCCTCTGAAGTCAGTGGATATGATCGTCAAAAAGTATTCACCAAAGTAGAAGGCATACATGACACAGTTATGAAAATAATGAGAATGTCCAAAGAAAAAAAAATACCACCCTATCGGGCAGCTGATTTATATGCTCTGGAGAGAATAAACAAAGTAAAATCTATTGAAATGAGTTGAAACAATGGCATATAAAGTAAAACTGCATATTAATAAAGAGCTATGTAAAGGGTGTGGCCTATGTTGTTGCTTTTGCCCTAAAAACATATTGTCACTGGGAGATACTGTTAATACCCACGGCTATTGTTTTATAACAGTGATTGAGCAAGATAAATGTATTGGCTGTGCCAATTGTTATCAGGTTTGTCCAGATCTCGTTTTTACTATAAGTAAAGGGTTCACAAAAGAATCATGTGGATAGATATGGATTGAAAAAGCTTCTAAGTCAGCAGGTTTATTTAAAAACGTTCGAACAAAACTCGGTGCAAAAACTACCAAATCTCATTCGGCATCTTCTGTTGCCAGTGAAAAAGTATTACCGGTGTTATAAAACAATGTAAAAGTAAAGCAAATTGAATATAACAAGTGAAGGTCAATTTGAAAAGCGAGGATTAAAATATTGAGCAAAAATAACAACCGAACAACTACCGAGGACAGATTGAAGTTATGGATTAATGGTTCCCCAAAATGCCAGGAGAGAAATGATGCTTTTCTTACTGTTTCCGGAAAAAACATACTATCTCTTTATACTCCAGTCGATCTTAAAATACTTGATTATGACAGAGACATAGGTCTCCCAGGTGAATACCCTTATACGAGAGGAATTCATCCCAGTATGTACCGGGGTCGTCTTTGGACAATGCGCCAGTTTTCAGGATTTGGAGATGCCCTTGAGTCTAATAAGCGCTATCAGTATCTGCTGAATCAAGGTCAAACAGGACTAAGTGTTGCTTTTGATCTGCCAACGATTATGGGCTTCGATTCAGATCACGAACGTGCTTTTGGAGAAGTCGGCCGTTGTGGAGTAGCGATAGATTCTCTCGATGATATGGAAACCTTGTTTAATGGCATAGCTGTTGATTCAATTACTACTTCAATGACCATTAACGGCCCTGCATCAATACTTTGGTGTATGTATTTAGCTAATGCTGAAAAACAGGGCATAAAATTAAACAACCTCGGCGGAACTATTCAAAACGATATATTGAAAGAGTATATAGCTCAGAAATCTTGGATATTCCCACCAGAACCATCCATAAGATTGATTACTGACATTTTTTCTTTTGCTGCTGATCATGTACCGCAATGGAATACGATTAGCATAAGCGGTTATCATATTCGTGAAGCCGGTTCTACGGCTGTGCAGGAACTGGCTTTTACTCTTGCAAATGGTTTTACTTATGTCGAAGCTGGGATCAAGGCAGGTCTTGATATAGACAAATTTGGCTCCCGGCTTTCATTTTTCTTTAATGCTCACATAGATTTTTTCGAAGAGATCTGCAAATATCGAGCCGCAAGACGCATATGGGCGAGGAGAATGAAGAATAATTACGGAGCGAAAGATCACCGAACACTATCACTGAGATTCCATACCCAAACTGCGGGTTGTAGTTTAACTGCCAGCGAACCTGAAAATAATATTGTGCGTACTGCTCTTGAGGCATTATCTGCAATAATAGGCGGCACCCAGTCGTTACACACCAATTCAATGGATGAAGTATTAGCTTTGCCTACTGAAAAAGCAGTGAAAATCGCTCTTCGTACTCAACAAATTATTGCCTGTGAAAGTGGTGTTACCAATACTATTGACCCTCTGGGCGGATCTTATTTTATCGAAACTCTTACCAATGAATTGGATGCAGAAGTAGAGCAATATTTTGAAAAAATAGATCAGCTGGGAGGGGTGCTGCCTGCAATAGAACATGGGTTCTTTCAACAAGAGATAGCTGATGCCGCCTATAAATATCAGCAGGCAGTAGACCGTAAAGATCGAGTAATGGTTGGAGTTAATCATTTTTGTAGCAATGATCAAACAGAAGTTGATCTTCTTAAAATTAATCCATTAATTGAAAATAAGCAGGTCGGCAGGCTCAAAGATTTAAAGTTGAGACGAGATAACCAGGCTGTAGTAAACTGTTTATTGAGGTTGAAAAAAGCAGCAAGCGGTAATGAAAACCTAATCCCAATGATTTTAGATGCAGTTAAAGTGTATACTACTGAGGGAGAAATTGTTACAGCGCTTAAAGAAGTTTTTGGTGAATACCGAGAAAAGCCCATATTTTAAGATTAGGAGGCTATAAATGGTTAATAAAAGAATTAGGGTATTAGTAGCCAAACCAGGCTTAGACGGTCATGACCGCGGTGTAAAAGTGATAGCACGGTTTTTACGGGATGCTGGAATGGAAGTAATTTACACAGGCTTACACCAGACACCCAAACAGATTGCCGAGGTTGCTTTACAGGAAGATGTTGATGTCGTTGGTGTAAGCGTTCTTTCCGGGGCGCACATGTCCCTTGTTCCTGAAATTCGTAGACTGCTAAATGAAAATGGCATAGGTGATGTTTTGTTTTTAGTTGGAGGAATTATCCCAGAAGACGACGCTACAGAATTAATTAGTAGTGGTTTTGTTGATCAAGTATTTAAACCAGGCGATTCTTTGAATTTGATAACAGATTATATACAGAAGTTTGTTAAGGGGGAGCAAAGTAATTTTTAGACAATATGCTAAGTTCGCAGGGGCTGTTAAAGACCCGGAAATCGGAAGCAGAAAACAGGGTTCCCATAACGCAGATTGCTTAGACTAAGATGGAGCATGACATGTTAAAATGGTAGTTGCTTGGCCATCTTGAAATTGTACCACATAAAACCTTCTAATTTAAAACATAACCCCACGTATACTATTTGTCATAAGTAATTGTTCTTCTATTAAGGCACCAGATCTGTCTCCTCATAGGTTAGAATCTGATGCACCTTATAAGCTAAGGATATATTTTCATAAAACCCCAGATTGCTGTTATCTTTATTCCATAGCTGGCTGATGCGGTTCAGCCGGTACCGAACGGTGTTCTCATGCTGAAACAACTCCGCAGCAGTTTTTTTAAAATCGCCACTGTTTTTAACATAACAGATCATAGTGTGTAGCAGGTCTCCTTTGTTTTCCTCATCATACTGTTCCAGGAGAGCAATGGTTTCGGCATAAAACTGCCTGAGCACTTCCCTGTTTTTCATTTGCAGTAGCAATTTGTAAGAACCGATTCGGCTGTAGTGTTCAACGGGCGAACGGCTGATCAGAGCTGTCTTGCTGGCGATCATGGCTTGCTCAATACTATTCTTGAGATGGCGGGGCTTTTCATGGACATCACTGATCCCCATATGGTATTGAGAAGCATATTTGTTGATCAGCTGACGGATGCTTTTAATCAGGTTATCTTCCTGTTCCTGGCGGATGGGCTTTTCTGTGGTATAGAACCCCAGGATGGTGTGATGGTAGTTTATAGCAAACATGTGTTGATCGTTGTTTATGCTTTTGATAATAAAATTGTTCTCAGCAGTAATTTCGTTGTCCAGCTGTAAGTGAAAAGCTATTAAATAGCGTTGAAAACCCGGATTCAGTGTATAAGCCAGGCGTTCCAGCTTTTCTTCATCATAGTTGTTTTCGAGGATCTGGTCCAGCAGCATCACAGATGTACTGTTATGCTGTTTTGCAAAGATTGCTTTCATCACATCGCTGATTACATCAGCATATGGGATGTTTTTATCCAGGGTGATGAATGGATAATTGACTTCATTAGCATAGTGAATCACTTCTGGGGGGATCTGGGGGAAATACCTGAGGAACAATACCAGACCGCTGGAATTAAACTGGTGGTAAAGCTTGATGGTGTCAAACAACAATTCGGGCGAGTCCTTGATAGCATACATGCTGGAGATAAAAAAATCACCTTTAGCGTACAGATTATTCGTCGCACCGAATATTTCATAGTCGACAGGAAATTCCGGGCACTCCACAACGCTAATCCGATAGACTTTTCGGTCCAGTCCACCGCTGCCGGCAATTACCTGTGCACTCTGAAAAGATGGCAGTTTCAACGCATCCGAAACAGTTATATAATACACATTATTCACTCCTCGGGCAAGATTTTCTTCCAGGAAAGCGTTGAAGCCCCAGACAAAACGCTACCCTTTCAGACGGCAGATGTTCGAAGGCTACAGTTGGTCGAAAGGACGCCAGGTTAAATCAAACCCAAAGCTTCTTGGCCCGAGAACCGCTAGTCCTTTTTCAGTTGTCCATACAGTGGGAGCAGGTAAAGCATAGACTGCAACAAGCATGTTTTTTCCAAAGTATGGATTCATGACCGGTTTGCCTGTCTCTGTGTTTATAATGCAAACAAGATCTGGAACGGTTGCATGAAAATTACCGTTTTTCCAGGTGATAATGTTTTCATTTTTATACCAGATTTTGTACTCATCACCCCTGTAAGAGCCGGTTCCATCAAGAATTACATCGCCTACCGTAAAGCCTTCAACGGTTCCCCATTCGTTAGAGCGTACAACTCCGGTAAATAAAAGAGCACCCTGTCCTGCTTCGATGACGGCACTTACAGGATCCTGACGCTTTTCATGGGCAATTCTGTAAGCTTTGCCAATTTTCCAGGCATCAGTAATGGCGCCACGAATAACCGCGTTTTTTAGTATGCCGGCTGGCTGAACATGGTCAACAACTGCAATTTGATTATTGCTGACTATGGCCAGGGCACGAACAAGAGATTCCGCGCGGTAATCATTGATCACATTGGTGATGATGGCAGATTCACCAAATTCGTTGACAACTGCTATTGGATGAATAGGAATATCGTTCAGGTAATAGGTAGAATGCTGCAGTTCCGGAACAGATCTGCCTGCAGGATCTCCATCAACAATGAGCTTACCTGCCATAGCAGCACTGTAAAAAGCAACTGCCGTATTTCCGCCGCCCAGTTCCGTAGAGATAACTGCCTTCACTTCCTGGCCTAGATATTTTTCCATTTCTTTAAGAGCCAGCACCTGTGGGACTTCCTGCTGTACAGGAAGGCCTTCATATTTTTTCCGATCTTCTTCCGTCTCAGGAGATATAGCCCCACAGCAATAAGGGGTAACAATTAAATCAGTTGGATCTATCTCACCAAAATCAACCAGTGTAAATGTTTTGCCGGCTTCGAATGCCTGATCGATCTTTTCAATACCGTTTTCAAGACTACCACCGCCGCCTGTGCCCAGTATAGTGCATCCATAGAGAATATCAAGCAGATCCTGTCGTTCTAAATTAATCATATGATTACCTCCTCAGCTATTTTGACTCATTGGGTGTAATTAAACAATTGGCTCGGACTGTAGTTCTTCAGCCGCACACAAAAAGCAGGCTGCATGATGATCAGTATCGATGGTAGCAAAAACAGGCTGTTCTTCTTTGCAACGGGGCATTACATATTTGCACCTGGTATGGAACCGGCATCCGGAAGGAAGATAAATAGCACTGGGGATATTTTCTTCAATGGTTTCCAATTGTTCGATGTTATCTTTGTGCAAATTGGGAATGGAATTAAACAGGGCCTGTGTATAAGGATGTTTGGGATTCTTAAAAATAGAATGTGCTGGACCATCTTCTACAATTTTCCCTAAATACATCACAATAATCCGATCTGCCATATAGTGGACAACACTTAAATCGTGCGAAATCAGTATATTTGTCAATCCCAGCTTCTCTTTAAGATCCTCTAAAAGCTTGAGTATTTGATCCTGGGACATTACATCAATGGAAGAAGTGGGTTCATCAAGGACAACCAGCTTGGGATTAACAGCCAGTGAACGGGCAATGGCAATACGTTGACGCTGACCACCACTAAACTCATGAGGATATTTAAAGGCCGCTTCTTTATCCAGACCTACCATAACCAGCAATTCTTCCACACGCCGAAGCAATTCAATAGCATTTAGATTTTCATGTACCTTAATGGGTTCAGCGATAATGTTTTTCACCAGCCAGCGAGGATTTAGCGACCAAAATGGATCCTGAAACACAATTTGAATGTTTTTTCGAACGCGACGCAGATGGCTTGCCTGGATAGTGTATAGATTATCACCATTAAAAATTACATTACCGGAAGTTGGTTCGTTCAGATTGAGAATAGTATTGACCAGAGTTGATTTGCCGCAGCCCGATTCTCCAACGATTCCCAGCACTTCTCCTTTTCGGAGTTTTAGACTGACATCATCCACCGCTTTTACGAACAGCGTTTCCTTTTGCAAGAAAGACTTTTTTACAGGAAAGTATTTGTAAAGAGTATCAACTTGAAGCAGAATGTCTTCTGAATTTTTCGTTCGAAAAGGCTTATGGCGATCCTGAGTCACTGATTCCAGTAAAAGCTTGGTGTAGTTATGCTGGGGGTTATTAAGAATTCTCTTTACAGAACCCTGTTCCACCAAACTACCTTTATAAAGAATCCCAATTTCGTCGCAGAAAGTTGAAACCAGGCTCAGGTTGTTAGCGATAAATAAAATAGTAACACCGAGCTCTCGTTGGAGTTCTTTCAGAGTTTTCAGGATACTGGCCTGAATAGTAACATCTAGATTTCTGGTAGGTTCGTCAGCGATCAGGAACTCGGCTCCGCAAGCCAGGGCCATTGCAATAATGACACGCTGCCGTTGGCCTCCGCTCAGTTCGTGAGGATATTTTTTCATAATATCTTCAACATCAGGAAGTTTAACCAATTTGAGCATTTCCACAGATTGCCGGGCTGCTTCTTTCTCTCTCATCCTGGGATTTTTATTAGTCCGGATTACTTTGGTTACCTGGTAACCAACGGTAAAAACCGGGTTCAATGTAGACATGGGATCCTGAAAAATCATGGAGATTTTTTTTCCTCTGATTTTGTCTCGCATAAAACTGTCTGCTTTTTTCATCATGTTGAGTCCGTCCAGATTAATCTCTCCCGATGTTATTTCCCCTGGAGGACATTGGAGCAATTGCAGGATGGTCAGAGCCAGCACGGTTTTCCCTGCACCGCTTTCCCCTACGATCCCATATGTCATTCCCTTGTTAATACTTATGTGATCAATTTCCAAGACTTTTCGCTTTCCTGCATAGGAAAGATGGTTTACTTTGAGGTCTTTAATCATGAAATAAGGTGTCATGGTTGATCCCCCTAATTTTCTCGGGTCTTGGGATCCAAAATTTCCCGAAATCCGTCACCCAGCAGGTTAAATCCCAAAACGGTAATAAAAATAGCTAAACCAGGGAAAAGGCTGTACCAGGCAGCATTTAAAAAATAGTTTCGACTGGTACTGATCATCAGGCCCCATTCAGGAGTGGGTG
This sequence comes from uncultured Syntrophomonadaceae bacterium, assembly GCA_964390725.1. GTDB lineage: Bacteria > Bacillota > Dethiobacteria > DTU022 > DTU022 > JAABTH01. Next base: position 20,266 of record CAYMIW010000002.1, on the reverse strand, counting down.
CCTGGGCTCCAAGGCCCAGAAAGCTCAGGGAAGCGATGGTAAGAATAACGCCGCCCATATCCAGGGATGCCTGCACAATGACAGGAGAGACAGTGTTTGGAACGATATGGCTGAAAATGATCCTGGTTTTAGAGGTACCAATTGCATAAGCGGCATGAATGAATTTTCGCTCCTTAAGAGAAATAGCCTGTCCCCGTACAAGCCGGGTATACCAGGGCCACCAGGAAATCGCAATAGCCAGCATGGCGTTTTGAAGGCTGGGTCCCAAGACTGCCACAACAGCAATTGCTAAAAGCAGAGGAGGAAAACTAAGGAAGATGTCGGTAATCCGCATGATTACTTCATCTATCCATCCACCCACGGTACCAGCAATAGCACCTAGTGGAATGCCAATCAGTAATGCCAATCCAACTGCCATTACGGCAGTGTTTAGCGATATGCGCGTGCCAAAGATTACACGACTGAAAATATCACGGCCCAGTTCGTCCGTGCCGAACAAATGCTCTCGGGAAGGTGGCTGAAGACGGTTATCAGTATTAGTTTCATCACTGATATGGGTGGGGTAAGGAATAATAAGCGGTGCAAAAACAGCAAGAAGAAACAATGCTATAACCAGGTATAAGGCAAATCGTGTCAGCTGATTTTTTTGCAGCAGGTGAAATGAAAACCTGAACTCTTTTACTTTTGGTTTTATTGTCTCAAAAAGAAATCCTTTTGTCAGCATGGTGTTCCTCCTCACATTCTGACCCGGGGATCCAGGGCGATGATAATATCGGCAATCATATTAAGGATAATGTAAGAAAAGGCTGAAAAAATGGTAGCACCCATAATGGCTGGTGTATCCATGGTCATGATAGCCGTTGCTACATAGTTCCCCAATCCCGGCCAGCTAAAGATAGCTTCAACCAAAAACGTATTGACCAGCGTATAGCCAAGAGACAAGGTGACTATAATAGCGGTTGGTCCCAGAGTGTTTTTAAGGGCGTACTGCCACAAAACCTGCCTTTCTTTCAAACCATAAGAACGGGCAGCTACGATATATTCTTCATTCAGAACTTCCAGCATGGCAGACCGGGTCATGCGAGCCACCAAGCCAATCGGAAACAGGGCAATGGTAATACACGGGAGCAGCATGTGTTTCAGCGCATCACCGAAAATAAACCACTGTCCGGTAACAGCGGAATCCAACAGCAGCATGCCGGTGATGTTAGGAAGCTCATACATGATGGAGGTATAGGTGCTGACACGGCCACCTAATGGGAGAATTTCCAGGTAATTGTAAAAGATCAACTGGAGAAATAGTGCGGCCCAGAACGTCGGTAAAGAAACAGCTCCGATAGAAAAAAGGCGACTGAAATGATCCAGCATTTTATCTTTCTTCCGGGCGGAATAAATCCCCAGTGGAATACCCAGAAGAACGGCAATGACAAAAGAAAGAATCACCAATTCCAATGTGGGAGGTACAAATATAGCCAGTTCCCGAATGACAGGCTGATGGGTGCGTAATGAGTTGCCCAGGTCGCCCGCGGCCAAAGCTTTAATGTATCGTAAATACTGAATATGCAACGGCTGGTCCAGCCCCAATTCAATAACGGCAGCTTCAATTTGCTGGGGAGTGGCTCGGGGCCCAACCCACTTGGTAGCCGGATCTGAAGGTATGATCCGTGTTATGAAGAAGGTTATTGTGACAACCCCAAGCATCACTATCAAACCTAAAAAGAGTCGTTTTCGAATATAGGATAACATGAGAATCTCCTCCACTTACAAAGGTGGCTGATAAAGCAGATCCTGGAGGGATGCCTCCAGGATCTCTGCAGAACATCATTATGGACATTTGTGAACCATAGACATACAGATTTGTCTATTCCTGATAATAAGTATCATAGAAGAATACGACACCTTCATAGGACGGGTTGGGACTGAAACCGCCGAAGTCATTGGTAACCACATAGATGGTCATATCATCATACATGTGCAGCATATAAGCCTGTTCTACCACTTCTTCCTGAACCTCTCGGAAGATCGCTTCAGCTTGATAGCGGTCAATTGCTGACAGCATGTCACCTTCCTCAACTTTTTCATCCAGTGCCGGCTCATTTATATAAGAAAGATTGAACAACACTTCTTCCTCGGAATGCACCAAACCCCACAACCAACTGCTGGGACTTGGAAAGTCCGGCCACCAGTACATAATCAGAACATCTTGTCTTTCGGGAAGGCTGGAGCTCTTGGATTTCTCCCAGAGATTGTCCCAGGTCATTTCGCGGATATCCATTTCTATACCTAAACGGCGAAGATTCACTTGGTACAGCTGCGCAGCATTTCTATGGCCTTCATCACCGCTGGTAAAGGTAAGTTCCAGTTTAACAGTGTCTGGGTCAATGCCTGAAAGATTAAGATATTCCTGGGCCTTGTCAAGATTATAGGTATACTGAAAGAGGGTTTCATCGTAACCCCATAGTCCTGCGGGGATCAGTCCATAGGATTGGGTGGCTAGACCTTCACGCACATTTTCGACCACTTCTTCATAGGGATAAGCATAGCTCATAGCTTTTCGGAAATTTACATTGTCCAGTGGCGGTTTTTGTGTGTTGAAAAAGCCGATTACGTTTTTCCATGCAGCGGCTTCAATGACTGCCACTTCTGGATTATTTCTCATAGCATTAATATCACTCGTTGAAAGACCGGCGGTAATCTGGGCTTCACTATTTTCCACCAATTGGCGCCGGGAAGTACTTTCCACTACCTTACGGATCAGGATATGATCATATTGGTTATCTGACCAACCCTGCCAGTAATCATCAAATCGGGTCATTAATACTTCTTCACCGGCAACCACTCGTTGCAGTTTATAGGGCCCGGTACCGGATGCGTTGCCGGCATTAAACCAGTTACTGCCCTGCTCTGCCGCATCAGGGGACATGATAAAGCTGGCATATGCGGCACTGGCAATGAGGTCGATGGGAGCAGCATATTCTAAAACAAATTTTACGGTGTACTCATCCAACACCTGAATCTCGGATACAGACTCCCAGATATAGGCAGCACCCATGTTCAAGTTGATAGTACGATCAATAGATTTTTTTACCACTTCAGCAGTCAGGGACGCTCCGTCATGGAAAACAACCCCCTGCCGGATGTTAAATGTCCATTCCATCCCATCTTCATCCACTTCCCAGCTTTCTGCCAGAAGAGGTTCCACTTCCTGGGTGTCGTCATTATACCTGGTTAATGTTTCATAGATGTTGTGCAGGGTAACAATCCCGTTGGAGTATTCCACACTGGGATCCAGATCAATGTACGGTTCACTGAAGTGGGCATAATAAGCAATCCGAGGACCATCTTGCGATGCCCCTCCGTCAGCAGTCTGACCATTTTGATTACTACTTTGGCCGCATCCACTAAAAATCAGGACTAACATCAGCATCATGAATACAAAAACCATACCGCGTAAGCGTTCCATGTCATCTCCTCCTATAGTTGGTCATCATGGGAAAAATACTATAAAATCTCTTCCATAAGAACCTTCAGATCTGGCTCGATAATATTTTTTGATCCATGATCTGTCGATCATTCAGCCATACGGAAGCCTTTAAGCACATGCCCTATCTACCTTAAATCCTCTTGTCTCAGCAGTAATACAACCCTTTTTCCCTGACATCCGAAACAGATTAACAAGCAAGACACAGGGTGGCTTTACAGATCCACCAAAAACCATCGTTCTGTTAAAGCATATATTTTTGTATTTTCTGGTGGTATTAGTTACTTTTTTTTGAAGGGAAGATAAAGCAGGTTGATTAACACAGCCGATGAGGCGAATCATCATCTCTACATTCATCATGATCAAACAGAGACAACGCAAGTTTGAATATTTTTCAACGGCAACTTCAAATGGAATGGAAAACAATAACCATTGGATATTAAACCCTATCCTTGAATCTGCAAGGTACAAAACTCCCGCCAATGCCTCAACGACCCATTGTTCCGATTCTGTGTCTAAGGTAATCACCATGACTCCCCTTTTTTCAGGCGGTACATGTCTTCCGCTATAGTGCGAGCTGCTTTAGTCATTATAAAATCATACATATCGTCAGCTCCAATTCATACACAATCTCCCGGACTGTTAATAGTATTCAGTCTTGTGAATTGTTTCATAAACATCTCATAATACTATAATTAATTAATAATTCGCAGTATTTTTGAGTATTATAGCACAGAAATTTTACGTAATTCTTGTGATGATTTAAAACATCCAGCTCAATTCTTGTAAATAATACAAAGCTCTTGAAACTGCAAACATGTGATATGATTACTAATACCACCCCCCCTGAAGAGACATCTGTTGCAAATCGATAGGATACTACATTATCCTGAAAATGCAAAGTTTGAGTCATACAATGACCATTTAAGCCATGTCTTGAAATTACATATTTTATCTACAGGGGAAACTGGCCTAAAATGTTTGATCAATGCGAGAAGATAGCCTAAAGCAGACAGGAACGGTTTCGACCTTGGTGTTTTGCACGATAGAGGGCCTGATCCGCCTGTTTCAAAACTTCATCAAAACGGTGGTTGTTTTTATTGGAGCTGGAAATACCTATACTGCAGGTGACCGTAATAGCACGGTCTCCATTATTAATGATCGTATTTTCCAAAGTTTGACGAAATGCTTCTGCAGCTGTCCAGGCATCTTCAGGCGTGGTTTCCGGCATAAGCACACAGAATTCTTCGCCACCCAGCCTGCCGGTAATATCTGTTTTTCTAAAATTGCCACCCATAAGAAATCCAATTTGCTTCAGCACTTCATCCCCACCAGCGTGACCATACTTGTCGTTTACTTCTTTAAAACAATCAAGATCAATCATTAAAAGACTAAAAGGCTTGCCGTAACGCTGGAACCGATTAAATTCATCTTCGGCCCTTTTCATAAAGTAAAACCGATTGTGTAAACCTGTCAATGTATCGGTTGTAGCTAACATCCTGTGTTTTTCTTCGCTTTCGCGTAGGGCTTCCTCAATAATTTTACGATCTGTAATGTCTCTAAGGGTCACTATTTTCCCGACCACCCGCCGGTGAAGGTTTGTTAAAATAGTGCACCTGACTTCATAATGCCTTTTATTATTTATTACATCCAGAATCAAATCTGTAGAAACTCCGGCTTTAATTACTTCAATTAATTGTGGGTATCCCTGTAATGTTTGTTGAATTTGTTTTTCTTTAACTTTAGAACCATCTGCAAGAGGTAAAAACAGGTCTCGGGCCTGCCAATTATAATCCAGCAGTAGCCCTTCCTTATCAATAACCAGCATTGCATCTTGACTCTGGTAAAATAAATTATCTTTAGCAAAAGCCCTGATAGACAGCACGTCGTATTGTGATAATGCAAAGAAGATCAAACAGAGCGAAACAGGAAATAGAAAAGCTGCATAATCTATACCCTTGTTGGTAGGATCAAAAATCATTAATAGCAGCGCTGCATAAGGAATCATCGAAGATATCAGCATCAGCTGATATCCCTGCCTTTCCCTTCCCTCGACTTTCCCGGCAGCGTGAAGGTAAGTTACCGTTGCAACTATTAAGCATAACGTCGCAAATATGGTATGCGCTTGATATACAGGGCCTTTTGTTAAGCGCAGCAGATTCAAGCTGCCAAAGCTGATAACTTCATATGATGCATAGAATAAATGGTGAAACTCATTGGTCAACCGGGCTAAAAAAACAATAACCGGAAAGACAAATAGAATCAGTGTAGGCATTAAAGATATTTTATTAAGTTTTTTGGTGTAGAGTAAACAAACCAGAAGCCAGAAAGAAGGTAAAAAGGGGATCCCCATGTATTGTATCTGATTCCAAAACAGCATGTCTGAGAGATTTATTACACTAATTTCGACCATATACCCGAGCAGATATACAGCAATGCAAAGGTTCAACAATGCAAAACTAATTGTAACACCGGTTCGCCCCCGGTTGAGCAAGTAAATAGCAAAAGACAGGGCCACCAGCACTGCAAAGAAAAGATAGAGAAGCACTACTATTTGAACCATTGGCACTACCGCACTTCCAGTTTAAGATGAGAGTTCTTATAGGGTCAGATCTGTCAATTTAATATTTCCAGCCCTACCTGCCTCCCTATTCGCCTTATTAATTATAATAGTGGAGTAGTCAATATAAATTAGATACTAAACTTAGCAATTATTATGATGCCATCTATTCGGAAATTCTTGCCGTTCATGCAGGTGCTCACTCCAAGGAGGCCTCTCGGCTCCTGATTCAACAGGGTACAGAGTCTCGGTATAATCTCGCTTTGTGTTACCTTTTTCCAAAACAGCGGCACAGTGGCGAAACATTCTTCAAAATCCGAAGATGGTATACCTTTTGAGCAAATCTTTGGGAGTATTGCCTTTTTTAAAACCAAGCGCGTCTTTTGCTCCTTCATCTCGCGCCATCTTATATTATATATTCCGGGTTATAATTTTGTTTGTGATAATGAGAATAGTTACCATAACGCTTTTAAACTTATATTCCCAGGTTTTTCATCTGCCCCACCTGCTAATAGGAAGTTGTAGCTTACTCTTATACCATGAAAGGATATTCACTGTATTATAGAATGACTGTAAATATAAAATTCTTCCTGACTTGGCTGATGTTTTTTCTCCAGGCTCTCCAACCCATCGTCAAAGCGCCCTGCTTCTTGTTCATCTATCTCATATACTGTACTTTGATGGTAAACCCATTTTCTCCCGTCCAGTGCATCTGGCTTGAGTTCTTTTACTATCATTGCCGCCGGATATGTCCCATTCTCAAGACAGACATTGTATTTCTTACAACTCTTAAAACCGCGGCTTACATAATTGCCTGGGTTACCATAAATCACAATCACATCATAACCAAGCGCAACTGCCTGTTCAAAGGAGTGCTCCATTAGTTTTTTTCCATACCCCTTTCTCTGATATTCTGGTAAAATGCAAACTGGACCGAATGTAAGGATGTCTTTTCCTTCACCATCCTCATCGATTAGTTTTGTTTTTGTATACATAACATTCCCGATGATTTGATTATCAACTTCAATCACCAAATCCAACTCCGGCAGAAAATCTATATGTGGCCGCATAACATGAACTAAATAGTGTTCAATACATCCCGGGATATATAAATTCCAAAAAGCTTTCCTGGTGATGTCTTCTACTTTCTCATAATCTGATTCTTTTTCATTCCTAATCCTAATGATTCTGTTCATTTATAAACCTCCAATCATTTACCTAAGACCAATTTCTTGTGCTTTTTATTACGGCTATCTGCTCAAGAAATTCCTGTTTACCTGCGCGTTTGTAAAGGCCACGCCCTCAGCCAAGGTCATGTATTCGCATATTCTCGTCAATGTTTAGATCAACGACAATTCCTCTGACAAGCGCATAGATTTTAGCCTCATCATAGAGGTTTTCGAAGTGGTCTGTCCATGGAAACAGGCTATTGTAAGGTTTGCTTGATTGCAAGCTTTGACCCTGATCATTTATGTTATTCATTTTTTTGAGGAGAAGGGTGGTCCATACCCATGTAGATACCACCCTTCTCAAGCTCATCAAGCATTTGGTCAAGCCGCTTTTGTTTGATCTCCGGAAGTTTCACTTCATTTATCCAGCCAATATAGTCATTTTGCTGATAAGCAGGTCTTTTCTGATATGCCTCCAGAAGCCCACGCTTTTTCAGAGTTTGTTTAACAAATCCCGGTAGTGAATGACTGGGGCGCTGCAACTTAAAATAGTCTTTACTCATGTCACGAACTGCCTCCCTACGGCTATTTCTAACCAAACAATTGATTAGCTCCTGCTTTCATTATACATTAAACTTGATAGGCGGGAGTTGATGATATCAGGGCAGCAAAAGGATCGGGTATTACCGCCCGCTCAATAAACCCTATTCACTCTATAGCAGCGCCCAGCTTCTTTTCTCTGCACTTTAGATAATCTATATCTTTACTTCCGTATTCAAAGAACTTCATCATGCCCGTTCGCTTAATCTTCTCTGTTAATGGCATAACTCGTACTTCTACCACCACCGGGCATTTTAGATAAAATTTGTTTGTCTATTAAATCTTGTATATCTCTTAATGCTGTATCTTGCGAACACTTGCAAAGCTTAGCCCATTTTGATGTAGTAAGTTTTCCATCAATTCCATCCAGCAGCAGATTCAGCACTTTCCTTTGTCTGTCATTGTCTATCTTTGAAGCATGCGCAAGCCAAAAGTTATGTTTAAAAATAACTTTGCTTAGGATTGTTTCGGAAGCTTCCAGAGAATTTAAAAGACAATTCAAAAACCACTCTAACCATGCGGTTATATCAAGCTTCCCTTTTTGCGTTTTCTCCAGTATTTCATAGTAACTTGCTCTTTCATTTCTAATCTGCGTTGACATACTGTAAAAACGATATGGTTGTTTGTCGGATTGAGCCAGGCTCATATCTGTTAAAGCCCTGGCTATCCTGCCGTTACCGTCATCAAAAGGGTGTATGGTAACAAACCAGAGATGGGCAATGCCTGCCTTTATTACTAAATCAATTTCCTGGCTGCCGTTAAACCATTCGAAGAATCGTTGCATTTCCTGATCAACTTTTTCTGCAGCAGGAGCCTGGTAATGCACTTTTTCTTTACTTACAGGACCTGATACAACTTGCATCGGCCCTGCTGAATCATTTCTCCAGTTAGCAGTGATTATTTTATTAATACCACTATAGCCTGCCGGGAATAGAGAACTATGCCATGAGTATAGTCTTTCTTTGTTAAGTTCTTTGTTGTAATTTCCTGTTGCGTCAAGCATCATATCAACTATACCATCAACATTTCTGTCGGACGCTATTAAACCAGAAACTTCTAAACCCAAGCGCCGGGCTATTGATGAACGCACTTGATCTTGATTAAGCAGCTCTCCTTCTATTTCAGCTGTTTTAATAATATCTTTCGTTAACATCTCAAGGTTTGCCTGGTCTTTTAATTCAAAACCTAAAGCTCCCATTTCACCAACAATTGCTCCTTGTTTAAAGCGTACATTAGAAAGCAGGGGTAAAATTTTATCATTTCCCCACTTAAACTCCGGCCATGTTGGATTCTCATAAATATACATTAAATAATCTCCGCACATTATGCAACAAATATACCATTTAATCTCCGCACAGTCAACTATTCTCCGCAAATATTGCACTGAATATGGGGTTATTCTCCGCAACCTTACTATAAGGCTTCACGAAGCTGGATTAATTAATCAGAGGGGCTGTTTGGTTAACTTGAAGAAGCTTAACAAGAAGTCAAATAAAGTATCCCCTATCTTGTTTATCTGGTCAATTCAACATTTGTCCTCAATATTGCTTTATAAAAGAGCTCAAACAACTGAGAATAATCTGCATCCTTGTCTGCAGCAGCAAGGGCCTCAATGTACTCATTTTTATCTTCAACCTTGAGATACACAGGCGTAAGATAGTTTCGTATCAGCATAACATTTAAAAAAGCTCTTAATGTGCGGCCATTTCCATCATTAAAGGGATGGACAACTGTTAATTCATGATGCAGTTGAATAGCAGATTTTAAGTATGAGCTAATAGAAGTTTCTGATCTTAATTCAAAAACAGTTTTCGCTTTTTCATCGAGTTCTATCAATCTACGTAATATATCTTTGTAGTCAGTCGTTTCAAATTTTGCTCCTAAAACAAGTGCGTTACTATCACGAAATTGTCCGCCATATTCAGGGTATGGGAAGCAGGAGTATAATCTTCTGTGTAATGTAACCATATCAAATACAGAGCATTTATCCGGTAACGGCAATTCAAAAATCAAAGAATACATGGTTGAATGTCCGGCGATTGATAAATAAGCTTCGTTTTCTTCTGTGCAATATTTACTTCTTTGCTTCCTAAGTCGAATATCAGTAACAATTTCAGCAGCCGTCTCAATATCAACATCTACGCCCTCCAAACGGCTGTCATTATAAATATACTTATTTTGGAATACATTAAGTGCAAATTTATTTGGAATAAACCTGAGTGCATGTTCATACGAATTAATTAATCCATCGTAAAGAGATACGTTATGAAATCCGCATTCTTTCCGTTTATAATCTGGTTTGTATTTTCGGATTCTTTTCCTCAATTCCTTAATCTCAGTATTACCATGTACCGCATGAATTAAATATGCAATACGGAACAAACAAGATTCAAAGCTGACACCAAAGTAATCAGCTATTTCTAGTATATCGTCAAAATTAACATATCCATTTTCCCTGCGCTTATCTACTTGTAATCGCAATTCACCTAACGGCATCAGTATTCCTGAAGCAAAACTATCAGCGAACTTCTCTATGGCCGATTTTATCCCAATTTTTGGGCATATCTGGCCTTCGGAATCCTTGATAAAGTGACATAATTCATGCGCTGCAGTAAAGCGTTGGCGAGTGATTGGTCGGTTTAAATTGATACCGACAATAGGAATGTCATCTTGATCATGGGCAGGAATATAAACCCCTTCCAGCTTTCCGAAGTCGCGGATGACAAACTTTACGCCTTCATCTATCAGCATCTGAAAGGGGTTAATAGGAAACGATATTTCGCGATCTTTATAGTAGTGTTGCAGGTATAATTCAGCCAGTTCTTCAGCATTTTCCATAGATTTAGCAGCACTATAAAAATCATTCATTAATGAGACTTTGCGCTTTCATGAGTTTTTTAAACTGCATCAAGCTCATAATTTCATCTTGATCTTTTTCATCAAGCTCACTAAAACTTCTGGCGAAAACTGTTACTGGTGCTCCAATATTTTCACCATGAAGAAGTGCATCTGCTGATATACCAAATAAAGTGCTAAATTTTGCAAGTTCTTCAGCAGCAACCTTCCTTTTACCAAGTTCGATTTGTGTTATCGTCGCTCTGTTCATAGCCATATAATTCGCTACATATTCCTGGGAGAGGTGCAATTTATTCCTACATGCTTTAATACGATCTGCTAATTTATTCATGATACCCCTCCTTTCTACAATACATATGAACGCATCACTCTCAGATAGTTTACACCTAATTGTAACATTATGCAACATTTATTGTTAGATATTATAACTAATAAAGAGAGACGAGTCTGGCCCTATTTCTCCACACTCACTTACAATTTTAATACTTCAGGATTATCTGAATGCATTACTTTGATATAAGCAACCTTCCACGGTGTATCTTCTGATGAGTTTCCACCAGTCAAATACATCAATTCATTCTCACCAAAAACCATGATTCCTATATCACTTAGTTTTCTAATTATCTCATCTAACATTATGTGCAAATCAATATATGAACTTCCTTCATACAAGTCCCAGGCATCAATAGTTTCACTTATACAGCAATTAAGTTCCTGAATGATTTCCTTTTCCACATTATTCTTTATTTCATCATAATCAAAATTATGTGCCATGACACCTTTAATCAAACCAAACAAGGTTTTTCCGTCTTTTATCACTGTGAGCACTTTTGGTATATTATCTTCAATTCTCTTTATCTCTGCAGGCTTCTTTTTATCGTCATGCAGTTTTTTACTTACCCATTTCTCGTGATTTCTTTTTAGCTCCCGTACTAATTCTATCGTGTATGTATCCCACTGCTGATCTATCAATGAATGATGATTTCTGCATAGAAGGATGAGGTTTTCATAAGAATCATAGTTGAAATTCTCTTTCTCTTCGTGGCGAGGCCCTTGTTTTGATTTTGATATGATATGGCATTCTTCTCCAATTAAGGACTCATCAACCGAATTATATTTCTCCACAGAAAGTGTCTCTCTGCAAATTGCACAACGGTTTCCAGATTTTCCCCAAAGAAGTTTTCTGGACTTATGACTGATAACCATTTGACCCACCACTCTTAGTTCACAACCGAATCCGAAGTGAATGCTTCCGAATAAAAGGCTATGGTAGATTACATAAAGCCACTCTAGCATTAAATACTCAAAAATAACTCGCCATTATAGCCAGCTAAACAAACGTTGCACTAATGAACACAGTGTTGGCAAATTAAAAATGTGCCCGATCCTATAAAAACCAAGCCTCTTAGCTGCAACCTTACATCCCCTGTTACTGCTTCTTTAGAAAACGCTTCCAACCGCTTGCTCTCCTTATTTACTTGCTCCTCTAATTTGTTTAGTGATTTGGATAATCGTTGATGCTGCAGATTTATTTTCGTGTCTTTATAATCTATCTCATCATAAATATATTCAAAAGCCTGTTCGAGCCGATTAATCCGTTTGGCTCTTGAGACCTCTGACTTAAAACCAATACGCTCGTTAATAAAAGTCTCTTCTTTTAGCTCAATGCTTAAGCTGTCAGAAGCAGATAAGTTTCTCATCCTTTTCTTTGACCAAAGCTTTAATTTATTAACATTCGTTTTTATCTTCTTTTAAACTTTATTACCCTTGGCTATAGCGGCTCACTGCTATAGGCGCGCCAGCCATTGCAAAGTGCTTTGCCTGACAAATAAAACCCACAAGGTTTAGTGCGATGCCTATAGAAACTAAAACAAGTGACACACATTCAGACATGTACCTCTGATACACCTCCCATAAATATAGCCTCTACTTGCTCATATGCTTTAATATTACAACAGGCTAGGTACCCTTTACAGCTATTATTCATTCCCTTATACTAAATTCCTGCTGTACTTTTACTGGCTACCATACCAAAATTATTATTGCAAAACAATATTTTGGCATAATAGTTTTGCATATAATACGGTACGGCAAAGCGCGAGCTCATTTAAAGCTCGCACATATTGGAGATTTAATTGTATGTTTACCAACAATCTTTCACTTTAAATCTATCCATGACCGGGGAGTCTACGGCTAAAGCTTTTATTTGCTTTTATTTAATTTTTCCGACAGAATAATTAACATTTACTTCATCATCAGGAAAAGGAACTATAACCGGGACTCCTTTGTATTCTATAATTTGAGCATGTATTTGATATACTTCTTCTATATTTTCCGGGGTCATAACCTCTAAGCCGCCATAAGAAAAAACTTTCGACTCCTTGAGGAATAAGAAACGGTCGCAGTAACGAACCGCGAGGTTGAGGTCGTGAATAACGATAGCCACGCAGATATTGTGCTCCCGGGCGATTATCTTAACTAGACGGAGCACTTCATGTTGATTGCGCGGGTCAAGGTTGCTCGTGGGCTCATCAAGCAGTAATAGTCTTGGTTCCTGGGCAAGCGCTCTGGCCAGCATTACCTTCTGTGTTTCTCCGCCTGAAAGCTCGGCAACATTGCGCAGTGCAAAGTCTTCCAACTTCATTTTCTTCATTATGTCGCGCACGATCTGCATATCTTCTGACGTTGCGTCCCACTTGATATATGGTTTTCGACCAAGAAGAATTGCATCAAATACAGTCATATTAAGCGACTTATTATCTTGAGCTACATATGAAATATTTTGAGCCAGTGCATTTCTCTTCATTTCGAAAACATTTTTGCCATCAACCAGAACTATGCCTTTCTGGGCAGGGCAAATACGATTAATGCATTTAATTAACGTGCTTTTGCCTGCTCCGTTATTACCCAAAATGGCAACACACTGTTTATTCTGCAGGTCAAAACTGATCTTCTCAAGCACATTTCTTGAACCCGCTTTATAAGTGAAAGACATTTGATTAATATTTACCATTATTCTGCAGCCCCCTGAACAGCAGGTAAAGAAACATGGGCGCACCTAAAAATGAAGTGATCGCCCCGATGGGAAGTATAACCGGTTTGATAATTAACCGGGCAAATGTATCAGCTAAAATGAGGAGCATTGCTCCTGCAACTGCTGAACACGGTATCAGGTAGCGGTAATCGTTGCCTATTATTCTGCGCATTATATGTGGAGCGATAAGCCCGACAAAACTAATAATTCCCACGAATGATACGGCAACTGCCGATGCCAAAGAGCCTATAGCCATACTGATTACCATAACCGCCCTGGTGTTAACACCCAGACTCCTTGCCGTATCAGCCCCACTTTCCATTGCATTGTAATTCCAGCGGTTAAACATAAAAAATATCAGGGTAGCGGAAAAAACCACTGAAAGCACTATAATTTCACGCCAGCCGGCTGCGCCCAGGTTTCCAAAAGTCCAGAATACAACAGCAGCAATTCTTGTTTCATCAGCAAAATACTGAAGCAAAGCGCTGCCGCCGGCAAATAAAGAGCTCAGGGCAACACCGGCCAGTATGAGCCCGGCCGGACCCAAATCTTTCTTAAACTGAGATAGTGCAATAATCACGAAGGTAGACATCGAACCAAAAAGAAAAGCACTTAACGATACTACATATGGATTGTTTATAGCAATCGCAGTGGCGGCAGAAGCTGTTTGCACCGCTCCGCCGCCAAGAAAAATAATCCCAAAGGCAGCACCAAAAGCAGCACCCTGCGATACCCCCAGGGTCGATGCTGAAGCCAGCGGGTTTTGCAGAACACACTGCATCACAGCACCACAAACAGCCAGAGAAGCGCCCACAAGAATTGCCGTTGCAACCCGCGGAATTCTGATGTTCATGATCACCGTTTGGGACTGTGAATCTCCCCTGCCGATAATTGTTCTGATGACATCCGCCAGGGGAATATCCAGGGAGCCCTTACTGACTGCAAAAAGTGCAATACCGAGCGTAACAATCATTGAAATCGCAAACACCAGTTTTTTGCGCCTAATGAAGGCATTATATAACTCTACCTGAGAAAAAGGTTGATCCAGCATTAATTATCTCCTAGAGCTACAACATTATACCCTAACCCAAATGCTTCGAGCTCGCCCAAATAGTCATCAACCCCAAGGAAGAATTTGAAAATCTCATTTGCCTTATCTTCAAATACTACATCCTCAAACTGCTCCGGATAAATTAGACCGCCAACAAAATAAGCGGTTACAAGAGGAATCTCGAGGTTTGAATAATATGATGTGGCATTGGGGGTCTGATAAAGTTTCTCATTTTCAACTGCTGAAAGTTGAGCATAAAAATCAGGATTGGTTTTAAAATCATCCTTAACAATATGAAAGTTACTTGAATCAAAAATGATATACTCGGGATTCCAGCCGATGATCTGTTCTCTGTCAACCAGCATACCGCCAATTGTGTCTGCGATGCCGATAGTAACATCATTTGCATTTATTGCACTGAATATCCGATTGTTTACGTAAACGCCTTCTATGCCATGACCGCCTCTGAAAGATGCAGCTGCTCCCAAAATTGCCGGTTTATCGGCATCAGGAATACTTGCTGTTCTTGCATTAAGGTCATTAAGACAATTGTTTATGAAAGCAATAACTTCTTCTGCTTTTTCCGGAATACCGCAAACATGCGCCAGTAGGCGAAGTGCTTCTTCATAATCCTCCCCAAATAAAGTCCCCATTTCTACTGCAACAACCGGAATCCCGGTTTTCATCTGAATTTCATCTGCCAGTTCTGATGGATAAGAACATAATATTACATCAGGGTTTACCCTGATGATTTCTTCCGGGTAATAATCATTCGCCCCTGCTGCATCTGTCCCGACCATGGGAACATCTGCCCACAGGTCTTTTGTAGCATAAGCGTAAGCTGTGCCCGGGGTGACAGTATCAGGCTGCATGCCGCTATAACCGACCACATTAGCTGCCACCCCAAGGTAAGTGACCATACGCGGTACGTTTCCCAGGGCAACAATACTCTCCACGTTTGCAGGTATTTCTACCACGCGCCCAGCCATATCGGTGATAGTTAGTACTGTTATCTCCGCAGTCTCTTCGGACGATTGAACAGATTCCTCAGAGGGCTCGTCAGCTAGATCAGTTCCACATCCTGAAGCCATGCCAACAATAAGACCCATAACTATAATTAATAAGCTCAATTTTTTCATGACCGTTCAATCCCTTTCTGTTCGTTTTAGAATCAACTTATTTAGGACTCGTACTCTAATCATTAATTTTTATACTCCTGTTATAGCTCTCAAAACAATCTAAACAAACTACTTTTCCATTTTGATTTCTTGTTCTTGGCTCCATGGCATACTCTCCACAGCAAGCACATTTCAGAGAAGAAAATAAGCGGGCCTTTCCAGGCAAATTAAATTCTACCTCTCTGACCATAGCAAACCTTTCTTTCGGCATTGCTAAAATATCGTCCATCTTTTGCTCACGTAATCTGTCGCAATGTGCTCGTTCTTCAGGGGTAGCGCTTCCTTCAATCACCTTTTGAAATAGCTTTCTCATTTCCGGATTGCCATGCAATATTTCCCCGTCCACTGAAATACGAACCGCTTTTTCTGAACCACGACAGCCAAAAGTGTATACCTGTTTACCCGTATCTTTAAATATGAGGTTTCCCTTGCCCGGAGTACAACCTGTCACAACCATAATTGCATCAATGCCGCAGGCATCATTTTCAACTACCGCTACAATTTCCTCGTCGTCCGCCCTCTTTTCTTGCAAGTTTGCCAGGGCAATCTCAGCTACCCTGTAACCAACAGCCAAGCCCGGACAGACATGACCATGAAACTCGACAGCTTTTTCCCAGGATGCTTTATCAACATTCATTACTTACCCTCCCAATATATTTATTGTTCATACGCTCACTCCAAAAAATAGTCAACCCAACCACCACCTGTGAATATCAGTATAATTATAGTGCTACATTAATTATAATTAGTGCTACCGTTGTGATAAAATAAAAGGGCTTTCACCCGGAAGACTGCGTATTACTAATAGCAATAAATGTGTTACCTATATAGTTCTTTCTATTACCACAATAATCCTCCCCCGAAAATTATTTTTAAATATTTAGAAATCTCCTCTTACCGAGTTCAGCACCTATCTTGTATCAGTAATATAAACTTCACCAAATTCAATGAAGTTTACTCCATCCGTTATGAGTCATCTTTTGTACACTCATAATACTTACCATTCACTCCTGTCATTCCAGCAAGCTTAATGAGATAGCCAGCCTTTCTTAAGGGGAGTGAGAACCAGGTGAAAGCAAACGTTAAAATAAAATATGCTGTTAGATAACTGTTGGCTGTCCGTTTGTCATTTGCAGACATTGCCTACCTCCTGTCAGCTATTCCACTGTGATATGCTGATTAACCTTTCTCCTCAATTACCCATGTTTTTTTAGCGTTATCAATGGGTATTTCATTTGTTCCTGATAATTTGCGAGGCCCAAATATCATTACAATAATCAGGGCATACAGTGCGAAAACGATTGATAGCAATGGAGTTACTATAGGATCAATCATACTTATCCCGAACTTACACTTCAGCTTCCTCTCTTAATGGAATAGGCGCCCACTTTTTTCCCTTTATAAATTATGCTGTTATAAGATTTAATTTCAAAGCCATTCCTTTGGTAGAATTTTAATGCCTTTTCATTATGCATGTTTACGTCAAGATAGACCTTATCGTATTTTTCATAGACTGATTCCAGCATGTGCGCGCCTATTCCCTGACTGCGGTGTGCGGGTACTACACATAGGCTGTTAACCAGGTACCCGTCTTCGTCGATCTTATTCCAGGTAAATTTGGCCATTTTCATATAAACAGGAATTTTTTTAAACAAGAATGACCAGAACCCAAACACCCGGGCAAAAGCTTTAGCCGATCCCTGGTCCAGTTGCTGCTTTTCCCTGCCCGTAAAGCCCACCAGCACCCCCGTCACTTCACCATTATGAACGGCACAGTCAACATGAGGATAGGTAAAGTAATTGTGATCCATCTCCATCATTTTCTTAATTACTGCCACCCCTGCTGCCTCGTTGCCGTAAACAATTTCATTAAACTCCCGATCTGCTGCATAAATCAGGGTGGCCACCAGGTGGGAATCATGTTTTCCCGGATTAAACTTCTCCATGCTGATGTTCATTCTCATTTACACCTCCCGGGGAACCAGTGCTTTTGGAGAGTTGTTGCTTTTTATTCTTCTTTCTTTCCCAGATAAAGAATAGCGAGGCAAAAATCAGTGTTTGGGTCGTGATTTCTGGTAATCCGGTCAGCGAATCATGCAACCCCTGGATGAATTCAGATGATGTGGCGGGGACGGATATTACCGTAGCCAGAACCTTCAGGCCGAACAGCAGACCAAACAATAGCAGCCAGCCCCGCTTCTTATTAATGTAGGTGCTGTAAAATGGCAGGAGCAACAGGGCCAGGATGGCGCCGCGTACAATCTGCCCAAAAAATACTGCACTAACCATGATCATATTATCCATGGGACGCCAGAGTTCAAACATCTCCATGGTAGCCAGGGCTTCATCGTATCCTGAAATTTGATAGAACAGCGCCCCCACCATGAGATATACCAGCAAGTGCAGCAGGGTAAAGCGGCTTGCATAGCCCCGTATGTTTAAACCCTCCGTTGTTACTCTGCCGGTGATCTCACTTATGCCGGCACTCCACTTCTCCCACCGCAGTAACAACCAGGAAAAAAACAGCACCTGCACGGCTCCGGCAGCCAGTACCAGTAAATGTTCGACAACCGTCGTCTCCGTATAAATCATTCCTTCAATCGTCCCTGGTTTTGGTTCCAGGGAGCCCAAAAGGGCTACTCCCCACAGTGCAGCAAACAGAATTAACCAACCCCGTTTACCTTTTATGATCATCTCAGAAAAAGGATAGAGGACGAGAGCCATCACAGCTCCGATTATTACCTGTGCCAACGTTTCGTTGAAGCTCAAACTGTACGGCTCAAAGAAGTCCAGGGCAACACGCCCGGCTGCAGGCAGGGTGCGCTGGATATTTACGAATATCAATGCGACAATGGTGTAAACGATGGTATAGAGCAAAACAAACCGCCCAACAAACTTCCAAATTGTATTTTTCCTTCTTTCCATTATTTCTCCTCCCAGATTTATTCAAAGTTAGTTTAAACTTAATGTTACTCAGCTTTTCTTACTGTCTTCCCTGCCAACTCCCAGAATATAAAACGCTTCTCCTGCATCTTTCAAGTAACGTAAAATTAGCTGGTCTGAACATGAACCCAAAGCCCCTGAATTTACCAGTGTAGCCAGGCCGTGGGTAAAAATCCAGGTGTACTGAATAATCGTTTCCTGCCCCGCTTCCTGCAGCGCTGCCAGGGCCGTTCCTGCTTCACTTTGTTGACCGAAATCTGCCATAAATGATTCTTTCATCTCTGTGCTATTCTCTATGTCGAACCTCCTTGGCTTTTCCAGGAACAAAAACCGGAAAAGGTTTATTTCATCCCGGGCGAAAACTACATAACCGAATGCCAGGTTCAGCAGGACATGTTCCGTATATTGCCGTTGTTGAAACTCCTTCATTAATTCCTGTGCCTTACTGCACAGTTCGTTTTCCAGCTCTTCCAGGGAGCGCATGTGCGAATAAACGGGCATGGTTGATGAGCCAAGCTTTTTCGCAATTGCTCTTACAGAAAAGGCACTCCAACCCTGTTCACGGATCAGTTGAAAAGCAGTCTCAATAATTTGGTCACGCGAGTAAACACTTGGTTGAATCAATTGAACACCGCCTATAACTGTTGTTATATAGTAATACATATGTTATTTAATATAACGTTTGTTATTATATATAACGTATGTTATCTTGTCAACAGTTATCCATAAAATTGTGCATATATCAAACTGCCTTCATATGATATAAACGTTAACCAATTAATCTTCAAATGCAGCCCCGCAACAGATCCTTAATATTTTTCAATCTGCACCAAAGTACAGCAAAACGCGAGCCCATAAAGGCTCGCGCGTTTTAATTCTTTAATTGGTGGAGGCGGCGGGAATCAAACCCGCGTCCGAAGGCCCAGCAACAGAAGCATCTACAAGCTTGGTTCCGGCTTTGTGTGTCGCGCCTCCGGCTCCCCGGAACAGGATCCTTCAGCGCCAGCTCCGTTAATTTTCCCGCATAAGAGGTGGAGCGACCGCTTAAACAGTAGGCCGGATTAGTGACACCCCTGATCTTTCCCCCAACCGGGGAAAGGAGGGATGCGCTACTTTAGATTAAGCAGCGAGTGCGTAATCGCTGTTGGCGTTTACGCCTTTTCCACGTTGGTGACCGGCTCATGGGCCCGGACTTGAGATTCCTCTATATCCCGGCAATCATCAAAGAAAGAAACCAGTTGCACAGCCCCTACACTCTAATAAAACCAGGATCTCTTACTGTCTTGCAATGTTCTTCATTAGTTTTTTACTATATACTTACCTGTTGCCACTATAGTCTACGATCAAGTCCTAAATTGTGTGTAAAAAACATTTTTCGGTCAGAACTAACAGCT
>CAYMIW010000001.1:0-191439 GCA_964390725.1 uncultured Syntrophomonadaceae bacterium | reverse complement strand
ATGTTACAAATATAACATATAATTTTCTATTCTCCAATGCCCACTCAATCTGATAACAATGTCCGATAGGCCAATGTTCTCATCAGATTCAGCTTGAGTACTACACAACTTAGAACATATTATCCTCAGAGGAGAAATGTAAACTATAAGAAAACAAACATAATAAATGTCATAGCTGCAACCATAACCTCACATGACAAGTTTGACCTACTCCTGCTGTAGCGCCGCTGCGCGAAACGTTAAACAGAAAACGCCATATCAGCCTGCCTTTAAAAGCTTGGGCCTTGCGCCGCTCAAGATGCGCCGCAAGGGTCTTCAGAAACAGAGCCTGGTCCAACAGATGCCGCCTGCGACTGCTTATTGAAGGATTTTAAAGGATATTATTGGAGGTTTTCGGCAGTCCACGCCGATATAGTTTCCAGGGAAGTTAACGTGCTCAGTGAATATCAGGTTAAAAAAGCTAAATGGAATACATAGAAAGGGGCCTGAGTTTATTACAGGCCTATTTCGGTGTTTTAAAAAACAAATATGTATCAGGGGTGATTTTATGATCGAGGACTAAACGCCTTTGGTGCAACCTTTAACTGCTTTTCCGGACGGAGAAGAAGCTCAAAGATCTCTCCGGGGGCATTAAAGAAGCGAATAACAATAAATCGAAATTGATAAATATTTCTGGAATAGGGGGTAGCGGTATTTATTAATAATATCGCTGTCTTCAAGTGTTTATGCATAATAGAAGAGTAAAATAAACCCAAAATAAATAAAGTCGTATTAAAGGTATTTTTCTTCCCTGTTTTACCACCTTCATTATTCTGTTTTGCTTAACGTTGCTTTTAAATCATTACACGCGGTAATTTTATTGTTTAATAAGCACAATAGAGAGATGTCTGTTAAACAATCTGTCTTAAATCTCATTAATCGTGATAAGTTCCTTTGATAACGTTAACTGTCATCTTTTGTTTTGTTTAACCTGGTTAAAAATGTTTCGATTAGCTATCTCGCAAATTACAGATAAAAAGAGTCAATATTATTGAATATTGACGCTTCATGTTCTGACATTTTTAAATGAAACGTGGTATTATCAGAAGAATCAGGATCCCTAAAAAGTAAAAGCCATTCAGTCCGAGCGCAACTTTAGTAAGTGTATCTTTTAAATGCTTTTTGGCAAACAGAAACAGTGAGTAAAAGAAGCTAAGAGCAATAAAGATAAAATAGCCAACGAGCAGAGCAGTTGCGTTAGGGTTATCAGGCTTCCAAAAGAAAACAACTGTCAATGGAACAAATACTGTAATTAAGGCAATCATACTTAATACCTTATTTTTCATAGTACATACTCCTTGTTATTTAATTTCCAGTTTAATAGAGCCGGTAAAATCGTCTCCTTCCACGAGGATGTAATTGCCAGAGGGCGGCAGTTTAATCAATTCAGAATATTCACCTGTGCTTTCAATCAAGATTTGAGGATCATCCGACCCGGATTGAAAAAGTAATTTAGCCTTTCCATCCTTGATATTCAGATTACAGGCGATCTCAATTTCATTTCCCGCTTCACGGCCTATTGAAGTCCCTCCAAAGAGGTATTCTGCTCCTGAAAATTCCTCATAATTGGCAGTATAGGTGCCTGTATAGTGATCGACGCCATATTTTCTTTGTCCCTCCAAAGACCAATTACCGGTTAACTGTGCGTAACCACCTATTCGGATGGCACTATTGTAAGTATCGAGTATTTCATCTTTTGAACAGCCTGTCAGAATCCCCATAGTTAAGATGACTACCACTGCAAACATAATGAGCAACCTTTTCAATGAAATCACCAACCTTTCTCTGTAATAAAACTATCGGCTTCTTTGCCCTGGCCGAAGGAAGATATTTGACTTTTTCTGCTTTTGATTCTTAGAAGTCGCCTGCGGTGGGTTTGTCTGCATCACAATCATCACTGTAAGCAGAAGCATCACCGCCAATGATAGAATGGATAACATGAAATTTGCCGGTTCGGAAGTGTTCATAAATGTACCTGTATCAAACCTCACAACAGTAAAGCCCGCCAAGATCGGGTAGAGGCTGCGCCCTGCGACATTTTTAATGAACATGCCGCAATAGCCAATGATAAAGGATATAACCACTCCCCCCATAAAGGTTCCCGGCTTCTTGCTGGTAAAAACAATAATAGGCATTATCGCAATATATGTGCAGGCGGCAATCCCTACCATCTGCAAAAGGCTTTTGATAAGAATCGCAATGCTCAAACCCGGTATACCCAATAGAAGCCCAACAAACAACGTGATTACATAACAATATAGTCCGAACAAAACGCTTAAAAGTCCCATTGCCAGCAGTTTCCCAAACAAAAGACGCCGATATGTCACCGGTACTGTTAAAATGCTTTTCAAGGTATTATCCGTATATTCACGGTTAATCAGAAAACCGCCGATCAGTGTAAAAATAACGGGCATAAAAATCGTAACGCTGTTCCAGATGGAACTGCTCATCAGAGCCGCAAAATCAAAATTTTGGACTTTAGCTTCCTCCGTGACAACCGCTTGTGTAAACACAGACAGGATTGCAGGAAAGGTCATCCCGATCAGGCCAACCAGCACAATATTAAGCCGCTTTATTTTATTAAATTCGGTATTTATAATCCGTAACATCATAGATTTTCCTCCCTTCATATTTCTCTGCGCCGATAGATGCCGATCATTAAAATAACGCAAGCCGCCGCTTCTATCAACAGTACGCTAAAACATACTGAGGTAGATGCAAAATATGGGCTGAAACGATTGTAAAACGCCGTTTGTATCTCACCGGCTGGAATGTTGAACTGGTACAGCCAGCGAAAAATCATGGGAATCGGCATAAGCGTCCCGGCATTGAACCCCAAAGGCTGCATCAGAATCGCGTCGCTTAAACGCATGGCATAATTCAGGAGCGTATAAAAGAACACTATAATTACGGAAAAGATATAGCTTTTGTTGAACCAGATGACCAGCACAATGCAGGGAAGCGCAGCCGCCCATAGGAGTAACCCAATCGCCACTGTTAAGGCAAATTGCAACGGGAGACTTATCAGCGGAATATGATATAAAACAGCTATTCCCGTACTGACCGCAAACCCAACTATCTGGAATACGCCAGAAAAGATCAGCAGCACCAGCAGCTTTACCAGAACCAGCCGACTTTTCGATACGGGGATACAAAGCAGGTTCTTGAGCGTATCATTGTCCTGCTCCGAGAAAAACAGATTGGACGCCAAGATAACCAGCAGCGGCATCAGCAGTAAAAAGCCGCTCTCTTCACGAGCGAAGCTCATCATATCGGCAAAATCCGTACTCGAACGCCCCACAATCAAGGCCGAACCCAAGACAGGAAAGACGAAGGCAGCCAGCAAAGCAAAGGGGAAGATTTTCTTTCGCTTCAATTTCACAAATTCACAGCTAAGCAGATTATGCAATGCCCTCACCTCCGGTTATACGCTTGAAGTAATCCTCCAGCGTATCCTCGCAGGTGAGAGCTTCCGCGACCTCCAAACCGTTTTCAATGAAAGCGCGGTTCAACGCAGCCACCGACATATTGCTGTCATAAAGACGCAGGTTGCGGTTGCTCTCCACCGTAAAGTTTTTCGCCCCGAAGTCTCTCTCTAAGATTCTGGAGGCCTGGGCCGTATCGGAAACGATGAATTTAATGTATTTACCGTTCTTATCTTCCAGCTCGGCAAGGCTTTCTTCTTCAAGCAGTACGCCATGGTCGATAATGCCGATGTCGTCAACCAAGAGTGAAATCTCCGAAAGAATATGGCTGGAAATCAGAATGGTTTTTCCCCTTACGTCGCACAGCTCCCGGATAAAGGAACGGACTTCCGCTATGCCAATCGGGTCAAGCCCATTGATCGGTTCGTCCAGAATCAGCAGTTCCGGGTCGTGCATGATGGCAAGGGCGATAGCCAAGCGTTGCTTCATGCCTAGTGAGTATTGAGAAAACAGCTTCTTATCATTATATGGCAACCCGACAATCTCCAACGCGCTTTTAACGGCGTTGCGTTTGGGAATGCCCCTAAGCTTGGCAAAGATCTTCAGATTTTCTGTGCCTGTCAGATTCGGGTAAAATCCCGGTGCTTCAATTAAACTGCCGATACGGGGCAGGATTTTCTTTTCGTTCCCCTGAATGTTCTTACCGAAAATATAAACCTCGCCAGAAGTGGGTCGCGTCAAATTCAGCAGCATTTTCATCGTCGTGGTTTTTCCAGCTCCATTTCGTCCAAGCAAGCCGTAGATGCGGCCACTTTTTACACGAATATTCAAAGCTGCAACGCTATTATGTTCTCCATATTGTTTGGTAAGATTTCTTGTTTCAATGATATAATCACTCAAGCTAAAGACCTCCTTTCATTTCTGAAATAAGTCTATCACCGTAACCTTGCATTAACCTTGCCGTAACCTTGCATTAACCTTGTATTTTTCGCAAAAAATCCCTGTCAGTATCCAGGGATTTTCTCAAGTCTTTGATGGAAAAAAGACCGTAAAAACAGTATCCTGGTTTGGCTCGCTTTGAACAGTAATTCTTCCATCCATTTTTTCTACCATCTGCCGGACAATCGACAATCCCAGTCCGCTTCCCTTGACAGAACGACTTTTATCACATTTATATAGCCTTTCAAAAATATAAGGCAAATCGTTTTTCTCAATGCCGATTCCGTTGTCTGCTAATCGAATTATAATTTCTTTTTCTTTTTGTGTTATTTCAATTTTAATCTGTGTGGCCTGACTGTGGATAATGACGTTCTGAATTAAATTGTTTATGACACGGGCGTATCCGTCCAAATCTACATTTATATACAACTGGCTTTCAGGAATTTTAATTTCGTAGTCCAAATGATTTTCTTCAAAAATGGGTATCCAGTCTTTTAAAATATTTCGCGTCAATTCCGTAAACTCCACCCGCTCAATGGATAAAGAAAATTCACTGGAATTGAGTTTAAACCAATCAAAAAGAACATCAATATATTCATTCAGGTCATGGGCTTTCCGTCTGGCGATTTCCAGGTAATCATCGCGATCTTTTCCGGTGACAACGCCCCTGTGAACCGCGTCCATATAACCGATTAAGGTGGTGAGCGGCGTCCGCACATCGTGGGAAAGGCTGGTCATAAGTTGGCGATTGGTTTTATCCGCCACCCTTAGCCGAGAGATTTGTTCTTCATAACGGTAAACAATTTCATTCATTTTATAAGAAAGGTCAGCGGTCAAATCGTTGCTTACGGCCAGAACTCTGCGATTTCCGTTCCCGGCTTTTATGTCGTTCAGTGCGTCTATCATGTCCTGAAGCTGCCGCATGACACCAAGTAGCTTTCCCATGCAAATTATGCCAAACATAAGGGCCAAGCATAACAATATGCCTAATATCACGTTGAGAATCACAGTCTACACCTCCTTGTTGAAGCGATAACCGATCCCTTTTACCGTCTGGATATAATAGGGTGCACTGGAATCCGGCTCAATTTTTTTGCGGATCCTACTAATGATTGCCATAATATTGCTGTCATCATAAACATAAGATTCGCCCCATACTTCCTCGTAAATTTGCTGCTTTGTCAATATTTTCCCCTGATTTTTAGCGCAAAAAAGTAGAAGGTCAAATTCTTTCGGAGGTAATTTAAATGTACCGTTTTGAGCGGTAACGCTACGGCAGTCTAAGTCTATAGTCAGCCCTTTATAAATCAACGGGTGTGAATGGTCTCCCACCGGATTGAAGTGCGTAAATCGGCGAATCAAGGAAACCACGCGGGCGATCAGTTCCTCCATATCAAAGGGCTTTGTCAGATAGTCGTCTGCACCTGAGCGCAGCCCATAAATCTTTGACGTGCTGTCATTTTTCGAAGTCAGCATCAGGATGGGAACACTACTTTGTTTTCTTATTTTCTCCATCGTCTGAAAGCCGTCCATTCCCGGCATCATCACATCCAGAAGGATGAGCTGGTAATCAACCTTATTGATCATGACCAACCCGTCAACGCCGGTATAACAGTTATCTGCATCTATATTTTCAACCGCCACACTCTGCCTGATCAAAGCACACAACTCTTTATCATCATCGATCACTAAAATTTTATAATTCAATTTCAGTCCTCCCTGTATCGGATAATCCTGTTTGTCCTTCAAATGCCATTTTTCATTCAATATATATGGAGAAACGAATAAAATAAGTTGATAAGTAATCATATTTTATTTAACTCATCATTTTCAGTATACCCTAAGTTTCACACCTGATTCCTCTAGCCATTTATAAACGCTACAATAAAAGTGATCCTTTTTAAGCAAAACGCCAGGAAAAAAGTGACCCACTTCCAATTTTTCCTGGCGTTGGTGGATCACTTTTTTATTGACAATCGCATGTATTCACTGACACACTGATATACGTTGACAAAATCGATAATCTCATGGCGGCGATAACGGTTTTCTTTTAAAATAGTTATGCTAAAGAGGCTCTTAATGCAAACCATTAAACTAAAACTACTTGATTACCTAATTGTAGTCAGCCTGTTGTTAACCGGGATAATCGGTTTTTATTATAACCTGAGCGCTAAAGATACTGGTGTTAAAAAGTATGTGATTGTCTTTGTAAAAAATGAAAAAATTGCGGAGCTCTCTCTTCCGCCAGGTGAAGCTTATAATTATTCTTTAGTTTTCGGGGATCACAATCAATACACAGCAGAATTGGAAATAAATGATGGGCAAATTCGAATGCTACCACTTCCAATCAGTATTAGCCCCCGACAGATTCATGCTCAAACCGGTTGAATTGAATATCCCTACCAGAGTATAGTCTGCCTTCCAAATCAAATAATTATTTGTTTTAAGGAAACCCAATCTGTGATTGATGAATATGTCATCGATGGTTTAACTTACTAGTCATCAGTAATCATCTTTTTTTCCAGATAGGTCACAGTTTTAAAGCCGCTTTAACTAATAAAGTACCAAGCTGCAGTCTTGCATCAACCACATTCTTTTTGGTTCATAAAGAAACCCAGCAGCTTGTCATTGCTCATGTTTCTTATATAGTCAGAACTATGGACTTTTCCGTTTTTTAAATGCAACACATATTCACAGGTTCGCATAATCAGTTCCAGATCATGAGTAATAATAATCACCGATTTACCCATATCTTTAAGCTGCTTTAAGATTTCAGACACCTGTATCATATGTCGTAAATCCAACCCGCTTGTCGGTTCATCAAATATAATAAGCTCCCTTTCTGAAGCTACCGCACTGGCTATGGCGACGCGTTGTTTCTGTCCTCCTGAAAGTGACATGGGGTGTAGCTCCTGCAGATGGAGCAAATTTAAACTTTCAAGAATAGCATTTGCTTTTTCCGGGTTTTCTTCATTCATGCTTAACATTACTTCATCAAGCACAGCTTCTGTGAATAGCTGGTGATTGACATCCTGCATGACCATATAAGCGTTTTCCAGGCACTCTTTATTACTACACGTTCTGCTGTCTACCCTTACCTCGCCTTTAAATTGCTTGTTGAGCCCGCAAAGGCATCTGGCAAAAGTGGATTTTCCTGCCCCGTTATTCCCAATAACTCCAATGATATGACCTTTAGGTAGATTTAATGAACCTATATCCAGAGCCTTTTGCCCACTCCTATAGGAATAATTAAAACCTGACAATTCGATTTTTTCAGGGTTTAAAAGACCACACTTTTTTTCTGGCGTCAAAGTATCGAGTGATAAAGGCCTTAGACCCATTGCAAACAGTTCATCTGTTTTAAGATTTTGGGCATCAGTCATTGACAGCTCTTTTTCTATTCTGCCATTGCGCATAAAAACCAAACGATCAGCAATGTCTCGAAGGTAGTGAAGACGGTGTTCGGCAATTACAACGGTTTTATCTTCACTTTTCCAGTGAGCTATAATATGACTTAAAGTTTTTGTAGCTTGAGGGTCGAGGTTTGAAGAAGGCTCGTCAAGAACAATAATATCAGGAGAGGCCGTATGAACACACCCGCAGGCAATTTTTTGTTTTTCGCCTCCTGACAGATTAAAAATGTTGCGGTTCATTAATTCCTTGATCTTAAGATGTGAAACTGTAAGTTCAATACGATCAATGATCTCGTTTGCGGACAATCCTTGATTCTCGCAACCAAAGGCTAATTCCGAATTCGTATCCATGCAGTAAAACTGCGAGCGCGGGTTCTGGAACACACTACCAACATGCGTTGAAGTCTCATGCAGTGGCATTTTACTAACATTTTTGCCTTTAATCAAAATTTCTCCCGATAATTTGCCGCTATAATAATGCGGAATTAAGCCATTAATCAAACGTGTCAGGGTGGTTTTGCCACAACCTGATTCACCGCACAGCAGAACGACCTCGCCTCTTTCTATTGATAAAGTAATATCTGCGAGCCCACTACTTTGAATTCCGTTTTCATATTGAAAAGATACATTGCTCAGCTTTATCATTTTATTATATCCTTTTAGTTATTAATAAAAGCATTAATGTAACAGCCGTAAGAGCAAAATAAACTAAATCCCTGTAACTGAATCCGATTTCACAGACATTTGTTCTTTTTACAGGGCTCCCAAGCCCTCGGGTCAGCGCTGAGCAGGAGAGTTCTTCGCCTATCTTAACGCAGGATATAAACAGCGGAACCAGTCGGTACTCCATCAGGGCAAGTAAACTGCCTTTTGACTTCCCAAAACTGATGCCCCGCATCCTCATGGCGTCATTAATAGATGACGATTCTTCTTTAATGGTTGGAAAAAAACGAAACATTACCGAAAGCGGGATGGTTATCTGCTTTGGAAGACACATTTTCTCCATAGCAGCGATAAACTCACTTACAGTTGTTGTCGTAAGCAGATAATAACCCATTAACAGACCCGGTCCCATGCGGTTGATAACACCTGTTAGCATTGCAACAATAATACTTACCGCGCTAAAAGTAGTATCAATTAAAAATATATACAAAAGCAATGAAGAAACAAAGAGTGCAGAAAAACCAGCGGTGATGTAATACTTTTTACTTAAGGCAAACAGCGACAAAGGTATTGCTGCCGCTAAGGCAATTACCTGCCAGGCATTAACTGTGAATGCCGATATGTTTATGATCAGTAAAATAAATATCTTTGTACGCGGATCAAGCTTGATATAGCTTTTGTCCGCAAGGACTTGCATATAGCCATCCTGCATGTTTCAGCTCCTTTCTTTTTTCAAACAAATTTTGTGAAAAACAATAGCTATAGGTTTAGATAATAATCACAGGCTTTTGCTATAAGTTCTACATCATGAGTGATAACAAATATAGTTTTCCCCTGGGCAGCGGCATATTTAAGCGCATTCGATACTATCTGCATATTCCGCCCGTCTAACCCGCTTGTCGGCTCATCCAGGATCATGATGTCGCGATTGGATAGAAGACCGCAAGCTATGGAAAGCCTTTGTTTTTCTCCTCCTGAAAGGGTGAAGGGGTGCCTGTCCTTATATTCGTACAGGGAAAACTCTTTCAAAACATTACGTGCATGTTTTTTTATAGCGCCTGTTGACACTGAAAGTAGTAGTAATTCTTTAACAATGCTTTCAGTGAAAAATTGTGTGTTCGTATCATTGGCACTATACCATGCATACTTCCAACGATGTTTCACCCCAACTTGATTACCCATAATAAATACCTTTCCTGAGCTCTCTTTAAGCAAACCGCACATTATCTTGGCCAATGTTGTTTTTCCTATTCCGTTTTTACCTGTAATAGCTACTATATGCCCCGGGCAAGCTGCAACAGAAACACTATTAAGAATATCCTTCTTCTTGAGACTATAAGTAATGTTTTCCAGTTTAAGGGAAAATATTTTGTCATTCGCAACTTCAGCTCTGGGAAGTTCCGGCCAGTCAATCTTTTGGGGCGAACGGATGCCCATTTTTAACCTTATCGCTTCAGGCAGTGCCAACAAATCTTCTTTTGTAAAGCTTTTTGTCAGCCTGCCGTTTTCTAAATATAAAAACCGATCGGCAATATCTGTTAAATAGTGTAACCGGTGCTCAGCAATAATCAACGTATGCCCTTGTGCTTTTAACTGCTTAATGATTTGAGCCAGGTGTTCAGTCGCCTCATTATCGAGGTTTGCAGACGGTTCATCGAAGACATAGACCTCAGGCTTTAAAACGTTTACAGATGCAATGGCGGTTTTTTGTTTTTCGCCATTAGAAAGCCTGTCTATGGGTGTTTCAATTAAATGCGTAAGCTTCATATCATGTATTGCCGCATCTGTACGAACACGAACTATTCCTGTATTCATCCCGTAATTTTCACATGCAAAGGCAATTTCCCCTCGTAATTCGCTGGAAAAGAACTGGGATTTCGGATCTTGAAATACGCTGCCAATGTGCTGTGCCCGTTCCCATTGCAACATTTTGTTGGCAGGCTTTCCGTTAATTATAGTTTCTCCTGTAAGCTTTCCTGGATAATAGGAGGGCGCTAATCCGTTTATTAACCTTGTCAATGTGGTTTTCCCGTTACCTGAACAGCCCATTATAACAACGCATTCATGATCCTCAATGCGCAGGTCAATATTGCGGATACATTCGCCTCCGCCATTATATACAAATGAAACATCTCGCAGTTCAATCATCTGAATCCTCCAATAATCAGAAAAGCTGAAACAAATGCTATATAGGTAGCGATGCAGGCATAATCGCGCAGCCTCATTCCGGTTGCATAGTAGCTGGAACGAACCCCTGGTGCTTCGATACCACGGGAAATGGCAGAGACAGAAAGCTGGTCGGCCATTTGTAGGCAGCGCATCAGCATTGGCATTAATATATACTCAATGATTGCTACGGGATGAAGCAGAATCTGCCTAACTGACATCAAACCCCTATTATGCATAGATTCAAGAAGCCCCCGAAATTCAGCCTTCATAGTCGGGAAAAAACGAAAAATCACCAGCACTCCCAGGATAACTCCGGCAGGTGCTCGAATTCTTGACAAAAATGCGCTGACACTACCAGGTGGTGATGTTATTAGATCCCATGACACAATAAATATACTGGTCATGAGCCAAAAAACGAGAACATGAAATTCAGAAAATATCAACATCCTAAAACCATACCGGCGGATTAAAATAAGTAACAAACTTGTCAAACTGTAAAACAATACAAAGCCTAACAAATCCTTCCACTTGCACTGTACGACAATATAAAAAAAGCTCATTATTGTAATAGTCCAAGTAAAATGTGCATCTCCAGCTAAAAATACACATGACATGGTGCAAAACACCACCCAAAGCTTAACCAGAATGGCAAAGTCATGGGTATGTACTGTATGCATTTAGAGCATCCCTGCTTTTTCAAAATGCCTACTCATCATTTTGCTTGCTATTAGGCTACCAATTAGCCCGCAGGCAGTGGTAAATATAAATATAAAAATGAGCCATCCAGTATTAGAATAATAGCTGATGTAGGATTGAACATACTCAGGGTTCATACCGCTACTTGCGGCAAAATTTTCAAAAGTGTCCCAAAACACCCATAGCGGTATCACATTTACGCCGATATATAGAGCGCTGTACACAGTCCAAGCAACTGTAATTCTTTTTGCATTATCATAAGAACCATTTTTCCATAGTATAATCTCGCAAATTACGCCAACCACCATAAAATAAGGCAATAAATACCAGTTACCCATAACTAAAAAGACAAGACCCAACAAAGTCATATATACTAAACTTACGAAACGTTTACGAACACGACGCACTAGTAGAAAATAGATTGGCGCGCAAATAAGGCAGGTAATTCCTACAGAAAGAACCATGCTGACAAAATTATTTACCATACCAAACATATTAATAACAAATTGCACAACAATTAGCATTAAACTGAGTAAAACAGTTGTTACTACATCTTTAACAGACCATTTGCTTCTATTTTCCATTTACCTTAACCTCTTTCTCTATTTATTTAGCGCTACCATGAATAATGAATTTCACAATAACGTACTTTAAGAATCGGATTCCTTATGCGCCCAGGGCGGGAAACTCAGTAAAAACTTAGCTATTGCAATTACACTCTTGTTTGCCTGTTTATTTACATCCGTTTCTCTGAAACGGTTTTCAAGTTTTCAGCAGATGCTCTTAATTAAGCGATTCCAGCACGTTTGAAGTGCTTTTTAAGCATATAGAAACCCAGGAAAGCACCGGCAATTCCGCCCAGAAAAGCAGCAATACCTATACCTGCGATTATTATAACTGCACCAAATGAAGTATTTAGTGCATTCAAAACTGCTATCCCCATATTATCGTAGGCATCTTTCATAACCCAGAGTGGGACTAGCATTCCAAGCAACCATAGGCTGAAAACTCCATAACTGATTATTGAAAGTTTTTTGCTTTGATATCCACCGGCTTTTATGATTAGATCCGCCAGCAACCCAAAAAGAAAACCAGTTAGGAGAGGCACAAAGGTATGCCCTGTTAATAACATTAGTGCGCCGCATGTAGCACCCATAATAGTGACCATACCAAAATTCTTAACCTTTGTTAAAAAGAGCATAAAAGGTATCCCGCATATCATTGGTAATAGAAAGGGTAACAACACATATACAAAAGGGATATGACCAAGCATGCCAACAGCAAAAAACATTACGAAATAAAAAGCAGTAAAAATACCTACGGTTATAAGATCTTTTGTCTGTAATCTATCCTTTCCCATAACTAACCTCCATTGATTTTAAGCTATCCCCGCTTTTTTGAAGTGCTTTTTAAGCATAGTTAATCCTAAATAACCACCGATAATGCCCCCGACAATAGCAAGGATGGGGAATGTCCAGGCAAACTTGGCGAAGAGACTTAGAACAGCATTTGTATAATCAACACCCATGCTGTCAAACATCATTTTTTCAAAGGAATCCTTCATAATCCAGAAGGGAACCAGCATTCCCATGATCCACATGCTAAAAGCCGCATACCCAATAATAGAAAGCTTTATACTTTTATATTGCCCAATCATAAAAATTAGATCAGCTATTAGCCCAAATACAATACCTGAAATTAGAGGCGTATAGGTATGCCCCGTTAAAAGCATAAGACCGCCAAGGATGGTCCCCATAATAGTAACCATACCGAAAGTTTTAACTTTAGTGAGAAAAAGCATAAAAGGTACCCCGCAAAATATTGGCAGTAAAAAAGGCAACAACATATAAAATATCGGCACATAGCCAAGCATGCCAAGAGCAAAAAACAGCACGAAATAAATTGCGGTAAAAATACCCACGGTAATAAGATCTTTGGTTTCTAATTTTTTCTTTTCCATAATCAGGCCCTCCATTTATTTTTAAGTTTTATGATCAATTTTTATAAACTCCAACCGAGGCTTTCTTGTTGAATATGCCACATTTTTGCATATGACCCCTTTTTAGAAAGCAGCTTGTCGTGGGTACCTTCTTCAGCAATGGCTCCCTCTTCCAGCACAACAATTTTATCTGCATTGGCTACAGTTCGCATACGGTGGGCAATGATTAAAACTGTTTTATCACGAACCAGCTCGGATATGGCTGATTGGATTTTTGTTTCATTTTCCACATCCAATGAGGCAGTAGCTTCATCTAGCAGAACGATTGGTGCATCTTTTAGCAACGCCCGGGCAATCGAAATACGCTGACGCTCGCCGCCAGAGAGAGTTTCTCCATTTTCCCCGATTACCGTTTTGTAACAATCAGGCATTTTACCGGCAAATTCATCGCACTGCGCAAGTTTCGCCGCATGCAATACTTCCTCGTCAGTTGCATCGCGTTTTCCTATACGAATATTGTCTAAAATTGAAGTGTTGAACAAAACTACATCTTGAAAGACTACTGAATAATGCTTGAGGAGGCTTTCAGGATCTAATTCTCTGATATTGTAGCCTCCTAAAAGAACTCTACCCTGGTCAACATCCCAAAAGCGGGCCGCCAGCTTTGCTGAGGTGCTTTTCCCTCCACCCGAAGGGCCCACTAAAGCGGTTATTTCACCTTGTTTTGCTGTAAATGAAACATTCTGGATAACTTGCTTTCCTTCTTCGTAAGAGAACGAAACATTATCAAAAACAATATTATAATTCTCGGGATTAAACTCTTTTTTGCCTTGTTGAACAGGCAGAGCTTCCATTTCGTTCATACGATTAATGCGAACGTCGAGGTAAAAAAGTGCTGCAAGATTGTTAAACACTTCGCTCACTGGAGCATAAATGCGAGAGGCAACCATTAAGAAAACAAGATAGGTTAACAGTTCAATACTATCTGTCGATAATAAATTTGCCCCGACAATAATTACACTGGCCAGGCCTAACTTAAGAATGCCTTGTGAAGCGTTTACAAGCGTTCCTACCAATAATTCGCCTTTAATCAGCTGTTTTTCGTATTTATCAATCGTCTGATTCAAATTATGCAGATAGGGTTCTTCCTGGTTGTATGATTTAATTTCCTGTATTGTTTCCAATCCTTCTTGTATCTGTTCACTAACATCACGTTTAGTTTGATAACCCTTGGTAAATTCTTTATGTTGGATTTTTTTCGATAATAATATAACTGTCGCTGCTACCGGAACGACCCAGAACAATGCCAGTGATAACTGCCAATTATAAACAAACAGTCCGCAAGCTATTAATGAAATTCCGATAATAGAGGCAAAAAGTTGCGGCACGGCATGAGAGAAGGTGTGCTCCAGATCAGTGCTGTCCTCCATAATAGTTGATGTAAGATCCGAAAGGTTTTTCTCTCCAAAGAAAGCCAGAGGTAATTTTCGGAGCTTTTCAGCCAGTGAGATCCTGCGGTTAGCACTCTCTTCATAAACGGTAGTGTAAGTGTTTCTATATTGAAATATTGCAACAGCAAACATGACCAGCATGAAGGCTATCCCAAGTAAAAGATAGTACCATAACCGGTTGTTAATTGCTGCAGAAGCATCAAAAACAGTTTGTAGATAATTATCGAGAAAAGAAAACATATATATCGCCGTAAACATCAGAGCTATTTGGAGTAGCGAGGAAAACAACACCCCTCTAATAAAATCTTTCGCTCCTTTATGTGACAAAGCAAATCGTTTTTGGATTGTTTTAAGCATGATGAACCTCCTTCCCGATTTTCCAGTTTATAGATTGTTGAAACTCATCCCACATTTTTGCATAAGCGCCTTGTTTTTGCAGTAATTCATTATGATTACCCTGTTCGACAATTCTCCCTTCACTTAAAACTATTATATTGTCAGTAAAAATTACACTTGTTAAACGGTGGGCAATCATAATTACTGTTTTTCCTTTAGTCAGCTTTTTAAAAGCCTGCTGAATTAAATGTTCATTTTCTGGATCGGCAAATGCTGTAGCTTCATCAAGGATTACCAGCGGAGCGTTTTTAAGCATTGCTCGGGCAATAATAATCCTTTGTTGTTCACCTCCGGATAGATAAGTCCCTTTAGTCCCTATTTTTGTATTTAAGCCTTCCGGAAGTCTGTCGATAATTTCACGGCATTGAGCCATGTCTACAACATGCTCAACCTCTTCAAGTGTTGCGGAAGTGTTACCATACCGGATATTATCCAGTAGTGTTGTTTTAAACAAGCGGGTATTTTGGAAAACAAAAGAAATATGATTCATAAGCTCTTGTTGATTAATCTCTTTTACATTTGCTTTTCCAATGAATATTTCACCTTCATCAACATCCCAGAAGCGGGGGATCAGCCTGGCAATGGTTGTTTTACCACTTCCTGAAGCTCCGACCAATGCAGTGGTTTTTCCTTCCGGGATCTCAAAGCTTATACTATCAATGGCTTTATTACTAGCCTCTGGATAGGTAAAAGAAACATTTGCAAAGCGAATACTGTAACCTATAATTGGTTTTGGGTTAACTGGGCTTAATTGAAGGCTAACATCAGTAAGGCTTTCGATGCGGTTAACTGCTTCACTTGCCTGTGCAAAGGCTTGATTTAAATACATGCTCCGCATAATACTCTGAGATAATACGGGTGTAATTAATACATAAAAAAACAGGTTAAGAATAGTTAATACATAATCTCCTGAGTTATTAATAATCAAGATAGCCATCGGCACCAGAAAGAAGACAAAGCTATTGATAATAACTATATATGCAGACATTGGCTTTTCCCACATTGTAGTGTATTTGGTTACCATTTCCTTGTAATTTACAATACTTCTATGGAAATTTTTAAAAGAATATACTGTCTGCTGAAAAACCTTTACAACAGGAATTCCTCTTACATATTCAACAGCTTCTGTATTCATCTCTTCGAGAGTAGTCATATAGGCATTCATAAAATAACGCCCTTTTTTCCCCATCATAAAACCCATTATCAAGACTGAGAAGATGACTGGACCCATACATGCCAGCCCAAGCCGCCAGTCAAAAAGAAATATTAATAAAAGAACTGCAATAGGCATCAGTATAGATGCAGCAAGATCAGGCATTTGGTGTGCCAGAAAACCATGAGTAACACTAGCATTATCATCAATGATTTTTCGAATTCGTCCAATGGTATTGTTATTAAAAAAACCAAGAGGCATCTTAATAATTTTCTGCATTGCAAATCTACGCATATTGGTTTCTACCCTGAATGCCGCCAGATGGGAAATTGAAAGAGCTAAAAAGTATAGGATAATACTCGCAATTGCCATCCCCACTGCCCACCATGCATAGAAAGCGATAAGATCAGAAGAAAAGCTCCCTCTCCCCAAACTAAATAATTCTCGAATGATCAACCAAATAAGAATATACGGCACCATTCCGGCAATAGTACTAATTGCCGACAAAAATAATGCTGCCGGAAGGAGAGCTTTCCTTCCATCCATGTAAGTTTGTAGTTTTGTTAATGTGTGCATAAAGATTCCTCCACTTCATTTAGTTAGCTTTAGCTAACTTATATATTAAAAAAAATTGCCTGCCTGTTTAGGGAAATAATTTTTTAATAAAACTCTGCCATCCACCGGTATAGAAAGTAACTAATAAATCTATATTATCAACAGCCTCCTCATAGCTCATATTATGTCGCACAGGTTCCAGAAGTGAGTTAATATAACTCTCCGAAATAGCGTGAATGGTGGAAACGTTAATCTTGTAATCTCTTTTTTTCTTTTTACTGAATACTTCTAAATACGCGAGAGTGTGCTTGACTTCGAGATCAACAATGGTGTGAATAAAGCCAGACTTTGAAGATCCTTCTGCCCCAACAACCAATAACCTGAAAATATCAAAATTCTTATAAATGTATTCATAAATTGTATATAAATCCTCTAACGATTTATGGGTATCAATAAAGCTAACGATTTCATCATTTTTATAATAAGATTCGCTTAATTGAGCTAATATATTTTCTATTTGATTACAGACAGGATCTACAATTGCTTCGAACAAAGCATTTTTATCCTTAAAATAAGTATAAATAGCTCCAGTTGTCATACCGGCAGAGGTAGCAATATTACGGAGTGACGCATTAATGAAACCCCTTTGCAGGAATTCCTGTTTACTGAAATACAACACTTTATCTCGAGTGCTTATCTCTTTTTGCACAAATGTAACTCCTCTTGAACAATATGATACATAACAGTGTTATATAAACTGTTATAATAGATAACAATAATTTTGTCAATAGGTGGCGAGGAATATGTTAAGCTTTTATCTGTAATTAAAAAGTTAAACCGTTTTTGAAGCGCTACACCTTCTCACATAACAAAGGAAAACTTTATATCATAATGAGCAAACCGCTTTTCTAAAGGGGATTATGTGCACAAATCCTTCTTCTTCAATAATTTTTACATCTACCCCATAGACCTGAGATATATTTGTCTCTGAAAATACTTCAGCAGAACTTCCTGCAGCAAAGATATTTCCGTCTTTCATCATTATAATTCTATTCATGAACCGTGACGCCAAATTTAAGTCGTGAATTACCATGATTAATGATAACTTTTCATCTCTAACCAACTCTACCAGAATATCCATAACTTCCAGTTGATGTCTTATGTCAAGATTTGAAACTGGTTCATCCAGCAGTAACATTTTAGTTTGCTGGGCGATAGCTCTGGCAATCAAAACCTTTTGCTGCTGCCCACCACTCAATTCTTTAATATCTCTAAGGGCTATGTCCTCTAGATTCATTCTTTTTATAACTTTTTCAACCATATCGAGATCATATTGATTGTTTCGCCAACCGGAATGAGGCGTGCGACCCATTAAAATTGCATCAAAAACATTTAAAGAAAAGACAGTGTCTGTTTTCTGCGGCACATAAGCAAATGCTTTTGCAATATCATTATTTTTTATATTATTTATTGTTTCGCCATCTAATAAAATCGTACCTCCCTGGGGTTTCAGGATTTGGTCGATACATTTGATAAGCGTACTTTTACCACTGCCATTAGGTCCAATTATACCAATAAACTCAGTATCTTGAACCTCAAAGCTTATTTTGTTTAAGACTGGTACAGAGCTATAGGTAAACTCAATATCCTTAAGTTTTAATTTCATTCATATCAACCTTTTTTTTGCATGATCAAGTATATTAACAAAGGCACGCCTAAAAAAGTGGTTACTATTCCTACCGGCAAGATAGCAGGTGATATTATAGTTCTGGCAACCGTATCAGCGGTTATAAGCAGAACGGCGCCTAACAAGCCGGCCGCAGGTAGCAGAAATCTATTATCTCCTCCAATAAAGATACGGCATATATGAGGAGCGACCAACCCAACAAATCCTATAGCACCGGTGAAACATACAATCCCGGAAACAAGCAAGGAAACAATAATCATAAGTGTTATACGTAATTTAGGAACTCTGACTCCCAAACTAATGGCGTAATCATCTCCGGCATCGAGAATGTTTATATCATTTGCTTTCCATAATAGAAATGTGCAGCAAAGCAGGATAACTGGTGTTGTTAACGCTATGTTTTGCCATGTTACTCTGCCTAGATCACCAACCATCCAGAACATAGCTGTCTTTACAGCATCCGGATCAGCAAAATAGAGCATTAAAGTATTCATAGCCTGAAAGAAAAAATTCATAGCAACACCAATTAAAATAACTGTATCTGGTTTTGCTCTTTTCCCGCTTGATATAGCAAATATGATTCCCGAGCATATGAGGGCGAATATAAAAGCATTGGTTATTATAAGGTATTGGCCACCAATGAGCCCTTTACCAAGCAAAATCGCAAGAGAAGCCCCGAATCCCGCCGAAGAGGCTATCCCAAGGATATAAGGCTCTGCTAAAGGGTTTCGCAACACACTTTGCATTACCCCACCGGCCATCCCTAAACCTAATCCGGCAAGAAGCCCCATTATTACCCTGGGCAGCCTTAATTCCCATACTACCAGCCAAGACAATCGCGAAGCCTGGTAATTGCCGGGGAATAATCGTTCCATTATTGCTATGTATATTTGCCCCCAAGAAACTTCCGCAGAACCAATGGAAACTGCCCCACCGATGAGAAACACCAGCAACGGAGCTAATACAATGATTAAGATAGCTTTTCGATATGTGTATTTAACATATTGATTTTTTAAACTATCTCTTCTATCGTTATTTAAAAGGTTTTTATCTGTCATGAATCAGCTCCGATTACATTTTCTTGCTATATCAACATCAGTGTTATAATCCCCGCATATACTTCTGACAGAGCCAAACCCAGACTGCAACGCTGCTTCCGCAATCATACCTTGATCAAGGGCCATATTATATTCAGACATCGTTGTCGATAACCAGCTAAGCACCAGCTTGGAAGGCTCTGTTCCTTCATTATACAAGCCTCCATGAAAAGAAACTAGTACACCACCAGGCCTCAATGCATCATAGATTTTTTTTAACATAAAGAGCATGCTGTTTTTTGCTATATATAATATATTGGAAGCAATGATCAGATCATAGTCTTGACCAAGGTCATCTTCTAAGCAATTTCCGGCTAATAGTGTTATTCTGTCTTCCATGCCATGCGTGAATACATATTCCTTGGCAATCTCAATTACAGCCGCCTGATCGTAAAGTACTCCATGCATAGAAGGGTGTGCTTCTGTTACAGCGATCCCAACCAAACCTGGGCCACATCCTAAATCAAGCATTTTACTGAATCTCTTGAATTCAGGTAAATTTACAATTACATCCCGGATCATTTGCGCTCGTCCGGCTTTTTGCATGTTAGCCATACTTCTTGCAGCCTTAATCCATACATCCGGATCAGACGACCGATGTTCTTTATAAGGCCCATCTTTTAATAAACCAGACATGTTATCCATAAGCGGAATTACCCACTTATAAGAAGATAATATAAAATCACCAAGATAGTAAGCTGTTCCTTCTACAAGGAATTCCCGGGCCAATGGAGCGTTGATATATAACCCTTTACTTTTTGAAACCAAACTGCAGGCAGCAAGCCCATCCAGAAAATACATTGTATTTTCTGGATGGGTGCCCAGCTTGCAAGCTAAGGAATCTGCAGTTTCAGGCTTGTGCAAATGATTAAACACTTTAAGCTCAATGGCTGTTAGCAACAATTTTGTTCTAACCGGCTCAAAAACCATGTCCAGCAACTGTTGATAATCTTCATGCGGTTTAGGGAAATTATCCATTGGACCTATTCTCCCTGCTGAACCTTAACTTCAGGGTAGGCAAAAACACCTTGTTTGCTGAGATCATAATCAATTTTTAAATACTTGGTAAGGTACTCTTGGTGAATTGCTTCCGGGTCTAACTCAGTAAACAGTTCAGGATGCAACCATTTAGCCATGTAGGCAATACCGATAAAAAATCTTGGTTTCCAGGTTAAGCGATCATAATAGGCATAAATACGGTTATTATCCGCTGCACTTGTACCAGATATTTCCGGCCTTGAAGCGATGGATTCAACATATGATTTAAGGCTAGAGTAATCATCATATTCGTATCCTACTTCACAGCTTGGCTCGTAATAAGAACTAAAAGCGTTGGAAACAACTACATCAGGGTTTTGCTCTGCCAACCATTCTTTGTCAGTTTCAAACCACAGTTGGGGGTTATCTCCGGCTATATTTATTCCTCCAGATAGTTTAAATTGTAGGTTGTATAAACTGCAATCGTCATTAACAGTCCAACCAGGCATCATTTCATAGTATAATCTGGGTTTTTCGTCTTCAGATAATGTAGAGAGTTTAGCTGTAATGCTTTCAAGAATTCCTTCATAAAACTCTATATACTCTTTTGCTTCTTGTTCTTTTCCAGTTATTAGCCCTAATATTTCAATACTTTCTTTGATTTCATCCCTGCCCTGAAAACTTAAAGCAATTACGGGGACGTCCGGTTCAAGCTTTTCCACATCAAGATCATAAGCATTTTTGGTTGTGGGGCTTGCAGTGACAATATAGACATCCGGCCCCGATTCCAGTAAAATCTCGTAGTTTGTTCCTTCCCCTGAGCCGTCAGAGCTGATCCCAAGACCCGGTATACTGCTTAAACCAGGGAAGATAATTTCATCCCAAGTACTCTCCTGAGGTACTGCTACAACTTTATCTTCTGCACCGATAACAATCATAATTTCTGAAAAAAATGAATGCCCGATTGCTACTCTGTCAACCGTATCTCCCAATGTTATTTCTCTTCCAAAACCATCTTTGAAAACAATGGCACTAGTTTCATCATTACCGGCCGCTTCCTGATTAGGACTTTCATCCGGCGTTATTGTGCACCCGGTTGATATTAAGGACAGCACCATAACAATTGCCACTACTAGCGTTACGTTGATCAGCTTTTTCAAAGTTTAGCATCTCCCTATCAATAAAGTTTATTGCTAAAACAAAAACCTCCTAACTCTGCAGTTAAGAGGTTCTAAAATAAGGGTAATAAACCCATTATTCTCATATACACCTCCCTATCTATCGTAGAGCGATCTGGTGCTTATTGAACAGGCAGGTCTTCTGACTTAGGTTCTACGGCATACTGTGCCTTCCCGGTTTCCCAGTGGCATAATACAGTAGCCTCCCCATTACAGCGGCGAGACCGTACGGGACTTTCACCCGACTTCCCTCTTGCCAATCTGCATATACCATACAGTATCGGCACCTGTTTCGCATATATTATATTATCTATAATATAGCATCGTCTATAGTTTGTGTCAACAAATATAATCCTGAATACATTAGTTTGACCGTAGGAGCGGACCCGAAGAAGATTCAGAGTTCAAGATCAAAAGCAGGGTGATCCCCAGTGATAATAATGTAACCATGAAAAGCGGAAAAACCACCAAAAAGACCGTCTATGAAAAGCACATTGTTTTCTGGGCCAAAAAGTATGCGACAAGACACAGACTAAAATAGGCGAGTTGGTAATAAAGGACCTGGCCAATGTTTATTGGTTTGCCTTTCCTTGAATCTATCCTCACCTAATGCTCAAAGATTGATTCCGCAGAATATCTTTATACATCATGAATCACTCCATTATTTGACAGAGCAACTTAGATCAATCATAATATCTTTAACCTGAATCACAAATTATTAAGGAGCTAAACTATACCGTGGATCATCATGATTTAGTCGAAATAATTACTAAGCTAAAACTTGCTAACAATGCGCTTATCCTTGCTCATAATTATCAACCTGAAGATGTTCAAAGTATTGCCGATTTTGTTGGCGACTCCTTCGAGTTAAGCCGGATTGCAGCAGAATCAGAAGCTACTTTAGTTGTCTTCTGCGGAGTCCATTTTATGGCTGAAAGTGCTGCTATTCTCGCTCCTCATAAAAAAATACTGTTGCCTGACATAAACGCAGGCTGCCCGCTGGCTGATATGATCTCAGTTGAACAATTAAAAAAAATTAAAAGAAAGCATCCAAATTCAGCTGTAGCTGCTTATATAAATACTAGCGCTGCAGTAAAAGCAGAAAGCGATGTTTGTGTTACATCTGCCAATGCCGTTAAGGTTGTCAATTCTCTTGCTGAAGAAACAATTCTTTTTGTTCCGGATGGTAATCTGGCGCATTTTGTCGCCGGTAGAACCAATAAAACTATAATCCCCTGGCCCGGTTTTTGCATTACCCATCATAGCATTACTGCAGAGGATGTAACCCAAGCCCGAATAAAACACCCCAAAGCACAAATTATTGTTCATCCTGAGTGCCGCCCTGAAGTAGTCTCGCTTGCTGATGCAGCACTGGGAACTGGCGGAATGATCAGTTATTCCAAAAATAGTGAAGCAAACATTATTATAGGCACCGAAATGGGGATGCTTCATCGCCTGAAGAAAGAGTGCCCTGAAAAAAACTTTCAGTTACTATCACCAAAGCTAATTTGCCACAATATGAAATTAACAACGCTGGAAAAAGTGCTTACAGCCCTGGATAAGCAGGATAATATTATTACCGTACCACAACAAATAAGCGAAAAAGCAAAGTTAGCCTTAGAACGTATGCTGGCAGTCAAATAATCTGCGGAGGTTGTAAATGTAACTATGGCTGAAAAGTGGAAAGCATACGAGAGCAAATCAAAAACTGATTTTATTATTATTGGTTCCGGTGTTGCAGGTCTATTTACCGCTATTTGCCTGGCAGCCAAAGGCCGGGTTACAGTAATCAGCAAGCAAAATCTTATCGCCGGTAACACCTGGTTCGCACAGGGCGGCATTGCCGCATCTTTTTCTATAGATGATTCACCAGCTTTACATTTTAACGATACCTGGCAAGCAGGATCCTGCTTTGGTCAGCGCAAAGCAATCGCTGCCCTGGTTGAAGAGGCACCAAAACGGATAGATGATCTAATTGCACTTGGAGTCAGATTTGACACTACAGAGGGCAAAATAGCTCTCGGCCGTGAAGGAGCTCATTCGGTGAAGAGAATTCTTCATATCGGTGGAGATGCTACCGGAAAAAAATTAGTACAAGCTTTGCTGCTTTCAGCAAAATCAAGAGATGTCAACTTCATCGAAGACGCTTTTGCTGAAAAGTTGATTGTTAGTGATGGCCGTTGCTGTGGCCTTATATATTCTCATAAAAAAAAGCTTAATTGTATTACCGCTAAAGCAGTTATCCTGGCCACAGGCGGCTGTGGTCAACTATTTCAATATACTACAAATGCTCCTGCTGTAACTGGTGACGGTTTGGCTCTGGCTTATAATGCTGGCGCCGTGTTACGTGATCTTGAGTTTTTCCAATTTCATCCAACAGTGTTTCTGCCTCCTCAAGACCAGCCTTTTTTAATCTCAGAAGCGGTGAGAGGAGAAGGCGCTTACCTGGTTAACTCATCGGGCAAACGATTCATGAAATATTATCACAGCCAGGGTGAACTTGGCCCACGTGATATTGTTTCAAGAGCTATTATGGAAGAACAGCTCAACACCGGTGACAGTATTTACCTTGATTTAAGACACCTCAGCGCTGGTTTTATATCCACCAGGTTTCCAAACATATACAAGCATTGCCTTGATTGGGGGTATAATTTGACTAAACAGTTAATACCAGTAACCCCGGCAGCACATTATTTAATTGGTGGAGTTGAAGTTGATCTCAA
The DNA here is from genome assembly GCA_964390725.1 of uncultured Syntrophomonadaceae bacterium. Taxonomy (GTDB): domain Bacteria; phylum Bacillota; class Dethiobacteria; order DTU022; family DTU022; genus JAABTH01. The sequence goes on along the minus strand of CAYMIW010000001.1, from coordinate 166,938 downwards.
TGGGCATACCGCAGTTAATAATCTTTATGCAGTCGGTGAAATTGCCTCTACCGGAGTACACGGAGCAAATCGTCTGGCCAGCAACTCGCTGCTGGAGGGGTTGGTTTTTGGATATCGGGTGGCACAATCTGCTGCAAATGGCAGTAATCAAATTGAAAATAATGCACAAATAGACTCATCTTCTTACGGTAGCAATCAAGCTAGTTCAGCAGCAATAAAAACCATAAAAGCGTTACGCAAAACACTACCCCAACTAATGTGGAATAAAGTTGGGTTAACACGTAATGAACAAAACCTGTTAGAGATGAGAACTCACTTAACGAAGTGGTTACCTCTTTTAAGTTACCGCTATAGCGAGCCAGAACTGATTGAAGCCGCTAATATGTTATTAATCGCAGCAATGATGACTGAAGCGGCGTTGTTAAGGAAAGAAAGTAGAGGATGTCATTATCGTTCAGATTATCCACCAGCAAATCAGAGCTTAGCTGCTAAGCAAATTACTTTTCAGGGCTCTACAGTAAACAGTTCCAGCATTAAGCATTACCCGGGCGCCAAGCTGGTTGATAAACCAACCGGATAATTATTTTGCAACGGGAGAGATGAATAATGTTACCTCCATATTTAATAAATGATATTATTGAAAGAGCTTTCCGGGAAGATATTGGGGCAGGAGATCTTACTACACTTTATACTGTCCCTGCCGGTAAATCGGGTTGCGGCAACCTGCTGGCAAAAGAGACGGGTTTGATTGCCGGCATTGATGCAGCTGTCAGCGCCTTCCGTTATCTAGATGGTTATGTTGATTGTGAATGTCTATTAAAAGATGGTGATCCGGTAGATGCCGGGAGCCTGATAATGAAGGTAAGTGGCCCTTTGCAAGCCATCTTATCTTCTGAGCGAATTGCGCTAAACTTTCTGCAGCGGCTTTCCGGTATCGCAACCCAGACAGCAGAATGGGTCGAAGAAATAAAAGAATACCCTACCCGCCTTACCGATACAAGAAAAACTACACCGGGGCTACGTTTGCTTGAAAAACATGCTGTTTTTATTGGCGGAGGATTTAATCACAGGCTGGCGCTTGATGGCGGTATTTTAATCAAAGACAATCATATTATAGCTGCAGGTAGCATTATCAATGCTGTTCGGGCGGTACGAAACATGGCCCCTTTTACATTACGCATAGAAGTAGAAGTTAGCAATCTGGATGAGCTGGATGAAGCAATTGCTGCCAAAGCCGATATAATTATGCTTGATAATATGGAAACGTCTCAGATATGCCAGGCAGTTAAACTTACAGCAGGCAGGGCTTTACTTGAAGCATCGGGAAATATTACCCGACAGCGTCTAAAAGAAATTGCCGACACCGGAGTTGACTTGATATCTTGTGGGGCTTTGACTCATTCCAGCCGGTCACTTGATTTTTCATTTAACCTCAATGAATAGACCGAGCGAAGTCTCAACAACAAGAGGCTTATTCAACCAAAGATGATATGACAAGTTTGTTTAATACACTGGAGAATTCCATTGTTAAGCATTTTAACATCATTATTTGCCATTTACTATAACTCGTCAAAGTTTCTGCTTATTGTATTTTAGCTGTTAAACAAGGGCTGAATATTTTTAGTTATACTATTTAATCAAACCGGCACGCTCTGCAAAGTCTTTTAGCTCCTCATCCCGGTTAAGATCAAGCTTTTTAAGTAAGTTGCTCCTGTGCCTGTCTACAGTTTTTGGGCTGATATGTAACGTTGCGGCAATTAAACTGCGTGAACGACCGTTTACCAGTAATTTAAATACTTCTTTCTCTCTTTCTGTTAACTTATTATATTCTGAGATAAGCTTGTCTGTTGGTGGAGTAAGCAGATAACTTTTTAATACAGGGGTCAGAACTGCAGGACTTAAATATGGCAGACCTTTTTCGATAGCTGTAAGAGCAATAGAAAGCTCATCAAAAGCCGCATCTTTATAAACATAACCAAGCGCACCTGCTTTCAAAGACTGATCAACAAAAACACTATCTGCATGACCGGATAGAACTACAACTTTAATTTTCGGGTAGTACGTTGTTAGATGACGAATTGCTTCCAGGCCGCATACCCCAGGCATGTTTATATCCATGATCACCACCTCGGGCTTTAATTTTTCGGCAAGTTCAAGCGCCTCTGAACCATCGCCAGCCTCACCAACAACATCGAGCGTTCTAATCTCTTCAAGCAGGGCAAGTAACCCCTTACGAAAGAGAGGATGATCATCTACCAACAGTATCCGCATATACTTCACTCCTCAACATATTTGCTGTAAAGCGGAATCCTTATTATGATACTGGTTCCCTTCCCCGAGCAGGAGATTATATCAATACTGCCGTCAAGAAGGGCTACTCTTTCCTGGATTCCTTGAATGCCATTACTTATTTTTTTATTAAGGATAGCATCTGCATCAAACCCTTTACCATTATCTGTTATAGTTGCGGTAATGGACTGATCTGTATTTTCCAGGCAAACAGCGGCGTTTGATGCTTCGGCATGCCGGACGATATTTGTTAGTGATTCCTGAATACAACGGTATAACGCAATTTCTATCTCTGGCGGCAGTTGTTCGAGGCAACCAATTGCATTAAAGTTCACACTAATTTCGGTTTTACCAGTTATCTCACCGGCCATTTTATCAATTACAGCAGCTAGGCCAAACTCATCAAGTGAGGGTGGTCTTATGAACGTAGCTTTACTGCGCACCTGGCTCAGGGCTCCATCCACAAGATCTATAAGTTCTCCCAAATCTTGTGATAAATTGCTCCCTGTTCTACTTATTTTTTTCTCTAGCAACTGCATATTTAACTTTAACGTTGACAGTGACATACCCATCTCATCATGCAGCTCCCTGGAGAGCCTTAATCTTTCTTCTTCATAAGCATTTAAAACCTTTCGCGATAGAATCCTGTTTTTTTTATAGTTTATCGCCAACTTCTCCTCAGCTTCCTGTCTTTTTATTTCAAGATCTCTTAAATATAGCAGCCGTTTAACTCTGTAACGCAACTCTTCACCACCAAGCGGCTTGTTAATAAAATCAGCAGCACCGGAAAGATATGATTTTTCCATGCTCCTACTCTTATCCGATGCTGTAAACATCAGAATTGGAGTGTTGCGGCCTTCAGGTGTCTGCTTGATTAGCTTGCAGGCCTCCAACCCATCCATATCAGGCATAATTATATCCATCAGGAGCAAATCAGGTTTTTCTAATCTAAAAAGATTGTAAGCTTCTTTGCCGTTTTTTGCTTCCAGTATGTCGTAATTTTCTGACTGCAAAAAGTGACGAACCATCATTCTCGTTGCCCGGTGGTCATCGACAATAACAATTGTAGGGCTGACATCTATTTCTTCATGGCGTAACATCAATGACTCTCCTTTAAATTAGCTCCCTGTTTGATTAAAACTGAGCTGTAATCAAATCTGCCTGTTTTAATGAGGTTAAATAAGCATTCAACAATTCATTTTCATTTATACCCAACGCTGCTGTAATTGTCTTAACTTCTTGCCAGTCCGCACGTTCGTGAGCAAGAACCAGCCTTAAATACGGAGACAAAATATTTTCTTTACCTAATAACAGCTCCTTTATATTTTTTGCAAGAGGCAGCTCCTCTAAAATAGACTCCATGGAGCGGCCTAAAAACACATCCAGAAGGGAAAACAAACCTGCCAGAAACAAATCTTCACTATGTTTATTATTACAAGTGTGCATTGACAAATTTTCACAAAAATAGGCTCTGGTTATAGCAATAACTATCAGTTCACCAGGCTGATTAAAACTGCTATGGCGCAACGACACCAACGATGCCCACTGAACCAGTTTATTTTGACCAAGCATTGTTATGGCTTGACGAATAGAATGTATTGGTATCCGGGAGCTACAGCCCACAGTGTTTATATGCTTGAGCAACTTATAAGATAAGGCAGGATCTTGCTTGATCATTAATTCAAGATTAGTAAAATCAATTTCTTCCTTGTAAACCTCGTTAAGCATCTTTAAATAGTGTAATTTGTTTTCCGGTATATCTTTACCACTAACAATTTCAGGTTCGCAGATAAAAAAACCCTGAAAAAAATCACTATTAAATTCAAAAGATTGCCGGTAGGCTTGACGGGTTTCAATATTTTTTACAATAACTTTTTTGTTGTTTCTTTTTACAACATTTATTAGATCCCGCAGTTCTTCGGGTTTTGTATTACTATAATCTATTTTAATAATATCAGCTAGTTCTAACAGAGCTTGTGACCTGTCATGAAAAGAAAAATCTTCCAGTGATAGCTGGTAACCCTGTAATCTAAGCATAGCGCAAGCATTAATAGTAGCCTGATCAACTACTTCTCTTATTGATATTCCCACCACCAAATCACTATTAGGCAACAACAGGGCGGCCCCTTGTGTTAAAAGATGCTTACTGAATTTTATAAACGCTCTTTTACCGCGAGCTACTGTATCGATATCCATTCGCAAGATATTATTTACTATCACTGCTGCGGTTGCCTTTTCACAGTTTGATCTTGAACAATGTTTGTGCAAATCTGATTGATAAAGCAACTCGTAGCCATAAGCCTTAAAGTGGCGATCAAGTAATGGCTGTCTAGTAACATTTATTTTCACATCATGCCCCCGGCTTTTCTTCAAAGCATTACCGTTTATAAAAACTATACTTTATCTCCATTGAATATAATATTCCTGGAATAACTAAAAACACAGTGATAGAACTATGATTTTGATCTTTTTCTGAGCAATTTTAAATCAGTTAAATCACCAAATATTTCATCAAACAAATGAGCGATATCAATAAATATTTCTGTCATCTGAGGGTTAAATTGCTTCCCGGCACCTGCAACCATCAACTCTATAACCCGATCATGAGGGTAAGCTTCTTTATATGAACGTTTAGAGCGCAAAGCATCATATACATCTGCAAACGACATTATATGGGCACTTAAAGGTATTTCATTACCAGCTAGCTTTTCCGGGTAACCGCTACCATCCCATTTCTCATGATGATAAAGAGCAATATCAACACCCATATTTAAATATTCATTTCTGGGGTATTTATTTGCAGATATTTTTAATATCTGGGCACCAATTCTTGAATGACTCTTGATAATTTCAAATTCCTCGTTCGATAAACGACCAGTTTTCAGTAGAATATTGTCAGGAATAGCAACTTTTCCTATATCATGGAGAGCTGCTGCATGATATATATTTGTTATAAAAGCATCACCTATTTGTGCTTTAAACTGATCATAATCACTAAGTTTACCGGCAAATATTTTACAGTATAATTGAGTCCTTTCAAGATGATAGCCAGTATCATTGTCCCGTGATCTGGCCAATTCAACCAAGCTGATAACATTTGCTTCCTGCAGGTTGGTTATATCTTGCTTGATTTCTTTCAACTGATCCGTTAGCGCATTGTTTAGTTTTATTAAAGCTGCATGAGTGCTTTGTAAGCGAAGCTGATTGTTTATTCTCAATTTAAGTTCATCAATTATCAGAGGTTTCGTTAAATAGTCTGTACCGCCAACAGCAAAAGCTTTGGCCTTTTCCTGAACATCTTCCAAAGCACTGCAAAAAATAACAGGTATTTCTTTCAACTTAGGTTCTTTTTTTATTGCTTTACAGAACTCAAAACCACTCATTTCAGGCATAATGACATCAAGAAGAATCAAATCCGGAGGATCTTCCACTATCGCTTGCAGAGCGTGATAAGCATTAGTATAACCGACCACACTGTATGGTTGATGACGTAATTTTTCCGATAATATTCTATAATGCGAGCGTGAGTCATCAACGATCATTATTTTTGGATGTTTCTGCTTGACAAGCAACCGCTGCACCACCCCGAATGTAGTTTCTACTTTAATAATAAGCGAAATAAAACTCAAAACTCCATGAGCATATTACCCATTTATTCATTCACTGCTTCTCATATTTGAATACAGTGCAGTTACTTGTAATATGATAGCCTTAGATTCATTTTGAACAATCTTATTTTATTTCAACTATCTATTATGGTTCACTCCAGTTTATGCAACCAGGTTTCAGATAAAAAATATTTTTCATATTCGATAAGTCGGTTTTTAAAATGAATGAACAACTCCTGAAAGTGTTCAAATTCTTTATTCGTCAACAAGCTTTCGAGCCTTATAGCAAGCTTATATTCGCTTTCAAAACCAAGGTTGCCCAATTCACCTTTAAAACCATGGATAATCTTCGCAGCATGATCATAGCGCTTCTGGTCCAGGGCAGTTTCCATCTCAACCAGCTCTTTATTGAAATCTGTAAAAAACTCTTTCACCAATTCGTTCAGCAAACAAACATTACCATCAACCCTTTCCAGCATGATTCCCAGATCATACTTTTCCCTGCAAACAGATTCATTCTCCTGTTTTAGGCGTTTTAAATCATCTGAAGGTTTCATTATTGCAAACTCAATCTGCTCTATAACCTTCAGAATTTCCTCTTTTTTAAAAGGCTTGGATATATAGCTATCCATCCCTTCCTTAAGGTATTTTTCTCTGTCGCCTTTCATGGCGTAAGCAGTCATAGCAATTATTGGTAAGGGTTTTTGCCAAGTGTGCTTTTGCCATAACCTGATCCTCTTCGTTGCCTCTAACCCATCCATTTGAGGCATATTTATATCCATGAATACAGCATCATATTGTTTTGCCTTAACTGCAGATAAAGCTTCGATGCCGTTTGAAACCACATCAACCCTGTGCCCTATCTTTTCTAAAATAACCTTCACAAGCTTTTGATTCATCGGTTTATCTTCAGCAAGAAGTAGCGTCAGGCTTTTATTCTTCTTGTCCAATGAGATTATTTCTTCTTTAACAATAGTTTTATTTTCATCCTGATCTGCAGGAAGCTTGAAGGGCAAAGAGAAATAAAAAGTGCTGCCCTCACCTGGCTCACTTTCATACCAGATATGTCCACCCATTAACTCGGTAAGGTTCTTACTAATGGCAAGGCCCAAACCAGTTCCTTCTGCGGATTTTTCATCAGGCCCAGACAGCTGAGAGAAATGTTCAAATAAAATAACTTCTTTACCGGCCTCTATTCCGGGGCCGGTGTCGCTTACAGCAAAACAGATATTCTGCAATTTATCCGCCTTTACAGAACCAATAGACTCAATCTCTTCAGGCCAAACCATCAGCTCTATTTTCCCAGCATTTGTAAACTTAATCGCATTATCAACCAAGTTGATCAAAACCTGATTCAAACGAGATAGATCCCCAACTACTAAATCTGGCAACTGATCATCAAAGTGACAGAGCAGTTCCAAGCCCAGATCCTGAGCACGCTTCACAAATGGTGTTACAGTTTTTCCCACTTCTTTAGCAAGTTCAAATTGCGAATAAATTATTTCAAACTGGCCGGCTTCAATACGGGAAAAATCTAATATATCATTAATAATTGTCAACAGGTGTTCTGCCGAATCTCGAGCCATCTTAGCATAATCAAGTTGTTCAGATTGCAAACCCGATTCACAAAGTAGGTTTGTCATGCCGCATATTATATTCATTGGAGAACGAATTTCATGGCTCATGCTTGCTAAAAAGCGGCTCTTGGCTCTATTGGCTGATTCTGATTTTTTCTGTGTAATTTGAAGCTGCTGGTTCATCTCCAGAAGCTCTGCATCTTTAAGATGCCGCATCAGAATATTGGTAATCAGCTCTGCCAGTAATGAAAGAAGGGGTTTTTCTAAGTCGGAAAATATTCTGTGTTCCATTACTGCATCGAAACCCACAAAACCGATATTTGTTTTTTCGTAAACCAGCGGAATCAGGATCAGAGATTTTATATCCTGTGCTTCTAAGATAGACCGTACTTTTGAAGCGGCAGGCAGGGTTGCTACATCCGTGATATTAAAAATTTCTGTAGTGTCGTGTGCTTCAATTATTTCGGTAAAACTGCTAAAAGGTATCTCCTGCAGGTTGTTAATTTCTGAAGTAATTCCTTTTGCACACCACTCATAAGTATTGTATGTCACTTTTTTTTCGTGGTTATGCGTAAAAATATAAGCCCTGTCAACACCGGTATAGTCTCCTACCATCTTAAGCATTTCGTTTATAGTTTCGTTAATTTGTCCTAGTGGGGGATTGACAAAACTGGTAGCAATTTGCATCAATAATTTTTGAAACTCTGCCCGTTTTTGCAACTCAAGATCAGCATGATGTTTTAACAAAAGGCCGGAAATAGTTTCTGCAATTACCTTAAGCTGCTCAATTTCTTCTTTTCTCCGTATAACAAATTGATTTGATAAATTAAATATAAGAATACCGAAAAGTTTACCATCATTGACTATAGGAAAAAACATGATAGAATTCGGAATATAGCCAAAAAAGTTGCGAATATCCTTTATTGCTTTAGCTGATACATTGATCATGTCAGCTAAAAGAACCGTCTCAAATTTATTCAACTTTTCCATCAACCAGGGGTAATCATCTGCTCTGATCGTTTGCCTTTGATTAAACTGGGAGCTATGCTCTTCTGAATACCACCCATATGTATTTTCCATTTCTTTCTTATTGTGGGACAGCAAATATAAATAACTGGATCCGAAACCATACTGTTGAGCAACCCTTTTAAGCACATCTGACATTACATCTTCAAAAGTCGCCCATGAACAACCTATAAAAGAGGATAATATATCAGACAAGGTTTTTTCAAATATCAACTGTCTGCCAACTACTTCCGCTTTTTTGCGTTCGGTAATATCGGCTGCAATTCCTGCATAGCTGGTGCAATCACCACCTGAATCTCTTACTGGATATGTACGCACCCTTACCCAGCGAACATCTCCGTCTTCTCTAACAATTCGGTATTCAAGGGAAAACAAACCTGTTTCATTATATTTAAGAAATTCTTTATTAACTATTTCACGGTCCTCAATATATACATTATCCATAAAAGAATCAGGATATTGATATAAAGATTGGCAAGACTTTCCCCAGATTTTCTCATAGGCACGGTTGACATAAAGCGTTTTAACAGGGTTTTCTGTCCGTAACCAGAAGACTTCATCGATATTTTCACTTATTTGCAGAAGTTTTTCTTCGCTTTCTTTGGAATTTACAGCCATTTCCAGAGATAGGGCACGGGCACGCTTAGCTGTTAACAGAAGCGATCTAATATAGATATAGAATATAAAACTGAACATAATCCCGATTACAAGAATTACTCTTCCTGTATTCTTCTTTATGTTACTCTCATAAGCAGGGGTAGTTTGAAAGATAAGCGACCACCATTGATGATAATGTTCCAAGACAACTTGACTGGTGAACAGGGGCTCATATATTGCATTTTCAGTATTGGTCAGGTTAAAACTATTATATAATTCCAGCTCAGCAGCAATTTCAGATCCAGCATATATTTGAAAATCTACAAGATAATTAGATTGTAAAAAGAGATTATGGAAAAAATCAACTGCGCTGACGAAACCCACAATGTAACCTTCAATCGCCACCCTGCGTTCCACAAAACTGTTGAGCGGCATTTCTTTTTTATATACGGGGACAATAACAATAAATGACGGTTGAATATTGTTATCTAAACCGGTAACTAATTCTATCATTCCTGATATTACTGTCTCCCCGGTATCCCTGGCGTGTGTTAAAGCCTCTCGGTACACTGGTTCACTATAAAGATTATAGCCGATCATGTTTTTGTTAAGTTCACAGTCAAAAGGTTCAATAAAAACAATCGGCAGGTACTCATCACTTATGTTATCGAGCCTTATTGAATCACCATCAATATATAATTCCCGTTCGGCAGTATCAGGATATTCACAGTATACAAACTTATTAATACCCGGATATCGAAGGGATATTTGCCTGCTGTTATAATAAGCCTGCCACTGATCGCCGGTAATCTCTTCAGAAACCAGAAACATTGCTTCTGCGCCTTGAAGAATTAACTGATATTGAGATATCCTATTATTTATTACATCTATGATCTGCACAACCCGCTCATCAAAACACCGCTCTTCTCTTTTTAAGAAAGCCTGTCCATAGATAAACCAGACGAAATAAGTTAAAAGAAGAGAACAAACAAAGAATACAACAGGCAATGCTTCTTTTGTTGATAAAGATAAAGTAGTGGTTGCTTTCCTGATCAAACGCATCGCCTCGATTAATTATCTTATTTCTGTTAGCTGCACATCATCATATGAATAATTTCTTTATATTAATGTGTTGGCAAGTAAGTGCGTCGTTTAAAACAGGTTGATTTTGAAGAAACTGCCATTATCTTTATTCTGAGTTTCCATAATACTATTTTCTTCTTCGAAAAGCTTAATAAAACGCACATAAATCCGCAGGGTAAGTATAGCTAGACTCAGAATAGCCCGACGAACTTCCCTGCGGATTACAAACTAAATTCCAGATGGTTATCATTATTGCTTCCATTTTAAATTGTTCAAGATACTATTACTTTCTTTAACTGTATAAACTTCCTGATATCAAGCTGCCTCATCAATAAAGCAACTTCCAAAATTTCAGACTGAATTAACAGACAGCTCCTTATTTTTAGTGGTAATATCATCCAGAGCAAAATGCTCCTCTGAGGTTAAAATACAATTCAAATCTAAGATAATCAACATGCGTTCCCTAATTTTGCCAACACCTTTAATCAGTTTTGCCTGCCGACCAACTACTCGGTCAGGCGTTTCCTGAATCTGGGTATCAAGAAGTCGGATTACTTCGCTGACAGAATCGACAATCAAGCCAACCATGCGATTTTCTACCTCAACAATGATAATCCTGCTATCTGCAGTTCTTTCTGCATCGGGCAAGCTAAAGCGTTTGCGGAGGTCGATAACCGGTATTACCTCTCCCCGCAGATTAATTACACCTTCTACGAAGTCAAGTGCTCGGGGAAGAGGTGTAACATTGATCATTTTTAGCACTTCGCGAACATCATTAATGTTACAGGCAAACTCTTCATGATCTATATTAAATACAACCAGTTGGGTTTCTCCTTTTTTTGTTATATTTGACATTTTGCTTCTCCTTCTTTCAATAATACCGGGATTTGGCTCCGGAAATCCGGAGAAAACAGGAACAACTTCATTTCTACCTTTCGGCATTCAGCTCCCACTGAACGCCGGGAGAGAGTTCAAACAAAAGTCATTTACTATTATCGTCTTTATTGGTACTTAAACTTTTGTAACTCCTGGAAGAGGCGCTCTGCTGCTGCTCGCAGTTCTTCAGCGGTTGCAGCCATTTCTTCCATAGTTGATGACTGTTCTTCAATTGAAGCTGCCATTTCTTCACTGCCGGCGCTGAGTTCCTGCGCAGCAGAAGCAGTTTCTTCTACTTGCTTAGATATTCCTGAAACATCCTGCAATATTTCTCCGAAAGTGATCCCTGTTCTCGAAACTACCTCAGTTCCCGATTCAACATCTTTGACTCCCAGATGCATGCTTTCGAGAGCTTTTTTACTTTCCTCCTGGGTAGCAACAATCAGCTCGCCGATTTCTTTGGCTGCCCCAGCCGACTGTTCTGCAAGTTTTCGAACTTCTTCGGCAACTACAGCAAAACCTCGGCCCTGTTCACCTGCTCTTGCCGCTTCTATAGCGGCGTTCAATGCCAACAGATTAGTCTGATCCGCTATATCTGTTATTACCCCTAAAATTTTTCCTATATCGTTTGACCTCTGGTCCACTTCAGTAATCACATCCTGCAACTCTCTAACCCGGTTGTTGATTACTTGCATCTGGTTAACCGCTTCTGCTATTGCCTTATTGCCCTCTTCGGCCCGTTCAAGGATCTTGGCGTTAGTTTCAGCCATAGTCTGAGAATTTTCACTAAGGTTTGTCGCATTTGAAGCAAACTCGTTTGTAGAGGCCGAAACCTCCTGCAAAGAAGAGCTCATCTCTTCCGAAGCTGCCGAAACTGATTCTGAACCGTTGTTTACCCCGGTAGACATTTCCACTGCGGTATTGATCAACGAACGCAGACTCTCACCCATTGAATTGAAAGCCCTGGCCAACTGACCAATTTCATCTTTACGCTTGATCTTAGTTTCTATAGTAAAATCACCACCGGCAATAATGCCGGCCACTTTAGCTACTTCCTGGACAGGTTTGGCAATACCACTGGCAACAAAAAACCCGAGCAGAGCTACAATCGCAGCAACGACAACCCCGATGCTTATCATTATATTTCGTAAGGTATTCACTCCGGCAAAAGCCTCTCTGGTTGCCAGTTCAATAACCATACCAACCGGTATGTCTCCTAACATAGAAACCTCCACAATACCAAGCACTTCATCACCCATATAATCTATCCAAACATCGTGAGCTATAAAATCAGTATTTCCTTCACGAATCGGCCCTGCCAGTAATTCTACCGCACCTGTATTGATACTTTTATTAAGCGCAGCACCTGATGAGTATTCACCAAACCGGGTATCAGTTAGCAGAAGACCGTCTGCATCAATTAAATAAATATCAGCCGTCTCCCCAAGGTAATCCCTGCCTTCGTTAAGCTTATCAATGATCATATCATTATAGATAAATAGATTAACAGTTCCCACTATAGCCCCACTGGTGCCGTTACTGTATACAGGATTGCCGAGAGCCATAACATTGCTATCAACAAAATTTGAATAAAACAATTCAGCCCAGGTTTGCCGACCGTTCAGCGCCCCCTGAATATAAGATCGATCGGATATATCAACCCCGTCTAATTCTTTAAGTGAATCATAAACTATAACGCCGTTAGAATCCGTTAGTATTATTTGAGCATAGCCATATTCATTCATTGCTCTCTGGGTTAAATCATCCAACATAGCTATACGACTAAGCCAGAGAGGGTCAGATGTATCACCTGCAATTTCAACTGTTTGCCCCTGGTACACCCCCCCCTGCAGGATATTAAGACTTTGATAAATATCCGTGGTAATTGCTAAAACATTGCCATCGCCCAGGGTATTATCAAATAAGTCTCTGAACTGGACATCTTTCAGTTCACTAAATGCTTCTTTACCTTTATAAATTTCTTCTTCAACATTTTGGCTGGCCATAGTGAAACTAATAACTCCGATAACAGCCAGCGGTACAATACCAATCAGCAAAAACAATACAATCAACCTGACTTTTAGGTTCATTAATATCCCTCCATTTGAGTACTAAGTGTATGGCATAAATATAATTGGAAGTCAGCAGTTCAAGCATTTACCATTAAGTTACCCCCTGTTCTAAAAGCAAAAGCATCTCTACCGCAAAATTTTGTCGGGAAACACAGGCATTTACTGACAGCTTCTCATTAAGTGTCCGATCATTATTACATTCAGGATATAATGTTAAAGCAATTATAAATATATCCGGTATTATTCCTTTATTGATTAAACAAAACTGCTGAAGCAAGGTTTCTTCATAAATATTATTTATATCTACAAGTAAAATATTTGGATTAAAAGAGTTAGTAACATGTAGCATTGCACTTGCAGCTACGACTTTTACCGCTTCAACTGCATCCTGTGCTTCGAGAAAGCGTTTTGAGGCAACAGAGAAATGCTTTGTGGGATCAATAACCAGTATCCGGTAATATGACAAATCGCACCTCTTCTGAATCTTGTCAGTTTTATATCAATATTCTGTGCATGTGATTTCATCTGACTGCATTAGCTTTTTATATAATAGTTTGATATATACGCAAAATAATATAAGCACATTTCTTATTTTAAATATATCTGTTTCTCATTTATGTTTGGGTTTTGCCCCATTGTTAAATGGGTATAATCTTCAGGAGCTATGTTTTATTATAAATTTAAACAACACTTAAATGGCCCGAATATGTCGGGAAAGACACCGGATTACTCAAGAGTTACCACATGATCAATAATCTTGTTATTGGAGAATATAAATAAGGTTTGAAGGGTTAACCAGCTGCGCCATGACACATCCTTGTCAATACACTGTAGCGGAGGGTATTCCATCAAATCAAGGTCATATTGATAGTATTACCAGGCGGAATGCGACTTATGTCCTATTAGAATTTCATCAAATACAGTTAACGAAAAAATTCAACATTAATATAGTGATAAACGGATAAAATGGTTATAATAGCTTAAAAGGCTAATCAGGCGAAATATCTATTATTAAACTGGTAAGGTGAAATGATAATTAATAAACAAAATGCCGTTATTACAATTTTGATGGTAGTGATCATTATGACATGCTGCGCCTGTTCAGGGCAAACCACCCTCCCGGGGGACTTTGAGGAACAAGGGGACAATCCTGGCGCAGATAACTGGTCATATATTTCTGAACAAGAGGTGCTGTTCGACTTTTTCGGCACTCCGCCCGATTGGCCACGGGAAGTCCCGGCAGTAATGAATGAGTTTGCAGTTACCAGGTATGAAAGAAGCGAAACCGGCATGTATGCAGCGGGCTTCGGCAATATTCAGATATCAAGGGCAAACAATTTTTACATGAATGCCCGCAGGGAAAGCGGCACATCATTTGACTGGACATTTAATCCGGACAGAACTTCAAATATTGAAGGACATGAACAGGTTTTTTACTATATCAACGACCGGGGCAGTAGTCTTACAATTAATTTAACACAGGTCTCAGAAGATAAAATTATATTTGAACTGGATTACAGGGAGTAAACAATGCGAATAATAAGCCTGCTTTTGTTGATTTTCTTCCTCAGCGGATGCGGCAGGATGCAGGGTGATACACCCGCGCAACCTCCTGCAGAAAAACCTGGTGACTTTTACCTGCAGCTTAACTGGACCACAGGGATTATGCCTGACCCCTGGATGCAGTACTCATATGAAGTTATCATTGGACCTGAGAATGAAGGGCAGTTTCGCTACAAAACGGGAGATGGTGAAAAATCAATGGACCGCTCGTTTGTAATCAGCCCGGAAGATCTGAATACCCTCTATCTATTCCTGTTAGATAACAACCTGTTTAGCAATGACTGGCCGGCCGGCGATCCGGTTGACGGTGGAGCAACTGTTTCACTGTCAATGACAGCCGCCGGGCAACGATACAATTCCCCTGCTTTTTCTGATCTGGCTGATCCGGTACAGACTGCAGCTTACAAGGTTGAGGAAATAATTAATAAGCTGATCCCTCCTGACCTCTGGGGGCAAATGAACCAGATCCAGCTTGATTACGAAAATGAAAACTACCAGTAATTAGTTTTTTTGATTCCTGGACTAAATCAGGTTACTATATTCCTGCTCAGTTTAATCGCCCCGTGCGCGCAGACCTCCTGGCAACAGTAACAACGAATACACTCATAGTAGTTTATTTCCGGTATTTTATCTTCTGCTGTAATAATCTGCAGGGGGCAGTTCTTCAGACATTCGCCACAAGATGTGCAACATTGTTGGTCAATGTAAGGATAAGGCCTGCGGGCGTAGATAAAATTTTTTAGCCAGGCCAGGGGGATATTTGTCAGTAAACGGTTTACCCGGCCCCCTGTCAGCGCTCCCCGATCAAAATTTTTGAATCGGCATTGTTCCGGTTTTAAACCATGCACTTTAATATCTTCAATTTTTGCCCCGGGAATGTTCATCTGCCCGGCTATCACCACGGTTGTTACCTGCTCTGGTCTGAAACCGGCAATGTCCGCCATTATCCGGTCAAGAGCAAAAGGGTTTACCGATCCGAGCAGTAATTTGGTCTGCCTCGGTTTACCACGACGTGGACCGAGCCCTTCCATGGAGACAACTGCATCAATAAGTGAAAAAGCCGGTTTAACAGCCAGGCACACTTCAACCAAAATCCTGGAAAAATCAAGGGGCAAAGGATGTTCAAGGTGAAACTTTTTTTTATTTTTACCCGCTACGGTGCCGTACATATTCTTCACTGCCGCGGTCATTCCGGTCAGGGGATGAGTTTTAAACTTAGCCACATTGATAACCAGGTCGATTTCTTCCAGTTCTGCGGCCAGGGGCAAAACAAGATCGTGAGTATAAGAAGATTTACATTCTCCGACTTCCCGGAAAAGAAGTAGTTTTGCCCCGGTTTCTTCGCAGACTTTTTCATAACCGGCTATTCTGTGAGCATATTCCTGATCGTCGCTGCCGGGGCTGTCTCCAATATATACCTGTCCCCCTGCCTTCCTGATCATATCTGCCATTACTCTGATAACCAGGGGATGAGTAGTTACTGCTTCAGAAGGCTTCGCCGCAGCCAGGAGGTTCGGTTTTAATAAAACTTTTTGTCCCGGAGAAATTAATGCTTTTAATCCTCCAACAGGTTCAAGTAAAAAATATAAAGCTGTATCGATCTCGCTGTAGTCATACCTGTTACAGGCAGTTACCGAAACAAGCGGTACGAGTTGGTCAGACATTAATTAATCCTTTCAGTAATAGGTGGTCAGGGCATGTTCTTTTCAACATAAATTGTAAGCCGGCTTAAAAAGTTTACATAACTGCCTAATTCATTATCGTACCATCCAAAAATTTTTGCATGTGTTACCGGTATATTAACATCGCAGGACGCCTGGGCGCCGCATTCGTTAAGGGTAGCAGAATCAAGTGATATAAACCCGGTGCGTGTATGGGTTTCAATTCCTTCAATGATAACAGCCGCCGGATAACCGGCCAGGTCTGAGGAAACATTTTGTTTGTCGCTGTAAACTACCATATTCTTCTGGGACCCTTCTGCCGCTTTACTATAAATATTATTGATTAAATCACGGTTCACCAGGGGTTCCCCCGTCTCGTTGAGCCTGGTTTTAAAAGTTACATTAAGCATGATCAAAGATGAAGTGCTGGTAGGAATACGTACTGAATCGGCCATAAAGCCGATACTTCTAATTTCAGGCAGTATTTCTTCAAGAGCCCTGGCTGCCCCGGTAGTAGTTAGAATTATGTTATTAAAAACTGAACGGGTTTTTCTCAGGTCATCCGTGCCACTTTTCGGTACGTTGTCAAGGATATTCTGGTTATTGGTCGCCGCGTGAACAGTTGACATGGAAGCTGTTACAATATCTTTTGTTTCTTTGGTTTCCAGCAAAGGTTTCACCATGTGAGCCAGCCCGGTAGTTGTACAGCTTGCGGCAGAAAGTATGTGGTGTTCGCGGGGATCATATTTATCATGATTAATCCCGTATACAAACATGGCGCTGT
This sequence comes from uncultured Syntrophomonadaceae bacterium, assembly GCA_964390725.1. Classification (GTDB taxonomy): domain Bacteria; phylum Bacillota; class Dethiobacteria; order DTU022; family DTU022; genus JAABTH01. The sequence continues at coordinate 149,802 of CAYMIW010000001.1, read as the reverse complement.
CAGTAGGCATTTTTTGTGCGCTGTCAACAATTTTAAAAGGTGCGCTTACAATTACTTTTTCAGCACCGGCCTCAAGATGCCCCCTTGCACTGCCGCCCTGTTTGTCAGCAGAGGCAGCCGGATCAATAAATTTACCGGTCGACTCAACTACCAGCTGAATCCCTTCCCGGGCCCAATTAATTTCACGGGGGTTACGTTCACTGTTTAGAACCTTAACAGGAACCCCATCCACTTTAAATAGAGACTGCTCCCGGTCAATAATTTCTATTTCCACCCTCTTACCACTGTATCCATAAAGAAAACGATCTAATGAACCATAGGTGGAATCCTTAACCAGGTAATCAATTACATCTTCCAGTTTAGAACCTACATTTCGACCCGTGTTAATAATAAAACCATTAAAATGACCACTGCTCAAATGCTGCCACAGGGTTAACTTACCGATCCTCCCAATACCATTTATGCCCAGTTTTTTTCTATTCTGCATCACTTCGTTCATCAAATAATAACCTCCCAGGTATTATCCAGACTGCTTTAACTATTATATGTATTCAATGGGGTAACTGCCAGCATAAATACCCCCCCAATTACCATCAATTGAGATGACATCTCCGGGACTGATCACAAAGCCATTAATTACACCCTGTTTTTTTCGTTCATCGACGATCAGTTCTTTACAGCTGACTATGCAAACCTTGCCCAGTTTTTCTGCTGCAACAGCGGCATGAGATGTAACTCCACCCCTGCTGGTCACCAGTCCGTCGCATTTAAAGATCATCTGAATATCATCGGGCACAGTGTCGGGTCTGATCAGGATCTGTTTTTCTCCCGGGTGCTTTATAACATTACTTTCAAGATCTGTCATATCGAATGCGACTACTCCACTCATGCAGCCGCCTCCAACACCAATACCTTTGCCGAGTAGTTTCATTTCATCGGCAGCGGCATTGAAGACAGCCATTTTTTCCGGTTGAACAATATTCTGTTCCCTGATCTGCAGAATATAAAGATCATCGGGATGTTCAGATTCAAAAGTAAATTCAATTTCCTGGTTGTTAAAGCTGTGTTTCTCAATCAGTTCCACAGCTATCGCCCGCAATCTTTTAAAAACGGCTGGAAAAGTCTTTTCGAGAGATATATCGCTATTCTTATCATCATCTATACGCTGACTCCCGGAAACAGGGAGGGGATAAACCAGTCCGGCCACGATATCTTCGCCCTGGCTGCACAGGGTAAAATCACCGTAAAGATTAATTCCCGGTTTTTTCAGCTTGGGATTATGGGTAAAAACAACCCCGGAACCGGAACGTTTCGACCGGTTACCCATAACCATTTTCTGAACCAAAACCGCAGTACCCCACTGATCGGCTATCTGAAGATGTTTCCGGTAAGCAACAGCCCGCTTGGAAGACCAGGAACTGAATACATTATCTATTGCCTGTCGTAGTTGCTCCCTGGCATCAGCAACGATGGGTATTCCATGACTGTTTAACACCTGCTTGTATTCAAGGGCCAGCTCTTTCATCTGTTCAGCGCTGAAGTTGGATTTACGATCTACCCCGTATTTGGCTTTAACTGTTGTCATAACTTCATCAAAACAATCACGATCAACACCATGGGACATTCCCCAGCTCTGGATAAACCGCCGGTATGAATCCCATCCCATCCAGGCAGTAGATGGGTTACCGCCAAGAGCTTCAGCAACCCGGTCGTTCATGCCGATATTCAAAAAAGTGCTCATGGCGCCGGGCATAGAAATTGCCGTTCCGGAACGAACCGAAAGAAGCATCGGTTTTTCAGCGCTGCCAAACCTTAAGCCGGTCTGTTTCTCGAGCCAGGCAAGGTGTTCATCGACCATACCCTCAAGTTCAAAATTCATGTAAGGGTGCTCAAAGATGGTATCTTTATGACGGTATACTTCTGTTGTCAGAACAAAACCGGGAGGAATTGGCAACCCATACCGGATTAGTTTTTTCAGGTAATAGGCCTTGGCTCCCAGGAAAACCTGGTTATCTATAATATCAGTTTCCCTGTTTAAAGGGCTGATCGCAAGGTCCGGATTATAGGTCATCATGTTATGAATATGCGCTTCAGAATAATTCTCCAGCATATTATTGATCATGCTCAGCGATCCAGCAATAAACTGATCCAGTTCCCGGACCAGGAAAGCAGAAGAAAGGATATCACGATAAAATATCTCAGACTCCATAACCAGGGTTTCCTTATCACTGCTGAAAACCTGTGGTATAACCACATTGATTGTTTCATCATAAACCCTGATGAAATATTCGTTGATCAACTCCTTGATATGCTGGGCCATAAAACGGAATATATTCATATATTGACTCAATGTTACACTGGTCGATGTAAGACTGTAACGAAACATCTCCAGGGTGGAGTTAAAATTCTGGTTAACCATGCCGTCCAGCTCCAACCCGGCTTTAAATAATACCAGGGTTTCATAGATCTTATTCAATGTTTTTGCCGAAATATATTCGAGTTTTATCTCTTCCAGGATCTTTTCAAATTGCCTTGATGCTAACTGTTCCAGCCTGTACATCAAACCGAGCGCTTCAAATTTCGGTTCCTTGTATTGGCCATACATAGAAGGGATTCCAGCCGCAATATGCCGCTTGTAATATATCGTTTCTATTGCCTCTGTAGTGGTTTTGTCAAGAATAACCTCTTTAAGCGTCGCCATGAAAGAATAAATTTGTTCCAACGCTTCGCGGTAACACCTTTGGTTTATTTTATCAACCAACTGTATTATCTCTGTTTCACTGAAAAAACGACTTTTTATCAGCAGCCCACTGATATCGCGCGATTCAAACGAATACTTATCAAGCAAAAGCTGGTAAAGTTGTATCAATAACAAAAGGCGCTTTCGATCTCTTTCCGTTGAACCGCTATATTTATTGATAAAAGAGTTAATTAATTCTTCGTCTGCCAGCAGAAGTTCTTCCGGCCTGAGATCCAACTGCCGGCAGGAAGCTGTCATCAGCTCATTTACTCCCCTGAAAAATACATTTTTCAAATCAAGAGAAGCATATACATCGGGTGGAATTATTTTTTTTAACGGCTCCTTTTCACCATTAAACCAGAAAAAGGCTACCTTTCTGACCAGCTCGATATGGGTGTTATTACTTTCACTGTGAATCTGTTTACGAACAAAATGAATCAGACGATCTTTGCGACCCGAGAGTTCATCAATATAGGTACTCACATCCCGCAGCTTTCCTTCAGCCCCTATTTCATTAAAGTAAACCGGGAAAAAGCGAGCCAGCTGCTTAACTTGTTTATAAACGGGGCCGATATCTGCATTGAGCAACCTGGTTACATCACGCTGGAAAAGGTCGGTATCGGCAATAAAGATTCCACCAAGTTTCAAATTAACAACCAGAGCTGAAAGCAGTTTTTTAAATTTATAAGGGGAAGTTTCGATCAGGTCGAGCCAGATACGAATATTTTTTACATGGTTACTATTTGCTTCAATAGCCCACTCATCACTTATTTCCAGGTCTCCCGGGTAAATGAAGCCAAATTCAATTAGTCTCTGCATGTAATGAGCGGTAAGCTGATAGTGATCAATTTCCACTATCTCTTTACCAAGTGTAAAGAGGCAGTCAAGAACAATATCTGTCTGCCGGTTTTTTAGCTCTTCGAAAAGTGAAAAGAGCAGATCCACGTAATGATAAATTCCCTCTTCATCTAACTCCTGCAGGGCGCTCTTCAGCAAACGGTTAAGATCATAGAGCAAATGTTTATTTAGCTGCAACATACCGGGCAGGTGGAGGATAAAAACCAGGTAATAGGTTTTTTCGACAGAAAGCTCAAATACTTCACTAAAGTGACGGAAATGATTGGCTATATCATTAAAAAAAAGATTTGAAGTAATCTCTTCCCATGTCTGGGAAGCCCTGATTTTATTTTCAAGATCTTTAAAAAAAGGTTTTCCGATCCGATCAATTTTCTTACCGTATATCGGTGAGAACAGATTCGCTTTACGTGCAAACCACTCGTCAGTGTGGGTTGTCCCGGCCCAGTAGACACAACTTTTTAAAAGTATATTTTTTGTCATTTTGCATACGGTTGACTCAAACTCGGGAATTGCTGCAGCCCTGGCCAAATATTTTTTAAAATAACCGGCATTCCTTATAAATAGTTCTTCATGCCTGGGCACTTCTTTTTTAATCAGGTTCAGTGACTGCCTGACAATTTCTTCAGGGTAGTTTCCCTCGTTAAGAAGTCGATCTATAAACTTGAACAGGGTTTTTATCAGCTGCTCCCGATCTCTTTCATTTAAATCTTTCTCGAAGAGTTCGGCAAAGAGAGATAAAAGGAATGACAAGGCTTTCTCAGATTGATCCAGGGAGTTGTAGAGCCACAAATCGGTGAGACAGATAGTATGCAGGTTTTCAATGATAAAAGAATAGTTGGGATGAGGATGGTTTAATTCACGGAAAAGTTCATCTGTGCGCTTGTTAATCCCCCAGTAAGATGAGGATAATGAAACAAACCACTGTTGTTCCTGAGGCAGTTCAGCCTGCTCATACCTGGTCTTGGCCAGGTTAACTTCAAGCGCGCCTGACTTGAAACCGGAATCCATTTTTTCACCTCTCCCACAGCTTTGATATCAGTATAACATGCCAGATCTTAATTTACCCGGTTATCATCTGCAGCACTGAGCCTTATAACAACGCTGCTGCATCGCTGTCGATAATTACTGTTGCATCATGATGAAGCTGGAGCAGTGAAGCCGGAACTGCCGTGGTAACTATTCCATCAGACATACTTTTTATCGCCCGGGCTTTGCCGGTACCCGATGCCAGAAGTAGAATTTTTTTGGCGGACATAATTGAACCCATCCCCATTGTTATAGCCTTTTTAGGAACCTGCTCCAACGATTCAAAAAACCGGCTGTTTGCCTGTAACGTGTCCGGAGTTAATTCAACAAGATGGGTATTGATTGACAGGGCATCAGCCGGTTCATTAAAACCGATATGCCCATTGGAGCCAATACCCAGTATTTGCAGGTTAATTCCCCCGGCTTCTATTATTTTTCTATCATACCTGGAACATTCCAGCTCGGGGTTTTCAGCAGAACCGGAGGGTATATTTACTTTTTCCGGCCTTATATTAATATGATCAAAAAGCTTTGTTTTCATGTAATAATGATAGCTCTGCCTGTGATCGGGCGGCAGGTTAAGATATTCATCAAGGTTAAATGAAACCACTTCTTGAAAATCAATCAAACCGTTCCTGAAACGTTTTACAAGCTCAACATACATTCCTTCCGGGGTTGAACCTGTCGCCAAGCCAAGCACTGCCCGGTTGTTAGCCTTAATTATAGAGGTTACAACATCTGCTGCCTCCTGGCTCATCTCACTATAGCTTTGAACGATAATTATTTTCATAATATCTCCTGACCGATTAAAAGATTTCTTCTTTTTCTTCTGTAGTATAAAAAAGGGCCATCAGTTGTTCATTGACCGTGGTCAGCCTATTGGCACCGGCTAAGGTTTGTTCGGCAAGTAACCTGTCTGCTTCGGCTCGTTTGGTTAAATCTGCTATTTTTGAGGGTACTGCTGCTTCGTCAACCATTGTTTTGATCTGGTTGTACAGGGCCTGGTTTCCGTAAAGGTATTGCCCTTCATCCAATATTTTTGAGGCTACCATATTTTTAAAAGTGTCAAAACGCAGCTGGCTGCTTATTACTGAAATATCTTTTATTATATAATCCAGTTCTTCTTTCAGGGCCGGATTCATTAACAGGTTATATTTTTCATCATAGAAAAACCTGTCCAGATCCCTTTTAAGGTAACCGGGAAGCTTGTCGGTAACAACAATAATATCCAGGTCCGAACCTTTAACCAGTTCGCCTGTTGATGATTCCGGTCTCGGCTCAGCATGGGCCATGCCAAAAACAACATCACCGGCAATAATTAGGCAGCTTTTCTCAAGGATAGTGTTCCCTTCCCGATGAGAGCGAATCACCCTTGTCACGGTCTGGAGGGCCAGTTCAATTTTTGCCTTGCTAATTGCTTTTATTTCTTTGTTAAGCCTGTCCGCCATTACATCAACAAGATTTCGCTGTTCTGGCAATCCAATAACTGTATAATTTAAAAACTCGCGCATGATCGACGGGGAAAGACGGGCATAACCTTTAACCCTGGCATCAAGGCGGAGATACCTGTTTCCAACTACTTCAGTAATTATCTCTTTTTTTCCTGAACAACATTTCCAGGCCGGGAAAATTTCCAGGCTGGCTGAGGCGGCAAAATCCTTGCCGATTAAGGGACCTCTTGACTTTAGTGTTTTAATGGCACCACTGATCATTTTTCGGTTTCAACCCGTATGATATCATGATTCTGCCTGACCCTGACTATCGAGTCAGCCGGGTAATAACCCCGCGCTGTTCCATTGGGATATAGCATCACATTTTTACCAAGTATTGTACCCGGGGAAGTAACGCTGTTGCATCCTGTTTCCACTCCATCGGCCAGGATCGCCCCGAACTTACGCAAACCGGTTTGATAAAGCCTGCCCTCAATCTTGAGAGTCACCGGATTCCCATTCATTTTCAGATTGGCCAGTTTTGTTCCGGCCCCAAGGTTAACCCGGCCGAGAATACTATCACCGATATAAGCAAAGTGACCGGCTTTACTACCTCCCAACATGACAGAAGATTTGATTTCCGTGGTATGCCCCACCACACAATCTTCCCCGGTAATCACCTGGCCTCGAATATATGCTCCATGTCTAACTTCGGTATGGTCTCCGATCAGGGCCGGTCCGCGAATCAAAGCCGATGGTTCCACAACAACTCCTTTTCCCAGGTGAATCTGATCATCCATCAGGAAAGCACCGGCATAAATTATAGTTGCGTCTTCCAGGATTTTACCATCCATAAAAACTCTGGTTCTTTTCTCGCTGTTATCGATTTTGAAGCCATCGACATATACTTCACCCCGGTAAAGGATGGTGTCCCTGCCAACCTGGGCAGAACCGTTTCGTACTGCTGCAATATTCGGCTGTAAATATTTTTTCAGGAAAAGTCCGATATTCGCCAGGCCTTCCCATACAAATGCGGTTTCGGTAAATAGCTCTTTGAAAAGCTCGCTGCCGGAATCAAAAAAAATATCTGCTTTCAACAATTGAAGTCCTCCTATAACAAAACTTGAAGTTAATCATTACCGGGGTAATCGACGGCCAGGCCGGTAAATAGCGCCGGACCGATCCAAAGGGCCGACTCATCGAGATCAAACCTGGAGTTGTGATGGGGATAGTTAAGCCCCGGTTCAGGATTACCGGTTCCCAGCATAAAAAAGGCACCGGGCACTTTTTCAAGGTATAAAGACATATCTTCGGTTCCCATGTTAGGCTTCAGAATGCTGACCACGTTTTCATTCCCTAAAATTGTTCCTGCGACCGACTCTACTTTTTTAACCAGGGCAGGATGATTAACAGTAGGGGGGTAGCCGCCAAGTATTTCCACCTCTGCCTCAGCCCTGTTGGCAATGGCTACAGAGGTACATATTTCTTTCACCCGGTCGGTAATATAACCTCGGGTTTCCTCGGTAATCGTTCTAAAATCACCGCTGAATTCAACCCTGGGAGTAACGATATTGATCGCCTCCCCTCCTGCAATTTTCCCAATGGTCAACACTGCCGTCCCGAGAGGGTCAATTTCACGGCTGACAATCTTCTGCAGCGAGGTTATTATCTCGGCCGCAGTAATAATACTGTCCACTCCCAGGTGAGGAAGCGCTCCGTGAGTACTTTTACCCTTGACTATAACAGAAAAAGCGGTGGCAGCGGCAAGAATGGTTCCCGGACAAATACCCACCTGCCCGAGACCAACTTCGGGGAATATCTGCCCTACATGAAGTCCGTAGATTGCCTCTACTTCGGGGTCATCCAGGCACCCCTCTTCTATCATCCTCTGCGCTCCTCCATAACCCTCTTCCCCGGGCTGGAAAATCAACTTAACCTTGCCTTTTAAATTAGACCTGTTCGAATTGAGTATCTTTGCCGCTCCCAACAGCATAGCAGCATGGGCATCATGCCCGCAGGCATGCATATTTCCATTGTCAGAAGCAAAGGGAAGGCCTGTATCTTCTTTAATTGGCAGGGCATCCATATCAGCACGAAAAGCCAGGGTTGGTCCCGGTTTACCTCCCTCAATCAGGGCAACCAGCCCTGTTTCTGCTATTACCCGATAAGGTATTTCCAATTCATTAAGCCGCTCTTGAATAAATGCCGATGTTTTAAACAGCTCAAACCCAAGCTCTGGAATACGATGTAATTCCCGACGCCATGAAATCACTTCATTCAGGATAGCTTTGGACTGACTGACAATACTACCAGTATTCATCGGGGATACTCCCTTTTATCTCTACTCAAACAGGTAGATATACTCTTCCTGGTTCAGAGTAATTATTGTATATATGCCCAGGATGGGCCCAAGAGGTAATAAAAGACACTCCATAAAAGCAATTACCATACAATATTTGTATGATTGTCGTTTCCTGAGTTTAATTCCCGCTATAAAAACTAATACGGCAAGAGTCCAGCCTGCCAGGATTAACAGTGTGGATATAATAATATAAACCAGGGCAAAAACCCTCGGGGTGGGATCACCTGCTCCGCCATCCACATTAAGCAGAAAAACCCCGAAAATTAAATAGACAAGAGGTATTAAAGAGGTTATCCCGGTAATCACTGCCAGGATTTGGTGCAGCAGAGCAATCAGATCAAGGGTTTTTTCTTCCCGGGACATAATTTTATCTCTCCTTAAATAATTACGGCGCGGTTACGCCCTTCTTTTTTGGCGCTGTATAGCGCTTTATCAGCTAACTTCAGCAGGTCTTCAACAGATGCAGTATCCGGTCTGCATTCGGTTACTCCAATACTGACTGTCAGGCTTATTTTAGCTCCCTCGTGGCAAAATGGAGTTTCAGCGATAATTTTTCTTAAATTTTCCGCTACCGTGAAGGCATTGTCAAGTGATGTTCCGGGAAGGATAATCCCAAATTCCTCCCCCCCCAGCCTGGCTACCAGGTCAACCTCTCGCAGCCGGCTTCGCACCAGATCGGACAAATGCATTAAACTGAGATCTCCTGCGTTGTGGCTAAATAGGTCATTTACTGCTTTAAAATGGTCAATATCGATCATCAGGAGAGAAAAAGGGTGATCATGACGTTTCATACGCTTTAACTCATCACTGAGTCCCTTAATAAAGTATCTCCGATTCCAGAGTCCGGTCAGTTCATCGGTTGTTGCAAGCAGCTGGAGCTTTTCTTCTATTTTTTTTCGGCTGCTTATATCGCTGATAATCACCATCTGGCCGTAAACTGGCCCCTGCTTTTCCTGCAAGGGTATAATGTCAATCCGGTACCAATTATTCCCTTTTACCCCTTCTCTGCTTAGTTCAAAATCAACTCGACCGGAAGCAGACCCGAGCACCTTCAGTAAGTCCGGCCAATCGCTCAGAGCTTCGGCAGCCGCTCTGCCTACCGCCAGGCTTCCAGTTTTGAATAAACCTGTTGCGGTTTTATTTAGATCAGCTATATTCAGGTTATTATCAATAATAAGAACCCCATCGGGAAGTTCTTCGAAAAGCCTGGTCCTGGCAACAGGAGTGAGATCAAATAAGCGGTAGCGAAACATCCCTAAGAAAAAGAAAACTGCACTGGCAGAGATAAATAATGGGGTTGTATCGAGGTTCCAGGGCAGGGCCTGAATCTGGTAAAAAATAAAACCGCTCCAGGGCAAGAAAGAACCCAGAACCATTAGTGCTATTTTCCCCCGGTATACCTTGTTGGCATTGATTAACATGATTAAAAAAAGAACATTGCCGGCCAAAACCGCGATTGAGATATATATCGTGTTTATCCAATAAAAAATCCCTTTTTCAAAAGTAATCATTGGAAAAGGTCCGTTCATATCCAATTCTATACTGCGGTAAATCAACCCATGATACTGGTTTGTCAACAGTAGAATATATACAAGCAGGGAAAAAGCAAGCATGCTGATAACAATGGCATTTTTTTCCCCAACTTTCCAACCGGTATAAGCCATAGTGAAATAAATCAACAAGGGTGGAATGAGCAAAATGAAGATATATTCAACTTTAATCCAGAACATTATTAAATTTAGCTCTGCCGATGACAGCTCAAGAGCATAAAAAAAAGCATAAAAAGCACAGGTAAGGGCCAGCGCAACAAAAGGAACAGCCGCTTGATTATTCCTGTATTGCCATGCCTGTCCGGCCAACAAAAGCAGTATGATCCAAGCTATCAGATACGGTAAAATATACGGATTAAGATACATTAGATTCCCCCAGGATCCGGGTTATATATATAAGTTCGACAGCATAGTCCAAACCCCTTTAATCAGGCCTGTATAAAGACCGGCTGTTAAGCCGGTCTTTATACAGTATTACAGTAAATAAAATCGCCTGATTTTCATCACTGCAGGTTAAAGTTTTTTTACAACTTCCTGCAATACATCATCGAGGCGGTTCAACACTTCGTCAATCTGTTCACGGGTTATTATTAAAGCCGGTTCAAAACGAACCGTATTTGCACTGATCAGGGTTCCGGCCACCAGGACTTTTCTCTTAAAGAGTCCGGCAGCAATCTGGTAACCGATTTCGGGCTCCTGGAAGTGCTGCCCAATTAACAGCCCCTTACCGGTTATACTCTTGTATACCTGGGGATACTTTTCTGCAAATTCTTTCAGCTTGTCGATAAAATAACCACCAAGTTCCGCAGCTTTTTCGGGCAGCTTCTCGCGCAGTGTTACATTAATGGCAGCAATTGCCGCAGCACAGGCCATAGGATTGCCACCCGTTGTTGTTGTATGAATGAAGGGGTTAGGATCCTCAAATACACTCCATATTTTTCCATTCCCCATAAAAGCTCCCATCGGCATCAAACCGCCTCCGAGAGACTTTGCCACACATAAAATGTCAGGAACGATATTCCAGTGTTCAACTCCCCACAGCTTTCCGGTTCTGCCCATACCGGTCTGGACTTCATCACATATAAGCAGTATTTCATAGCTGTTGCATATTTCTCTTACTTTCGGCCAGTACTGATCAGGAGGAACTATTGCCCCGGCCTCTCCCTGGATCGGCTCGGCGATGAATGCAGCAATTTCAATACCTACTTTTGCACATATTTCAAGCTGTTTTTCAAGAGCATCAGCATCTCCGAAAGGAACATAAAATGTCTGACCACCAAAAGGTTGAAGAGCCTCACGATAATCTTTTTTGCCCATGACACTAAGTGATCCGAGGGTTTTTCCATGAAATGCGGAAACAGTGGAAATAAAATTATGCTTACCAGTATACAGCTTGGCTATCTTCAGGGCCCCTTCGATAGTTTCGGTGCCACTGTTCACAAAAAAAGAATGGTCAATATCGCCCGGGGTAATATGAGCCAGCAGCCTGGCCAGCACACCCCGCAGCGGATCCATCAGCTCCTGGCTTGGTATACCCGATTTTCCTGCCTGGGCCCGAACAGCCTCAACTACTTCCGGGTGCGACCAGCCCAGGTCAAGAGCTCCGTAACCACCCAGACAGTCAATATATTCCTGACCAAAAACATCATAATAATAAATCCCATGCCCGCGCCATTCCGTGCCGGCATAATCGCCAGCTTCAGTAACTGACTTGCGGTAGTCTACCCAGCCCTTGTTAAAGTGATTAACAAAATTATCAACCGTCTCCTTGGAAATTTGCTGAGCCGTCGATTCATCAAGCTCTTCGCAATTGATGATTCCCAGCCAGCGACCGGCATAATCCATCGCTTTTTTATACTGGTCCATAATACTCAACTGCTCCTCTCAGATTATAATAATACCGCCAAAGTGAAGCTTTTCACCGGAAAAAGATACCCATTCTTTCATACCAAAATAAAAGCAATTAATATGCCAACAAACAAAAAAATTTACACCCCGGAAAACATGATAAAACCAAGGTATAATAAGCTACGCAACCAGGGTGTTTAAAAATCAGTTCTCAACTTTGAAAAATAGTATCAAGGAATCTTAATTATAAGAATACAGCAACCGGGTTTTCCTTACGCTTTCAGTATCTCCCGAACAGCTGTAACCGTTTTTTCAATATCCGTTCTGTTTACTTCCAGGCTCGTAGTAAAACGAATTCGGTCAGGTTCGATTACGACCGTCAGTATACCTCTCTTTTCCAGCTCATCTCCCAGTTGCCGAATGGACATTTTTGTCGGTTTAACAATAACTATGTTTGTATCAACATCATCCGGATCAAAATCGATACCCTCCAAACCGGCCAACCCTTCAGCAAGGAAGCGGGCGTTTTCATGGTCTTCAGCCAGGCGGTCAACCATGGTTTCCAGGGCTACAACCCCGGCAGCAGCGATTATACCAGCCTGACGCATCCCCCCACCCAGCCTTTTTCGCCATCTCCTGGCTTTCTCGATAAAATCTTCCGGTCCGGCTAAAATTGATCCAACTGGAGCACCCAAGCCTTTTGACAGGCAAAACTGAACTGATGTAGTGCAGGCGGTATAATCTTTCACCGCTACACCCGAGGCAATTGATGCGTTAAAAATTCGCGCTCCGTCCAGATGCACAGGAACCTGATGCCGCAGGGCAACATCATATACTGCACGCATATCAGCAAGGGGCACGATAGTACCACCGGCCCGGTTATGGGTGTTTTCCATGCATATCAAGGATGTCGGAGGCAGGTGAATGTCATCCTGGCGAATGGCCCACTCTACTAGTTCAGCATCTAATACACCCCTTACTCCAGACAACGGCCGGGGCTGAACTCCGGCAAAAACCGAGGCTGCCGCCGCTTCATAATAATAAATATGAGAATCTGCTTCGAGAATAATTTCAGTACCGGGGCGGGTATGGGCCAGAACCGCCAGCTGGTTACCCATCGTCCCACTGGGGACAAAAAGCGACGCTTCCTTCCCCATCATCTGTGCAGACAACTCCTGCAGGTGGTTTATTGAGGGATCTTCACCATAAACATCATCTCCCACTTCAGCAACCGCCATCGCCTTGCGCATGGCTTCAGTGGGCTTGGTTATCGTATCACTGCGTAGATCTATCATTAATGCACTCCTCCCTGTAATCAGGCATAAACAAATTTTACCATACTCTGGATAAGAGTGAAACCATGGCAACAATACTATGAAGGTATGGAAAAATAAAAAACAGCGCCTTTTTCTTCCTCAGATACAGCCCAGATTTCTCCACCGTGACGTTCAATAATGCGCTGGACTATACTGAGGCCAACCCCGGTACCGGGGTATTCTCCCGGGCTGTGCAGTCTCTGAAAAGCATTGAATACCTTATCCTTGTAAACCATGTTAAACCCTACACCATCATCTTTCACATAACAGACACTGTTGCCATTTTCCTCATATTGACCAAACTCAATCAGGGCCTGTTCATTTTTCCCTGTGTATTTCCAGGCGTTGTTTATTAGGTTTTCCAGGGCAATGCGCAAAAGAGCTGCATCTCCAATAACTGTACAGCCCGGCTGCACCCTGAATTCCACCCGGCGGTCCGGGGCTTCTTCCTGAAGGTAAACCGCATAAGCAGTAACCATTGCGCTCAGGTCAACCTGGTGTTTATGAATTTCCTGCCTTGTTACCCTGGAAAGTTTTAACAGATCATCAATAAGTTCGTTCATACGGGCGGTTGCCTTTAAAACACGCTCGAGGTAATCGCGACCCTGCCCATTAAGTTTCTCTTCATAATCTTCAAGTACTGCTTCCGTGAAACCACTGATTCCTCTTAACGGGGAACGCAAATCGTGAGAAACCGAATAAGTAAAGGCCGCCAGCTCCTTGTTGGCGCGGCTCAACTCTTCGGTTCTTTCGCGAACCCGCACTTCCAGTTCTTCATTCAGTTTTTTTAGTTCACTTTCCGCTTTTTTGAGATCGGTTATCTCAAGAGCAGTACCAAGAACACCGATAATCTGGCCTGATTTATCATAAACCGGTGAACCGGTCATTTTCCAATAGCGGCCATCCGGATAAACAACTACTCCTTCAGACACCTGCCCGGTTTGTAAAACCGTGAAAACAGGACAATCCCTGCAGGGTTCAGTATAACCGTGCCATACCTCGTAACACTTTTCCCCTATACTTATGGCCAGTTCGTTACCTTCCTGTGTCACAACTGCCTGGTTTGCCCAGACTATTCTCATATCACAGTCCATATAGGTGACCCTTTCGGCCAGGTTATCCAAAATAAGCGACTTCTCCTGCTGTTCTCTACGCAATGATTCTTCCTGTTGTTTCCTTTCAGTTATATCCCTGGCAACCGATAAAATACCGATCGGCTTCCCCTGTTCATCCCTGAGCAGCGTTAATGAATTGTCCACCCATATGGTAGAACCATCTTTTCTATACTCCTCAAGCTCAAGCTGTACTGTTTTATCCGGTTTATCCGGCTCTTTGTTTATGCGATTCATTTCTTCAAGGAAAGTATTTAGGGCAACCTGCAATGAATCAGGGGTCAGGGTTTGCTCTAAACTACGGCTCATTGCCTCTTCCACGGTATAACCCTGCAGTTTGTAGATCGAAGGACTTACATAAATATATTTAAGATTCAGATCAAGAATAGTTATAGTATCAGCAGTGTTTTCTGCTATAATCCTGTATTTTTCTTCACTTTCAAGCAGCTCTTTTTCTGTAAGCCTGCTTTTCGAGTAATAGTACAATGTGGCAATTACCGCTATCCCAAACAGTAACATGAACAAAGAAGCAACGTTACTTCTCTGACTTATAAGCATTTCAAGATCAACCAGGTAGACACCTGTCCCAATAATCCAACCCCAGGGATCAAAAGAAGCAACATAGGAAAGTTTTTCTTCCAAACGGTCCTGTTCATCGTAATATTGCCAGTAATAAGTAATATGTCCGGCCCCATGTTCCCGGCACAGATCAATAAACCGCTGAAAAAGTTCATAGGTATAAATATCTTCAGGATCGTCGGAACCAGAAAGTATTCGCCCCTCAAAATCTGTGCGAAAAGGGTGAACAATCATCAGGTTATCATAAGTGTTTATCCAGTAATAATCGAGTTTTTCTTCACCGTAGCCAATAACACGTATCAACCCGGCCGCTTCTTTTTGGGCTTCTTCGCGGCTTAAAACTCCCTGCTGCTCCAATTGGTAAAAATGATCGAGAATAGAAAGACCGATATTAACCATTTCGGCAGTTTGCAACATTTTCTCGCTATATATATCCTCTTCGAATGTAGGAATGATTAAAAACCTGTAGACAAATACAAACAGGAAAAGAACAGGGAAAAGAATGAGCAACAGTTTGAGATGCCAGTTCCTTTTCTTCAATCTTGCTAAAAATCCGGTCATAATTACGATTCCCTTTTCGTCTGATCTGTAAAACTTCAATCCGAGTGGTAAATAAAAATCGTTGATGATCGGAAAAACACTGCAGAAGAGGCAGCTGTTTAAGCTTATGTATTCGCCAAAACTCGCGGCCATCCTTCATAACCGGAATATTAAAAAAAAATAAATTAGTCTTAAAGGATTTTAAACTTATATAGGGAAGTTATTATTTATCAAAAAACAACATCGCATCCGGGGAGAGGCTTATACCTTGAATAAAAGGGTAATTCTGCTGGTCGAGGATAATCCTGATGACGTGGAATTAACTATCCGCGCTTTCAGAAAAAACCAGGTTAATAATCCCATCGAAGTGGCAAATGATGGCTTGGAAGCAATTGCCTTTCTTTTTGATCAGGACAAAAACGGTATGAGGGATCCCCTGAAACCGGAAACAGGTCTGATTCTCCTCGATTTAAAGCTGCCAGGAATGGACGGAACAGAGGTTCTGAAAGCAATACGTAGCAATGAGGCTACCAGTCTGATTCCGGTAGTTGTGTTGACCTCATCCGTGGAAGAAAGAGATTTACTGAAATGTTACAGGCTGGGAGCTAACAGCTATGTTCGCAAACCGATTGATTTTAACCGCTCCGCCGAAGTGTTGAAACTGCTCGCTAATTACTGGCTCGAAGTAAATGAGTCACCCACAAAACTATAAACATTTCACAAGCTCGCTTTTCCTCAATCAGCCTTTTAAAACCATCAATACCTGCGCGCTATGAGTAAAATATAAGCGGGATTTTTTTAGCGGGGAGATATAAAACAAGCAGGAAAAGAGAGACCTCGTTCCAGAAAAGGTATTTCACCAGAAAACACCAGGAACGGAGGCCTCTCAATAATGGATGAACAAATTAAGTTAAGCTTTTCGACGATCGAAAAGGCGCTATGGAATCTGACTTTAGAAACATTTCAACGCTCACTGGTAGAAATCCTTTCTATTCTGGACAGATATTTGATGGCGAAACGGAATAAAGAAAGATATGAATACAAAGAACGCAAAGAAAAGACTTTAATTACGCCGCTGGTTGCTTTTATTATCAACCGGTGTTATGATAACTTAAACATAGCATTTTACAGGGGAGCTGGGGTTACCCGGCTGAGAAAGAGATTTACTGCTCTGACCCTTAAACCTGATCTGGATAATACCAGCGGAGGGATACTTTAATGACATCAAGCTGTCGCCTGCGTTGGCGACAGCTTTTTATTATTATAGATAAAACACAGGAGCACAAACAATGGTCAATTGCAACCTGAGCATGCAGATAATCCCCCTTATTGATGAGAAAAACCTTTATTCTGTTGTCGACCGGATTATTGATATGATCGCCGCTTCAGGAGTTAAGTTTATTGTCGGACCGATGGAAACAACCATGGAAGGTGAACTGGAGTTATTGCTGCAAATTGTAAAAGAAGCCCAGGATATTTGCACAGAAGCAGGTGTTAACAGGGTCCTTTCTGTAATTAAGATCGACTACAGCCCCGGGGGAGTGAGCATTGATGAAAAAATCGCTAAATATAAAGACTAACCTGCCGGCAGTTTTTACTATTCTGGTCTTGCTGTTACTATGGGAGCTTCTCTGCAGAACAACGGCTATCCCGGAGTTTATACTTCCTTCCCCATCGGCGATAATCTACTCCCTGACAACTAATTATACCCTTATTACCAGCCACGCCATTACTACAATGATAGCCGTTGCAGGAGGCCTGGTTCTTGCTGTCACAGTAGCCCTCCTGGCTGCCCTGGCCATGGACCGATGGCTGTTGATTAAGCGTGCTCTTTTCCCCCTGCTGGTAATTTCACAGGCTGTACCCATCTTCGCCCTTGCTCCCCTGATGCTGATCTGGTTCGGGGTCGGACTGGCCCCAAAAATATTCATTGTTGCCCTGGTTTGTTTTTTCCCCCTTGCTGTCAGCCTGGTCGAAGGGTTGGATCAGGTTAACCCGGAAGAGATTGAACTGATGCAAATCATGCAGGCCGGCAGCTGGATGATCATGCAGCAGGTCAAATTCCCCTCTGCCCTACCTTATTTTTTTTCCGGATTAAAAATTGCTGCAACCTACAGTGTCCTGGGAGCAATCATTGGCGAATGGCTCGGTGCCCGGTCCGGACTGGGCATTTATATGCTCCGGGCAAAAAATTCTTTTCAAACCAGTGATGTTTTCGCCTCCATCATTATTGTTGTTATTTTGAGCCTGCTGCTCTTCAAGGCTGTAGAAATAGCCGGTTTTGTGGTTATGCCCTGGAGAAGAGAAAAAGACCTTACCGTGGAGGATTAAAATCATGTCTAAACTAAGTAAAATCTGCATAGCGTTGTTTTCTTTACTGCTGATTATGATGTTAATTTCCTGCTCAGCGCCTGCACCACAGGATCTGGAACAGATAACCCTTTTACTGGACTGGACGCCCAATACCAACTACAGCGGCATATTTAGTGCCCTGGAGGAAGGTTACTACGAAGCTGAAGGAATTGAACTTGAGGTGATTGAAGCCCCCGGAAGTGTCCTGCAAATGGTAGCAACCGGGCAGGCCCATTTTGGTATCAGCTACCAGGAAGAAGTGATTTTTGCCCGCTTGAGCGATCTGCCTGTTGTATCTATCGCAGCTGTTATTCAACATAACACATCGGGCTTTGCTTCACTAAAAGAACGCGGGATTGAGTCTCCGGCCGATTTTGAAGGGAAACG
Organism: uncultured Syntrophomonadaceae bacterium; assembly: GCA_964390725.1. Taxonomy (GTDB): domain Bacteria; phylum Bacillota; class Dethiobacteria; order DTU022; family DTU022; genus JAABTH01. The sequence goes on along the minus strand of CAYMIW010000001.1, from coordinate 131,702 downwards.
TTACGGCGGTTGGGGTTCACCGGTTGAAGAGGCAACTATAAAAGCCCTGATGGATAATTACGGATCAGACTATAACCAGGTTGATATTGTAACCACCGGTGAGGTCGACTCCCTGATAGTTATTGAGCGTGATGCCGATTTTGCCTGGATATATTACGGCTGGACCGGTGTAGAAGCAGAATTGAAAGGCATTGATTTAAATTTTATCGAACTGCGTCTGGAAGAAGAAGCACTTGATTATTACACACCGGTCATAGTGACAGGTGAAGACTTAATCAATGGTAACCCCGAATTGGTGGACAGATTCATGAATGCAACAGAAAAAGGTTACCGGCTGGCTATAGATGATCCTGCAACAGCAGCTCGTCACCTGTTAACCAATGCGCCTGAACTGAATAACGACCTTGTGTCAGCCAGCCAGGCCTGGCTGGCTGACAAATACCAGGCGGAAGCAGAAATATGGGGTTTACAGGACAAAGATACCTGGGAAGCCTACAGCAAATGGCTCCTGGAAAACAACCTGATCGAAACCATGCCGGATATCAATAAGGCTTTTACAAACCGCTTTGTGAGGTGAATCTAATCGAAACCCTGGCCCTGGAAAATGTAACAGCAACATATCAGGTTGGTGAACAACTTCTGCCGGTTCTAGATAATATCTCACTGCAGGCCGGTGCAGGTAAATTTGTCTCTGTCATCGGTCCAAGCGGCTCAGGCAAAAGTACTATTCTTAAATTGGCTGCCGGCCTGCTTAAACCCGACCGGGGCAGGGTAACGGTAAACGGTTTAGATCTTACCGGGGTTTTAAGGGTTGTCGGGTATATGCCTCAAAAAGATCTACTCCTGCCCTGGAAAACTCTACTTGAAAATGCTGCGCTTCCCCTCATTGCGGCAGGCAGGAAAAAAACCGATGCTTATGCAATAGTCCAGGAATTACTGCCCCGTTTCGGCTTGGATGGCTTTGGGGGGTATTATCCGGGCAGACTTTCGGGAGGAATGAAACAAAGAGGTGCCCTTCTGCGAACCCTGTTGATCGATAGTTCTCTTCTACTGCTAGATGAACCCTTTGCCTCCCTTGACGCTTTAACCAGGGCTTCAATGCAGGACTGGATTCTCGATATCTGGGTGCAGTTTAAAAGAACGGTCCTTTTTGTCACTCACAGTATAGACGAAGCGATTTATCTTTCCGACCAGGTTTATGTCATAACAGAAAGACCCGGCCAGATTGCTGCTAAATTCAATATTAACCTGCCGCGCCCCCGTACGAAAAAAGTAATTACCACGAAGAGTTTCAGCTCATACAAGGAAGATATGCTGGCTGCTCTCGGCCAAATCAGCTAACCCTGGTTTTTATCACAAGCAGTAATCCTTTTCTGAAGGAAACCGATGCTACATTTTCGGTGAACTGGTTGCTCAGGCCTCGTGTTGAAGAAAAATGCAGATGCTCATCTTTTAATGGATATTTAAGCCCTTCGGTAACCAGGCCTTCTACTCCTGGAGTGAGGGAAAAAAGAGAAATAATATCACCGGGCTGTCCGTTCATTTTAAAACTGCTTTTAAACAAACGGATTTCAGTTTTGCTATCGATAATCGAGGCAGGGATATTTTCATCAAGCGGTTTTTTTAGCAGGAGAAGGTTGATAAAACAGTGATCAACCCTGCTGCCCCCCAGGGCGCCAATAATTACGATCTCCCCTGGTTCTGTTTTTACGGCGTACTCAAGTGCGAGCTCCAGATCAGATTTATCTTTCGCCACCGGGTACTGCATTACCCGTTTGTTTAATGCTGACAATGCTTCCTTGTCCGTTTTAGGCAATGAATCAAGATCCCCAATTACCAGATCGGGATTAATCCCCATCCTCAGGGCATGAGCACTGCCCCCGTCAGCACAGATAACTGTATCATCAGCCCTGATAAACTCACGGTGCCATGAATCATCTTCCAAATCGCCCCCGGCAATTATGACCACCCTGTTACTCATTTATTTCTTCAATCCTTCAATAAATTTGGCTAGTCGTGAAACGCCTTCAGATAAGTTTTCCATGGAATAAGCATAAGAAATACGAATATAGCCTTCCGCCCCTGAACCAAAATCAATACCCGGTGTGACCGCCACTCCGGCTTCTTTCAGAATTTGCAGGGCAAAACCATAAGAATCGTTTGTATAATCCTTTACATTGGCCATCATATAAAAAGCTCCGTCCGGGGGCTTCGCCGGGGCTATGCCCATATTCTGCAGGGCTTTATACAGGTAAATACGCCGCTCATTGAAAGCGCTGAAACGTTTATCAAGGGTATCCCTGCTCTCTTTCAAAGCAGCAATTCCTGCAGCTTGAATAAAAGAACAGGCACATATAAACAGGTTCTGCTGTAGTTTCTGCATCTGTCTGACCATTTCAGCCGGTGCAATTAGATAGCCCAGGCGCCAGCCGGTCATAATGTTCCTTTTGGAGAAGCCGTTTATCACAATAGCCCGATCGGTAAATTCCAGAATAGAGTGATCCCGGCCCGAATAATTTATGCCGTGATATACTTCATCTGAAACTATAAAAGTGTCAAGACCTGCCAGCTCTTCTAGTTCTTTTTTACCAAGCACGGCACCGGTGGGGTTGGCAGGCGAATTGATCATTAATCCCCTGACTTTTTTACCAAGCTTTTCTTTTACCTGTTCAGCCCTTAGAACGAAACCATCTTCTTCGTAGACAGGAACAAAAACAGGTTCACCTCCCACATAACTGACAAAGTTTGGATAGCAGGCATAATAAGGGTCGGCCATCAGCATCTGGTCATCCCTGTCCAGCAGTACGGAGTAAGCAAGAAGCATCGCCGGTGATGATCCGGAAGTCACCAGAACCTGGTCCGGTGTTATGGAAACCCCATAAGTCCGTTTATAGTAATCAACAATTTCATCCCTTAATTCTGCTTTCCCCAGGCTGTGCGTGTAAGCAGTATCGTTCTGCTCCATCGCCTCTATAGCAGCCTGCTTAATGGAATCCGGTGTTTCTCCACCCGGTTCGCCTACCTCCATATGAATAATCGAACGCCCTTTTGCCTCTTCAAGCTGAGCTTTTTCCAGGATCTCCATCGCCAGAAAAGGCCTGACCTGATTAACCCGATCCGGGATAATAAATTCTCTGTTGATGTCATTTGATTTAGAAACCATCAATCTTCCTCCTTCAGCTAATAACCCCGTCTTCTTCTTTTTCCCTGATCAGGTCGGCACAGTATTCGATTATTTCCCTGCGACGTATAATCCCGATAAAAATTCCCTGGTCATCTATTACCGGTACAAAGTTCTGCTCACTGGCCAGATGAAGAAGATCTACAATTCTAGCATCAACCTGAACAGGCTTATTGTTTATCCGGCAGGCAATATCTTTAACTTTTATTTTTTCCATCCCTGCCAGGTCCAGGCCTGGCGTATTTTTGATTTTCCACAACAGATCTCCCTCGGTAACTGTTCCGGCATAACAACCATGCTCATCAACCAGGGGGAGAGCTGCATAGCTGTTGTGCTCCATTCTTTCGAGGGCCTGGCGCATGGTCGTCTTGGTCTTTAAACAGACCAGGTCATTCTTGGGAATCAAAAAAAAAGCTACTTTCATTGTTGATCAAAACCCTTCTGCTTCATTGTCTATCAATCCGCCGTTAACAATTCTGAAGCCGGCCTTCCGGTAAAGAGGTTCCAATTCCGGTTCAAACAGAACATTGATAGTCTTTATTTTTTCGGCCTTAGTACGCTTTATAACCATTTTTAACAATCTCAGGGCAATGCCTCTTCTTTGATAATCCGGGTGGACGATCAGGCTGCGTATTAACGCATCTTCAACTCCGTCGCTTAAAACATCAACAAAGCCGATTAACCGATCCTGTTCAAAGCAGGCAGCGGTCATGAAGGTACTGCCGATAATCCTGGTTATTCTTTTTTCTCTTCCTTCCCAACCAACCAGATGCCTCAGCTCGGCTATTTCTTCCGTAGTTAAATTAGGATCAACCTTAAAGATAAGACTCACCTGAACACCTCATTGTAAAAACTGCTTATAATCAGATATTTTTAGTTAGCTCTATTCCCTGTTACGGGTGTAAAAAAGAAACATGTAAACCAAAAAAGCTACTACAACCAGAAACAGAACAATTGTAAAAGGATCATAGGGGACAAAATCAGAAGAAAAAACCAAGTAAAACCCTACAACTCCGAGAACGATTAAAAAAGCTATGTAGAGTATTCTTTTTAAAAGCAAGCAATTCTCCCCCCAGCATATTTTATATGATTTTATTAAAATTACAACTCTTCTAGCTTGTTATATAAATCGATCAAAGCGCTGCGGCAACTGCCCCTGATCACTACTTCTGCATTACTATCGTAAGCTGTCGGCTGTTGATTAATGATAGCCATCTTTTCAGCCAGAGCCGGCATGTCAGCTACAGGATATACTACCAGGCTGCTGCCTACAACCAGCATAAAATCACAGTCACGGGCTAACATTTCTTCCAGTTCAAAAAAGAAGGCAGGCATCGGATCCCCGAATAAAACCACATCGGGTCGCAACACTCCAAAACAGTTATGGCATGTTGGTGGTATATGCTTTAGCTCAACCTGCTGAACAAGTTCCTCAAATGGGTATCTTTTTTTACATCCCAGGCAGTATCCTGAGCGCAGGTTGCCATGAACTTCCCAGACATTTTTTGATCCGGCTTTAACATGCAAACCATCAATATTCTGGGTTATCAAACCTTTCAGGTAGCCTTTTTCTTCAAGCCTGACCAGTACACGGTGGCCTTCATGTGGCTCAGCCAGGCTGATCTTGGAAAAACGGCTGAAACCGGCCTCATAAAATAAACGGGGATTATTGCGGAGCACTTCGACTGATGAAACTGCGATTGGATCTACTTTTTCCCACATTCCCGTACCGGGTGATCGAAAATCAGGAATACCGCTTTCGGTGCTCATTCCCGCACCAGTCAGAACGATGAAACGTTCACTGGCTTTGATCAGTTCAGCCAGCCTGGCGATCGATTCCCCATAGCTCATCAGAAAACCTCCCCTTTGTCCGGCTGCCTGACTCCCTCACCCATTGGCTGGCACAGGGCAGTTACAGAACGATCACTGATGCCGGGTTTTTCTACTTTTATGATATCGTAAAAATCTATCCATTGCGAGTAATTAAAATTATTCTCTGCGCAGTGCAAGGCAAGGGAATCTCGAGCACAGATATGATCGCTCCATGAAGCTCCAAAACGATCATTACTGCCATCACCAATATAAATTACAGATCGCCCATCTTCCTTGAGACGAACTACATGTGCCGCCTTACAGTTTCCGCATTCCGGACAATTTTGATGAGCATGGGTATTAACAACCTGTAATCCATCACTAGCCTGGATTAATTCATTTTTATATATATAGCTGATTGAATCAAACAGCCCCAGTTTTTTCAAAATAGGTTCTATATAAAAACCGAAACCATCACTGGCAATCACCACGGGGCATGCTTCTTTACCTGCTTTTTCCAAAAACTGCTCAAACCCGGGACGAATTTTTGCCCATTCCAGAGCTTTTGTCATCAGCATATCGAAATCGGCAGGTAGCTGTTGGGCGATTCTCTGCAGCCAAACCTTGATCGGTATATTGCGCTGGCGATATTCTTTATCTATCGCTAAATACTTATCCCCACCGTAATAGGCAGCCAGCCTGGATGAAAGATCCTCGGTTGTGACAGTTCCGTCAAAATCAACTAAATATGCAGTATTCTGTTTCATTTAAACCTCCGGTCGATAATCTAAATATCAATGCGCTTGCTGTTTCAGAGAATATTATCGGCTGCAAATAGCTTTATTATATCTTCCGGGTTATCAGCTAAAAACCTGGCTCCGCTATTGGTCAGCTCTTCTGCATCACGAAAACCCCAGAGCGCCCCGACAGGGAAAAACCTCCCGTTCACAGCAGTTTGCATATCAGTATGCGTATCTCCGAGGTACACCACCTGCCCGGGTTTTAGGTTCATTTTCTCAGCTATTTTCAGGGCACCCCGGGGGTCTGGTTTTTTGGGAGTGTTGGAGCTGACGCCTACAACAGCAACAAATTTCCATACAGGTAAAAGTGTCTTTACTGTTAATTCGGCGAATTGATGTGGTTTGTTGGAAAATACCGCTTTGGCAACCTGATTTTCTTCCAGGTAGTTAAGCAGGTCTGCTATACCCCGGTAAGGAACAGTGTGATCTTTCCAACGCTTAGCATATTCTTCTTTAACCTGATCAAAAATTATATCCAGGTCGTAATCCCAGTCATCTTCTGGAGGAAATACTTTTTTCACCATTACATCCATACCTTCGCCTACAAAATAGCGATAAGCATCAACAGGATGTCCCTCAAACCCATATTTCTCTAATACAGCATTTGCCGAAAGAGCTATATCGGTTAAGGTATCCAGCAAAGTACCATCGAGATCAAAAATAACAGCCTTTAAGTTCACCAGCCAAACTCCTCCTCGGTCAGCTGGTTTTAGACCAGCGCCCAACCAGGGATAACACAGATTCCGGGTAATGTTTCCTGAATATGCGGTAGTAATAAAGCTCTTCCTTATTTCTAACCGGTACCGGGGCTTTCTCCCGCTCAGCATTATATTCATCGTCACTGATCGTTTCTTCAGCAATAGAGGTAAGCATATCTGCTGAACCGGAACCCTGGTCAAACTGCTGTTTATCACGCCAGGCAACTTTAGAACCCAGCTCATCGGTAAAAGCCTGTCTTAATATCCACTTGTCAATTGCTTTCCCGTCAACTTCATGCAACTTCCAGTTCATGGGAAACTGCTGGACCAGTTTTAGCAGCCCGGGTTTTAAAAAAGGGACCCGGCAATCCAAACCGTGGGCAGAATTCATTCGATCAACTCTCTGCAGTCCGGTCCGGCTTAACCCTTTAAAAATATCTTCAAGTTCCGCTTCTATTTCTGCTTCAGAGCCTATCTCCTTAAGGTAACTGTAACCGGCAAACATTTCATCCGACCCTTCACCGGTCAGCATAACCTCCCGGCCATCAGCTGCAGCCTGGCGAGCGGCAATATAATTCGGTATAGCCGAACGAACGTAAGCACAGTCAAATGATTCAAGGTGATAAATAACATCCGGGATGATATCTATCATTTCATCGATATCATAGGTGTATACCTTATGATTTGATCCAATTTTTTCTGCAACTAGGGCTGCATATTCTATATCACTGCTACCTTTAACTCCAACTGTGTATGTGTTGATCGGTTTTTCCCTGAGACCTGCAGCCAGGACGGCAATAACACTGCTGTCCAGTCCTCCGCTTAAAAATACACCCAGTTTTTCTACCCCGGCAATTCGTTCTTCAACTGCCAATGATAACAAATGACGTAATTTTTCTGTTGCCTGATCAAGAGTCAGCCTGTTATTGCTGATCAGCTTTGGCAGGTTGTAATATTTTACCCAACCCCTGCGCTTGTCCAGGTAACTTCCGGGAGGCACTTCCCTGATTTTAGACTTCAGCCCAAGCAGCGCTTTTATTTCCGGGGCAATATAAAGAGTTCCCTTTTTCTCAGTATAATACAAAGGTTTAATTCCCAGAGGATCCCGAGCTACCAGGCGTGTTCCATTATTGTCGGAATAGGCCAGGGTAAACTCTCCCTCAATATTATTAAAAAAAGAAGGCCCTTCATCTTCAATCAGGCTGGAAAAACGCTTTTCCCCATCACTTCCCTGTAGTAATTTTTTCTCTTCAGGTATAGCCATGTAACCATCCAGGGCTACCATATGCATATCAGAATTTATATCATCAGATCCATCTAATACTCCCATACAGCATGAGTCGCTGTCTGTTTCAATTTCGCGACAGGTCCCACGAAATTCAACTTTTTCAATCAGAGGATCCAACTCGACCGTATCATCCTTTTCTCCAAAAACTGCTATCAAACCGGGCACAGAAAATCAGCTCCATTAAATTATTAGTCTTCTACGCAGGTAGAAGACTGATAATTATTATATCACAGCTGGAGAAATAAGTAAAAAAAGACCCGGGAGACAGGAGCCGGAATCCTTTTTGTGGATTACAAAATTGCTGTTTTTTATCGTCTTCCAAATTGGGCTAAACAAGAGCTTATCCCTTTTGAGCTTCTTTATTTTTATAAAATAAAGCCCCTACCGGACATGCTTCAACACACAGCAGGCATTCTGTGCAAATAGATTCTGCCAGTGGAACCTCCTTAAAAGTGGTTACTACACGGTTAATCCCCCGATTTGAAAACCCGATTGCCCCAACCTTTGCTTTTTCACGATCAGCCCAGACACACTGCCCGCATAGAACACAGCGGCTGCGGTCGAAGGCAAACTTTTCAGGGCTTTCATCAATTTCAAATTCCCTCTCAATCAGATTAAAGCGGTCATGCTTTAATTTTAGTTTACGCTCTTTGGCTATCTTCTGCAGTTCGCAGGCCCGGTTAGCAGGACATTCACGACAGTTAAGATTGTGGTCTGATAATATAAGCTCAAAGGCAGTTCGAACCAGGCGGTCAACTTTCTCACTCCTTGTCTTAACATTCATACCATCTTTTACTGTCATGGTGCAGGATGTAACCGGGTGTGAATACCCTTCTATTTCTACAAAACAAAGTCTGCAACTTGCATTGGGCCTCTCTTCATTTTTAATCGCACAAAGATGCGGAATATAAATACCGTTACCCAGGGCAACCCATAAAAGCTTTTCTCCTGCCCCGGCTTTTATTTCCCGGCCATCAATAGTTACAGTAACGAAATCACTCATTTCGCTTTCCTCGCTTTCTCCTGCGGAAGAACAGGGGGAGACAGCTTAACTATGGCATTATACTCAGGTGGACAGGCTTTCAGGCAATTATCGCATTTAACACATTTCTCCTGGTCAATCTCTTTTAGTCCGTCATCCCTGGTAAATATCGCCTCTGTTGGACAGCTTCCGACGCAGACATTACACAATTTGCTGCACTTTGGCGGTTCTATATAATATAGAATCAGGTCACGGCAAACCAGGGCCGGGCAGCGTCCTTCTTCAATATGGGCTTTATATTCATCGCGAAAGTACTTTAACGTTGTTAAAACCGGGTTGGGAGCCGTTCGCCCCAGATTACATAATGAACCGTCCCGGACATCCTCGGCAAGCTCTTCCAATAACTTCAAGGTATTCTCATCACCCTTACCCCGGGTAATGTCGGTTAAAATATCTAGCATATGTTTCGTTCCCAAGCGGCAGAAAGTGCATTTGCCGCATGATTCATGCTGGGTAAATTCAAGAAAATAACGGGCAACCGATACCATGCAGTCATCCTCACTCATTACAACCAGGCCGCCGGAACCCATTATGGCACCTGCATCCTGGAGTGAGTCGAAATCTATCGGCACATCAAGGGCACTTTCAGGAAGACATCCTCCCGAAGGCCCACCAATCTGGACAGCTTTAAAGGCTTTTCCATCAGGCAGACCATCCCCAACATCATAAACCAACTGGCGCAGAGTTGTTCCCATGGGCACTTCGACCAGTCCCGTATTGACAACCTTGCCTACCAGGGAAAATACTGCAGTACCCGGACTGTCGGGAGTGCCGATTCCTTTAAACCAATCTGCTCCCCTGCGCACTATCAGGGGAACATAGGCAAATGTTTTAACATTATTAAGAACCGTTGGTTTGCCGCGATAACCTTTCTCGGCCAAACGCGGTGGTCTGCTTTCAGGCATGCCCATTTTACCTTCCATGGAATTAACAAGAGCAGTGGCCTCCCCACAAACAAAAGCTCCCGAACCCTGGAATATTTCCAGATCGAAATCAAAAGAGGTGCCCAGTATTGATTTTCCCAGTAAATTTTTTTCCCTGGCCTGATTAATAGCTTCCTGAACATGGGTTACTGCAAGCGGATACTCAGCACGGATATACAGGTAGCCGTTCCTGGCACCTGTAGCATAAGCACATAAGATCATTCCCTCAATCACCAGGTGTGGATCTGATTCCAGAATGCTGCGATCCATAAATGCCCCGGGATCACCCTCGTCAGCGTTACATATTATGTAAATTTCATCGCTCTTCTGCTTAATGCAGGCTTCCCATTTAAGACCTGCGGGAAATCCAGCTCCACCGCGCCCGCGCAGGTTAGCCGCTTTAACCTCCTCAAGAACAGACTCGGGTTGATTATCCAGGGCTTCAGCCAGGGCTTTGTATCCTTCACGGACAATATAGCTGTCAATATCGCGGGCGTCTATAAAACCGCACTGTTCAAGGATCAGTTTATGCTCATAAACCCCGCGGGGGAAATCCTCAAAAGTTGGGAAAATATCGTTTCGCTCAAGAGCTGCCATGGCATATTCATATGACGGATCATCTCCGGCCAGGAAGTCTTCTACCAGGCGATGAACCAAACCTTCATCCAGTTTTCCGTAACAAACCGGGGGGTGTCCCGGCTTATCAATAATTGCCATTGGTTCGGCATAGCAGTGTCCCATGCAGCCAACCTCAATCACATCGACCGCCTCAGATAATCCACTGGCTTCGATTTCCCGGACAAAATCGCTTTTTATCTGCCGGGCTCCGGCAGCCACACCACAGGTTGCCGTTCCAACCATCACTTTTGCTTTATTTTGCTTTAGATCTGCCTTTGCACAGGCTTCCTGATATAAGTGATCATATATTTTTCGAGGATTGGCTGTTTCGCTCACTGCTGATCCTCCTCCTGTTTTAACTGATCCTGACCCTTTTTATGGCTGCTTTCATCGTTTTGATCCTCGAAAGTAAGCATAATTCCATCCACCCTGGTAGGCGTTACCTTCCCTTCAACATTGTCATTAACTACTACAACCGGGGCCATGGTGCAGCAGCCAACACAGGCTACTCTTTCCAGGCTGTACAAACGATCCGGGCTGGTTTCTCCCTCTTTAATATTCATTCTACGCTCAAAAGACTCCAGGGTAATACCGCCACCAACCATGTAACATGCCGTTCCCATGCAAACCTTTACCTGGTGTTTACCGGGAGGATTTAAACGAAATTGATTGTAAAAAGTAGCTAATCCGTAAACATCGGCTGCAGCAACATGAATACCTTCGGCAATTTTCTCCATGGCCAACGCCGGCAGGTAACCGAGCCTGGCCTGAACTTTTTGTAAAACGGGGATTAGGTTCTCGCGTTTGGGGGCAGTATCCTTCAATATCTCACCTACACAGGCGAGAATTTCTTCTCTTTCACCTTCCAGCAACTGCAATGACCGCATCTCCTATCTGTACTTTTCTGTACTTTTTCTGATAGACGCTCATAGTTTTAGAACTAATTAATATAATACCATAATTATTCTGATTATATCCAGTGGATATGATCAGGTTAACCAGCTAGATCGCTTAGATTTGAATAGATTAAAATAAATAGGTAGAGGATGTGGGCATTAAAACACCTGTGAAACAGGATAAACAATTGATTCCCGATAACCGGTTACCACTCTGTAATAACCGCTCAACATCCGGTTAACCTCTTGATCGCCGGTATCTACCAGGAGTGAGCGGTTTTCCAGGCTGAGAATTTTTTCCCTTTCTGCACAGATTATTATATTATCCCTGCCAATCTTTCTGATAACCGCGGCACTAATCTGCTGATTGCCACGCCCAAACAAATAACCCTGGCCTCCTATTACTGTTATCACAATTTTGGCCAGTTTATTTTCAATTGTCTCTAATATGTCCTGCTCCCCTGCATCTTTTATAATCAAGTTGCCGTTTTCAACCAGATCCACCCCAAGCAGTGTCCCCGGTAAACCAAGTTTATCCATAATCGAAGCTGTAGTTGAACCGGGACCGATCACATATATATTATCAGTCTCCATGGTTTCAATTACAGAAGTGGCAATTGCTTCAAGATTTTCAGCAGGTGAATTGCTCCTGCCAACTTTCAAATGCTGCATCAGGTTTTCATCAACGGGAACTGAAAGGTAACCATAGAGTTTAGGTAAAACACGTCCTTCGCGATACGCTCCTTCATCAAGATCGATTACTTCAGCATCTTTCAATGATAACCCTTCCTGCTGGAGATAACTCAAGGCCAGCCGTCCTGCACTGCGCGGATTAACAGCATAAGCAGCCGAGTGAATCTTCACTCCTGCCGGAATACCTATTACCGGAAGTTTTATATTTTCACCAAGAGCCATGCAAATATCACGGGCTGTTCCGTCACCGCCGGCAAATAGCAATAACTCAATACCCTGTCGAACCATTTCTTTTACTGCTTTTATGGTATGATCAGGGCTTGTTGAAAACAGATCGCCTTTGTTGAAATGATTTATTTCAACAACTTCACAGTTAAAGCCACATTCGCGAACCAAATCTTCGCCCATGAAACCCGGACAGGTCAGCACCAGGATCGAACCGGAGACAGGTTTTAGCTCCTTAAGGGCAAGAGCTGTTTTTGCCGCGGATTCAGGTCTGGCACCAAGGGCCAGGGCCTCGGCCAGGATGTCTGCTCCGTCGGTACCTTTTAGCCCCACCCTGCCTCCCATTCCGGCAATCGGATTTATGATCAAACCGATTCTAATCATCTTCTTGTTATGTGCAGCGATGTTTTATTAATAGCCATGGCTGCTTCCCATACAGATTCATTCAGTGTCGGATGTGGATGTATCAATTCTGCCATTTCTGCAGCTGTAAATCCCCTGGATACCGCCATAGTTCCTTCCTGGATCAGGTCGGATGAATGGGGACCAAGAATATGCACTCCAACTACTTTTTCATCTTTACCGGCTGCAATAATTTTTACAGTTCCCTCACTTTCTCCCTGGGTAGCCGCCCTGCCGCTGGCTGAGAAAGGAAATTTTCCTATTTTCACCTCTTCCAGGCCTCGTTCTTTTACTTCTTCCTCGGTAAGTCCTACGGAAGAAAGCTCCGGATCTGTAAACAGACAGTTCGGCACCGCTGTTCCGTCGAAGGCAGCATCAATCCCTGCTATATTCTCCACGGCTACTATCCCCTGGTGGTAAGCAGTGTGGGCCAGGTAGTAATTGGGATATGTTGCATCACCAACAGCATATATGCCCGGCATGGAGGTTTCCATTTTATTATTAACAATAATCCCGTTTTGATGGTAATCTACCCCGAGAGCATCGAGATCCTGGCCACCAAAAGCAGGTTTACGACCTACCGCCAACAGGACACTATCCGCCTGCACTGTTTCTTCTCCCTTTTTTGCTTCAATAGTAAGCCTAAAACCGTTTTCTATAGTTTCAATCTTCCTAACCGGCGTATTCATGCTTATTTCCAGTCCGCCTTTTTTGAGGTAAGTTGTCAGGCGGCGAACCATCTCCAAATCCATCCGGCGTAGCAGCCTTTCACTGCGATGAACAATTTTAACCTTTACCCCCAGGCCCATGAAGATTGAAGCCATTTCCAGGGCAATAACTCCTCCCCCTATCACCACCATTGTATCCGGAAGATTCCTGAGAGCCAGGGCTTCCCGTGAAGTCATAATTCCGGGAAGGTCAATTCCGGGGGTATCGGGGATAAGCTCATCGCTCCCGGTTGCCAGAACAACATTCTCAGTGTTCAGGTTAACCATACCACCGTCATTTAACTTAACCTTAACCAGGCCGGCACCTGACGCCAATCCGGTTCCTTCATAAAGGTCAATATCCCCGCTCTTAAACATGGTATAAATATGACCAACCAATTCATGCACCACTTCATCTTTTTTATCCTGTAGACGGGAGTAGTTAAGCTTTAATCCATTAAAAGAAAAACCAAAATCATCCGCTGCCTGCAGGCGGCGGTACATAGCTGCTCCGTGCGTAAGAACCTTGGTAGGGATGCAACCGTGATTAAGGCAGATTCCACCCAGGGTATCTTTTTCAACAAGAGCGGTTTTTAAGTTGAGTGAACTCGCACGTAAGGCAGCAAGATACCCCCCCGGCCCTCCACCAATAATCACAACCTGGTATTTTATGGCCATTATTCACACTCCTCCGATTTTAATAATCCTCTCCCAACTGGGTATATATGCATTACATTTAATAAACATAACTGCTGAAAACAGCCGGAATAACCCTGGAAAAAGCCTTTACCAGGGCCCGGGTCATATCATCATAACTTACCACGTAGCCGAGATCCAGAAGGCCGGCAGCCATTTGGCTTAATTTAGATCCGTTATCCCTGTTACCCTTGAATCGATCATTTATTAAAACTCTCTGGTAAAGATCTTCAGCCAGGCTGAACAGTATGGAGCCGTGCTGTAGGATTACGCCATCCCGGCGCAACTGGGCACTGCCAACAACTTTTTTACCTTTAACCTGGACTTCATAAGCTGAAGGCGTATCGAAACAGGAGCCAGGAGCCAGGGTCGGCCTTTCATTCGATGCTGGGGCCATAGAAGCCGTTATATTCAGCAGACTAAATGCATTAACAATACCGCGGCTGATTGCCCTGTAAACATCGATAACTCCACCCTTTTCTGTGAATGGGTCTGTTTCAGGCACCACTATGCTGTAGGTAAGCTCGTCAGCATGAATTACTGCCCGCCCGCCTGTGGGTCGACGGACCAAATCAAGTCCCAGTTCCCGGCAGGCCTGCCGGTTAACAACTTTTTCTTCATCCTGGAAATGGCCAATTGATACTGCGGGAGGGGACCACCTGTATAGACGCAGAGTTGGCGGACAACCGCCCTCACTCATCTCATTCATTATATTAATATCTCTTTCCATGTTAACCAACCCCGGCAGAGGCGGGTCAAGGACAAGACGCCACTTGCTCAGCATTTATTTACCTCCGCCCGGGGTGTGCTATAAGAATACTGTTTAAGCAACCCTGATTCTTTTGTTGCCGCTGATATTTGCTCATTACCTGGCGGGTAATGATAATTATAGATATCTCCCCCGGGGTGTTCATTGTAATATGGCCTGTTACAGCCGGGACAACCACTGGTCCTGAAAGCTAACCCGTCTGCCAGGGTTTTTTTTAGATGATTTTCCGTCAAACCGCATGAGATTAGCTTTTCACCGCTGAACAAAAAATTATCAAACGATGCTGCTCCCCGGTTTAGCAGATAGTAACCTATTTGCACCCGCCGGTATACTGCTATCCGTGGCGAAACCCATTTTTCCAAATCGGTACCTTTCAGGGGAGTAAAAGCAAACAATCCAACAGTAATACCCGCTGAAACAAAACTATTGATTATTGAAAGCATCTCTTTTTCACTTTCTCCAAGGCCGCAAATCAGGTGTGTGCTGATTTTCCCGGGATATTTTTCTGCACAGCGCAATAAAAGCCTGATTCTATTTTCCTGCTGGCCTCCTTTGAAGATCCTGAAAGCATCAGGATTAACCACGTCAATAGATATCGCAATTCTTTCCGCCCCTGAATCAAGTAGTTCGCCTGCATCATCAACACTGCTGATCCAGGCCGATACAGAAATTGGCAGGTCGCTGCACGACCTGATTTTTGCAAGGTGCCTCTGTATCTTGATTATCCCGTCGGTGTGCCGGACCGCCTGCAGGCATATACGCTCAACTCCTTGTTGACGGGCTTTGGTTAATACCTTTTTTACCTTATCCCATTTGTATCCAGGCCAGGAAATCCTCCCGAGCCGGCTTCCTGCCGGGTTGTGACCATGACTGGTTCCCTGCGGGCAGAAAGAACAGTTCATCAGGCAACGACTGCCTGCTAAAAGATATGCTGTTGTCGGATAATAATCCATTTTAGCACCATTAAGGCCGAGACAGGCGGCAGTTCCGGCAGACAGTCGAATCATAGAGAACAACACCCCCGGGAATGAATTACCTGCATTTCCAGCCGACCTGCTTCCACACCGGCAGCCAGGGACGGCATGACAATTTTATTAATTCCTGCCCTGATAGCCAACAGATCAAGCTTTTCCCTGTAGCGGCCGCCGGGTCGCATGCAGCCCAGGTAAAGGGGGGTAGAGGGAAACATTAAACGGGCCCTGGCGATAAAGAATGCTACATCTTCAGGTGAAGGCGGCCGACAATTGCTAAAAACAGTACCTGCTGTGGGACGAAAAACAATTATGCTGATCGCTTCCACAGCTTCATCTCGCAGGATATCAAGAACCATCTCTTCGCCCCTGATCTGCCCACCATTTAATCCAACACAAATATGAGGCACCACCCGGGTATATCTAACCAGGGACCGGTAAGTATCAAGATATTGCCCAATCCCAACCTGAAGTCCGTAAACAGCAGCGATAGTCTGATCATCACCGGGAAAATCAAAAGATACAACTTCGGCCAATGATCCCAGCACCCTTGCTTCACCTTCCTCCACCAAACCGGTATGCAGGTTTAACGGACCTTTTTTTTTAAGCTCTTCCAGCTTTTCCAGGCTGTCCATCAGGGGTACTTTACCATTGCTGTCGCAGCCTCCGGAGACAAGATAGCTTGATTTATCATTATCGGCTGATTTAAGGGCCTGGTTAAGAGTAACCATGTGTTGAAGATACCTGCCGTTACAATGAGCACATTTTAGAGCACATTTATTCCCTGTAACCGACACAGCAAGCGTAGCTGTGGGATCAACAAATTCAATCTGGTCGGGGAAAAATGCCCGGCGGACATTCCAGGCCTGTTCTATCCTGTCAAGTGTATAATTAACCCGGGTCAAGATACGCCTCCTGTCAACTAATGTTTTACTTCTCTAAACATCGTAAATCTATTCGTTTTTCTTCCAGCATAAAACCGGACTGCGGGCAGCACGAACTTCGTCAAGACGGCCAACAACAGTTTTGTAGGGACCATGGGCCACTTTTTCAGGATCATTGTCTATATCATCGGCTATAGCAACCATTGCAGTAGCAAATTTGTCAAGGGTTTCCCTGGTTTCCGTTTCAGTTGGCTCTATCATCAGGGCTTCTTCCAAGATCAGCGGGAAATAAACCGTCGGCGGATGAAAACCGCGATCCAGCAGGGCCTTGGCAATATCCCCGGCTCCCGCACCTTTTTTCTTTTCAGCCCGGGCTGAAAGGACGAATTCATGTTTGCAAACCCTGTCATAAGGAAGCTGATACCTTCTTTTTAATTTATGCATCAGATAGTTGGCATTAAGCACAGCATCTCCTGAAGCCTGCTTTAACCCTTCAGCACCCATCATCTTTATATAAGTATAGGCCTTGACAAGAACTCCGAAATTGCCGTAAAACGAATGAACCTTACCAATGCTCTCAGGAAGATCATAATTAAAACAATATTGACCATTTTTTTTGTCGACCAGGGGAACCGGCAGGTAAGGAACCAGCCTTTGTTTAACGCCAACCGGGCCACTTCCGGGGCCACCGCCCCCATGCGGGGTTGAAAATGTCTTATGCATGTTCAGGTGAACTACGTCAAAACCCATATCACCAGGCCGGGTATAACCCATGATTGCATTCATATTTGCCCCGTCGTAATAGAGTAAACCTCCAGCTTCATGCACCACCCCGGCCATAGCGCTGATATCTTCTTCAAAAAGACCAAGCGTGCTTGGGTTGGTAAGCATTAATGCCGCTACTGTACCATCAACCACTTCTTTCAGGGCTTCAAGATCTACCAGCCCTCTTTCATCGCAGGGAACCTGAACCACTTCGTAGCCGGCCATACTTACAGTTGCCGGGTTAGTACCGTGAGCCGATAGGGGGATCAGCACTTTATTGCGCTTGATATCTCCCCTGTTCCTGTGGTAAGCCTGGATTATCATTAAGCCGGTTAATTCTCCATGAGCCCCGGCCGCCGGCTGCAGAGTAAACCTATCCATACCGGTAATCGCTTTCAAAGCCTGTTCCAGGCCATATAGCAGTTCCAGACCTCCTTCTGCAGTATTTTCCGGCTGGCAGGGATGTAAAGAGGCAAAGCCGGGTATAGCAGCCGCCTCTTCGTTTACCTTCGGGTTATATTTCATCGTGCAGGATCCGAGAGGATAAAAGCCAGTATCAACTCCATAATTTCGGGTCGATAATTCGGTATAATGCCGAATAACTTCTCCTTCCGATAGTTCAGGCAAACAGGGAAACTCACTTCGCTGAAGAGCGAGGGGTAAGATACTGTCAAGTGATTTTTCCGGCACATCACAATCAGATAAAGAATATCCCCGGCGACCCGGACGACTGATTTCGAATAGCAGATCTTTAGGCTTTCTCATTTCAATTCCTCCAGTTCTCCGACCAGGATGTCAATTTCTTCCCGGGTGCGTTTTTCAGTAACTGCAAAAAGCATCGTCTGATCAAGTTCGGGATAGAATTGGCTGATATCAACCCCACCAAGTATGTTCTTTTTAAGCAGGTGCAAATTTGCATCCTCCGGGGAAACCGGTAATTTAACAGCAAATTCTTTAAAATATATGCCGGGGAATACCAGTTCGAAGCCATTGATAGCAGTTATTTTTTCCCTGGCATAACTGGTCTTCTGCAGACATTGTTCAGCAACCTCGCGAACCCCCTGCGGTCCCATTGCCGAGAGGTAAACTGAAGCGGCAAGAGCCAGAAGAGCTTCATTGGAACATATATTGGAGGCTGCTTTTTCACGCCTGATATGCTGTTCCCTGGTTTGCAGGGTCAGGGCAAAACCACGATTGCCCTCGCTGTCCACCGTTTCGCCGGCAATTCTTCCGGGCATTTGACGCACATATTTCTCCCGGGCAGCCAGAATACCAAGGGCCGGGCCGCCAAAAGAAGCAGGGATACCCAGGCACTGGCCTTCACCGGCAACAATATCTGCACCGTATTCAGCCGGAGTTTGCAATAACCCCAGGGAAATCGGGTCGACAGAAACCAGGAACAGGGCTTTACGCTCATGAATTATATTAGCCAGACCGTTCATATTCTCAACCATACCGAAAAAATTAGGTTGCTGCAGAGCCACGGCTGCTACATTTTCGTCAATCATATTTAACAGAGCTTCTCTGTCAGTACACCCGTCACGCAGGGGTATTTCATCCATAATCAGC
The DNA here is from genome assembly GCA_964390725.1 of uncultured Syntrophomonadaceae bacterium. Lineage (GTDB taxonomy): Bacteria > Bacillota > Dethiobacteria > DTU022 > DTU022 > JAABTH01. The sequence goes on along the minus strand of CAYMIW010000001.1, from coordinate 112,763 downwards.
CCACGGCTATTAAAATAGTTTCGCATAACAGCCCTGTAAAACGGACTGACCGAACGCGACACCAAAACCCTGGACCTGCGAGTCGCCCCGCAGCCCATTATCGCTCCCTCGGTTAGAGCTGTTCCACCATCGTACATTGAAGCATTGGCTACATCCATGCCGGTCAGCTGGCAGATCATCGTCTGGTATTCAAAAATTGTTTGCAGGGTCCCCTGGCTCACCTCGGGCTGGTAAGGGGTATAAGCAGTATAAAATTCACTTCGTCCCGTAACATGACTGACCAGGGAGGGTATGTAGTGGTCATAAATACCTGCACCCATAAAAGATATGCAATTCTGAAAATGCCTGTTCTTATCAGCCATTTGCTGCAGATGTTTCAGCACTTCCAGTTCAGACATAGCCGGTTCCAGTTCGAGATTTCCTTTAAAACGAAGATCGGCTGGGATATCAGCAAACAGATCATCAACTGAACCGGCTCCAATAACAGACAGCATTTCGTTTCTATCTTCCTCAGTGAGGGGCAGGTAATGTTTGCCGCCCATAACTTATTTCTCCTCCTCCTCAACAATAAACTTTTCATATTCTTCCTTACCCATTAATGCAGCCAGCTCATTTTCATCTTTGATCTCCATCTTATAAACCCAACCTTCGCCGTAGGGTTCTGCATTGATCAGTTCCGGTTGATCCAACAGCTCTTCATTAATTTCGATTACTGTCCCGGAAAGGGGCGAATATAGATCCGCAACTGCCTTGACCGATTCTATCACTGCAGCACTTTTACCCGCTTCCAGCTCGGTTCCCACGTCAGGCAGCTCAACAAAAACAATTTCACCAAGTTTATCCTGGGCATAATCACACAATCCGACAACTGCACTGTTCTCTTCCCGACGAACCCACTCGTGTTTTTTCGTGTACTGCAAACCATCAATTACCTTGTAATTCATTAATAATCCCTCCTGTAAAATGGCATTTTAATTATCCGGGCTCCATAACTACGATTCCGGATTGTTACTACTACCTGATCCCCAGGTTTAACCGCTTTGGGATCAAGAAAAGCCATGGCAATAAACTTATCCAGTGTGGGAGAATAAGTACCGCTGCTGATCCAACCAAGTTCACTTTCTCCATCACTAACCGGATAACCTTCGCGCGGCACACCCCTATCAGCCATCTCCAAGCCAAACAACTTTTGGGTTAAGCCTTCCTGTTTATATATCTTCAATGCTTCCTGACCGTTGAATGATACTGCTTTTCCCAGGGCTACAAAACGATCCAATCCGGCCATCAGCGGGTTTAAATCACTGCTTAACTCGTGCCCGTAAAGGGGCATTGACGCTTCAAGACGCAGCACATCCCTGGATCCCAAACCGGCTGCGGATAAACTGTATTTTTGTCCTGCTTCCCATACAGCATCCCAAATTTTTGAGGCATCTTCATTGGAGCAATAGATTTCAAAGCCATCTTCCCCTGTATAGCCTGTTCTTGAAACCAGGCATTTAGCCCCGGCCAGGTTCAAATCACTGACAAAGTGATAGTTCCTTATTTTCTCCAGAGGTTCAGAAACAAGGGACTGAAGAATCTTCTCACTATCAGGTCCCTGCAGGGCAAGCTGGGCATAATCGGGAGAGAGGTTAGTCAAAACAACATCCCCGGAAAGATTCTCCATGAACCAATCAAAATCTTTATCTGTGTTGGCGGCATTGACAACAAGCAAATAATTGTCATCTTCTACCCGGTAAACCAGGATATCGTCAACCACTCCCCCGTCAGGGTAACAAACAGGGCTGTACATAACAGCATTGTTCTTTAACCGAGCCAAATCGTTAGTTACCATTTTTTGCAAATACGCTTCCGCTCCCCTGCCTTTGACCGATATTTCCCCCATGTGTGATACATCAAACAGGGATACCCCTTTGCGGGTGTTGATAACCTCTTCAACCAACCCCTGCGGAAATTGAACCGGCAGCAGCCATCCACTGTAATTAACAATTTTCCCACCCAGAGCCAGGTGTTTTTCATAAAAAGGCGTTTTCCTGCCCTCATCCATAATAGTAAATCATCCTCCTTTCTTTTCTGAACCCGGTATAAGCTTTTTGTTTACCGGTGAATCACTGACATTAAACGGGAAATGTGCGCCGCTTACTTTCCAGTCACATGAAAAACAAAAGGACAGAGAAAGCCAAACGGCTTATTCTCTGTCCTTGTTACCTGAGAGATTGCTCCCTTATTACGAAGAGGCTTTCCCCGTCGGCGCCCTGCCTGAGCAGAAGCTCTCCAGAGGTGCGTCCCCTGATGGTACTGAAACCTGAGAGTTTCCCCCACATCTGCCATGCGCAGGGTTTCTCCTTCGGTGTCCGCAGTCCGGAACTCTCCCATAAGGTTCATTCGCTAAATATAGGTTTTTTCCCAGTTTCGACAAAACAGCTGGGATTCCTGCTTAATTTATATTATTTTTTATTTCTTTCAAACGGCTTTCACTAAAAAGCAGTAAATTGGAAAGAGTCAATAATCTGTTCAAAAACCAGGTCTGCATATTTATCGCCAATAACTGCCGGAACAGTATATAGTATTATATAGAAATATTCTTCATCTCTTTCAAGCAAGATGGCGATTTCAATTACATCTTCTCCTTCATGGGGATATAAAGCCCCAAGCATGATGTAAGCATGTTCTGTATCACCGATATAATCGTAACCTCTATCCTGATCGTAAACAACACCGTTCAATGATGCATACTGATCTTCAAGATCAGAAGATATTTCATCCAGGCTCCCATACTGACCGCCGCCCCTGGCGCTGGCTAAAACCTGGACAACCACCATATTTTCTCCTTCCTCACTACCTTCCGGACCAAAGAAATAAACAGAGTTATCAACAATATTATAAAACCAGTCATCCGGGTAATTCATGGTAAATCCATATCCTTGCCCGGTAAAAGTTAACATTCCTGAAACAGGACCGGCATCAGGCTGGCTGAAATCGAAATCGGGTTCAATATTATGTGTCGCGCCGGGTTGTAAGAGATTGATTGTTTCTCCCGTTTCAAGGACCAAAACAGCCGAACTGAGCGACCAGGCCCCAGAACTTTTTCCACCGGTTACGTTCATTTCCCCCTTGTTGATTGCCCCTGAAACCGGAATACTTAATTCAGCCTCACCCATGGCATTATCAAGATTAATTTCACCGTTAACCTTTTTCCCTATTTCTAATGGTTGACCCAAAAGAGCCACCGCATCAGGGTTGGCGTATAAGGCGGAAACAGCCTGGCTAAAAACCTCCGATGAGCGTAAGGCCTTGCGCCCTGCCGACAAGCCGATAATGATTATAACCATGATTAAAATAAAAAGAGAACCGAGGACGATCGCTGCAATTTTAAGCCCGCTCATTTTCTTTTTACCGGAAGAAGGGGAAGCAGCCATATTGGATTGATGAACAACTTCCCTGCTTTCAGAATCAGCCCTGTTGCTGATGCCGGAACCGGGAGGAGCAGGAGGTACAGGCCCTGGTGGAGGCGGAGAATCAGCTGCTCCTGTCAGCAGTCCTTCAACCAGGCCTGCTTTGGTCCATTCTTCCATACCTTCTTTCCAGACAAGATCTCCGGCACCCAGCTCACCGGAGCCTGCCTTTTCAACAAGCTGCTCTATGCTAAACGGACCCAACTGTTGCTGATTCTTAAAAACAAACCATTGATCTGTCACTTAACATACCTCCAGATGACGTTATAGTAATTCATCGTTAAAAACCTGTTGTTACCCCCATCTCTATCAATTATGTTGCCCCAAACGTAAAAACTCACGTGATATAAAAGAAGAAAAATTATGGGGGTCCCGGCCAAGGATCTGCTTTAATACAAAATTGTTACCGCTAAAACCATATGCTGCATAATAATCAAACATATTCACCAGGTTATTAATTGCATATTGATCCAATCCCTGGCAGCGGGCTACCTGCAACCACTCTTCCCGGGGCATTTCGTTTACAGTCACCTGCTTTTCAAGTACTCTTGTAAACAGGGCAGCCACCTCACTTTGAGTTAAAGCTCTTGTGCCCACAATCTCAAAAACTGCTTCTTTATAGCCCGGTTCGGTTAAAACAACCGCTGCCGCCTTGGCTACATCCAGGAGATCAACCATACTGACAGACGTTTCAACAGGATAGGGAATAGCATAGACACCTTTTTCTATAATACTTTCCTTGTAAACAAGTATATTCTGCATATAAGCAGCTGGTTGTAAAATGGTATATCTCAGGCCCGATTCAAAAAGTATTTCTTCAACCCTCATTTTATTCCAATGATGAGTCATTTTTTCTGTATGTGGATGAAGAACCGAGTGATAAACAAAATGTTCCACCTTGTTCTCTTGCGCCGCAGATATGGCATTACGACCTATCTGAAACTCTTCAGGGTGCATGTTGGGGCAGATGTGATAAACTGAAACCACATCCTTCATGGCATGATCAAAAAGGGTTTGTTCGGTCATATCCCCAACAACAGCAGAAAAAGCGCCTATCCTGGTCAGTTCTGCAGCCTGGTCCTTATTTTTAACCATAACCCGCACCTTTTCGTCACGTTTTAAAAGAGCATTTAAAACAGCCCGGCCGGTTTTACCTGCTGCCCCGGTAAGCAGTATCATGAGGCAACCTCCCCTCAAAACAAAGTCTGATTAACTTCAGATTACTATAATCGGCAAAAAAGCTCAACATAATTATTGAGCTGTAATAATGTATGGGGAGTGAACCAGTTTAAAGAAAAAGGCCAATCTGCTATACTATTAAAAAAAGTGTGAATGCTTTAAGCATGTTAGTTTGTTATACCAATCAGTAAAACCTGTAATTATTTTAAACCTGTTTAATCAATGTGAGGAGGTTTAAATAATGCCACTTTCCGGAATAGCTGTCGGAATTCCCAGGGAAATAATGTCCGGTGAAAGGAGAGTTGCCGCAATACCTGATACGGTTAACGCCATGGTCGCTGCAGGGGCAGCAGTAATGGTTGAAGCAGGGGCCGGCGAGGGAGCCTATTTCACAGATAACTGTTACAGGGAAAAAGGTGCAATAATAATTGATGATCCGCTTGAACTGTATGAAAAAGCAAAATTAATTCTAAAGGTAAAAGAACCCCGTTATAATGACATCCTGCAGCGACATGAAGCCGAACTACTCTCCCCCGGTTCAATCCTGATTGCCTTTCTTCATCCGGCCCATGCAGTCAACCACTCCTGCCTGAAAATACTGGCAGAACGTCATATCACCAGCTTTACTCTTGATGGAATCCCCCGCATATCAAAAACACAACAGATGGATGCACTGACATCGATGAGCACTGTTGCCGGTTATAAAGCAGTTATCTTTGCAGCCGGGCACCTTGGCCGTTTTATACCGATGATATCTACATCTGCCGGGATCATTAAACCTGCACAGTTTCTTGTAATTGGTAGCGGAGTAGCAGGGCTGCAAGCTATTGCTACCGCTAAACGTCTCGGGGCAAAAGTCAAAACCCTGGATATCCGGCCGGAGGCTAATGAACAAGCCCGCAGCCTGGGTGCTGAAAATATCGACTTTAATTTACCTGAAGAACTTGCAGTTGGCCGAGGCGGGTACGCCCGCAGGCTCAGCGAAGAATGGTATGCAAAAGAACGTCTTATTTTAAAACCTCACATCGCAGCCAGCGATGCAGTTATATTAACAGCACTTATCCCCGGTGAAACTGCCCCCACCCTGGTTGATGAAACTATGCTGGCAGGCATGAGGAAAGGATCGGTAATTGTTGATATTGCCATAGATCAGGGAGGCAATTGCTCACTTACCCGCTGCGGGGAAGATTATGAATACGAAGGTATTACAATTAGCGGCATCATGAATGTTCCGGCCACTCTCCCCGTTGATGCAACCAATATGTTCGCCTGGAACACCTGGCACTTTCTCTCTTACCTGGCCCAAAATGGCACAATCATCACAAACCGGGAAGATGAAATAGTAGACTCAACCATGGTTACTTATAACGGCCGCATAGTCCATCACGGTGCGCTACTGGCTATGGGTCTTGAAAAGGAGACAAACAGTCTATGACAGTGGCATTAACCTTGTTTTTTATTTCTTCCGCATTAGTAGGTTATCGCATTATAACAGCAGTGCCCTCCCTGCTTCATACTCCTTTAATGTCAGGCATGAATGCTCTATCGGGCATTACCCTCATAGGTGCCATTACTTTTTATACAGCTGTACCTCCTGAGGCAAAGCTTTGGTTGATGGCAGCCCTGCTGCTCTCTACCATTAATATTGCCGGCGGTTTCTGGGTTACAGAGCGTATGCTTAAAATGTTCAAAGAGAAAAATTCTGAAAGCGGGGATAAAACACCGTGGCAGTAAAAATCATTATTGCTCTCTTGATTATAAGCGGTTTCCTGGCCGGGATTCGCCTGATGCAAAAACCCCGCACAGCACTGTGGGGAAATAGGTTAGGTGCCTTATCAATGCTGGCGGCAGTTATTTACACCATTAACATGCACGGCATGGAGCCTCTTTCAGTGCCGGTTGCAATTATCGCCATTGGGGTAGTCGCCGGTTTAATCCTGGGACAACAGGTAAAAATGATTCAGATGCCGCAGACGGTTGCCCTCCTGAACGGTTTAGGAGGTGCCGCTTCTGCACTGATTGCTTATGTTGCCTTAAATGCACTAATTAGCGGAGTTTTCTTTAACTTTACTGCTCTGTTGGCAGTTTCTCTGGGCACTTTAACTCTGGGCGGAAGCATGATCGCGATAATAAAGCTGCATGGGTCGGCCCTGAACAGCTTCCCCCGGATAAACTGGCTGGGCCGCCTGCTAAACATTTTGATCCTTCTCACTCTTTTTTTTGTAGTCCTGGGAAGCCTCACTCCCGAAACGGTATTTTTCCATTTCGCTATCATAATAACCGCTCTGCTGGCCGGCCTTTTAATGGCCGTGCGTATCGGTGGAGCCGACATGCCAGTTACAATATCGCTATTAAACGCTTTTTCCGGAATTGCCGCCTCACTGGCCGGTATCGCTGCAGGCAACCTGATTCTCACCGGCACCGGAGCCCTGGTAGGGGTAGCAGGCCTCATTTTAACCCGGATAATGTGCAGGGCTATGAACCGTAGTTTACTAGCCGTTCTGGCTGGTTTTACATCTACTGTATCAGCTAAAAAACCGATTGGAGATCCGGAAAATGTCAATCACAGTGCAGAAACAGGCAATAATGAGAACCGCTCTTCACTGGAATCACTTATAGGTGAAGCCCGGTCAGTTATAATTATTCCCGGTTACGGAATGGCGATCGCCCAGGCCCAAACTGCTGTTGCCGAATTAGCAGCTGCCCTTGAAGCAAAAAATAAAATGGTTAAATTTGCCGTTCATCCTGTTGCAGGCAGAATGCCTGGTCACATGAATGTTCTTCTGGCCGAAGCAGGAATTGATTATGACAAGCTCCTTGATCTGGAAAGCGCAAACCAGATCTTTCAAACTACAGACCTGGTTATAGCAGTCGGCGCCTGTGACGTTATCAACCCTGCGGCAAACAGTGTGGAAAACTGCCCGATATCGGGTATGCCTATCCTGGAAGCAGAAAAAGCCGGGCATGTGATTATTTTTAACCTTGATGACCGTCCCGGCTACTCTGGCGTAAAAAACCTGCTTTATGAAAAAAATACCGTTACGACAATCTGGGGAAATGCTTCTGAAACAATCCCAACCCTCACTACTATGATTCGTTAAAATAAACCATGCGGGACAGAAAGGTTGTTCTTGAAACTACTGGTCGTCACTAACCGGAATATGAGTAATGAACCCTGTTTTCATTGTCTTTAATAATATCTCTGCAGACCCACTTAAAAAATATTACGTCCGAACAAAAAACCGACCATCGCCAGCAGGGTTGATAACACACTACCCCAGACCAGGTCAATAAGAGTAACCTTAAGCGGCCAGTTTTTTAAAGTAGCCAGGTTGGTTAAGTCATAAGTAGCATAGCAGATCAAACCAAACAAAGCACCTGAATAAGTCGCGTAAGCTATACTCTCACGCACAATAGCAGGATAGGTAACAAAGTAAAGTAAACCGGCAATGTAAAGTAAATAGAAAATAATCGCGGCAGGCCAGTTAACAGCCGGAGCCATAATGAAACCGATCTGCTCACGATAAAACTTTCTTGCCACCAGACCAAGCCAAATCAGATCAATGATCAGAAAGGCAACCAGGGTAACCAGGTAAAGTAATAATAAATTTAAAGCCAACTTTATTCATCTCCCTTCTGTTTGTTTTTCGGGAACCAGGGGAAAAAACGGCTGGTAACTTCAGCATATTGTTGAAACTCGGGATTATCCTTATATTTTCTTTCAAGCATCGGAACCCCCGAAACATAAAGAAGCAACAGGGTTATAGTCAGTGGACTAATGATAGCCGTATATCCCCCGGGCACAGAAAGGGAAACCAGGAAGATGCCCCACCACATCGTTACTTCGCCAAAATAATTGGGATGACGGGTATATCTCCACAGTCCGTGTTTGATTATCTTCCCCTTGTTGCCAGGATCTTTTTTGAAGTCTGCCAGCTGCTTATCTCCGACAGATTCGAAATAAAAGCCAATTATCCATACCAGGATCCCCAGGTAATCTAAAATATTTAAGCCGGCTGACGGGTTAGCATTAACCAGGATTATAGGATACCCGATAACCAGCATAAAAAAACCCTGGAGCATAAAAATCTGGAGAAACGCCCGCGGTACAAGCCATTTGCCCCAATCTTTCCGCCATTTTGCATAACGAAAATCTTCCGGTTTACCCCAGTTTCGCCTGACAATATGATAGGCAAGTCTGCCACCCCAAATTGCAACAAGGATAGTTATTAAGATATTTCTTTCCACATAAGCGCCCTGGCTGATCAGGGTATAAAAGGCCAGTAAAACAAAACCGGCTCCCCAACCCATATCAACAATTGAGTTATTTTTAATAACCTGGGCTACTAAAAAAAAGACCAAAAAATAAAAAAATATAAATAGTGCCGCCTGCCAGAATAGCTCACTCATCTAATCACATCCTTTTATATTCATTAAATCATAATCGGTATTATTATATCATTGAACAAACCAACTGTTCCACTTGATTAAAACAGGAACCATGATATTGTTTGACTATTTTAACGATTATTATTATTATGTAACAAGATAGCTTAATAATCCTGATTCCAGCCGATAGTAATAATTGAGCAGTCCTGTTCGGGCAGGTTATTAAACCGGGTAACGAGGAGTGGTTTAATGAAAATTACATGGTATGGTACAGCCAGTATCTCAATTCACAACGAAAATGATGCACTGCTGTTTGATCCCTTCATCATGCTGAATAAAAACCTTCCAACTCCGACAATTGAACAATTTGCTCTTTTCGATAACATTTTCATTACCCACAGCCACTTCGACCATATCATTGATGTCCCCGATATTCTTGGGTCAGGCAATGCCATGGTTTACTGTTCACGTGATGCAGCAAATATATTGTTAAGAGACGGAGTTGACCAAAGGCGTATTGCCCTGACTGCTCCAGGATCTGTAATTAAAAAAGGTTCCATTGAAATTAGCGTGCTCAGGGGCCGCCATATTCGGTTCGATCTTAAAAATATTCTGAAGACACTTTTGAGCCGCAGGGCCCTGGCTAATCTGCAGGATGTAAAAAAAATATCCAGGCTGGCCAAACTATATCCCGAGGGAGAAGTATTTATTTACAAAATATCTGCCGGGGGGAAAACCGTTTTACATTTGGGCAGCCTCAACCTTGACCCGGATGAAACCTACCCGAAAAAATGTGACCTGCTCACTATTCCATACCAGGGGCGCAGCGATCTGGATTGTTATTCTCTGCAATTTATAGAAAAACTTGCACCAAAAGCTGTATACCTTCACCATTATGATGATTCCTTTCCTCCTGTCTCCAGCCCGGCAAAAATAATTCCATTTCAGAAAAAAGTCTCATCCATATATCCCCGCCTTCCGGTAATTGTTCCCGCATACGGGGAAACAATAGTCCTCTAAGCATACAAATATTTACTCTTGACGCTTGACAGGGGGGAAAAAGTGTTTAAAATATTATTAAACAACCGGTTAGTTAATAACAGCAATAAAACATTAATTTTCGAAATAAATATTTGGCAATCACTAATTATGGAGGCGCTGTCGTTGTCGGCATATCAGCAAACAGCAATTGATGTTGTAAAGAAGCTTGAAGTAAATATAAAAACAGGACTGACCATCAGCGAGACAAAAAAACGCCTGGCTGAATACGGAGAAAACACTATCCGGGAAAGTAAAAAAAAGAATAACCTGCAGCGTTTCTTTGAGCAATTCAAAGACATTATGATCCTGATCCTGATCGCCGCAGCTGCTATTTCTTTTTTTATTGCGCTATATGAAGGGGAAAATTTTTATGAGTCAGCCTTAATCATCCTAATTGTTTTCATTAATGCAATCCTCGGAACAATCCAGGAGAGCAAGGCAGAAAAAGCATTAGAAGCCCTGAAAAAATTATCATCACCTCATGCCCGGGTTGTTCGTGACGGAGAAAATAAGATCATTGAAGCTTCCCAACTTGTTCCTGGTGATATCATTTTACTGGAAGCCGGGGATTTTGTCCCTGCAGACGCCCGCCTGATCAGCTCTGCCAATCTGAAATCAGAGGAATCTGCTCTCACCGGCGAATCAGTTCCGGTAGAAAAAGAGGCCTCCATGGTTGTCCAAAACCAGGTTCCCCTTGGAGATCGACGTAACATGGTTTTCTCAAGTTGCGCTATCTCTTCCGGAAGGGCAACCGCAGTAGTAACTGCCACTGGGATGAAAACAGAAATAGGCAAGATTGCCGATCTTCTTGATAGAGAGGAAGAGGGCCAAACACCCCTGCAGTTTAAACTGGCCAGGCTGGGCAAATATCTTGGCCTTGCCGCCCTGGCTGCCTGTGCCGTAATATTTGCCATAGGGCTGCTTGAAGGTATGCCTGTCATAGAAATATTCATGATCTCAGTGGCCCTTGCTGTATCAGCTATACCGGAAGGACTACCGGCAATAGTAACAGTAGTACTGGCGATGGGTGTTCAGCGAATGGTCAGGCGCAAGGCGATAATACGCCGGCTTCCTGCTGTAGAAACACTGGGCAGTGCTTCTGTAATATGTTCTGATAAAACCGGAACTCTTACTGAAAATAAAATGACCCTGATCCATTTGTACCTGGAAGGTAAATCTGAACTGGAAAAAGTGAGTATGGACAACAGCCCTGCAGCAAAAAACCTCCTTCTCCTCTCCACCTTATGCAGCGATGGAAGAATAGGGTTTGAAAATGGTTCTGCAAAATATATCGGTGATCCTACCGAAACTGCAATTATCCAGGCTGCTCATAATAACGGGCTCTTGAAAGAGCTGCTAGAAGAAAAGTATCCCCGGTTAGCCGAATTGCCTTTTGATTCAGAGCGCAAATTAATGACCACCGTTAATAGTATCAACGGGGATAAAACAGTTATCGTTAAAGGCGCCTTCGACAATCTGGCCAAAAGGTGCACCAGGGGAGATATCGATACTGCCCGCAGGTTCACAGATAACATGAGCAAACAGGCTTTAAGGGTTCTTGGCGTTGCTTATAAAGAAATAGCAGAGCTACCCCCAAATCCCGGGGCTGATTTCCTGGAAAGCGACCTGACTTTTTTAGGTCTGCTGAGTATGATTGACCCGCCCCGTTCCGAAGCCAGGAAAGCAGTATCAACCTGCCGCCAGGCTGGAATCAGACCGGTTATGATCACCGGGGACAATATTCTGACGGCGTCAGCTATTGCTTCCGAGCTCGGTATACTACGGGAAGGGGATCGGGCAGTTAACATCGATAACCTGGAAATAATGTCTGACCAGGAGCTGAAAGAACAGGTTAGCGGGGTATCAGTTTATGCCCGGGTTTCTCCTGCCGATAAAATACGCATTGTCAGAGCTTGGCAAAGCACCGGTAACATAGTTGCAATGACCGGCGACGGAGTGAACGATGCTCCTGCTCTTAAGGCTGCTGATATCGGCTGTGCTATGGGCATAACCGGAACGGATGTAGCCAAGGGCGCGGCCGATATGGTCCTGACAGACGACAACTTTGCTACTATTGTCGATGCGGTACGCGAAGGTCGCGGTATTTATGACAATATCAGGAAAGTAGTTGGGTTTTTACTCGGCACCAATATCGGAGAACTATTGACAGTCTTCCTGGCCATGATTATTTGGAAAATATCACCCCTTCTTTCAGTGCAGCTTCTCTGGATTAACCTTGTCACCGATAGTTTTCCAGCCATAGCCCTGGGCATGGAACCTGTGGAGGACAATGTTATGGCCCGCAAACCAAGACCGAGGGAAGAAAGCATCTTTACAGGAGGTTTTGGCCTGCGAATTATTCTTCAGGGAATAATGTTCGCCATACTGACCCTGCTTGCTTTCACAATCGGCAGAAATGCAGACGGCAGTATTATCGAAGGTCGGACCATGGCCTTTATAGTGCTGGCTCTATCACAAATCTTTCATGCTTTTAATATGCGCTCTAACCGTTCATTGTTTATGATTGGAATATTCTCTAATAAAATCATCTGCTTCGCAGCCCTTTTTTCAACATTTATGGTTGCCCTGGTTGTTTTTATGCCTTCACTTGCCTATGCTTTCAGGCTTGCCCGGCTTTCTCCGGAGATGTACCTGACTGCTTTATTATTATCAATAATTCCCATCCCGGTTATTGAAATAGCAAAACTTGCAGGCTTGATAAAAAAGGAATAATATTTTAAAAGGGGGCATTACAAGCTGCCCCCTTCATTAAAATGACCTGTTTTACTACTTTCAGTTATTCTTTTTCCCCTGTTTTTTTAAGCTGCTGAATACCAGCCATGCCCCGATTCCGATCAAGACAATAACCCAGAAGTAATTCAACAAGCCCAGTGACTCTACAAACCTGCCAGACAAACCAAGGCCAATAATTCCGGCCAATAGCAGCAATCCTCCTGCCGGGTAAACAGGCCAGAAGCGATCTCCATTATCCAGGTTCTTAAACCAGTAAGTGTGAAGAGCAAATACAATGAAGAAGCTGAGGCTTAAACCAAGGAAAAAAAATACCGGGCTTAATTCGTCAACTCTATCCGATAATGACGCAAATGATGCAATAGACAGTAAAATCACACCCGGAATCAAAAACCCTACGTTTCCATATTCTTTCCTGCCACCGAGCAGGAAATAAACAGCAATAAAACCGCTGGCCAGCAGAAACAAAAAAGTCTGCCCCATAATCAACCCCAGCTGATTCAACAAAAGAAATACTCCCACTACAATCAAAAGAATACCGCCAGTAACTTTTTTACCCATTATATTTTCCTCCTTCTTCATACAAATAATCGTCAAACCATCGTGGCAAAAACGTTATTAACTATTATCAAAAAACCTTACGCTTTAATTCTAAAGGTTGGCATAAAAAAACCCCAGTCACTGCAGTAACTAAATTGTCACCTGCCAATATTACCGGGGTCATAAATTGCAGAAATATATTAGACCAGCTTGTTCTTAATAGCCAGTAAAACTGCCTGGGTTCTATCGCTTGTTCCCAGTTTACTATAAATAACACTTACCTGGTTTTTTACTGTACCCTCACTTAAAAATAGTTTACCTGCAATATCACTGTTACTCAAACCTTCAGCCATCAAGGCCAGTATATCCCTTTCTCTTTCTGTGAGCTCCGTCAAGCTGCCCTCCTGATTACTTTCATTCTTAACTCCGCCACTTTCAAAAGCCCTTTCAACAAGCTTTGCTGCTATTTCAGGCTGCAAAATTATATCTCCCCGGTGAGTGGCCCTTATTACAAAAAGCAGCTTTTCCGAGGGCAGATCTTTTAACACATAAGTTTTTGCCCCCGCTTTCAGTGCTTTAATAATCAACTCATCATCATCAAATGTAGTAACAATAATTATTCTTGTGCCTATACCTTCGGAGACTATCCGGCGGGTTGCTTCCACGCCATCCATTTCAGGCATCCGGATATCCATTAAAACTATGTCTGGTTGGTGCTGCAGGCTTAAATCAACCGCTTCCTGTCCGTTAACTGCCGTTGAAACCACTTCAATATCTTCTTCCAGTTCAAGGATGGTTTTAAGACCTTCTCTCATCAGGCGTTGATCATCAGCTATGATTACCTTGATCTTTTTTCTCATTGTTTAATCTCCTTCAGGCTTACACTGACTTTAAATCCGCCTGTATCCAGGTTATCAAAAGCAACCTCACCGCCTATTGAAGCAGCTCTTTCACGAATACCCTGCAAACCGTAACCCTCAACTAAACCTTCACTACCACTGCCGTTATCAATCACCTCAAGCAACAGCCGGCCATTAAACTGCCGGATAAAAATATCAATGGCCGTGGCATGACCGTGGCGAATACTGTTGGTTATACTTTCCTGAATAATCCTGTAAAACACTGTTTCGTAATTTCTGGACAACATAACGTCTTGATCAGCCTGGTAAGATATCTCTATCCCGCTCCCGGAATAATCACGGGCAAAATTTTTGACGGCGGCAGCAAAATCAACATCCGCCAAACTATCACTGCGCAGCGCTTTAACAGTCAGGCGGACTTCATCCAGCCCCTTGCGGGCCTGTTCCTGGCTTTTTATGATTTCTTCCAGGGCTTTCCGGGGTTCTTTCAGGGCAATCCTTTTGCCTGCTTCCAGGCTGACAATAATCGCTGTCAGGCTATGGGCCAGGGTATCATGCAGTTCACGGGCCAGGCGTGAACGCTCTTCAACCGCTGCCAGGTGTTCCTTTTCTTTGCTGACTTCAACCAGCTTATTATAGGCCAGTTCAAGATCACGCTTTGAACGATCAAGCTGTTCCAGGGCATTCTCTGCCCTTTTTCTTTCATCCATTTGCCGACGGGCCATTTTCGTAACGGCATAGACAAAAAAGAAAAAAAGCATATTAACAAGAGAAGCAGCCATATTCCCCCAATTTAATTCTGAACTGCGCAATAAGGCCAGTGCGCTAGCTGCTGGAAACCCGGCCAGTGATAATAAAAATATATTCTCTCCACTGGTGTGAGAATAAGAGAGCTTGCTTTCGGCAATCAGGATAATCAACAGAATTCCACCGAGGGTGGAACCATCCAGAAAAATGAAAACCAGGGTTAACAAGGCCTGAAGGTACAGGGTTGGCTCACTGAAAACAGGTAGTTTACTGTCTAAATAGTAGGTGCGCACATTATCCAGGGCAAAAATAAACACAAACGGTATAATCGCACCGGACAAATCAAAACCGGCGTTATTAATTGCCAACCACAGAACAGCTATAAAACCGCCGTATTTACCGAAATTAAGAATTGTAAGAGTTTTGCGATCCATCAGGCAGCTTCCTTATCTACTCGACTGAGGCAGCGATGCCGACAACCTCAACCGGTTTTTTAATCAGGTTATAATCCTGAAAGGTTACCTTTGACAGGTCTGGAATCTTGCTGCTCTACTCCCCGGAAATCGAGATACATGGCTACTCTTCCGGTCAAACCAAGCTTTTCTTCATTGTTTAAAATACTGTGGAGGTTTGTTGACAGCTCTTTACGATTCAACTGTCTGAAACCAATTGACTCATAAAATGGGGCGTTCCAGGGAATATCTTTAAAAGTTGTCAGGCTTATACCCTGGTATCCTGCTTTGTAAGCCCATTGAACCGCTTCTAAAACCAACCTTCTGCCAAGGCCTTTTTTCTGATGATCGGGGTGAACATCGATTTCAGCCAGCATTGCTTCATTGCCTTCATCAGTAACCATAGCAAACCCGATTGGTTGATCCCCTGCTGTCAAAGCCACCCACAGCTGCCCCCTGGACTGCGCTTCTTCAAGATATTCTACCAGCATTACACTTTCTTTCACCTTATCCGGGATCATACCAGCAGGGAACACTTCAGCTGCAGCCCTTTCAATTGATGGAAGAAAGACCACATGTTCAGGTTGAGCAAGTTCAATAATATAATCTGGCATCACAAAAGTCCTTCCTATTAATAAATCAGAATTATGCCAATTACTACTATTACCAGGATTGGTTGAACAGATCTTATAAACAGCACACTTTTATAACCTTCTTTATCCGTTTACCGGTTTTTTAATATATCGCGAATTTCAACCAACAGCTCTTCTTCCCGGGTTGGCTTCGGTTCTGAAGCTTTCACCGCTTCTTTTTTCTTAACATTTTTCATAAACCTGATCATGAAGAAAATTACCAGGGCAATTATTATGAAATCAACAATATTCTGGATAAACATACCGTAAGCAAAAACAGCATCTCCAACTGACAGGCTTAATTGATCAAGGGAAACACCGCCCATAAAAATACCGATCAAGGGCATGAGAATATCTTCAACCAGGGAAGTAATGATTTTACCAAAAGCTCCGCCAATAATCACCGCAACAGCAAGGTCGATTACATTACCTTTCATGGCAAACTCTTTAAATTCTTTCAGCATGCAGATTCCTCCTCAATCTTTTTATTAAGAGCTTCTCAACCCCGGTCTTAGCTAAAAATTCAACTTCTATATAAAAAACCCTTTATCCGGCTCTAATCAAATTGCAAATGAATGACAATTCATAATCATTATTGACAATTTTATGTACACATGCTATTTTTTTAATAATTCATATATAATGTTGAGCGCTGCCAAGACAATATAATAAAGGACAAAGTCGGTTTTTAAAAAAGATAGCCCCATCTCAATTTTTGATTATTCTTCACCTCGTCGTTGGCGCAATGGAGGTTGCTAATAATAGCCCGCTTAAAGATAAATGACTTTTTCAACAATATCTCATTGCAAACAATGCTTTTGCTCCCATTGGTTTGTTTAACCTTTATATCTGTCTCTCTGGTTGGTTACTTTTCGTACCGGAATGGGCAGGAATCTGTAAATGATGTTGCCCTTCAGCTTAGAAGTGAAATCAACGCCAGAATTGAAGACCGGTTACATGATTTCCTGAATACCCCCCACCAAATCATCAGGGCCAATTCTAATTCAATTGGCCATGGTCTGCTTGACAATTCCGATCAGGAAGCGCTTTTAAAGCATTTCTGGGAACAGATCCAGGTGTTCGACTCTGTTACAAGTATTTATTACGGCAATACAGATGGCGGCCTGGCCAATGCCGGTCGTGAAGGGGCAGACGGAAACCTTTACAAAATTTACACTGATGATTTTGTAAAAGGAGCATTTAATAAATATAACACAGACATAATGGGAAATATTACTGATCTTGTCCAGGTTGTTCCCGGTTTTAATGCCACTGAAAGGCAGTGGTTCAGAAGAGCTGTTGCACGGGGCGACAACACCTGGAGTGAAGTATATACACTTTTCACAGGTGATGATTTAACAATATCTGCCAGCTGCCCGGTATATAACGAAGAAGGCATATTAATTGGTGTAACAGCAGCAGATCTGTTTCTATCGCATTTCAGTTCATTCCTCTCGAACCTGGCTATTGGCAAAACCGGCCAGAGCTATATTATCGACTGCGACGGCTTTTTGATTGCTTCTTCTTCCAAGCAACCTTATTCTTCCACCGGCAGCAGCGAGGTGAACAGGATCAGGGCAACTGAAAGCACAATACCATTAATCGCCTCTTCAGCGATAGAGCTTGTGGATGAAAATGGTACCCCCCCCATATCAAAGAATCGCTGGACTTTGATTTCAACATTGAAGGAGAACGTCAATTCGGTTTTGCAACCCCATATAGCGATCGTTTTGGATTAAGCTGGTATATTATTACTGTAATCCCCGAGGTTGATTTTATGGCCCAGATAAACAGTAACAACAGAACAACCGTACTACTGAGGCTTTCCACCCTGTTGATCAGCATTTTATTAAGCATTTACATTACCAGGCGTGTAATTAACCCTGTTAGTAAGCTGAGGGATTCAGCCGAAATTCTAGCCCGGGGCGATTGGGATCAATACAAAGATCAGCCCAGCAACATCAGGGAAATAAGCAGTCTGTCAAGGTCCTTCAATCAGATGGCCGGACAATTAAAAACCCTGGTGACAGGCTTAAAAAATGAAGTCGACGAGCAAAAAAGACTGCAGTTGGAGCTGACTGAAAAAACGGAGCAACTCGAAGGGTTTTTTTCTGTTAACCTTGATCTGCTCTGTATTGCTGACATGGAGGGTTACTTTATCAAGACAAACAAAGCATGGGAAGAAATTCTCGGTTATTCTTCCGGTGAACTTAATGGTAAAAAATTCCTTAATTTTATTCACCCCGACGACATGCAAGCAACACTCGATGCAATTAGCACCCTGGAGAAAAACGATAAGATCATTAATTTTACTAACCGTTATCGGACTAAAGATGGAACTTACAGATTTATAGAGTGGAGATCCTACCCCAAAGATAAGTTGATCTATGCCGCTGCAAGAGATATAACCGATAAGATAAATATACAAAACGAACTACAGGAGCAAAAAGAGCAGTTCGAACTAGCAATAAGAGGCAGCACTGACGGTATCTTTGACATGGATCTGACAAAAAACAGCTTGTTTTTATCCGCCAAATTGAAGGAACAACTCGGTTACCAGGACAGCGAACTGCCAAATGATTTTTTAACTTTTGATAATATGCTGCACCCTGATGATAAAAACAGGGTTTACATAGATATCGAGGATTTTTTATCGGAAAAAACCCTGGTATATGATAATGTATTCCGTATGCTCCATAAAGATGGAACAATCCGCTGGATCAGGGCTCGCGGACAAGGGCTGAAAAAGGCTGATGGCAAAATATACCGCGTAGCCGGTTCGCATACGGATATTACAGAAAACAAGCAATACGAGGAAGCCCTGAAGCTTAGCGAGGAGAAGTATCGTTTTATTACAGAAAACACTTCCGATGTGATTTGGGTTCTCAACCTGAGCAGCAATAAATTTACCTATATCAGCCCTTCTATATTTCAATTGAGGGGTTTCACTCCTGAAGAAGTAATGGCCCAAAGCATCGAAGAATCACTTACCCCTGAATCCTATCAAATGTTTTCAGAAGAAATCAGCGATAATTTGTCTGCATTGCGTAATAATCCGGATAAGCTATCAGGTTTTATTACAGAATTGCAGCAACCCTGTAAAGACGGAACTATAATCTGGGTTGAAGTATCAACCAAGTATCGTGAAAACGAAAAAAACGAAGTTGAAGTGATTGGCGTAAGCCGTAATATTGATGAGAGAAAAACAATTGAGCAGGAAATCCGCTACCTCAGCTTCCATGATCAATTAACCGGCCTTTATAATCGCAGATTCTACGAAGAAGAGCTAAACCGTTTGAACACAGAAAGAAACCACCCGATCAGCTTACTCATGGCCGATTTGAACGGACTAAAAATAACAAATGATGCTTTCGGACATATCGAAGGCGACAACCTGCTGATTGATTTTGCTGAAATATTAAGGGATGAATGCCGGGCAGATGACATCATTTCCCGGGTAGGAGGTGACGAATTTGTTATCCTGCTTCCAAAAACTGACTCTACCAGTGCAAATTCAATCATGAACAGGATAAAAAAAACAATCGCAGATAAAAAACCGAAAAAAATTAAGCTGTCTGTTTCTTTCGGTTTAAAAACCAAAAAAAGTGTTAAAGTACATTTTAACGATATTTATAAACAGGCTGAAGACTCCATGTACAAGGATAAAATGAAGGAAAACGACACATACAAAAGCAAAGTAATTAAGTTATTAACTGCCAGTCTTTATGAAAAATTTCCCGGCGAAGAAGACCACAGTAAAAATGTGAGCTCTATATGCAGGGAATTTGGGAAAATCCTGGGCATGGATAAAAACGCAATTAAAGATGTGGAAATAGCCGGGTTAATGCACAACCTTGGTTGGATTGGAATAGAAAGCAAACCTAATGGTCCAGAAGAAAAAAACAATCTAACCCTGATCGGTAACAATAAACCAAACCGACACCCTGAAATCGGTTATAAATTGTTGCGATCGATCAGTGAATTCTCGGATATAGCTGATTATGTTTTAGCCCATCATGAAAGATATGATGGCAGTGGCTACCCTGGCGGCCTTGAGGCTGATAAAATTCCCCTGCAGTCAAGAATGATTAGGATAGCCTGTGATTATGACAGGATGTCCCGGGTGGAAAAAATGAGTAACAAAGAAATAAAAGAAATCATCACCGGTAACAGCGGAGTAATTTACGATCCATACCTGGTAAAAATCTTTGTCACCTCTACAATCGATTTACTATAACCTTTATATTACTTTTTTCGGTCATAAAATATATTTTACTTCAGCCTTTTTTCCAGCTTGTCGCTTTCAGCTTCAATTTCTACCGGCAGGCGCGAACCAAACTGGCTGAAAAAATGCCTGTTTTCCGCCACTTCATCCAACCAGAGATTACGGTTCACTTCAAAAAGCGGTTGCAGGTCAGACTGTTTAAGATTAATACCATCCAGGTTTAATGCTCCTTCTGAAGGCATAAAACCTAAAGGTGTTTCAACAGCTTCACCTTCTCCCCTGGTCCTTTTTAAAATCCATTCCAGGACACGCAGGTTTTCACCAAAACCAGGCCAGATAAAGTTGCCGTATTCATCTTTACGAAACCAATTTACATGAAATATTTTTGGTGATTTATCAAGACGCTGGCCCATTGTTAACCAGTGTTGAAAGTAATCACCCATGTTGTATCCGCAAAAAGGCATCATTGCCATCGGATCATGCCGTACCCTACCAAGTTTTCCATACTGGGCAGCTGTTAGTTCGGAAGACATTGTAGCTCCGATATAAACCCCGTGATTCCAGTCAAATGCTTCATATATCAAGGGTACTACATCTGATCTGCGGCCTCCAAATACAATTGCCGAAAGGGGAACTCCCCGGGGATTCGCCCATTCGGGCGAGGCAATCGGGCAATTGGCAATCGGGGCGGTAAACCGTGAATTTGGATGAGCTCCCGGCACTGGTTCGCCGGATTCGTCAACCATGCCCCATTTCCATGGGCGGCCATCCCAGGCAATACCTTCAGCCGGTGGAGACCCTTCTCCCTTTTCCCACCAGACATCGCCCTCTTTCGTAAGTAACACATTGGTGAAAATAGTATCTTTACGGATGGTTGCCAGGGCATTGGGGTTCGACTGAGAATTGGTACCGGGTGCCACGCCGAAAAAACCGCTTTCTGGATTTACAGCCCATAAACGCCCATCTTTTCCTATCCTGATCCATGCAATATCGTCGCCGACTGTCCAGATTTTATATCCCCGGGACAGATAAGGCTCCGGGGGAACAAGCATGGCCAGGTTAGTTTTTCCGCACGCACTGGGAAAGGCAGCTGCAATGTAATCAATACGACCGGTAGGATCTTCAATGCCCATTATCAGCATATGCTCCGCCAGCCATCCTTCATTTAAGCCAAAGTAACTGGCTATACGCAGGCTCAGGCATTTTTTACCAAGCAAAACATTGCCCCCATAACCAGAACCGACACTCCAGATAGTGTTATCCTCGGGAAAATGCAGGATTAACCGTTTATCAATTTGAAGATCTGCCTTTCCATGCAGACATCTGCAAAAATCTCCGTCAGAACCAAGTTCCTGCAATACCTCCTGTCCTACCCGGGTCATGATCAACATATTTATAACTACGTAAATGCTATCAGTTAGCTCAACTCCGATTTTACTGAAAGGAGAACCAATCGGGCCCATGGAAAAAGGGATAACATACATGGTCCGCCCGATCATGGAATGCTTAAAGATATCTCCTGCCTGCTTGTAGGCTGCAGCCGGACTCATCCAGCGATTATTCGGGCCGGCATCCTCCTCCCTGGAGGTGCAGATATAGGTTAGATTTTCTGTACGGGCTACATCATTAACAGCAGTGCGATGATAAAGACATCCGGGCCATTTATTTTGATTAAGTCGAACCAACTCACCACTATTCACTGCTTCAGCTTCAAGTTTTGAACGCTGTTCAGCACTCCCATCAATCCACTCAATCCGCTCAGGTTTACACATCTCTGCCATTTCGTTGATCCAGTTATGCAGTATTCGATGACTCATTTCCATATCCTCGCATTTTTAAAGAATCTAAAACATTAAAATGATGCCAGGAGCAAGCCCCCGGCATCATCTGCTGACTCACAGTTGCCTAACATTATACCATGAATGCCGGGAGCTGCTCAATAAACTGCCTCCCCGTTATATTTTGAAGTAATATCAGGAATTTATTTACAAAACCCGGCAATAAAAACACTAAACCTACTGGCATTTCAATTCAATTCTTTAAACCATTGCAGTCTATGGGGAATCCAGGAGTAATAAATGGGGATATTCATATCTTAATATGGGGATCATTCTCATTGTAAAACTTTCCTGAATGTAAGATTATATTAATAATTATTAGACTGAGTCAGCTAACAGGCTAAGCGGACTGACCAGCTACATCGAAGATATTGCATCTGCCACGGAAGAATTGTCTGCCTCAATGGAGGAAACTTCCGCAAACTCAGATAATATTGCCGGAACAACACTGGACATTGCCAACTCCATCCAGGATATGGCCCAAAAAGCTAAGGAAGGTAATGAAATCACTGTAGGAATCAAAAGTAGCGCCGGTGAAACTATGGATAGCGTGTCTCAGGCACAGGATAAAGCATTGGGTATTTTCGAAACAACAAAAAAGGAGCTCGAATCTGCCATCAGTGATTCGAAGGTAGTTGAACAAATATCCGTGTTATCCAAGTCAATCATCGATGTCAATACTCAAACCAATTTGCTGTCTCTTAACGCTGCTATAGAGGCTGCCAGAGCAGGAGAAGCAGGCAAGGGCTTTGCTGTTGTGGCTGATGAAATCAAAAAACTGGCAGAAAAATCGAAAGATAATATTTCTGAGATCCAGGTAATTACAGAAAAAGTTACAAAAGCGGTTAATAACCTCACCCTGAGCTCGAACAGGCTGCTTGAGTTTATGTCAGAAGATGTTAATAACGATTATGGAATGATGATTAATATTGCAACAAAATACAACAAAGACGCAGAAAGTATAAATGACTATTTTACTGGGTTTAACCAGACCTCCCAGGATCTGCTTTCTTCCATTGGCGAACTCCTCAACGGAACCGATCAGATTGCCCAGGGAGCAAGTGACGGAGCTGAAAGCATCACTGATATAGCTGCCAAGATTACTGAAATTACCGACACTTCAAATAGTATTATGAACGATCTTGGTAATTAATTTGCATAGTCTGCAATCAATTCAATATGAATGCTGTAGCCTTATTTCAGGCTAAAAGCAGCAGTTAACACCAATATTCTGAACGATCCAATGCATTCGCGCAGGTAACTTTGCCACTATACCTAGTCACAACACCTGGTTTAAGTTCTTGAAACATCCAGGCATCTGCATGTTCAGCCGGAAGGGGATAGGGTGTGGTATAATCCAGACTGCCCACCACGTTAAAACCATAACGTGGATAATAACCCGGATGGCCAAGAACAAAAACAAGCTCAAATCCTCTTTGAGAAAGCATAGCCAATCCTTCTGTTATTAACCTGCCGCCTATACCCTGACTTTGATAATCAGGAGCTACAGCCAACGGAGCAAGTATAGAGACTACCGATTTTTCACGGGAAGCAACCTGTGCTTTTGTAAATAAAATGTGCCCCTGAATTTCCCCTTTAATCACAGCTACGAGGGAAAGCAGAGGCTCTGCGCTGGGATCATCAAACAAGTTTTTAACCAGCTCGACTATTTCAGGCCCTTCTTCCAAACCAAAAGCTTTATACTCCACCTTAAGAATTCTATTAATATCATCGCTGACAGACTCCCTGATGGTTAATTCATCATTCAATTTATTTACCTCCTGTAATAGTTTACCGAAATTATTCAACCACTGGCTTGAAACAATCGCTGATTTGTCCCGGAATAACTATATATACATGATCAATCCATGTCAAATGATTGCAACAGATAACAGATTTGATTAATTCAGAACAGAAGGAGTTAACCAACTGCGAAGCGAACCTTGTTAAAGAACAATCGTTTTACTAAACTCGATCTTGCATTATATTAATTTGAACCGGAAGTTACTACTAAACTCAGAGAAAGAAGTGAATAAAATGGCTAAAACACCAACCAGGGAAGAAGCAATGGCACTGCTAAAAGAATATAATCAAAACGAGGCACTAGTCAAGCATGCCCTGGCCGTAGAGGCTGTGATGATCCATTTTGCTAAAAGATTAGGTGAAAAAGATATTGAAAAATGGAGTGTAGTCGGATTGGCTCACGATCTCGATTATGAAAAATACCCGAAGCAGCACTGTACAAAAACAAGAGAAATCTTAACAAATGAAGGTTGGCCGGAGGATTATATCAGGGCTATAATCAGTCATGGTTGGAAAATCTGTTCAGATGTGGAACCGGTTGAGACAATGGAAAAAGTACTCTATACAATTGACGAGCTGACCGGCTTAATTGTTGCCACTGTTTTGATGCGCCCCGGTAAAAGCATCCTTGATTTAAAAGTAAGTTCGGTCAGGAAAAAATATAAAAATAAAAATTTTGCTGCAGGAGTAGATCGTAAAATAATTGAAGATGGCGCCGCCATGCTGGGAATGGACTTGAATGAAATTATTGAAGAGTCTATTAAAGGAATGCAGGCAGCAGCTGACGATCTCGGTCTGCGTGGCGAACTATAAAAATAAGTATAATTTATAATATATAGCTTCCGTTATACATGATAATAAAAAACGGAAGCTTTTTATTTTCTAACCTTTTGCTCTTCAACAAAAGCATCGATCAGCTTGCGGGCAATACTGATCGGCCCCGGCAGATTAGGAAAATTTTCGGGTGTAAACCAACCGGCATCAGATATTTCAACTCCATCGACCTGCAGATCACCACCTGCATAGTCCGCAGTAAAACCAACCATCAGCGAGTTGGGAAAAGGCCAGGGCTGACTACCAAAATATTGTATATTTTTAACTTCGATACCCGCCTCTTCCTTAACTTCTCTAACCAGGCATTCTTCAAGTGATTCCCCCGGTTCGACAAAACCGGCCAGAACGCTGTAAAAATCACGTTTAAATTGCTTATTCCTTAAAAGGAGTAATTTATCTCCCCTGCGTATAGCCACTATTACAGCCGGTGATATTCGGGGATAATAAACGGAGCCACATTGATTACATACTTTTGCCCGATCGGTTTGGGAATAATTAGTTACAGCACCACATTTGCCGCAAAACTTGTGCATCCTGTCCCAGCTCACAATCTGTATGCCTGTCAGAGCTGCCCTGAAGCTCTGATCATCCAGCAACCCAAATAGCTCTCGCAGCCCGACCAGGTGAAATTTATCTTTAATCCTAAAACCATCATCCAGCTCTACGGCAAAACAGGGTTTCTCGGCGAGGTTACCAATATAATGCTTTTTGCCCTTCCCAGGTGTTATTTCGTTGGTCTCTTTTAATAGAGGAACCTGGTAGCGGTCATCCACCTCATTTACTAAAAGTTTTTCGCCCTTGAAAGCAAATAACAGACTTTTATCTCTTTCTGTCTCTTCCTGAGAATTTACTGCCGGTGAAAAACTCAACTTGCTCTCTCCTTCTAAATCGTTATACTGTCAGATTACCTGGTCTTAGTATACCAATTATTGTGAAATGTTTTAACCTCTGCCGAATCAACCTTTTAAAACTTAGCAGCATTTCAGGAACGATTAATTTCTTGCGCTTACTATTTAATACGCTGGTTTTATGCTATATTGAATTATATAATACTCTGAAATAATTTCAGACATTACCAGCCCAGGCAAGGAGGCCCGGCAATGGCAAATAAGTATCCATTTTGGAAACCTTTCCTCGTTTTGTCGGCAATAGGCTTGATCGGTGTTTTGTCACTGCTGTGGCAGCTGCTGCCCCAGCTTGATCAAACCCTGGCAGCACTGCCCGAGGCGCCTGACCTACCTGTTTCATTACTGGTTATACTCTCGCTTTTACAATCTGCCATTCTTGTTTTAGTCGCTGTTGCAATAGGCTGCTTAACTGCTCCCAGAGTGGGGCTTGTATCACTGATCTACGAAAAAAGCGCTTATGGAACCGAAGTTTTAACCCGGCTGAAACAGCACTTGGGCAGGGCAGCCATCCTGGGACTTGCTTTTGCCGTGGTTGCTGTATTATTCGACTTAATGGTTATGCCTTTTGCCGGATCAGAAATCAGCAACATCGATGCCGGAGAAAGCGGTCTCCTGGGACAACTTGGCCTGGGACTCCTGTATGGTGGCATAACCGAGGAGCTTTTATTACGCTGGGGAGTAATGTCTCTCCTGGTCTGGCTCGGTTGGAAACTGTTCCAACGTTCGGCCGGAAAACCGGGCCCGGTCTTGATCTGGTCCTGTAATATAATTGCCGCAATCCTCTTTGGTCTGGGTCATCTGCCTGCTCTCGCAGCAGTTGTTCCATTAACAACCGTGCTGGTTCTAAGGACCGTATTCTTAAATGCCCTGGGCGGAGTTGTTTTTGGTTGGCTTTTTTGGCGCCACAGCCTTGAAGTAGCCATGGTTGCCCACGCTTTTACTCATATTGGATTTTTCGTTATCAGGGTTATTGCTATCTACCTTCTGTAATATTTACCCGAAATAACTAAAAATGAAATTATGCACTGCAGTATTATTAGCGCTTTTTTATGGCAGCACCTATTGCTGTTCCAAGAACCAGGCCGATACCTGCGCCTAAACCAATATTATCCATCATTACACCGATTGCCACTCCCAGGACCAGGCCTATAGCTATACCTGCTCCCATTTTGTTTTTTCTTCACCCATGGCAATGCCTCCCTTTATATTAATAAAAAGTTACCTGACCTTTAAAACAGCAGTAAAAGCCTCCTGGGGAATTTCTACCCTGCCTATCTGCTTCATTTTTTTCTTACCTTCTTTCTGTTTCTCAAGCAATTTCCGCTTCCGGGTAACATCACCACCGTAAAGCTTTTCTGTTACATTCTTGCGCAGCGCCTTGATAGTTTCCCGGGCAATTATCTTGTTGTCTATTGCTGCCTGAATCGGAATATCAAACATTTGGCGCGGGATAATATCCTTAAGTTTTTCAATCATTTCCCGGCCGCGTTGATAAGCTTTATCCCTGTGGATAACAAAGGATAGGGCGTCCACCTTTTCCGCATTGACCAGTATATCCATTAAAACCAGGTCTGATTGCCTGTAGCCATGCATCTCGTAATCAAGGGAAGCATAACCCCTGGTGCGAGACTTGAGCAGATCAAAAAAGTCATAGATGATTTCCGCAAGGGGCATTTTATAAACAAGCCGGACTCTGCCTGAATCAAGATATTCCGTATTGTGCAAATCACCCCTTTTATCCTGGCACAATTCCATCACCGCACCTATATACTCAGCCGGTATGAGGATTGTTGCAAGAACATAAGGTTCTTCAATGGCATCCCGCTCACCCGTCTCCGGTATCAGGGCCGGGTTATCCACCTCTGTTATCTCACCGTTTCGGAGATGAACCTTATATACCACACTGGGAGCCGAAACAATCAAATCAAGATCATACTCCCTTTCCAGCCTTTCCCGGACGATATCCATGTGCAGCAGACCAAGAAAACCACAACGAAAACCGAGGCCCAGCGCTGTTGATTTTTCCGGTTCGGAAGTCAGGGCAGAATCATTTAAAGTCAGTTTTTCGATTGCATCGCGCAGTGTATGAAAATCATTACTGTCACGTGGAAAAAGACCGCAGAAAACCATCGGTACAACTTTTCGGTATCCGGCAAGCGCTTTAGGAGCAGGTTTATTTGCCCTGGTTACTGTGTCACCGACCTGCGCATCTTTCACATTTTTTATCGAAGCAATCAGGTAACCCACTTCGCCGGTATCAAGTTTTTCTACCTCCTGCATGGCTGGACGGAAAACTCCGATTTCTCCAACCTCAAAAATTTTACCTGTATTCATAAACTTAACCCGGTCGCCGCTGGCCACACTGCCCTCCATCACCCTGATATATGCAATTACACCCCGGTATTGATCATAATGTGAATCAAATATCAGCGCTTTTAAAGGTTGTTCTCCTTCTTCGGCATCAGGAGGGGGGATTTTCCTGACTACTGCCTCAAGCACCTCGCCAATCCCCGATCCTTTTTTTGCCGACACAAGCAGCGCTTCTTCCGCTTCATCGCCAATTAAACCGAACAATTCCTGTCTTACTCTTTCCGGGTCGGCATTATCCAAATCGATTTTGTTGATCACCGGCACTATGGTTAAACCCTGTTCAAGGGCCAGAAAAGTATTAGCCAGGGTCTGGGCTTCTATTCCCTGGGCAGCATCAACAACTAGAATAGCTCCTTCACAGGCAGCAAGGCTTCGCGACACCTCATAATTAAAATCCACATGGCCAGGGGTATCGATCAGGTTAAGTATATATTCTTCACTGTCTGCTGCATTATATAATAGACGAACAGCCTGCAACTTAATGGTTATGCCCCTCTCCCTTTCCAGATCCATCTGATCCAAAACCTGTTCTTTCATCTGCCGGGCAGTAAGGGTCCCTGTTGCTTCCAGCAGTCGATCAGCCAGGGTAGATTTACCGTGATCAATATGAGCTATGATACAAAAATTTCTAATCCTTTTTTCTTTCAACTTTATAACTCCCGCCCTTTTCTGATTCAGCAGGATTATAAACAATCCGACTGTTTGTATTGAGTTTTTTTTATCAAAACAAATTATACAACAAAATAAAGCGGATCCAGATCTGCAGCAACACCGGCAAGCGGATCCGGGTCCGTTTTTATTCAACTGGCTTATACTGTTTTATTTTACCTGAAATAATGATACTTAAGCAACTACTAGTATCCCGTATTAACCAAGGTAAGGCATACTATTGTAAGCTTATTGTTAATTACTCACTGTTCCAGGTATTACACGGATATTCTTACGTTTAATTTCTCTAAACAGGCTGCATAACCCCGAAAAATACTAGCCAGGCTAAAACACTTTTCGCTACCAGGCTTTATACAATATAACCCTGTTCACCGTAAAGATAATCAGCCTGCCTGCCATCTATATTTTACTGGAGAATCATGTTAATCGGAACCTTATTTGGATTATTGCACTTACAATACCCTTATAATTATTGTTAAAAACGTTTTAAATATTATTTTTCAAGAGCAAAGCTTAACTCCGCTTCACAAACCAGCTTATCTTCAACATAAGCCCTGGCTGATCCCATACCCAGGGAAGCCTTAAAGCGGCCAATTTCCACCTCAAGACGAAGCAGATCACCTGGAATTACTTTTCCCCGAAACCGTGCTTTTTTTATCCCGGCAAAATATGCAATTTTTCCTTTGTTTTCTTCACAGGACAATATCGCTACTGCACCGGTCTGGGCCAAAGCTTCAATGATCAGCACTCCGGGCATCACATGCTCCCGGGGGAAGTGACCGGTAAAATACATTTCATTTGCAGAAACTGCTTTTTCACCGACAGCGTTTAATCCCGGCTCAAGTGACACAATTCTGTCTATCATTAAAAAGGGGTAACGATGAGGGATAACCTCCTGAATTTGGTTACTGTTCATAATCATGACTTGTGCCTCCTCGAATTCAAATAATAGATTTAAAGTATCTGCAGCTTCTGACGATATTCTTCTACCGGTTCAAACAACGCCTTAATTATCTCACGCACGGGACGCACCTGGTTTATCATACCGGCTACCTGTCCGGCCATAAAAGAACCTGTTTCTATATTTCCTTCTAATACAGCTCTTTTCAGTGATCCAAGAGTCATTTTCTCAAGCTCCCCCAGGTCAGCTCCCCTTTCAGCAAGTTTGTTATATTGACGGGCCATCTTGTTTTTCAGCACCCGCACCGGCGCACCAGTCTGCCTGCCTGTAACAATGGTATCAGTATCTTTCGCCCTGATAACATACTGCTTATAATTATCGTGCACAGGGCACTCTTCTGCGGCTAAAAATATTGTACCGGACTGGATTCCCTGTGCCCCGAGAGCAAAAGCAGCAAGCACCTGCCGGTAGTCGGCAATACCACCTGCAGCAATAACGGGAATTGATACTGCATCAACTACCTGCGGGACCAAGACCATAGTGGTTAATTCACCGATGTGCCCTCCTGCTTCGGTTCCTTCAACAATCACTGCATCTGCACCCGCTCTTTCCATGCGTCGGGCGAAAGCAACACTGGGCATAACCGGTATAGAAACTATACCTGCCTCCTTCCAGGCAGGTATAAACTGCCCCGGATTGCCGGCTCCTGTTGTAACAACGCTTACATTCTCTTCAATTACTATACGGGCAATTGCCGGCGCATGAGGGCTCATTAACATTATATTTACACCAAAAGGCGCTTCAGTCATCGTACGGCAAAGACGAATCTCCTCCCGCACTTTTTCCGGGTCATCACCGCCTGCTGCAATAATCCCAAGTGCACCACTATTACTTACAGCTGAAGCGAGCCTGTGATCAGCAATATTGGCCATACCTCCCTGAATCAAGGGGTAACGGGTTTTTATCAGTCCACAGATATTAATATTCATCATCTCCTTGCATTTCGTTTGACAGGGTTTTGCTATCTATGTATAATCAACCTATTGAGCTGAATTGACACACAAATCTATATATTTATATAAGACGTCATTTGGGCTTTAATGATTATAACATAACAGGGTGATAAAACACAGCTATGAATAAAGAAGCAAACAAGACAATAATCACTGGAACCGGAATGGCCTTACCAAAAACCGTTGTAACTAACTCAGACCTGGAAAAAACAGTAGATACCAGCGACAGTTGGATTGTATCACGCACAGGTATCCGTGAAAGACGGGTTCTGGAAACCGGGTTGAGCTGCTCAGACCTTGCTGTTGAAGCATCTGCCATGGCGTTGGAAAATGCCGACTTTTATCCTGCCGATCTTGATTTAATCATTGTTTCAACTGTAACTCCCGATTACCCTACTCCCTCAACCGCCTGCCTGGTTCAAGCAAAACTTAAAGCTAACAGGGCGGCCGCTTTTGATATATCCGCTGGCTGTACCGGGTTTATTTACGGGCTGGCCGCAGCAGAAAGTTTTATTAGCAGCGGCTTATATCGCAGTGCCCTGGTGATCGGGGCGGAGGTTCTATCAAGAGTAACCGATTGGCAGGATCGCTCTACCTGTGTTTTGTTCGGGGACGGAGCAGGCGCTGTTTTGTTGGAGAAAAAAACAAGCAGCGACAACCGGGGGATTGTTGATTTCATACTTGGCTCTGACGGTCAGGGAGCTGAAGAGCTGTGTATCCCGGGCGGAGGCAGCAAGAATCCTGCTTCAGAGGAGAGCATTTCCAAAAAATTACATTCCATAAAAATGAACGGTAATGAAATTTTCAAGTTTGCCGTCAGGGTAGTGGAAGATACCATGGACGAGCTTTTAGAACGTCACACTTTAAAACCAGATCAGCTAGATCACCTATTTCTTCATCAAGCCAACGAAAGAATTATTAAGCATATCCAAAAACGAGTCGGCTTGCCACAGGAAAAAATTCCGCTAAACCTGAGCCGTTACGGTAACACATCGTCGGCAAGCATCCCCATTGCTTTACATGAAGAAGTTGCTGCAGGCCGATTGAATAAAAACGACCTGATAGCATTGGTTGGTTTCGGATCCGGACTTACCTGGGGTGGAGCACTTATTAGGTGGTAAGAAGCATTTTTATCTGATCAATTAATTAAGATAACAGCTTATACAGATGAGGTGAATATATTTGATTAAAATGGCACTGCTATTCCCGGGGCAGGGAGCACAGCACCCTGGTATGGGATTGGATATATATAATAGTTTTACTGAAGCCCGTGCGGTTTTTGACGAAGCGGAAGCAGTTATGGGACCCGGGTTTTTAGATATAATATTTAATGATCCCGGCAACAAACTCCAGGAAACCTCTATAACCCAACCGGCAATTCTTACGGTTAGCACGGCAATTCAGCGGATTTTAGCCTCACAGGGTATCCATGCTGAAGGTGCAGCCGGTTTAAGCCTGGGAGAATATAGTGCCCTTGTTGCCGCAGGAGTGATATCATTTCGGGATGCCCTGCCACTCGTTGCTAAACGCGGCCTGCTTATGCAGGAAGCGACACCACCAGGATTAGGCGGCATGACAGCAATAATGGGCCTTGATCACAAGCAGGTAAAAGATATCTGCCTAGCAGCTTCAACAAGTGGTGTTGTTATGCCGGCCAACTTTAATTGCCCGGGACAAATAGTTATCTCCGGTGAAAAAAACGCCCTGGCAGTTGCCTGTAAACTGGCCAGTGCTACTGGGGCAAAAAGAATAACCCCGTTGAAAGTCAGCACTCCTTTTCACAGTATTCTTCTGAAACCAATTGAAGAGAAACTGGTAGCAGTGCTGGACCAGGTTCCTTTCAGTAAACCGGATATAACAGTTGTCTTTAATATAAATGCCGAACCGGCCAGCAGCGAAGAAAAGATAAAAGACAACCTGGTTCAGCAAGTGAGTAATCCCATCCTCTGGGAACAATCAGTGAGAAAGCTGATCCATCATGGTTTTAACCATTTTGCAGCTATAGGTCCGGGTACTTCACCGGCCAGGCTGATGAAGAGAATATCACCGGAATCAACAACTGTGGCACTTGACAGCGCCGGAGCGATAAATGAATACCTGGAGAGTGAAATAAAATGATCCTTAAAGAGAAAACAGCAATAGTAACAGGCGCATCACGCGGCATAGGACGGGCTACTGCCATAGCATTGGCCCATGCCGGGGCAAACGTAATTGTAAACTACAGCGGCAGTAAAACCTCAGCAGAAGATCTGTGCAAACTAATTAATGAAAAAGGCTTTAATGCAGCACCATATCAGGCCGATATAGCAGTATACACTGAAATGGAAAAAATGATCGGCTTCTGTATTGATAATTTCGGAGTTCCAGACATCCTGGTCAATAACGCCGGTATAACCCGGGACAACATCCTTGCCAGGATGAAAACGGATGAATGGCAGGCCGTGCTTGATGTTAATCTTACCGGCACATTTAACTGCTGTAAAGCAGTGCTTCGTCCAATGTTAAAAGCAAAAAAAGGCGGCAGCATCATTAACATTGCTTCTGTTGCCGGCATTCACGGCAACAGCGGTCAGACTAACTATGCAGCCTCAAAAGGCGGGGTTATTGCTTTTACCCGCAGCCTGGCCAAGGAAGTCGGTTCACGCAACATAACTGTTAACGCTGTAGCACCAGGCTTTATTGAAACAGATATGACAGCAGCACTTCCACCCTCAATGATTGATAAAGTAAGGCACCAGGTTTCTCTGGGCCGCCTTGGATCGGTAGAAGATGTGGCGGAAACAGTTTTATTTTTGGCTTCAAAAGCTAAGTATATTACCGGACAGGTTATCGCAGTTGACGGCGGCCTGATCATGTAACTGAACTGAGGTGTTTTAATGCGTAGGGCAGTAATTACCGGAATTGGGGCAGTAACGCCCCTGGGGTTGGATAAAGATACCCTGTGGAAGAACCTTGTTGCAGGAAAAAGTGGGATTTCACTGGTTGAAAATATTATCGATGTATCCGCATACCCTTCAAGAATCGGGGGAGAAATCAAAGATTTTGATCCCCATAAATGGCTGGAAAAAAGAGAAGCAAAAAAAATTGACCGTTTTACCCAGCTTGCCGTTGCAGCAGCCATGCAGGCCTGGCAGGATGCCGGACTCGATAAAGAAGAACCTGATCCGGATCAAGCAGGCACATTGATCGGTTCAGGTATCGGAGGTATCCGCACCATAGAAACTCAGCTGCAGGTGCTTTTTGAGAAAGGACCCCGAAGGGTCAGTCCCTTTCTTGTACCTGCCCTGATAGCAAATATGGGCTCCGGTTACGTCTCCATGCTTCTTAAACTGCGCGGACCAAATGCAACAACGGTTACCGCTTGCGCGTCAGGAACTCATGCTATCGGCGATGCCTGCAATATAATTCGCCGTGGTGATGCCGACATTATGGTTGCCGGTGGTGCAGAGGCGGCAATCAGTCACCTTGCTTATTCAGGTTTCTGCGCAGCCAGGGCTCTTTCCCAGCGTAACGAAGAACCCCAAAAAGCCTCGCGCCCCTTCGACAGGGATCGTGATGGCTTTGTAATCAGCGAAGGCGCAGGGATTGTTATCCTGGAAGAACTTAACAGGGCCGTTGCCCGCCAGGCAAATATTTATGGTGAGGTTATTGGTTACGGCATGTCCGGTGATGCATATCATATAACCGCCCCAGACCCGGAAGGTAAGGGAGCATGTCTCTGCATGGAACGAGCCCTGAGTGATGCAGGTTTGCAGCCCAATGCAGTTGATTATATCAACGCACACGGGACATCAACAGAACATAATGATAAAATTGAAACCCTGGCCATCAAAAAGGTTTTCGGCAAACATGCTTATGAAATACCAATCAGCTCAACCAAGTCAATGACCGGACACCTTCTTGGTGCAGCAGGTGCTGTAGAACTGATTGCCTGCCTGCTCTCTTTTAGGAACGAGGCTATTCACCCCACCATAAATTATGAAAATCCCGACCCGGAATGCGATCTTGATTATGTTCCGAATGAAGCCCGTAAAATTTCTGTTTCAACTGTCCTATCTAATTCGTTCGGGTTCGGTGGCACTAATGCCAGCCTGGTGCTTCAAAGGTTCCAGCCATAACAGAGACAGCCTCGCAACCCATAATTTTACATAATTAATCTGCATCCAACTGCCGCACTGCATATTATATCAGCTGCGGCAGTAAAATTTTCTGCTACCGGTTTTATAAGCTATCCCACAATAAACTCTTTCTACTGAAAATATCTTTAATTGAATTAAATCTCCGCAAATACAAGTATACTGTAAAATAGACCGGGTATTTCAGCTAATCAGCCTAATAATTATGAATTATCTGGTTTGACAAAATGATTACTATAAATTATATATATAAATGTATGACAATATAACTTTTTATTTTCATTTTTACACAGAGGCTAAATATTACTTATAAAAGGAGAGGGTAGGAAAAAAAAACCGGATCAAATCTGGCAAAAGTAGCATCAAGATCAAAGTTTACAAATCTTTTTAAGTGGGGGTATAGTCCATGATCAAGAAAGCTTTACTGTTAATGCTGATTGTTTCTTTACTAATTGTTCCGCTGGCAATAACCGGCTGCGCCGGAGATACTGCACCCTCGGAAGAGGAAGCAGCTCCGGTTGATCAGGATAAGGATGTCCTTGTCTTTGGCGCAACCAGATCTTTAACCGGTCCGCTGGCTGTTCAGGATGAAGCCTGCTTTGGCCCTGTTTACCGGCAGTGGGTTGATGAAGTAAATGCCCGTGGAGGAATTTATGTTGAAGAATATGGCAAACAGCTGCCCATTGAATTAGTCGTTTACGACGATACCTCGGATATGGCAACCATGACCAGGTTGCTGGAAAGACTAATGATCGAAGATGAGGTTGATTTTCTGCTCGCACCTATCAGCACAGCTTTCTTAAAAGCAGCCGCTCCAATTTGTAACGAAAACGGCTACCTCCTGCTAGGCGCAGAGGGTGGAGCAAAAGAACTTGAACCTATGATGGCCGGTTTCCCCTATTTCTTTTCTGTTTTAAACTACGCTACGCATCAGGTTCCCGCCCTGGTTGACATGCTGGTTGAAGAAGGGATAGAATCTGTCGGCATAGTATTTATAGCCGACCAGCATGGCATTGAGTATTCCGGGGATACAATACCCGCCCTTGAGTTAGCCGGAATCAGGGTGGCATTTTCAAAAAGTGTTCCGATGGGAATTGATGATATGTCGGCAATCATCAACCAGGCAATGGAAGAAAATGTAGATGCAGTACTCTGCTATGCATATCCCGATGAGAACTTCCTCCTGGTTGGACAATCAATCGAAATGGGCTTCAACCCGAAACTCATGCTGTTTGGACCAGGTGTTTGCTTCGAAATTTTCTATAATATCTTCGGGCCTGCCTCCGAAGGTGTAATGGGTTGGGGTGCCTGGAACGAGAAAAGCTCCCCGGAAGCAGCTGAATATGCAAGAATTTTAACCGAGTTTGAAGGATCCAGAAACCTGGATTTCTGGGGTCATATTCCCTACCGCGCCTCTCTTGAAATCCTCGAGCAGGCAATTGAAATATCGGGAACTATTGACCATGATGTATTAAAAGATGTCATTGCAAGTGAAAGATTCGATACTGTAATGGGTGAAGTCTGGTTTGAAAATGGCGGAATTCCCGCAGAATGTTATCTGGGCCAAATCGGTCAGTGGCAGGACGGTATATTTGAAGTGGTTGCTCCAAAAGAACAGGCAACTGCTGACCCGATAGTGCCCAAGCCGGCATGGCCCGGGCAATAAAAACTAACCGGCAATAAATATACAAGCATCATTTAAACATATACAGGCTGTTCTCCGGAAACATACCCGGAGTACAGCCTGTCTCTATACAGCTTAATTAACTAAACTCCTGAGGCTCTCTTCAACTCCTGAAAAGCAATAATTTTCATTGCCCCGGCAGAAAATGGACTTTGATATTTTTTAAAATAGAAAGATCATCAAGAGGATTACCACATACAGCAATCAAGCGAGCTTCATACCCCAGGTCCAATAATCCAACCTTGTTCTCCAGACCAATTATCCCTGCATTAGTTTTTGTGGCTGCCTGTAATATCAGCCTGTTGCTTAAGGAACTGTAGGAATAGAGAAGCATTTCATTAATCAGGTCAAGACCATGCCTTACCCCCGGTGCCCCGGCATCTGTTCCCACTCCCAGCCTTACTCCCAAACTTGGAGCCAGGGCTATTTTTTCTAAATGTTCCTGGTAGATACTGGTTATTAAATCGCCCTGTTTTTCCCTATGCTTTTTAGATAAATTACCTGCTGCATGAACGGCTACCGGAATAACAGTTGGCACCCAGGCAACATCTTTTTCTGCCATAACCTTAAGGGTTTCTATCGAAACAAAATAACCATGCTCAATGGAATCAACCCCGGCCTGCACCGCAATTTTTACTGCGTTATCCGAACTGGCATGGGCCATCACTTTTAGCTTTCTGCGGTGTGCATTTTCCACAATAAAAGCAAGTTCTTCATTATCAGGTGGCAACCCGCTAACTGAACCGTATTTTTCAAAACTTACAATTCCTGAGGCAATCACCTTAATCTGATCTATTCCTTCATATAACAAAGAATCAATTAAAGGTTCTATCTGCTCCGGCGCGCTATATCCGCTGCCGAGGAAAATACCGTAGTTGTTGTGCCTCCTTAATGCCTCTCCTGTTGCTACAACTTGCGGTTTCAGGGTGTTGCCTTGTTCTCCCTTTTTACCCAAGTGCAGGTTTATTCTTTCAGAATCGCCACCATCACGCAGTGAACCAATACCTGCTGCCAGGCTTGCCTTCAAGTTAATATTAATCAACCCCTGCTTGGATTCAGCATGGCCAGACGAGGCAGATAGAAAATCTGATCGGCAACCATCCAGCGCCAGGTGAACGTGCGCATCGATCAGGGCCGGTATTAAAGCAGTTCCCCGGGAGAGACAATATAAGGGCTTTCCTGCCGATTGCAGTTCGGACAACTTAGACTCCGGAAAGTGTTGCATCGATACTATGAGCCCTTCCTCGATTTCTAGCAGCAAGTTATTTTTCGGGGAATAATTTTTGCCGGTTAAAGCCAGCGGGGCCCATATATAACCGCTGTTGATTATTTTAATAATTGGTTCGGACATGACTATCTTCCTTACTGTATTAATGCTCAATTGATAATTATATTTCAGACCTTTTGCGGCAACCGCAAATTTTTCAACTATTCATCACCCGTTTGAAAGCAGCAACCGCTTCCGCCATTGCCCGGGCTGAGGTTGGTGTCATGGTTAGCATATCGAACCCATGAACCGTTCCAGGATAAGTATGCAGATCTACAGCGACTCCGGCATTCATCAGGCGCACGGCAAATATGATTGCTTCATCCCTGAGAGCATCGTGCTCGCAGGCAGTAATAAATGCAGGGGGAAGTCCAGACAAATCTTCAGCCCGGGCAGGTGCAGCATATGGAGAAACTTGCTCTCTATCTTTACCCAGGTAATGATCCCACATACAGATGGAATTATCATAATCCCAGACATACAATCCTTTGCCCGTTTTCATCGACTCGGTCTGACACCGATCATCAACTACAGGGTAAAATAACATTTGATAAGCAATGTCAGGCCCTCCCCGGTCGCGAGCCATCAAAGAAACCGCAGCCGCCAGGTTACCGCCCGCACTTCCACCACCAAGAACAATTCTCTTTGGATCTATATTGAGCTCTTTGGCATTATCCTCTACCCACTTAACGGCAGCATAACAATCTTCAACCCCTGCAGGAAAGGGATTCTCGGGAGCCAGCCTGTATTGAACTCCTATTGCAACCGCATCACCTGCAACAGCCATGGACAAACATCGGGGATGCTCCATCTCCAGATCTCCGACCACAAAACCGCCCATGTGAAAATTTATAAAACAGGGTCTCTTCTTATTTTGCTGTATTGGCTTATAAAGCCTGATCGGCACCTTCGGAGCACCTTTGGGACCGGGTATTAAAATTTCTTCTTCTTCCACCCTGCTGTCAGATGGTCTCTCAATGCCTTTCTCAGCCATTGCCAGGGCAAAATCAGCCAGGGTTTTTCTTGCTTTAACCGGATCGGAAATATTCAGTTGAGGAATTGCTGCAGCCTGTTGTTCAGTTTCGGGATCATAAACACGTTTG
The DNA here is from genome assembly GCA_964390725.1 of uncultured Syntrophomonadaceae bacterium. Lineage (GTDB taxonomy): Bacteria > Bacillota > Dethiobacteria > DTU022 > DTU022 > JAABTH01. The sequence goes on along the minus strand of CAYMIW010000001.1, from coordinate 73,966 downwards.
TTCATCAAAGATTCACCTCCACATTTTTTACGAACAGTTATTCTACCTCTATAAACCATCAAAAGGGCTGCCTAAAAGGACAGCCCTTCTTTATCCTCTATGACCAGATGTAACTTATTTAAGCTCGTCTATAATTTCTTCTACTTCTTCATAACCTTCCTGGTAATACTCCTCTTCTTTTGGATCAAGCTCTTTCAATAAACGTAAAAATTCTCCAGCGTGCACTCTTTCCTCATCGGCAATATCAATCAACACTTCTTGAGCCAGCTTGTTGTCTGTTGATTCGGCTAACTGCATGTAGAGCTGGATTGCTTCATATTCGGCTGCAACCATAAAACGAATTGCCCTGATTAGCTCTGCGTCGGTTAATTTCCGTCCTGATGCAAGGCCTGAAAAAGAGCTTCCGAAATCTGGCATAGATAACCCTCCTTTATAAAATTAATCCCAATAAATCTTTTCTATATATATTTTACGCTGCTAACGCGTGATATCCTCTTTTTTAGATATATACTATTTATTTCTAAAATAGCTCCCGCCCCACGAACCTTAAAGATCTTTAACTTTTTCTTTTAAAAAAGCATAAATATAGGTGCCGCAAATCATCCCAATGAAGGTAAAAAAACCGAGAATCTTTCCTTCACCCAGCTGCGCCAGCACTGTTCCCGGACAGGCTCCTGAAATACCCCAGCCAAAACCAAAAATAAGTGCTCCATAGATACTGAAACGCCCCAGCTCTTTATGGCTTATTTTTAATGTCTGGCCACCGCGAACAGGGCTTGATAGTCTTTTCAGAATTTGCATGCCCACAGCGCCCACAATTATTGCTGATATAATAACCCAGGCCAGTTTAACATCCTCTGCTGTAAAAAGCCCGTAGATCAGGTTAAAATCAGAAGCTCCGACCCTGCTGAGTGCGAATCCAAACAAAATGCCAAAACCGAGAAAACCAATTTTTTTCTTCATCAGAAGGCCCCCCCGATAAATACCAGGCGAATCAGGTTAGCTGCTGCAATACCGCCTATTAAAAACAAAATGGTGGCAATAATACTTGAAATATGCAGGTTAGCTATTCCGTGAATACTGTGCCCCGAAGTACAACCCCGCGCAACCCTGGCACCAAAACCGAGCAGCAGTCCGCCAAAGAAAAAATATAGAGCATTTAATAAAAAGGGCCATCCAGTTGCTGAGGTAAACACTCCCATTGCCATGGTGAATCCAGCCTGGCCGGATAATAGTGAGGAGATAAAAGCCCCAATTACTATCCCCGCGATAAAAAATACCCGCCAGCTCACTGTTTCTGCAAAACTCTCCTTGATCCACTTTATGCTCCTTGAGGGAGGAATAACAATTTTAACCAGATTTCCATAACCGGTAGATACTCCCAGGGCTGTATTATAAAAATAATAGAGCAGGGGAACTAACAGTCCGATCAAGATACCACCGACCCAAAAGGGCCAGGGTTCCACAAATATTGTATTAAGTAACCCATTTGTCAAGAAAGATCACCTTCACTTTCTACAGGATAACCGGCGGCAGACCAGGCATTTGTACCACCAAGTACAATAACAACATTTTCAAAACCTTTTTGCTTAAATATACTTGCTGCTGTCATAGAGCGGTTTGTTGTATTACACAACAGGTATAGCAGTTTATCCTTATCCCATTCAGCATATCTATGGCGGATATCCGGTGCTGAGGCCAGTTCAGATCCAGCAACATAACCTTTTTTGTATTCATTCCTGGCCCGGTTGTCCAGGACCTGCTCTAAACCTTCATCAAGCAACGCTTTAAACTGCCCGACCGATATTGTTGAAATACTGTTTACTTCCCGGCCTGTGTTAATCCAATTTTCTATAGTTCCTGACAGGTAACCGGCAATTTTATCCAGCCCTACATTATAGAGCATTTTCTTTATATCCGGCAGGTCTTTTTCGTTTTCAAGAACCAGGATCAGCGGTTGATCAGGTGACATGATCCAACCGGCAAAAGTAGCCAGGTTTCCATATTTGCTGATGCTGTATGAACCCGGAATATTAGCAGCAGCATAAGAATGGTAAGAGCGTGTATCAAGTACGTTGTAACCATCAGCCATTGCCTTGGCTATATCATCCGGTTTGTAAGCTTGTAAAGGCGGCAGGCTCTCTAGCAGAGTCGGCCCGGTGCGATTAATCTCTGAACAGCGAGCGAAATGGTCCGGTGCTTCAGGCATATCTGTTAATAGATCTTTCTTGAATTCATCCAAATCTTCATGCTGCAAGGCATAATTATAGCGTTTTTCCGTACCCACCGTACTCCACAGCTTGGCTGAAAGAGCCCGGCCGCAGAGTGAACCCATTCCGTGGGCAGGATATATCTCCAGATGATCAGGCAGTTCCTTAAGCCGCTTTAAACTTTCGAATAGCATTTCAGCGAGCTCTTCTTCTTTATTTGGAAAAAGGTCAGGTCGGCCAACATCACCAACCATTAATGTGTCGCCGGTAAATACCAGGACAGGCTCTTCGCTTCGATCCAGGTCTGTTACAATAAATACCGTGCAGTCAGGTGTATGGCCTGGTGTTTCTAACATCTTAAAATGCAGGTTTTCAATTGTAAATTCCTCTCCATCTTCCAGGGAATGATGGGGAAAAGTGCAGTTACCAATCTTCCCGGCGTAAATTTCCGCCCCGGTTGCCCTGGCCAGCTCTATATGACCGGACACAAAGTCAGCATGCAGGTGAGTTTCAATTACTGCTGCTATCTCCATACCAAAGTCCCTGGCCTGATTAATATATTGTTCAATATCACGTACCGGATCAACAACCACACACTTCTTACCGCTGCCTATAACATAAGAACACTGGGCAATACCCGGAGTGTAAATCTGAGCTAAATTCAAAAATAATCCCTCCCTAAATTGTTTATTGCCATACTAAATAAATAGTTGCTGAAGCTGCAAAAACACAAAAGACTGTCAATACTACCCCAAACCTGATAAATGATCCTTTTGAAAATGGCGCCTTGCTTAAAACTATTAGTGTTGCCTGGTGGGTAGGCAGCAGTAAGGTAAGATTGGCCCCTGCAGCAACTGCCATTAACCCTGCAGCTACTTCCATACCACTGGCCGCAGCAATATTGACAGCCAGGGGAGCCATAAAAACGGCTGCTGCTGCATTGTTAATTGCATTTGACAAAAGCGCAGTTAAAGCAGTAAATAACACAATCAGCCAAAAAGGTGAAAGCTGACCGGTTGAGCCGGCTATCAAGTTAGATAGTATATCTAAACCCCCGGTATATTCCAGGATCTTACCGATGCCGAGCATCGCACCAAGGAAAAAGACAATACCCAGGTCAACGCTTTTATAGTCATCAGAAGCCTTGAGAACGCGGCCTATAAAAAGAATAATTACTGCCCCGCCAAAACCAAAAGCCGGGTGGATCAGGCCTAAACTGACCAGGATTATCGCCGGTAAAAGTGCAATTAAGATGATCCGGCGCTCCCTGGTTGCCAGGGGAGAGAATTGGATATGTTCATCATCGCTTACGGACAAACTATTACTGTCACTTTCAATCAAAATATCTTTGGTGCCAGCGCCCGGATTCAACCCGCAGGATTTACACACTAACCAGATTAGATAAAAAATGCCCAGCATGGCAACTCCATGTGGAGCATAGTCAAACATCTTAAAAGTCTGGCCGGTAGCAGTCATCATAAAAGAAGCTATAATAATATTTGGAGCGCTGCCAATCAGGGTTAGCGAACCGCCCAGGATTGCAGCAAAAGCAAGCGGCAGCCCAAAACTTCCAGCACTGCTCTTACAACGCTGAGCCATACGCACCACAGTCGGGAGCATCAAGCCAGCTGCTCCTACATTGTTGATGAATGCTGAAAGAACAGCTCCCAGAGCAGAGATACCGATAATTTGTCCCCGGGTACTGGTAAAATACCTTGCAATGTTCTGACCCAGCCCGCGTGTAATTCCCGAATTAATTATTCCCTGGCTGATAAAGAATACCGCAACAATCGTTGCCAGAGCCGGATGCCCAAAGCCGGAAAAAACCACATCTCCCGGAGCCACTCTCCATAAGCCCAACAGTAATAGGCCACCCATAGCTACCTGTTCAATACGGAAACGGCCGGCGGCAACCAATGCAAGAACAGCTACCAAAACTATCCACACTACTAGTTGATCTGGCTCCATGCTTCACCTCTAACAGGAACGCTTCTTAGTATTATATATTATCAATTAAATTACCGAAAGGGTTACCCCAACATTACCAGTCAACAATTGACGGTTGTCTTTACTAATAAAGGTAAGATTCAGTCAAACATTTTTGCTCAGGTGGGGTGATAACAATTTATAAATTACAGGGCGTGCGATACAGAGATATAGTTGCAATAGATAATCTAACTATAAATGAGGGCCATACACCTGTATCATCGGCTAAAGCAGCAGCGGCAAAACAACCTTGATTAGGTTGCTTAACCATATGATAAATTACTGCGAAGGCACTATCAGTTTCAGGGATAATGACTTAAAAAGCATTGATGATGAGTTCGGGTCCAATAGTTACTGCCTATTACTTTTTTCTGGTAGTAATTAATATTCATCCCTGGTTCGACCCGCGCTATTTTATTCCAATTGCAGGCATGATCATCGGCAACTCTATGACTGGGGTTTCCCTGGCCGTGGATAGACTTAATAGTGAAATGAAAACCAAGAAGCAGCAGATCGAGGGAGCTCTAATGCTTGGAGCAACACCCGGAGATGCTACACTAAATATTGTAAAAGACGTTTTTACCTCAGCTATCATGCCAACTATTAACTCAATGGTCGGCATGGGAATTATATTTTTACCCGGCATGATGACCAGCCAAATTTTGGTCGGTTTATCTCCCCTGGTTGCCATTGAATACCAGATCGCCATTATGCTGGCAATTCTTGGCAGTGTGTCTATTACATTATTTCTTCTAACCCGTTTCGGCTATCCCACCTATTTTAACCAGTGGGATCAACTCGCAGAAACAGACCCCACTGGTTGAGTATAAAACAGCATACAGTTATTCTTCTTTTTCAACAATACAGCTACAATATCCTGAAAAGAACTATTGCCTGTTAACTGCCAATTGCCCTGGTTTGTTCATTGGCAAAGCTACATATTTCTTCCATTGCCGCACTGGCTTCCGGAAATAGCGGGGCCATGGCCGGGTAGCAGTGAAACAGCCCTTCACCAATCCTTAAAGTAACAGAAGTTCCAGCCAACCTGGCTTTTTCAGCAAACCGAACAGCATCATCACACAGAGTTTCATCTTCCCCGGCAAATAGCAATAAAGGAGGCAGATCGTTTAAATCACCGTAAAGTGGGGATATGTAGGGCAATGCCGGATCTTCCTCACCTGCGTAGTGTTTAGCTATTGCTTCCGTCATTCCTTCGGGGGAGAGACATGCTTTAGCCTTCGTTTTATGGCTTTTCCCAGTACATTTAAAATCTGTTACCGGCGAATAGGCAACCGCTGCGGCCGGAAGAGGTACTCCCCGATCGCGCAATGCCAGTAATGCGGCAAGGCATAAACCTCCACCGGCAGAATCCCCAATAAAAACGATATTCTGTGAATCAGTGTTTTCCTCCAGCAGCCATTTATAGGCAGCCAATGCATCTTCCAAAGCCGCCGGATATGGTTCTTCTGGTGCTAACCGGTATTCAAATAGTAAAGCAGGCAAACTACTTCCTTTAACAAACTTACTTACTATAGACCGATGGGCACTACACGTTCCCGATATATATCCGCCTCCATGAAAATATAGAATCACATTCTGCTTAGTGCCTCCAGCCGGAATTATCCATTCAGCATACAGGTTATCAATATTTACCGGCTCCACAGTAATATCTTCAGGCAGTTTGCCGACTTTATTCGCCCCATCTTCAACCTGCCTCCGAAATGCGACAACTGCACTATATTGGTTCCAATCCACCTTTTCTTTTTTTACTTTGAACTGAAGCAAATCCCGGTGCTTCAGCATAAACTTAATCATCCGTCCCCGAAAACTTAACATAATAATCCTCCTGGTTCTTTTCTTCATTCAGTTATTCTTAGCCCTTTGTAAACATACAGGTCAAAATACTTACATCAGGCGCTTTAAAGCTTTTACCATGTACCGCCTTGTATATAGCCAGCCCATTAATAGTTGTCCAGAAAACCAGGGCCAGATCCTTTGGATCAGCCTTTTTAAGTAAATCATCCTTTTGCCCTTCAATAATAATTCTTTCTATCGCTTCATATGGATAAGAGTTTTCTTTCTCAATAATCACCCTGGCCTGATCAGGAATGGACTCTGATGCTGTAGCCTGGGCTATAAGTAAATGATACCTGGCAGCATCTTCATTCTGTTCCAGCAGCTTTAGCAGCTCTACCAAGGCAAAAACAATCTTTTCCTTTGGGGTCATATCTTGATCTTCCAGCCAGCGGCATGCTCCATTTAACCTGTCAAACCCGTTTTTAATCAGCTCAACAAAAATTTCGTCTTTCGATTCAAAATAATGGTATAACAGGCCCTGGGAAATGTCGGCAGCCTTTGCTATATCACTGATTTTTGTCGCTGACAAACCTCTTGCAGCAAAAAGCATCAGCGCCTTTGAAAGGATCTGCTCTCTCCGCCCATCCCGTATTTTTTGGTTCAGTTCCTTGTTTCTGGTCATAACATCACCCTATTTATTGATTGAACGTTCATTCAATATTATTATAGTTATCTAAACCAGTTTTGTAAAGCCTCTTAACAAATATTTTTTTACCGGTTATAATTTCTTTGTACTTTATTATTTTATATTTTTTGCAACTTTTTCAACTTATCCGGGTATACTTATATTAGAGTGTATTATTACTGTTTGGAGGCGGACAAGCTGGTTGATGATGCCACTGCAGCCCTGATCAGGCGTTGCAAAAATAATGATGAAAATGCTTACAACCAGCTGTTAAGCCTATATGAAGGATATCTTTACAGGCTCTGCTTCAATTACACCCGTAATAAAGAAGAAGCTCTTGATATGATTCAGGAAGTATATATAAAAGTATTCCGCAGCCTGCACTATTTTGATGAAACACGCCCATTCCTTCCCTGGTTGAAAAAAATTGCCATTAATACTTTAATCAATAACAGCAGGAAAAATAGGATAGATGAAACTCCGCTTCAGTCTGAATCTTTTCTCCAGGACAACACTAACACTGAAGACCTGGTAGTCAGTAATGATACCCGAAATATAATCAACAGCCTGATTGCTGAACTACCTGAAAGCTACCGGCTTGCCCTCACCCTGCGTTATTATGAAAATCTGAATTATGAGGAGATAGCATCAGAGCTGGAACAACCATTAGGCACGGTTAAAAACAGTGTTCACCGGGCTCGTAATATACTTCGTAAGAAGATGCAAGCTTGCGAATTACTGGAGGTATAAACAATATGCACAAGCAAATAGATGAATTATTACAACGCTACATTGACGAAGACCTGGAGCAATTTGAAATAATCATTCTGGAAGAGCACCTTTCAACCTGCAGTTCCTGCCGCAGGACACTGAACCAGTTAAAGCTGATGGACTGGGATTTAAAACACCAGCCAAATATTGAGATGCCTCCCGAGCTGGCAGCCTGCCGTAAAGCTGCTGTAAAAATCCACCTGGAGAATGTAAAATCTGCAGCGATTCAAAAAGAAGCAGGACAGGCCTGGAACCCTCAAAAACATATTATACAGCATACTTTTAGCTTTGTTTATTACAATCCGGTCAACCTTACAGTAGCCCGTTCATTTAAAAAAACAGCTTCTGTAATTGCCAGGGCTGCCGGTAGCCGTTTAAAAAAACGCAGCTCTATACTGTCAAGAATTATTCCGGGTCAGGCTTAAAGGAGATTATGATTTGACTTTATTAATCATGTTACTCTATATTTTAGGCATTCTGTTAGCCCTGTTGCTGGCATTTATTATTTTTATACTCATTATTCCACTACGATATAAAGCCCAGGCCGGCTATAGAGATACACCCTGGTTCAATTTTTATATCAGGTGTTCCCCATTAATTATTTTAAGGGGATCATGGAATGAAAGTATACCGCTGCAGGTTAGTATAACCATTTGGGGTATAACAAAAAATATCGATCCCCATAAACCCGGAAAAGAAGTCATTACTGAAAAAGAAAAGAAAAAAGGTAAAAAGAATATCTTGCAGACCATGCTGATGGTCATCGATAAAGACCTGAGAATACGGGGGATAACCCTGGCAAAAGAACTCATTCATATCCTAAAACCGGATACATTTAATGTTAAGGGAAAGCTTGGTTTTGACGAGCCACACCTGACTGGTTGGCTTTCGGCAATTACCGAAAGCCTGAAATACTGCGCTACAGAATACAATGTTGATCTTGAACCAATCTGGGATGGTGAGTATTACGAAGTTGAAGCAATACTTGAAGGACGCATCAGAACCGGACTAATCCTAATTAAAATAGGTTGGTTTTTCTTGACTTACAAAACCAGGCAGCACTTTAAACGTTGGAATAAACAGGAAACTATTCCAACACTATAATTAAAAATCAACCATAATGCAACCTTTATTTAAACAGAGTGTATATATAAGTAGAATCAATTATGAAACAGGAGGAAATAAAATGGCCAGTGGTAGTGAAGTTTTCAACACATTATTTGAAAAACTGGAGAAGTTTATCCGTACTGAAACCGTGGTAGGAGAACCGTTTCAGGTCGGCAGCATTACAATGGTTCCTATCATCACCGTTTCGTTCGGTGTTGGAGGGGGCGAAGGCACTGGGAAAGACAATAAAGGTAATGACGGTAGCGGGGGTGGTGGTGGCACTGGTTGCAAAATAGCCCCCAACGCTATACTGGTTATCAAAAACGATGAACTAAGTGTGATTCCATTAACCAGCCGTGGATCGCTGGAAAAAATCGTTGAAATGGTTCCTGAAATCATAGCCAAGGTTGAGGGTCAAAAAGCAGGCTCAAACCCCTGCAGCGAAGAATAATTAGTTAATATTCTAATGATTTTCCAAAAAAGGTAGGCTGCCTATAATAAGCAGCCTACCTTTTTTATTGGCACCTAACCTATTAATTTAGGTTGTCTAAGCTACCTAAACATTAGCATGAAGATTTTAGCTTTTCATGTGCTGCTCACTATAAGATTATTAAAGAGATTGCAAGCAAACAATTTATTATCTCGCGGTGTTTATTAATCAGTGATAGAGTTTGTATTTTTTCAGCATACGGTATAAAGATGCAATCCCTACGCCCAGCGCTTTAGCTGCTTTTTCTTTACCCCTGGTGTTGTAGCCGTAAAAATTCAGGGCTTTTTCCAGTTCAATCTTTTGCAATTCGAAAATAGTTCTTAATATTAGTTCCATTATTATGATCTATTAACTTTTTAGGCAAATCATCTTTTCGCAGAATTCTATCTTTGTCTGTATTGACTGAGTATTCAACAACATTTTTAAGTTCCCGAACATTCCCAGGCCAATTGTAGCTAATCATTTCATCGATATAATCATTATCTACGCGAACAATCTTTTTCTCCAGGCACCAAGAAAATCTTCGAATATAATAATCAATAAGCATTATAAGATCATTAGGCTCTCTCTCCCTCAAGGGCGGAATAATAATAGAAACTATTTTTAATCGTTGATATAAGTCTTCTCGAAATTCATTCCTGCCCACCATCTCTTCAAGATTTTTTTTAGATGCAGCAATGATTGTAACATCCACATTAATTTCTGAATCTCCACCGGGCTTGTCGACCTTCTTTTCTTCAATGGCACGTAACAGTTTAACCTGAAGATGCAACGGCATATCATCAATTTTATCTATAAACAATGTACCGTTATCAGCTATATGAAATTTCCCGATACGTCCACGTTTCCGGGTTCTTGTAAATGCCTCTTTTTCGCACCCGAAAAGTTCGCTTTCAATAAGTGTTTCAGGAGTAGCAGCGCAATTGATATATACCAGGGAACCATTTTTGCGATTAGATGCATTATGGATAGCCCTGACGAATAATTCTTTGCCTGTCCCACTTTCGCCTTGCAATAAAATTGTTGAGTAACTTTTAGACACAGAAAGAGCATAGCTTTTTATAGCAGTCATAACTCTGCTGTCACCAATTATATCCTTGAAGCTGATATCATCACCGTGATCAATAAACTTTTTCCATAACTTATTAATACTCTTTATATCATTTAACAAGACCACGTATCCTATGTTCTCGCCTCTGTTAAAAACCGGTGTTCCAGATACAATTAGCTCGAAATATTTATTATCTTTTTCAATTTGTAATTCCAGGCAATCAAGACTCTCGCGCCTTTTTATAAATCTGCTGACAGCTTCGTTTTTAATTACACTTTCCCATACATTTTCATCATTTGCCTCAGGCAGATCTAGTATGCGTAGGTTGGCAAAGCGTATTTTCCAGTCATAGTCAACAAATATTAGACCATAATTAATTATGCTTACAATGGAATTAAACAGTGCTGTGGTATACTTAAAATCGCACCTTGTATTTTCACTATCGATTTCTTCATAAATTAATTTGGTCAGCTTAACAGCATAATTCCGGAAACATTCTTTCTTATGATTCAATTCCAACTTTTTTCCTTCTAAAACAGCCCTGAACCATAGAAAACAGTATAAATCTTGTCCCCTCATTATTGGATACCATAAGCTAAATTCTTCATTAATAACCTCAATACTATCACTATTCCTGCCCACTTCGCCGGGAAATATATTGCTTGACTCATGTCTTTGGTTTAATGGAAAAACATTGACCAGGGTATTCAAATCAATCTTTAAGCTTTTCTTTTTACTATATTTCCCTGTCCCTGCTATAATATTTAAATCTGAATCAGCAATGAAATACTCTATTTCTAAAAACGCTGAAGACATTTCGAATAATTCCATCGAAAAGGTTACCAGTTCTTCAAGTCCTTTACTTAACAATGATTTTCCTTCTTTATCAGAAAAAAATCTAGCCTGCTTACTTAATTTTCATGAAACTATCAGCTAAGAACCCAGAAAAGCTCTTTTTATTACATCATCAGATTTAATTTCCTCTATTTCCCCTTCAAGTACAACTTTGCCGGTTTGCAGAGCATAACCTTTTGTTGACACACTTATAGCTAGAGAAACATTCTGCTCAACCAGTAAAACGCTCACTCCCCTTTTATTAATACCTTTAATTACTTCGCCTAGTTGTTGAACTATAATAGGAGCAAGCCCTAGTGAGGGTTCATCCATTAAAAGGAGCTTTGGTTGAGCCATTAAGCCACGTGCTATGGCTACCATCTGTTGTTCTCCTCCACTGAGAGTTCCGGCTTTTTGGTTACTTCTTTCTTTCAACCTTGGGAATAGTTCAAACATTTCCTGCAAACTATTATTAACTTCTTTTTTATTCTTACGCAGGCTTGCACCTAGTTGTAGATTGACCAATACGCTAAGATGAGGAAAAAGCCAACGACCTTCAGGCACATGTATAATACCTAACCTGACGATATCAACGGTTTGCAGGCCATCTATTCTTTTATTATCAAACCATATTTCTCCAGTTCTTAGAGGAACTAAACCTGATATTGCCTGAAGAATAGTACTCTTACCAGCACCGTTAGCACCAACAATACTGACTACTTCTTTATTATCGATTTCCAGAGACACATTATCCACAGCAACAGATTTACCATAACAAACAGTTAATCCAATAGCTTTAAGCAATATATCCACCACCAAAATATGCCGTTTGTACCTCTTCATTATCTCTAATTTCCTGCGGAGTTCCTTCAGCAATTTTTTGACCAAAGCTCATAACAACAACTCTATCGCAAATATTCATCATCAACATATTGTGCTCAATTACAAGCACAGTTACCCCCTGTGCACGTATCTTATTAATGGCCTTGAGTATAGAATCGACCTCGTCCGGGTTCATCCCTGCAATTGGTTCATCAAGCAGAAGAATTTTCGGATTAATCGCCAAGGCTCTGGCTATTCCAAGCATTTTTTGATTTCCATGAGGCAGATTCTTTGCTAACACTTTTTCAACCTTTTCTAACCCTACCAGTTTAATTATTTCATGAGATTTCTCTAAAATTTTTTCTTTATTATAACGGTGTTTCCTCGTATTAAAATAGAAATCAAAAAGATTAGATGTATCGGGTATGTGGAAAGCAGTTGATACATTTTGCAAAACGTCAAAATCTCCAAAGAGAGGGTTTAATTGAAATGTCCTGCCTACTCCTTTTCTGGCTATCGAATGTGATTTACAATAAGTTATATCCTCGTTATTAAATAATATTTTACCTTTCGTTGGAAGAACAACACTGGTTATTAAATTAAAAGTAGTAGTTTTCCCTGCACCGTTTGGTCCAATTAGACCCACTATTTCACCTTTATTAACTGTCACATCTAAGTTATTAACAGCTGTTAATCCTCCAAATTTTTTAGTAAGACCTTTAACTTCCAGAAACATTGCTGATTCCCCCCCCTTCCTTCCGTTTTAAAAAATAATCTTTCAATAAATTTGGTAAACTTACCAAACCTTTGGGCATAAAAAATATTACAATAAACAACAAAAATGCAGAAAAATAGGGGGCGTATATTTGCAAACCACGTACAAATTCTGGGAGCAAAAAGAGAATGAAAGTCCCGATTATTGGCCCGGCAAAACTTGTTATTCCACCTATAAGCACATACATACACAACCATAATGTAGCCATAAAATCAAAAGCAGTAGGTGACATAGCCATGTTATAATGAGCATAACCAGCACCAATCAGACCAACAAAGAAGCAACCCACTCCATTCACCAGAACTCTATACCAAACTTCATTAATACCAATACTTGAAGCAACTAAATGAGATTGAGAGATTGCTTTAAGAATTGTCCCAATATGAGAATGCTCAAACCTGTAAAGAGCAGCAATACTAAAAACCGCAACTATCAAAAAGAAATAGTAATAAGGTAATTTATCAGCACTCTGAAATAGCCTTGGAATACCCATCATCCCTGTGTAACCACCAGTACAGGGAAAAGCATATATAATGTATATAACCCCTATTCCGAAAAAAAGGCTACCGATGGCATAATATAATGTACGTAATCTTGAAAACAAATAACCAACCAACATCCCAATAAACATGGTTGCAAAAGCACTCAATAGAATACAGAGTAACGGCGGCCAACCCCAAAATTTTGCGGCTAAAGCAGAAAAATATGCACCAATCCCCATAAATGCAGCATGAGCAAGAGGAAATTGACCAGATATTGTAATTGTGCGTAAACTTATAGATGCAACAGTATATATAAAAGTTAACAACAATATATGCAAGTAGTACGGAGAACCAACAAATAAAGGTAATAAAAATAAAAATATAATTAAGCTTGCTGTTAAACAAACTTTTAGTATGCTTCCCTTATCAGCCAAGAATTTATGATTATCAGCAGTCATTTTCTTTGATTATCCTCCTTCTTTCATCTATTGCGTTGATTAATTTCTTACATATCTACCTGATAACCAAAAAATCCCTGGGGCCGAATAAGTAAAATCACAATAACAATAGCAATTATGACCGCATCGCTAGCCGCTCCGCTAATAAATACTGGTAAAACAGAAGATAATGTGCCAAGAATAAATCCGGTGATTAAAATGCCCGTTATGCTTCCCACTCCAGCCAGCATGAATATTATTACCACTTTTGTAAGCATCAAGTCACCCATATAAGGGCTTAGCCGTAAATAAGCACCAAGGAAAACTCCGGCAATAGCAGCCAACCCACAACCTAAGGCAAAAGCAATTGCTGAAACCCGATTAATATCAATTCCCTGTAGAATGGCTCCCCCCCTATTTTGAGCTATAGCCTGCATTTGTAACCCTATTTTTGTATATTTAACGAACCATATAGCAGCACCCAGTAAAATAACTCCTGCTGTAAAAGTTACAATCCTTTCGTTGCTAACAGAGAATAACCCTGTTCTTACAACTCCTTCAGCAAAAGAGGGAATCGCCATAGTTTTATCACCAACAATAATATTCACTGTTGTTTGCAGTACCACAACAATAAGGACACAGGCCATTATATTGAGATTGAAATCTCCTTTTAAGCGACGAAATAGAAACCTTTCAAGGAATACACCGAAGAATGCTACTATAACTGTAGCCAAAAACAATGCAAACCAATGGTTCATCCCCATACCAACAATAAAATAATAACCAATGTATCCGCCTATCATATATATAGCCCCATGGGCTAAATTAAATACGCGAAGCATATTAAACAGAAAAGCAAAACCTAAAGAAGCAAGAATATACATAGATGAAAGAATTAAGGAATTGATTACGGTATTGATTAGAAGCCCCATATAACACCTCCGTAGTCAACTATGACAAAAATATATTTACACAAAAAAATGCCTGATCTTTAATTTACATAATTTAGCGCCAGTGCAGTTAATAAACTACCGCCCCGGCGCTAAATAAATTATATCTAAGGAATTCTACCGATTTCTACCCAACCTCCGGGTGTTGCTTCACCGTTTTTAAAGATCTGCACAGGAAGTGGATGAGATACTATATGATTTATCCCAAACGTATCCTCACCACATAATATTCCTTCACCGTAGATAGTATTTACATAATCCATTGACTCCAAAGTATCCCTTACTACTGACGGATCAAGACTTTGAGATGCTTCAATAGCTTCTATTAAAATAAATAGGCTAATAGCACTCTGATAACTTAGTGGGAAATCATCTCCATATTTTTCTGTTATTCTGTTTGCTAATTCAGCAGCTATTGGCGGCATTTCTGGATCATTTCGTGTAGCGATCGGGGTTCGGATTCCTTCTGCAGCTTCAATTCCTGAAACAGTGGCTATATCAGCGGTAGATATTGGCGAACCACAGAATATTGGATATTCTTTTCCCGCTTCTCTTAAACCCTTAGTAATATTACCTACAGCCGCAGGACCAGGAGATTTCTCACAAAACACTGCTTCAACTTCATCACCCAAAGCAAGAATTCTTGCAACGAATGGGCTAAAGTCTTCCGTCTCGTTTGGAAAAGCAATCAGATCGCCTACAATCTCAAATCCTTCCTCCTCCAACACTTTTGTAACGTGTGGAATGACATAAGGTATTGCCCCATCATCTGGAGAGAGGAAAGCAATTTTTTTAAGATCGGGATAATCTTGCCTCATTGACTTAATTACTGCAGTAGCATGTGGTAATGAACCTTGCGATGTTCCAAAAGTAAAAGGCGTATTTTGATCAATTTCATCAGGAACAACGTTATACCAACCGGGGAATAATAAAACTCCAGCCGGTTCAGTAATAGGCGTAGCTGCTGGTGTAAAATGTTCAGCAGGCCCTAAAATAAAGTCTACTTCTTTTTCAAATACCAATCTGTTGGCGGCAGAAGAAGTACCATCAAAATTACTCTCAGTATCTTCATATGTAATATTAATTAAATACTGTGTATCACCAATGGTAAAACCACCCTCTTCATTAATTATAATAACGGCTTCATCCAGCATTCGCATAATACTATTATCAAAAGCTGCATTCCAGAAACCAGTTAGAGCAAAAAGTCCTCCAATTGTTAGTGTTTCTACCCCCTCCGTCTCCACCGTCTCTTCGGAAGGACCTGGGGTTCCGGACTCCTGGGCACATCCGCCAACAAACAACATAATCACCATCATTATTGATATACTAATAAAAAATGCCTTTTTCATTGCCACCCTCCATTCTTAAGTAATTAAACAGCCGTACACATTTTAATACCTATACAACTCCTATAACCTCTTTCGCTCAAGCCTCCTTTTTCATCATGACTATTTTGCATTATTGTTTATAACCCGGCAGGACTGGCCTCACCAAATGTTCCGGCACCAATCATTATAGTACCTTCCAAATGAGGCTTGCTAACATCTTTCCAAACATTTGGTCCGTGTTTTACGCCTTTTGGATAAAAGAATACATTAGTAGTGTTCACTGGAACAGGCGCTCCTTCAACACCTATCTCCATCTCAGCTCCTAAATCCTCTGGATTATCAGGATCTGCTCCCATATGAAAAACAAGCTCTTCGAAGTTTGGATGAGCGTGTTCTAAAACATGTGGGTTAGGGTCCGGCATTGCGTATATCCAACCAAACTCAGAATAATAATCAACTTCTGGTATATGAACTTTACTCATGAAAGTCATTGTTGGCATTTGGCGATTAATTACCTCAACTGCTACTTCACGCAGAGGACTTCTTATTACATATCTTTCAAAATCAAAAATTTTTTCCTTTTGTGGAGGGCCATCTTTAGGTTCAGTAATACCACTATTTGAGTACACCTTTTCAATATCACCGGTTCCAAGAGTTATGACCATCTGGATATGAGGCTTTTCAACTCTTTTCCAAATAACAGGCCCATGTTTTAATCCTTTGGGGATATATATCGCAGATGTAGTATTTAAGCTTATAGGTTGACCTCCGAGGTAAAAATCCAAATCTGCGCCAAGAACTTGTGGAGTATTTGAATCAATTCCCCAATTAAAAATTATTTGATCATAATCATGCAGATGTTCGTGTATACAAGGGTTGGGGTCCGGAACATCATATATCCAATTTATGCTAACATGGCATTGATCTTGGCGAACTTGATTGTTACTCATATAAGTCATTTCTTTTATATTTTTTGCTGCTAATATTTTATTATATATAGGGTTTCTTACCAGATATTCTTCTGGGTTCTCACTCATTTAAAAACCTCCTCAATTCATCTTTCCACGTCCAATAAGACTAAATAAGTATGGATATGATTGCTAAACTGCACTATCACAATTCACAATCATAATAACCACGACATATATCAAATCGTCCAAGTTGAGCTCCGCCTTCCCATAGCTGAACCATTTTACAATCTCTCCAGTATTTCTCAACATGGTGGTCACGAGCATATCCATACGCACCCATTAATTCCATGGCTTTATTAGTTACCATAATAGCAACCTCAGCAGCGTAAACTTTTGCCATGGTTGCTCTTGACATTAAAAACTTGGGATCAGTGCCATAAACCTCCGGGTGATCTAACATATAAGCTGTAGATAAATAAAAATTTCTAGCCGTTTCAATACCCATTGCCATATCAGCAAGCATTCCTGCACATATCGAGTGTTGTCGGATTGGTTTATTTGCAACAATCCTTTCACCTGAATGCTTCAAAGCTATTTCAAATGCTGCTTGAGCATTGCCGATCACTAAAGCAGCTGTGTTAATGCGCGCAGATAATATACAGACATGTAATATTTCAGCATCTTTACCTGGCCCTGCCGCCCGGTATTCCTTTGGAACTCTTACATTATCAAAATTCATAACACAGCTTCGATCGCCTTCCATACCTGCTTTTTTCTCAAACTTGTCATAAGAGATTCCATCAGCATCATGAGGAACATAGATTAAAGCAATCCCTTCATTGCCAAGAGAAGGGTCTGTAGTACAGGTCACACAATATAAATCAGAAACACCGCTATTAGAACCCCATATTTTTTGACCATTGATCACCCACTCATTACCATCTAAGCGAGCAGTTGTTCTTATCTTACGCCCTTCTAGAGTAGGATTCTCAATATCACATCCTCCCCCTCCATGTGGTCCACCTGGTTCAGTCATGGAAAAACAACCAAGCTTTAATTCATCTCCACAAAACAAAGGGGCAAATTTATCCAAGACAACTGTATTCTGAGCCATTCCTGCAGGTTGAAAGCACCATCCTGTAACTGTAGCTGCAGCCCCTATTCCACTATCTCCCCGACCAAGCTCTTCATGAATAATCGTCATGGTGACTGAAGAGGTTATACCTCCGCCTCCATACTTTTCTGGTAAAGATAACGACTGAGTCTTCAGTTTCTTATTCATTTGATAGAGAATTTTATCTACTACTTCATGATCATCATCTACCTGATCCCGATACGGCATAACTTCTTTTTCAATAAAATCACGATAAGTTTTCGCAATTAAACGATCCTCTTCTTTCATAAACAATTCCATATATTGCATTCTCTGCGACCTCCTGTGAATTTAATTAAGACACCTTGATCGCTTACTTCGTTTAAACTATATACAATAAGCACCAATACCTCCTTTGACAATTTTTATGGCTATATATCATTATAATAATAGTCGCAATTTTTGTGCCATAAAAGTATAAACCCATAATTTTTGATTTAATCTCTAAATTTACAACAGAGCAAATACACTGATTTGCGCAATATAAGATCAATAATTTTTTTTTAGCGATCAAATAGATGTGCAAAAAAGCTATTACCTTATTTCAATATGAAAGCATAGAATTACAAATATAGTTTCATAATGAATTAATTGCACTGTATAATTATAGATTAGATAAGTGTAGGTTTGCTTTCTTTTTACTTGAGTATTCCTTATGCTGCAAGAGGGTAATCCAATTTAAACTTGGACAGTAGCAGTTTATTTAAAAATTTACTTATAATGATCTAAATTACTGCAATGAATCCAAATACTAATATCATGATTGACATGCTCAATGACCTTCTTTACTTATTAAGGCAAAACACTTAGTTGCTGGGTTCTTGTAATAATGTATTATCCACTAGATACCAGAGTGCCTTTCTGTAACAATTCGATTATTCAATTAAACCTTCTGTCTTGAAAAACAAGTTTGAGGTAGATTTTTTTAATCAAACAGTTATTGAATATATAATAAATTACAGAGAACTTCTATATGAAGTCCTCTGCATCATTACAACTATCATCTTTTCTTTAAACGAACAAACATTTTGTTATATTTTATCTTAATAGCTTCATTCATCTCTTAAAAAAATGCTGAATAAATGATGCCAAGAAACTCATTTAAAGCTAAGGTCTTTTTACTCTCCCCAGCGATATTGCTTGTTATTCTGCAAAACCTGTAGATTACATTTCAGGCAGAGCCCGTTGTGACAACAGAGCATTGAGTCACAGTCTGAACATTTCCATTTCTTATCTTCCGCGTCCAAAAATGCCTCTATTCCCTTCTCTTTAATTGAATTAAGGTTCTCAATCATACTCAGGTGATACTTATTACGATAACGCTTATCAAGCACTTTAAGTCTTTTACAGGGAAACTCTGCACACTCAAAGCAAAAATGAATCAAACCTTTTCCAACTAAATCACATTTGTCTTGCATATGCAGGCAATGCTCACCCCGGGGACGGCACCCGGGGCAGTATATCCTATTAAAACCTTTTCTTTTAAGATCGTACAACATCGACTGGTAATTAACACAAAGCCCGCAATTCATTCCGCAGGGAGCGATAAGCTCTTTTTTTAACATAACATCTTTCCCCTAACCAGGTAATTTTCCTACTTAAAAAATAATACTGTGTAATTCTGCTCAAACTATGTCAATCCTTTAGCCAAGATTTAATAAACTATATTAAAATCTGCTGAATAAATGCCAGTAATATTTCAGTAAAACGGGAAATATTAAACCTGAGCAATAGTTAAACTCAATTTAAAATAGGTTATAATTATAATAAGGATAACTCAGAATAGAAAAGATTTTGAGCCTCATTACCTGTCCTTCTTGGAGGTTGTCAGTTTTGTTCGATGTCATAATTATGGGTGCCGGACCGGCAGGTGCGACTCTGGCTCGAATGATTGCAGGAAAGTATAAGGTACTTTTAGTAGATAAAAGGTTTAATCCGGGGATAGATCCTGCCTCCACAAAATGCTGTGGCGGTTTGCTGGCTCCCGACGCTCAAAAAATTTTAGCTGTTCTAGGGCTCGCCTTACCACGCGACATCCTCGTCGGACCACAAATTTTTAAAGTTCGTGCTATTGATTTACAATCAGGTTTAGATAAATATTACCAGCGTTTTTACATAAATATGGATCGAAATAAGTTTGACCACTGGCTCATATCACTCTTGCCTGACATAGTTGAGACAAAGTTTGGCAGACAGCTGGCTGGCATTGAAGCAGGAAGCTCTTCTATCAGGGTCCGTCTATACAAAGATAATGGCCACGAAACCCATGAATGCAAGGTGCTGATAGGAGCCGATGGGGCAGCTTCATCAGTACGCCGACTGCTTTTTTCCACAGCACCCCGCCCTCGCCGCTACCTGGCAATTCAGGAATGGTTTTCCACCATAGAGGTGATGCCATATTATTCCGCTATTTTTAACCCATCTATTACCGATTTCTATTCCTGGATCATCCCCAAGGATAATTGCCAGGTGCTGGGTGCAGCATTACCAACAGGAAAAGAGGCAAAAACGAAATTTAACCTTTTAAAGGAACAGCTAAACCAATATGGTTATAAACTCAATGAAAGTATAAAACATGAAAGCGCACCGGTTATGCGGCCTTCCCGATCCGGTCAAATACTAACCGGCAGGGGCAACGTTTTGCTAATAGGCGAAGCAGCAGGGCTGATCAGTCCCAGTTCAGCCGAAGGTCTGAGCTATGCCTTTTCCAGTGCCCTATTGGCCTCCAGGGCAATCAATGAAGGGCTGGCTGGGTCGGCAGCACGTTACAACACACTGGCGGCCCCCCTGTATAGCAGCATCAATCACAAACTGATTAAAAGTATTTTGATGTACTTTACCCCGACAAGACAGGCTATCATGTTCTCGGGGCTTTTCACCATGAAATCGTAAAAAGTTATATAACATATTGAATTAAGTTTAAATCACCTGCTGATCAACAATTCAAACCGCTGCAAGCGCTGTCGTTTTTTATTGCCAACACCAAGCAGTTTCCGAGCCTGTTTTTCCGCTGCAGCTACAACCTGCAGCCGTCGCGCTCTTGCCCCAAGTTTATTTAGATATTTACTAAAAACCGCTATCGCCTTATCTGAAGTAAAGCGCAACCCTTCAACATTTATAACTACCTGACTGTATTTTCTTGTAGAAAGCCCTTTTAAAGTTTTCTGTAACTCCCTGACATTCAGCTTGTCAGCTAAACCCCGTAACTTAAGATAAGCGATCCCTTTTTCTTCGGTTAATGAAACCTTCAGTTGAACACCCGCGGTTTCAGTTTCATTTTTTCCTGTATCAGTTAAAAGTCTGTACAGAAGCGCGACAGGTCGTGAATCACCTGGCTTAATATGCCGTAAAAAATTCTCATACCATCGGTTTCGACGCTCAAAATGGCGGGTCAGACCCCACCCGATTGTTCTGTGAATAACTGAACCAATGCCGGTTAAAGTAAGGTTTTGAAATATATTTTTCAGTGAATAAAAGTTCTTCATCGCTTCAATTGTTTCATGCTGAAGCTCATCAGGTGATAACAACAATGGCTGGAACACTGTATGATGCCCATCATACAGAGACCAGTCGTAGGTAAAGATTCTGCCTTCTGCTTCCAGCTTATCGTAGAAAGGGGTATTAGGGAAAGGGGTTAAAGTCATAAATTGAATGCTATCAATACGATTACGTATAGCAAACCTGGATGTTTCCCTGATTGTCTCAGCCGTGTCAGTGTCTGCGCCAAAAACAAACATGCCATGTATTCTGATTCCATATTCATGGAACCGGCGAATAGCCTCTTCAATATCTTCTACCGTTTGTTGCTTGTTATAACCTTTAAGTGTAGCGGGATTAACTGATTCAAAACCAATATATACTATTCCACAGCCTGATTGTTTCATCAGTGATAACAGCTCATCGTCACGGGCTGCCTCTACACGTAGCTGGGCCCCCCACCGCTTTAGTTTAATATTGTTTGTAATCATCCCTCTCAACAGATCTTTGGTCAGCTTGGGGTTGGCAGCAAAATTATCATCACAAAAAAAGATATTTTTACCGCGGTAGCGGCTCAGTTCTTCAAGAATATTTTGTGTAGTGCGATGACGGTAACGACGTCCGAAAACTTCAGTTACGCAACAAAAGGTACAGTTATATGGACACCCCCGCGAAGTCATCACAGGCGTGCTGAACATTGAGGAAGAATTGACAAGCAAAGAAAGATCAGGTATGGGCAGGGTATCCATATCAACTGGCGTTGTTGTTAAATCATTGTGAACCTGCTTACCGTCATTCCAGTATGATACACCGGGGATATCTTTAAGAATTTCTTCCGCTTCTATCGCGCGGACAAGTGGTAATATGCTGTACTCAGCCTCTCCTCTGATAAGGTAATCAGCATATTGAAGCGCTTCTTCAGGCATAAAGGTGGCATGCATCCCACCAATAATAATCGGGATATTATTAGATCTTACCATTCCAGCAATCTGATATGCTTCACGACAGGTAGCCGTAGTAGTAGAAATACCAACCAGATCGGCCTCTAATATTTGTGCCCAGGGCAAAGAATCTCCGGTGCCCATGAACAATTTTACATTGTAACCAGCATCCCGGAGCTGTGTGCCCAGTATTGGCAGGCCAAGGCGGGGCATGCGAACATGCTTGTAAACGTGGTCCTCTTTTGATTGCGGCTCAATCAAAACAATATTTTTCAAAAATAACACTCCCTTTTTGTGTTTCACGACAGATAAAAAAAATAAAGACAGTAAGCACTACCGATTATGAATGAGCAATATCGTGAAAACACCTTGCATCATACTTAATCGTAAAAATATGATGCAATACAGGGAAAGACTTAATAGCAATCTTGTAACAATCATAAACTATAGTAGAAATATTCTCAAGTCATGACAGAAAATTTATTTTTACTATACATATCAAATATAGTCTTACTGCCCTACATTCGTTAGTATGCTCTTTAGCCTGAGAGGTATTGCACAATAAAAGGAGTCATAGACCAGGTAAAAGTTACTATTCGATCGGGCAGATCAGCAGCTTTGCAAAAAAGGAATAATACCAAGATAAAATGCTGCCAGTGAACCAACAACTGTTAATAAAAGATATAGCATGAACCCTTTATATCTCTTCTGCCGGAGCAACCCGGCAGCCTCAAAGCTGAAGGTTGAAAATGTTGTAAATGCACCAAAAAACCCGACTCCAAAACAAAGGTAAACACTACAGGAGTAAAAGCTATAAGTTATGGCCTGGTAGTAGTTGCCTAAAAATAAACCTAAGCCACCCGCACCCAGAATATTGATCAGTATTATCACTACAGGTATTCTTTTAAATTTGATTTTTTTATCAAGGTAGTCCCCCAGGAGATAACGCAGTACTGCACCAACACCACCTCCAAGAATAATTAAAACAATGTTCACTTTAGGTTATCCTCCCACCCAGATGGATTCTTATTAATACCAATCATGTTACCTAAAGCAAAGCCGACAAAGGCCATTGTAATTCCACCAACCAGGGAAATTGATATATATTTCAAAGCATCCAGAGTAGAAATCATAGTTGAAATAGAAATTGTATCTGCAGCTAAAGTTGACATCGTTGTAAACCCACCGAGAAGTCCGACAGTCAGCCCCAGCCTTAGCCATTCCGGAAGGCGGCGGTGTATTAACCAACCGATTAGAATACCGAGCAAAAAACTCCCTGTTACATTTTCAAAGATTGTGGCATAGGGCATAAAATCACTAAAGATTTTCACGTTGAGATTGTACCTGAGCAAAGTACCTATTGCACCACCAACTGCTATAGCTGTAATACCATAGATTTTTGCTGTCATAAGCCGGGGTCTCCTCAATAACACTGTTTTTAAACAAAAATATCCTGCGGTTAGCAGGAGCCATCAACATAATAGTTCGGGCAGCGATTCCCAGGTGAGCCCCATCACCCAAAGTTAAAAGCTCATAGTTATTAATATAATTAACCCCTTACTGTCAGTCAAGGGAAATTCAAAAAACCAATAATCAATAATACTTTTGACTTTTTAGTTTGTAATGGCTAGGATAGTAATAGGTTATATATGGTTTTCAATATATTTTAAAAACTTAACCTGGAGGTCATGCGGTATGATTAATAAGGTAAAAAAAATCGTAAAAGGTGAACATAAGGTTGACGGTGCAGGCGTACAGTTGATCAGAGTAATCGGTAAACCGGATATTTATGATTTCGATCCATTTTTAATGCTCGATGCCTTTGATAGCGATAACCCCGAAACCTATATCAAGGGTTTCCCCTGGCACCCCCACCGGGGAATCGAAACAGTTACTTACCTGCTTGAAGGCGAAATTGATCACGGAGACAGCCTGGGCAATTCAGGAGTTATCAGAAATGGTGACTGTCAATGGATGACTGCCGGCAGCGGAATTATTCACCAGGAAATGCCCCAACCCGCACCACGATTGCTGGGCACACAGCTTTGGGTTAATTTGCCGGCTAAAGATAAGATGACCGCTCCCAAATACAGGGATTTTAGCAATTCAGACATGCCGATAATCGAAAACAATGGAAGCATCGTCAGAATAATAGCAGGTGATTTCAAGGGGGCTAAAGGCCCGATGGAAGAAATAACTGTTCAACCAACATACTTAGACGTTACTGTCAAAAGCGGCGGCTCTTTCTATTATGAAAATAGCCCGGAAAACACCCTCTTTATTTATATTATTCATGGCTCTCTTATCTTCCCGGCAGAAGACAACAGGCTGCTGCCTGCCCGGCAGGCTGTATTATTTGAGCAGGGTGAAAAGCTGGGTCTGCAGGCTAAAGGCAATGAAGAAGCACGTCTGCTGCTCTTTTCAGGGAAACCTTTAAACGAGCCGATTGAATGGGGCGGCCCTATTGTGATGAATACAAAAGAAGAACTAAAACTAGCTTTTAAAGAAATTGAAGAAGGCACTTTTATTAAAGAACACCTTCATGATGGATCAATAAGAAACAAAGAGGTCAATAAAAACTATTACCGATAGTACAAAATAATGAGCCCGGAGCTGACTAAAGCTCCGGGCCCAGATATTAAGGCAATAAACTACCAACCATCAAAACCAACAGTTACATCAACTGCCTGGCGGGGACAACTGTTAATACAGGAAGCACACATAATGCATTCAGTAGATAATACTCTTGTGCCCCTATCCTTATATTCCAGTAACTTAATATCCATCGGGCAGTTCTTCTCACAAACGCCGCAGTTAATACATTTATCAGCATTAATTTGCACTTTAAGTAATGCGAACCTGGCCCCTATTTTTTGCAGGACCGGAATCGGGCACAGGTACTTACAAAAAGCCCGGTTGTCCTTCAACCTAAAAGCCAGCAGTAACCCGGAGCTATAATAGAATAAATTGCCGGTTGCGAGCCACATCAGTTCATTAAAAGATTTACTGTAAATATCTCTCTGCTCAAGAATAAACCAAAACAATAACACCAGTAACAGTGAAAAAACAAAGTGAATATAACGAACCACTCCAAACTTTTTCAAACGACCTTTCTCAGGTTGCCGCCAGGGAAGCAGGTCTAGAATCATTGCTGTCCAACAAGCCCAACCGCACCAGCCACGGCCGAAAATCAATGTGCCGCAAATTTTGGCTATAAAATAATGCAGGGTTGCCCCGGCGAATATACCTAGCAACAGGTAAAAGAAAAAACCCTCAATTTGCATATTTTCCCGGAGTATAAAACCTACAAAAAGTAGCATATAAGAACCGATGAGTAACTGGGCAATACGCCTGCCCCAGAGCTTTTTCGTTTTTGGGAGAGCGCTGTTGAAAAAAATACCCAAACCAAGGGCAGAGCCTATATAACCAAAGTTATAAAGATAAAAAGCTGAACCTGTAACCCTATAACGCCAAATGGCAATAATGTAAAATAGCAGGGTAAACAATACAGGTATCAATACCGTGGCAGCGGTAAGATTCCATTGCTCTTTTATTTCTTTCGTATTGCTCACTCCCTTCTTGTTTTATTCAGCTTTTTCTTTTTTACAATGAAAAAATAATCCTCGCTCCTCTACATTTTAGCAGGTTTCTTAAATCCTTTTTGCAAATTATCAAGGCTTACCTAATCCGCACAAATATAATCTGTTTCCTGAACACCATTATATATTATATAATTCACTTATAAATTACACAGTTGTGTAATAACAGAAAGGGAACCATGAATAATAAATTATTCTTAGTAACCGGAGCAACCGGACTTTTAGGCGGAAATATTGTAATTGATTTACTTAGTAAAGGTGAAAAAGTTCGCGTCCTTGCTATGCCTGATGACCCTGCCATTGCTGATATGCCTCATAATGTAAAAGTTGTCGAAGGTGATCTTTTAAATGAGGAAGCACTGGACCAATTCTTTTCCACTCCCGGGAAGAGAGATATTATTGTTATTCACACCGCCAGTATCGTTACGATGGATCCAAAACCAAATAAAAAAGTATACGCTGTCAATGTGGAAGGCACAAAGAACATTATTAACAAATGTCTGCGTCATAAAGTAAAAAAATTTGTCTATATTAGCTCAACAAGTGCCATCCCGGAACTACCCGGGAAACAGCTTATCCACGAAGTGGATGAACATAATCCTGACCAGGTAATCGGCTATTATGCAAAAACAAAAGCTGAAGCCACCGATTTGGTTTTGAGGGCTGCACGTGAAGATAATCTTGATGCATCTGTTATATATCCAAGCGGAATATTTGGGCCTAACGATTATGGCTATGGCATGATTACCAACTGTATCAAAATGGTCGCCGAAGGCAAATTACGTATCGCGATTGGTGGTTCATTCAATTCAGTGGATGTCCGGGACCTGGCCTCTGGAATTATATCATGTGCAGAAAAAGGACGTAAAGGAGAAACATATATAATGGCCAGCCGCTGTTACACATTCAGCCATTTAATAGAGATTATTTGTAAAGAAACCGGTTTAAGACATTACCCTTTTACAGTTCCATTGTCAATTGTCCGCCCTTTTGCAGGACTTGGCACGCTGTATGGCGTTATCACAAACAGGCCTGCCTGGTTCAGCCAGTTTACCGTTTACAACCTGGCCAGAAACAACAACTATCATACTAAAAAAGCCGAACACGAATTAGGGTTTCAGAGCCGTCCACTAAATGAAACCATTGCGGATACCATAAGATGGTTAAAACAGGAAGGGAAATTAAAAGCTTACATTTAAATAGTTTAAACGCTTTTAAATGACAGCATGAGTTATGTTATAATGATACATCTCTATTTATTAGACGGTGTAAAAATGTCAACAGAAAACAATAAACCAATATCGGGCAAGAATGAGATCTACAGAAGAGCCGGGACCAAAGATGTAGATGAGATCTATGAAATAGCTACCAAGATGCAGCTGGTAAATAAACCGGACAAAATGACATCAAGAGGCTTTTTAATTGATCACTATTCTTCCCTGCCAGAAATCAAGGATGAGTTTGAAAACAATATTTTTAATTCAATATTCCTTGTTTGTGAGACCAGGAAAGGTATTGTCGGTTTTTTGCAGGGGTACGATAGTGAGCAATGGTTACAGTTTAGACCAAATTTAAGCGGGCCAAATGGAGCAAATATTGATTGGTTTGATGAGCCTCTTGAAAAGTTAGGCATTAAAAGTATAGATTCTTTTAACAGTTTCGGAGTTATTGACAAGATCTGTGTAGATAAAACCCTGGGTAAAAAACGGGTTGCCTATAATCTAATCAAGCTTTTTGTGAAACTATTGCTGGAAAAAGAAAGAAAATATGTAATGTCTGAAATAGTCACCAGGGTGTTTTCAGATGACAAACCACTAAACATAAGAAACAAAGCATCCATAAAATTTCACCGAAAGCTTGGTTTCCAGAAAGTTGGATCTTCAGAAAAATATAATTATGACAGTGCTTTTCTCAAAGAAAAAGGCTATTTCCAAGACGATATTTACTTAGCCAGCATCAACGATCTGCCTTACCAGTATAAAAGAATTTTTAAAGCAATTAAGTAATATGTAGTTGATCAATATAGTTTATTAGATCAGCGATATTTTTTTTCTTAGTAAAATCAACTGGTTTGTCATAAGCAGCCAACATACCCTTTTCATCTCCTGTTAAAGTTTTCCCCTGCTTTTTCTTCCTGTTCAATTTCCACTTTAATAGGGTCATCAGCACTTTGTCGGTCAAAGGTAATTTGTTGAAATTAAAACCTCCCCGCAGGTAGAATAATTTAACCTGGTTGCGTTGTTTTTCGGGAATATTATTTTTAATTATTTCTTCTACTATCTCTTCACTAAACGGAGAAGCCCCCGAAGCAAAAACTACGAGCTTTTTATCTTTTAGTTTATCAAAATTTCCTGTAATGAAGTTAATACCAATAATGCCTACTGCGTGCAAGCTGCCACCATAAATAATAATATCGTAACCAGCCAATCTATCTATATTTACAGTTGAAAGTTCAAGAACATCAGCTAGCAGTTCTTCCGCAATCCAGCCTGCATATTTTTTAACATATCCTGTTTTTGATTTATATATTACAACAGCTTTCATCTGTGTTTTCCCCCTTGCTTAAATTTTATCTCTAGATCAAAAGAAAGCAACCACTTAATTTATATTATTTTAAACTGGTTCCACCAGTATCCACTTAGAATACGTAGCAAAGAGAAATATCTGTTTTTTTTCAGACAGAAAAGCAAGTAATTATTGATTTTTCTAATGAGAGGATTATTTTATCTGAACAGAGAATTAAAAGGGGTGGCTAACGCGATTTAAGCTCTAACCTTTCAATGGCTAACAAATCGGAGCCGCTAATAGCAAATATAAGCCTGGGGGTGGTCAATGATGAAAGCCGAACCTGCACGGCGGAAAAAGATGGCCGAACAATACCGGGGAAGAATTAATATCGCAGTTGACTATATCGAAAAAAACCTGGACCACGATTTTAGCCTCGATGAAATTGCAGCAGTTGCCGGTTTTTCAAAATATCACTTTCACCGCATTTTCCATACGTTTAGCGGAGAAAGCCTCTTTCAGTTTATCCAACGGCTGCGGTTAGAAAAAGCGGCAACCTTATTATTAAATGAACCGGCTAAACCGATAACCGAGATTGCCCTGGATTGTGGATTTTCCAGCTCATCCTCATTTGCCAAAAGCTTCAAACAGTATTTTGATCTGTCGGCAACCCAGTGGCGAGAACTCAAATCTGCCTCCTGCCTGCAGGAAAGCAAGCAGGGGAAAACAGATCGCAACCTGGGACAAGAGCTAAGCAATCAAGGAAAAGATTTATTTGCAGATAACCTCTATATTGAATATGTTAACAATACTCAAATATGGAGGTACGAGATGATGGACAACCAAAACAGGGTAGTTGAAGTAAAGGACTTGCCGGAAATAACCCTAGCCTACGTGCGTTATGTGGGCCCTTACAAGGGAGATGGAAAACTTTTTGAAGGGTTGTTTAACAAGTTGTTCCAGTGGGCCGGTCCGCGCGATTTGCTGCGTTATCCCGAAACAAAAACAATCATCATTTACCATGACAACCCGGATATAACAGATGAGACAAAACTGAGGGTCAGTGTTTCTATTTCAGTTCCACCTGACACAGCGGTTGACGGTGAAATTGGCAAAATGGTTTTACCGGCAGGGAAGTATGCCCTGGCCCGGTTCGAACTCAGCGACCAGGACTACCAGGAAGCCTGGGACTGGGTATACAGGACCTGGTTACCTGAAAGCGGCTACCAGCCTGACGACCGCCCCTGCTTTGAAATGTACCATAACGATCCCAAAACCCATCCGGAGGGCAAGTCAATCGTTGATATCTGTATTGGTGTCAAACCGCTTTAATACTTTAGTTTAGTCAATCACCGATTTAAGAGAGGCTAATTCATTCAGGATTAGCCTCCTAAACTTAAGCAAGAACATAAATAGCATTCTATGTGCCAGACCAGGGGTAATCCGAATACCTATCCATCTAAAATAGGAGTAAAACAATTTAATTGACGTCTAACCACACAGATATTGTGAATATACGATATCTTATTGTATTATAGTGCAGGGGTGAATTAAATGCATGAACAAAAAAGTTCAACTAAAATTTTTCGCTATAAAAAAACCTATCTCAATGTTTTGGCAGTGGTTATCTGCTTTATTGGGTTCTTTTTGTTTATCGGCCTGTTTATTCATACTTTCAGATATTTGGGTAGGTTTGAACCTTTACTGCATTTATTGATTCTTGTATTTATGGGTGTTTATCTTTTGGTTATTAAGGTTTCTATCGCTCCTCCTGCATATATAAAACTTGGCTACAAACAATTGTCGGTGAAACGTTCATTGCTTGGGAAATGGAATGAAGTAAACCTCTCCAACATTGTCAAAACAGAACTGACAGATGATCAGGAATTTTTGGTTGTTTACACCAGCCAGAAAGATTTGCCTGAAGTTAAGCTGAAGCTTAGCAATTTAACTGATAGTGAATCGGCGGAATTAAAAAAGTTACTCGGCGGCCGGCAGAGCAACATTTGATTTTTCCGATCAAAAAACCAGCAGAAGGTTATTACATCATTCAACTTCCAATTGGCATCTATACACAATACCTGGTAATTAACATTGCAACAATACCTATTGTAATCATTATCTATGAGTTCGTGATAAAAAAAATATACCTTATACGATTTCTATGTGGAATGAAATAAACAGTGGGCCACTCTTATTGGTAAAAAGAATTATATTCACAACCTGCCAATTACTGCTGAACCTGATACACCCAGCCAACTGCAGAAAGATAAGGAGATTTATAACCAACTAGGGCACAGGTCAAGTAGCTTCAGTAATTAATATTTAAAGAAACAGTAAAAATCTTAAAGCAACCAGGGCAAGAAATATGGCAATGAAAAAGCGAAAACGTTTTTGAGGAACTCGTCGAACAAAGCGGCTTGCTACCCATGCACCAAGCAAAGAAACAGGAATTAAAATAATCAGGCCCCACAAGAATAATCCTTCCAGCCTGGCACCTCCTGCCAGGTAACCTGCAATACGAGTAGTATCAATAACCAGCGCCATTGCACCTGAAGTAAAAAGGTAAACATCCCTGGGCAGATTGAATGCTGTAAGGAAAGCACCCCGAATAGCGCCGCCAACTCCAAATATTCCCGCAGCAAAGCCTGATGCCAGTCCCCCGGCTCCTGCTGTAAATTTATGCTCCGGTAATTTCCATTCACTTTTAAAAATAACGAACGCTACATAAACCAGTAAAAAACCGCCCAGGATGCGAGTTAGGATTACCTCATCAATAGTTAAAGATATAGATGCGCCGAGGTAGCTTGCCAAAATACCGGGAACAGCAAACCATAGAATTAGGCGCCACTTGCGAATACCGGTCCTGAAAAGCACCATTTTCCATATATCTCCGAACCAGTGTATGATTCCAACAAACAAGAGCGTTACCGGAAAGGGGAAAAATAACAGCATAACAGGCACCATAATTGTTGATGTGCCAAAACCGGAAAAAGTACCAATCATTGATGCTACAAAAACAAGCAGAGTAAGAAGGAGCAGTTCAAAACTCATGGAATAATTCCTTTTCTAAGTTCTATTTATATAGCTCATTACCAGCTACCGGCAATAAATATCAAACAAATTATTCTTTGCACATTAAAAGTTGTCAACAACCCCGTCCCCCTGTCAATTATATCAAAAACATAAATAACAGACCATTTACAATATTTATGTAATCTCTTATTATTAAAGAAAGGGGGTTATGCTAATGCTTCTGGAAGGTAAAAATATTGCGATTCTTTTAGAACAGATTTACGAAGATCCGGAATTCTGGTATCCTTTCTATCGTTTTCAGGAAGCCGGGGCAAAAGTAACTGTAATTGCTCCCGAGGTGAAAGAGTATAAAAGCAAGTATGGTTATCCCGCCCAGGCTGATCTCGCTGCAGTTGATGCCAAAGCAGAAAGCTACGATGCTGTTATCGTGCCGGGAGGCTTTTCACCTGACCACATGAGACGTTCCCCCGATATGGTCAATTTCCTTAAACAAGCTTACGAACAGGGCAGCATAGTTGCAGCTATTTGCCACGGACCCTGGATGCTTGCTTCTATCGGCGCCGCAGATGGAAAGAATATGACCGCATTTTTCTCAATTATTGATGACATTGTTAACGCCGGGGCAATATTCGTCGACAAAGAGGTTGTTCGCGATGGAAATATAATTACTTCCCGAACACCTAAGGATCTGCCAGCCTTTTGCCGTGAAATTATTAACGCTTTGGCAGAATAAATAATCACCATGGGAATTGTTTTATAAAGTTGATACTTGCCATATTCATGACAAGCAATTGTATTCTGGCATAAGCATCAGAAGCACTTCATGCGTACTATTAAAGAAAAACACCGAAAGCACTTTAGCTATATTATTCTAAGAATAAAGGTGGTAGTGATAGCATAAGTTCAGCTACCCCTACCACCTGTTATTAGTGTTCTTACTTGCTGTTATTGGTGTTTTTTCTTACTTTTTTTCTTTAAGTAAAAGCCCGCTTCCAATCATGGTCAAACCAAGCGCTGCAAGAGCAATGCTAAACCCGCCTGATTGTGGCGTTTGCTGCGGTGTTTCCGGATCGAGACTCAAAACGCTTGTTGCTTCGTCTTCTTCACCTGCAGGGTTAATCTGCGGCTCTTCCGGTTCAACTGCAGGTTCTTCAGCTGCCACAGCCAGTTCTTCCTCTTCTATTTCAGCTTCCGGTGCTTCCTCTGGTATGGTTTGCGGAGGTTCCGGAGGCGACAAAATAACTAGCGGTGGTTCCGGGTCTTGTTCTGGATCTGGATCTGGATTTGATTCAGGATCCGGATCCGGGTCAGATTCAGGTAGTGGCGGTGATTCCTCTATCTGGTTTACTACGGTGACAGTAACTTCGCTGGTTTGCTCAAGCAGCATGAACTCCTCATTTGGGCTGATGCTGCTGAAGACATAGCCTTCCAACTCCACCTCTGCAACGCTGTAGAGCACTTCATATTCAAGCCCATCGCTGTAGTCGAGCAATGCCGGCTCATTTACACTAAACGTTACCTCCTCATCTTCAAAAGAGCCACCGTTCAATACAGCGGTAAACTGTACATCACTTTCTTCGATCGGTTCTTCATTTTCATCAAGCAGAACCTTTTCAATGATTAAAACCGGTCTTGATGAGTTGGTTACTATAACTTTTACGCTATTTTCTTCAGCAGAAGTTAAATCAACAACTCCATCCTCAGGATCCATTTCTACAACATAACCACTGCCTGCCAACTCTTCAACCCTGTATTCAGCCAGCGGAAGTTCATTTATTATTACTGAACCGAAGCCGTCAATTACTTCAAGCTCAATTTCTTCAATCACTAATTCATCAGTTTCATTATTATAAACATTAAAAGTAAAAGTTTTATTGGACGCAATAACTTCTTCATCATCAATTTCAGCTTTTACATATTTCTCAATCACTATTGTGCCTGTTTCTTCTTCTTGTTCTTCTTCCGGCTCACGGTTGATTATAGTTACAGAAACAGCATTGTTCTGCTCAGTTAGAGTAATTGATTCCTGTGATATACTTATAAATTCATAATTGCTATCTTCAACTTCTTCCAGTTGGTATTCAACATTAAATTCCAGCCCATCATCGGAACCTAATTCCCTGGCTTCATTAACGCTGAAAGTGAAGGTTTGCCCTTCGCCGAAAGAACCACCGCTGATAACAAATTCAAATTCCACATCGCTGTATGCGATAATCTCTTCATTTGTATCAAGCAGTTCTTTTATAATAGTCAGCATTGGGTAAACAGCCTCATCTTCATTACCGGGGCAGTAGTCGGAAATTACCAAACCTACTCCCGGACCCTTGCTACCTCCTTCAAGAGTTATGAAGGCGGTTAACTCATGCACATCAAAGTATGGTGTATAGAAGTGCCAAACTTCAGCATTTAGCGGTTCGCCCGGGCTGTACGTACCACTGCCCGATCCGCCCAGGGTCAGGGTTGCATTGGTTGAACTGCCCTTGGTGGTAAAAACCCAGTGAATCCATCCCGAGTCATCATCGGGCCTGCCGGCCTCACCGGCTTTACTGCAGTCAATCGAGTTCTTTCCGTTACCTGTCCAGTTATATACGTTACCAGGTTCTTCTTCAATAATTATTTCAGCAAGAGTGCCAACAGGCAAATAAAGCATCAAGGCAATTAAAATCATGGCAACCCCAGCCATTATTCGTTTAACTCTTATTTTAGTGGTTTTCATCTTTCTAACCTCCTTACCGATCAATAAATCTGTTCTAATCAAATACTACTTCTTCTATAGTAATTCTATTGTTTGTCTATATTATACTCATTTCCTGTTACCACTCTGTTACAAATTATTAACCGGGCTGATTTAGAATAAAGTATTAGTCCACAATACATATTTAGACTTAAAATATAAAATTGGACGAGCTCAAAGAATCTGGCAATGATGCGTGGAATTCAGTAAAAAGTGGTTTTGATTCAGCATGGGATTCTATTAAATCAGGTGTTGAGGATGCAGCATCTAAGCTAAAATAATAAGCCTGAAATGCAAAACATGTCTGTCACGTGAAGGAATATGTGAAGATGGCAGTGGTAAAAGTAATCGAAACCATTGCTGAATCACCAAAAAACTGGAAAGCAGCTAACGCTGTAACTGTTGCCGAAGCAGTTAAAACGGTTCATAACATCACCAGTGTTTATGTCGATTCGCAGCAGGCTATCGTCGAAAACGATAAGATTGTCAGATATCATGTTGCTACATACTACTTTCGGTCATTAATATCAAGTGATCGTCCGAACCTTGCTGATAAATCCTTAACCTGATCGTGATTCCCACCAGCCAGTTCTCCGTTTTCAGTAATAATGTTAGCCATTGACTCTATTATTGCCGCTCTGGCAGCCTGGCCCCGCTTCATTTTATCTTTATACATTGCATTGTCAGCCTCTTTGAAAACATCTTCGAGGGATCGATTGCGGTCTGTGTTAACAGACAAACCAATGGATATACTCAGTGGCACTCTTTCATTATTGGCATTAAACAATTCTATCTGTTTTTGCAGGCGCCTGACCAGATCTTCGGCTTCTGCCTTATCAGTTTCCGGAAGGATAATGGCAAATTCGTCTCCACCAACACGGGCCAGAATGTCGTAGGAACGTACTGATCTTTTCAACAAATCAGCACCATTCTGCAGGTAGTGATCTCCTTCAATATGGCCCAGTGTATCATTGATCAGTTTTAACCCGTCCAAATCTGCAGAGATAATTGCTATTGGATAATTACGCGCTTTGCCAAGTCGTTCAAGCTCATTTTGAAAATAATGACGGTTATACAAGCCTGTTAGTTGATCATGCAGGCTTAAAAACTCCAATTCAGCCATGTATGTTTTTCGTTCAGTTATATCACGAACAATAGAAACAACTTCTTTTGTATTGATTGGTGCCAGGCGCGCTTCGAAATAACAATTCCTGTTTCTAACCGGGAAACTGTATTCCAACACCTGCACTTCACCACTTGAGACCGCCTTTTTTATAGCTTTCATTATTACAGTAGCTACCTCTTCAGGCAGAGAATCATTAAGATTTTTACCAATTAATTCCTGATTTCTATAAAGTTTTTGTCCTTTTTCAAATAACAGTTCATCATCTTTAATAACTGCATCCAGGTAAAATCCTTCACTGCTGTAACGGAAAAGAAGATCCGGTATTGCTCCAATGAGAGCCCGATTTTTCAATTCGCTCTCTTTCAACGCCTGTTCTGCTTTTTTGCGTTCAGTTATGTCAAGGATCAAACCGTCTATGTAGAGGACATTTCCCTTTTCATCAGTTATGCCTCTTCCCCGCTCGTGAACCCACCGCACGCCTCCGTTGCTGTGAATAACCCGGTATTCGATATTCCATATTTCACCGCTGTCAATGGCTGCTTTAATGATATCATCATTGTTATTGTCATCTGCACAGATAACACTTGCATATGAACGTACCTTATTATTAATAAAATCACTTGAAGGATAGCCGGTAATATTATCAACATCGCTGCTCATGTAGATCATAGTCCAGTGTTCATCGTAAAGGCAGCGATAACTGGTGCCGGGTATATTATCCACCAGGGACTGGTATTGTTCATGACTTTCACGCAGTTCATCAAGCGCCTTTCGTCGCATCAGGGCAAAGCCGATCTGCGTTGCATAAAGTTCGATAATTTTTGAATTACTTAGCTGTTTGTAGCGAGGCATAAACATAATCATATCGCCGAGAATATTTCCATCATGTTCAACCTCTATAACGTATACATTACCTGTTCTGGACAGGCGCTTCAGTGAAGCAGCATTACTTTTTGATATTGCTCCGGAAGCAGCGTCATAAAGGTTTTTAAACTGGAGCATACGCCCTTCTTTTATAGCGTTAACCCTATCTGGTATTATTTCCCATTCCTTGCCTATTAGCTCATATCCAAGGATTTTGCATGCCATGCGAACAGTGCTGCTTAAGCCGGCAATCGCTTTTGTAACCGATTTATTTTTATCAAGATCATAGATGTTTATTGCTGCAAATTTTGCATCTGACAGTTCCAGCAAGCCCTGGCAAATCATCTGGTAGTCAGGTTCTACCCCCGGACTCTGTAGAATATCATGAGCCAGCTTAACTAACTTATTAAGAGCCAGGTTTTCATTTTTTTGAGCAGTAACCTCGCGAAATGAAACGGCAAAGTAACCAGGCGTATCACTGAAAGCACTGACATCATACCAGCGGCCTGCCGGTTCAAAGTATTGTTCAAAACGGATACTTTCACCCAGCTTCGAAACTTGCCCGTAAGCTGCAATCCAGTCAAAACTGGACTCGCCGATATCAGGGTGAACCTCGGTTACCCTGCGCCCAATAACCTCGTCCCTTTTTAGTCCTGTCAGCTTTTCAAAGGCTGAATTAATCTCAAGGAAAAGATAATCGGTAGGATTACCTTGACGATCATATATTACCTGATGATAGGCAAAAGCATCTGGCATATGTTTTATAAGCTTGCTGTAATTAATATAATCATCGCTCAATGCAACCAACTCCATGAGTTTAGTATAGCATAAGCCCAAAGCTCGTATTTAATGGATAACAAATTAGTTACGTCCTTTTTCTTTGGCCAGGTAAAGGGTCTTATCGGCGTCAGCTGTTTTTCTATTATTGTAATTGCTTGTAATCCAAGTATACTATATCTTAAGGGATACAGGAGATAATAACAATCTTAATTCCTCTTATCTCCATATACTTTCTGTGATAATATTTACTCATACTCAAAAAAAGACGGGGCGGGGTAGAATGACCTTCAAGGAAAATGATCAATTGACAGGGGTTAAAGAAAAAAACCAACAAGGCATCGGGCCACTGGTTAGAAAAACACTATTAATGTGGGCTCGTTCAGGTCCGAGTGGCATATTATTTTTGGCCAGAGCAGCATTGCGGGTGCATAAAGCAAACCGGCGCAGAGAGCTTATGGAAAAAGAGCTAAGAACGCACATACCCACCGTAATGGCAATCAGCCCTACTCTTAAATGTAACTACAACTGTCTTGGGTGCTACTCACGAAGCCGTCCAGAAGAAGAAGAAATGACTACAGCTGAATTATACAAACTGATAAGCGAAGCCCAAAGCTACGGCTTCTTATCTGTATTAATTACCGGGGGAGAGCCCTTTCTGCGATCTGATATTCCCGGTCTGATTTCAGCACACCAGGATTTAATGTTTGTCGTAATATCAAATGGAACAATGATTACAGAAGAAATGGCTCACAGGTTGGCAGCAAGCAGAAATTGTATAGTATTAATCAGTGTAGAAGGGTTTGCCGAACAAACCAATCAGAGACGCGGAAAAGGCGCTTATGAAACTGCTGAAAAAGCAATTAGAACATTGCGCCGGGCATCCGTACCTGTAGGCTTTTCTGTAACCAACCATGCCGAAAATAGTGCTTGTCTTGGCAGTGAAGCGTTCATCGACCAAATGATATCACTTGGTTGTGTCGCCGGGCTGTATAGCGAATATGTGCCATGTGGGCCTGATTTACATCCCGAGTGGATTCTTACGGAAGAAGAGCGGGCTGTTTTTCATAACCGGGTTCAGTATTTAAGACATGAAAAACCAATAGTTTTAGTTCAATTTCCACAGGATGAATACGGTGAGTTAAACCATTGTACCGCTGCAGGCCAGGCTTCACTGCATATAAATCCACAGGGTGGAATTGAACCTTGTCCCTTTGTACCTGTTTCTGTGGAAAATGTCCGGGAAAAAGGACTTATTGAAGCAATACGCTCACCTTTTTTCCAATCCATTCTCAGCAAACCTTACCTGTTAAAGCGAAACAAGTATGCCTGTTCTTTATATGAACATATTAGCGATATTAAAATTATGGCAGATGAGCTGCGATAGATATAAAACCGGATATAAACCTGTTTTGCTCTCGCTAAAACTTTGTTTTTTACCCACCCGGTCGATCTATTATCCAGCCTGACCATAATACCTTGAGAATAATAAGCAAGTTTTATTTTGAATAGCTGCTATTATGCCATTCGTCAAGAAATCCATCTCATATAAAAAAATGGGATCACATTAATATGCAATTCCCTTTAGCCACATCATATTTTTCTATCTAAAAAGCACCTCTTCAGTCTATTCTTTTTCAAAAGTCTTGTTGCCACAACGAGGGCATTGTGGCAAAGCATCGGTATCATTTTCCAAGTGTACAATATATCCACAATTAGTACACTTATAGTCACCTTTTCCCGGCTTTTCTCCTGTTGCTGGCATAGGTTGCCACTCCTTTCCTTTCTTATAAATAATTTGACAACAACTTGCCAAATCCTTCTCCCAGTTCCCTTTGGACTATTACACTCCTTTAGTCATGACAACAAGCTTCTGTATAATAAACTAAGTTAGTTATATTAAATACTCCAGCTTTTATAGTATAATTAAGATAAATGAATTAAGTGTGAATTATTTATTATTAAAGGGAGTTGATGATATGAAATTCTTAGTATGTTTAGATGGATCAGAAAAATGTAAGAAAATCCTTAAAGAAGCTTCTGAAATTGCAGCTGGATGCCAGGTCAACGATTTGGTTGTATTACACGTTTATGAACAAAGGCTGGATCCGGTTTCTCCCTCATGGGGCAGCAGAAGTCACTCTTTGACTGAAGAGGATAATGCATTTCTTTGCAAACTACGGGAGCAGGAAAAAGAAGAGCGGAAAAATATACTTCAGGAAGCTGTAAAGTATTTTGAAGAAAATAATCTGCAGGCACGAGCTATACTAAAAGAAGGTCATCCTGCCCACACTATTGTTACTACAGCTGTTGAGGAAGGCACCAACATGATTGTTATCGGTAGCAGGGGCCTGGGAGGTTTGGAAAAAATCTTTCTGGGAAGTGTAAGTAGTGCAGTAATTCAGGAAGCTGAAAACTGTATTGTTGCTGTGGTAAAGTAGAACCCTCATGATTAAAATGTCAGCCTGCTTGTTGCATTAATATAAATCTATGTCCTTCGTTCGCAATCATTTAATTCAATATAGGGATTATTAGAACCATCTTAATGGAGGGAATATATAATGGAACAACTAGATGAGAAAGTGCAAAAAGTAGCTGCCTTATTAAAGAATAGCAGTTATGCTGTCATTATAACTGGTTCAGGACTGTCAGATAAGGGTGACGAGGTGAATTTCCGCAGCCCGGGCAGTGGAATGTGGACAATGCTTGATCCCGACGAGTTTACTATTCAAAGATTTAAAGAAAACCCTAACGCTTTTTATGAAATTGGCGCACCCTTCTTCAGCATGCTGGAAGACAAGCCGGGGGAAGCTCACAAAGCAATTGCTGAGCTTGAAAAGAAAGGTCTGGTCAAAGCAATAATCACAAAAAACATCGACGGCTACCACCAGGAAGCAGGATCAAAAAATGTCTTAGAAATATACGGAACTTTAAGAAGTGCCAGTTGCACTGGCTGCGAATATAAAGTAGAAACGAAGGATATAATCGATGAGGTTGAAAAGGGAAACCTGCCTAAGTGCCCCGATTGCGGCCAACCACTTAAACCTGATGTAACATTATTCGGTGAACCGCTTTCAGAAGACTTTCACAAAGCAAAACATGAAATTGAAAAATCAGACCTGGTCCTGGTTATAGGAACCGCAATTATTACATCGCCTTCGAAAGAACTACTTGCTAACAGTAATAACCTGGTGATAATAAACCGTGACTCAACCACACAAGACTACCGGGCAAAAGAAATAATCAATACCAGCCCGGATAAAGTTTTGCAGCTGCTGCTGGAAGCATTGAACAAAGACGAATCTGCTTAACCATTGGTTATTCTGAAATAGTGCCGGGAACACATAAGAGCAGTTCTTGTGTGTTCCTTCTTTATACTTCTCCTTTCTATTACTACTTAGAAATATTTGCGCCTCACTAATAAGCCCATAGCTTAGCCCGGCTGAAGAATTAACTTCCCGGTTAAGAACTCAAAACCTTCTGTAATGGTTCTCCTGCTCCGAAAAATCGTATTTTTTTCTTTATTGCTGGCAGTGGGTTACCGATAAGTGTGCTAAGAGCCATACATACAACCTGGGTCCCTTAATCGCTTGAGATATTGGGCCTTCTGATTAATCATTTTTTTCTTACTAATTTTCATAATTTTAAAGGTATTCGTAATGATTCCATCGAATAAATATCAGCACACAATCGCGTAAATATTGCTTGTAAATATCTACCATTTGATACTGTCTGGTTAACGGAAGGTAACAAAATGAGATTCTTTCAAATGATAAATTACCGCCTGCTGCTGTTTACCCTGCTTATAGGGATCGTGCCAACTATTATCGTTGGATTACTTTTATATTCCAATGCCAAAAACGAGATTACCTCAAAAACTCATGAAACCATAGCCGCTCATTCGTTTACAGTTGGCATGCGTCTGGAAGACTACTTCGAAACGAGGGAACATCAGGCTTACGTTATTGCCAATACCCCGGTTGTTATTGAATCTGTCCGGGAATTCGTCAATAACCAGTGGAGATATAACCACCCCCTATGGCAGGAGAATATAGCGATTCTTGATCAATTTGCTGAAGTTGTCATAAGTAGTTATGATTTAAACAGCGTATTTATCACTGATAAGGATGGCATTCTTATCTATGATTTAAGTACTGAAAGTCCGGTTCCCCTGGGTCTAAATCTTCCAGAACGGTCTGACTACTTTAATAACGCTCTGCAATCAGTAAAAGATGGAGAAATAGCCTGGTTGGAGCAAAACTATTCACCGGTTTCTCAGTCGATTAACCTTATTTTATCTACCCCTCTCTTTGCTTCAGGTAATTCCGGTGAAGTAATCGGTTCACTTAACATGGGAATGGGCCATACTGATGTTGATCGTTTGGTTCATCGTGGTGTAGGTGAGATTGGACTAACCGCGAACGCTTATTTAATTGATGAACAGGGTATTCTGAGGTGCACCCCGTATTTTGAATCGTCATCGTCAATGGTTCCTCTGCAAACTCAGCTCGAAACAGAAGCAGTTCATATGTTAAGATCTTTACAGCATGTAGATCTGGAACAAAGCTATGATACGTCCGAGTATATTGATTATCGCGGTGAAATGGTTCTTGGCAATGTCACTAAAACAAGGCTTGGTTCCACTCCGGTAGGCCTGGTGGTTGAAATTCAGGATGAAGAAGTTTATGTCGGTCTCTTGAAATTGAGAAATAATTTAATCTATATTTTACTATCTTTCTTCTGCCTGATTTTGATAATCTCGTACCTGATATCAAATTCAATTGCCGGCCCAATTCGTGATATTCAAAGTTGGGCTCAGGATTTAACCTCCGGTAATTATTATACAAAAAAACCGGCTTCCAGTCTGATCGAGATAAAAGATTTATCAACCACGCTGAACAAGATGGTTGAAGAGATTGAAGGCAGAGAAGTTGCCCTGGCCCAGAAAAAAGATGAAATTGAGGCCAACTTTAATCAACTTTTAGCTTCCAATGAGGAAATAGCAACCCTAAATGAAAAGTTGGAATACCAGGCAAACCACGACTTTATCACCGGACTACCAAACCGACGTAACTTCATTGAAAAACTCGAACTGGAATTGTTAGATAACAAACAAGGTCTTGTGGCATTGGTTGATCTTGATAACTTTAAAGAGATCAATGACACCTTGGGGCACATGTTCGGAGACAAACTACTGTCAGCCATCGGCAGAAGGTTACTGTCTGTTTGCAGGGATAACAATATTTTCATA
Source organism: uncultured Syntrophomonadaceae bacterium (assembly GCA_964390725.1). Lineage (GTDB taxonomy): Bacteria > Bacillota > Dethiobacteria > DTU022 > DTU022 > JAABTH01. The sequence goes on along the minus strand of CAYMIW010000001.1, from coordinate 31,864 downwards.
GCTCGTTACGGTGGGGATGAATTCCTCTTTCTTTTGGAAAACCATTCCAATATAGCCCTCCTTGAAGAAAAACTATTACTTGTTAAAAATACCCTTGAACAACCCTACAAGGTTGAAGACCGACAAATGAATATTCGTTGCAGCATGGGCGTTGTCAGCTATCCTACTGACGCTTCTAAAACAAATGACCTGATAACATACGCAGATGTAGCAATGTACCGCGCAAAAGATTCCGGATCTAAACGCTGGAAGTTTTATAATGAACAGATGGTGTTTCTGTTAAAAGAAAAAATGAGGATCAAGAATATACTTGAGAAAGCTCTGATAGATAATGAGTTTGAATTGCTGTTTCAACCCCAGGTGGAACTGCAAACCGGAGCAATCAGTTGCTTTGAAGCACTACTCAGGCTCAAAAAGCATAATGATATTTCTCCAGAATACTTTATTCCAGTTGCTGAAGAAAGTGGTTTAATTATTGATATCGGCAGATGGGTCACCAAAGCTTCAATTGAAAAGATTTCCAGTTGGCAGCAACAGGGAATAGTGCCTAAAAGAATCTCAATAAACTTCTCAAGCAAACAACTTGAAGATCGCACGTTTGTCGAATTTGTGGCTGCTCAACTAGAAAACAGCCAGGTTAGCGCTAACCTTCTGGAGATAGAAATTACCGAGAGTGTCCTCTTTCAGGAGACAGGCCAATCAATGCAATTGCTTTCAGGTTTAGAAAAGCTGGGTGTAACCATAGCCTTGGATGATTTTGGTTCTGGTTACTCTTCACTCAGTTATCTCACTTATATTAATTTAAACAAGGTCAAGCTTGATAGAGCCTTCTGTTATAAATTCCTCACAGAACAACATCAAGAAACCATGAAAAACCTGATGGCTCTCTTCCACAGCATGGGTCTTTTAATTGTAGCAGAAGGCATCGAAAGTGATGAACATTGCCGGGCACTGAAAAACTTTAATTGCGACTTAGTCCAGGGCTATATTTTCAGTAAACCTGTGGCGGCTGAAAAGGCAGAAACCATGTTCAAATACAAATTCCCAGTTTAACCAAGCTTTATTCTTCAAGCATCACACTTTAGATTTCTCTTCTATTGTGATCTGACCATGTGAAAATGACGTAAGGGAATATGTGCTTAATAATAAATGCTATAATTCGAATAGAATCAGCCGAGCAACATCTATTCTAAAAGGAGAGTATTGATCATGACAAAAAACGAAAAGCAAGTAAATGCTTTAATAACTGCCTATGCTGAAGAAGCTGAAGCAACTGGATGGTTTGGTCCTGAGGTGGTTTTTGGGCTTTTTTACACTTATGTGCAAACCGGTCAATCAATGCTGGATATTGGAATAGGCACAGGGTTGGGCTCTGACCTGTTTCGTAAAACCGGCTTGAAAATTTACGGTATGGATCATTCCCCGCAAATGATAGAAGCCTGCCGTAGTAAAGGTATATCTGCCCTACGATTACATGATCTCAGTAAGCAACCTTACCCTTATGACTCCGAAAGCATCAATCATGCAGTATGCACAGGGGTCATGAATTTCTTCAAAGATCTTTCCCCAATGTTTAAAGAAACAACAAGAATTATTCAGACTGGAGGCTTCTTTGGCTTTGTTGTTGGAGACAGAGGAGACAATGAAACTTGTGAGTTAATAGTTGGGGAAGAGCATACTCATTCAAGCGAATCTGTGACCATGTACCTGCATAGTCCGGCTGAGATTGATCAGTGGATGTCAAACAACAAATTAGTCCTCGTTCGAAGTCTGGCTTTTACTGTCTACTTAGATCGTAAACAGACAAAAAACATGCAGGCAAGGGCTTATCTGGCCAAAAAAATTTAGGACACAGTTCAGTGAAGCATTACCGGTTTATCAAATGCGACTATACACAACTGTATATAATCCTCGCCAGAGTTTCGTGCAGCCAAGTCCAGCTAGTCACATGTTATGTTACTAAATGATTTTCTCTACTTCAAAGCGCAAAAGGAATGTTATGTTTTTAAAAGGTTACAACCTGAACGCATTATGTTTTATTGGATAGGATAACACCTTAATACGCAAGACATATATTAGGAACTTAACTAACTATTTATCTTTTTGCGATAGTAGTAAAGCTTCAGCTATAGACAAGGCCTCATCAAGAATAATCCCTCTTATAGTTTTCTTTATCAGGGAAACCTGTGGTGCAGCAACGCTTAATTTTCTCAGCCCCAGGCCAAGTAACAAGGGCACCATCCGGGGATCGCCAGCTATTTCACCACATACTCCAACACTTATACCAGCTGATTTTGCAGCATCTACAGTTATTGCTATCAAACGGGCTAATGCAGTACATTCCGGTTGATATAAGTTAGACACTTCATCATTCAACCTGTCAACTGCTAAAGTATACTGTAACAAATCATTCGTCCCCAAGCTGAAGAATGAACATACTTGAGCCATCCTGTCAGCCGTAATAGCTGCGCTGGGGGTTTCAATCATAACTCCAAGCGCCATATCAGGATCATAGGCAATACCATCTGAGTGTAATTCTGCTTGAACTTCACTGGCTAAAATTTGTACCTTTTTAAATTCTTCGAGCACACTTATCATTGGAAAAATAACTCCAAGTTTACCGTGAACACTAGCTCTATATAATGCCCTGATTTGAGTTTTGAGTAGCTGGGGATATTTAAGACTGAAACGGATGCCGCGAACTCCTAAAAATGGATTTTGTTCGTTTTTCATTTCTAAATATGATAATTGTTTGTCACCGCCAATATCCAGAGTGCGAATTAAAACATCCTTACCAACAAACATTTTAAGAATCTTTTTATAAACTTCAAACTGTTCTTCTTCAGTTGGAGGTTCACTGCTATTATAAAAGAGGTTTTCTGTTCTAAAAAGACCTATTCCATCAGCACCTGCATTAATAGCATCTTCAGCATCATTGACAGAACCTATGTTTGCATATACTTCAACTTGTTCCCCGTCCAAGGTCTTTGTCGGTTCACAAGATAATTTGCTATCTTCATCTTTTTCTTTTTCGATTGTAATTCTTTTTTGCTCAAGATCAGCTATAACCTCACGATCAGGATCAACATATACCATTCCTTTTTCAGCATCCAGACAAATTCTCTGTCCGTTAATAAACGTATCCAGTTCTTCCCCAACTGCCAATACTACAGGTATCCCCAATGAACGTGCCAGAATAACTGTATGCGAAGTAAGCCCTCCCCCGGATAAAACAATCCCTTTAACACATTCAGGATTAAACCCGGCAGTTTGAGAAGGAGATAAATCATGTGCCAAGATAATCGAAGGGCTGTCGATTAAAACATTATATTCGTTGCTCCGGGAAAAAGAATGCAGCAGCCGATCAGCTACATCTCTAAAATCAATAGACCGTGCAGCAAGATATTCATCCGGGAAGCTTCCAACCAGGGAAGCCTGCTTTTCAAACACCTCAGCTACAGCAGCTTCGGCATTAATAAGCTTCCTTTCAATCGTTTTTTCAACCTCCTGAATAATTTCCGGATCAGAGGCAATCAGATACTGGGCTGTTATTATTGCTGCCTTATCTTTCCCAGCTGCAACACTAAGATCGTCTTCTATATGCTTAAGTTCATGTGAAGTCTTACTCATTGCATCATGGAATCGGTTTATTTCAGAATTGATCTCTTCAGGCTTAATTACATTTCTCTCAATACTTTTTTGTATATTCATTATTCTCACTACTTTACCACAGCCTACCCCACTAACCCCGCAGGTTCCCTTAAGCATTTTCATATTATAACCACCTTAACTGGCCAATAGCCGGAAATAATACCTGAATAAGTTCTTCTTTTAAAGAGAACATATTACATCTATAACAGCATCCAGTGCTTCAACTTCATCAGAACCTTCTGTTTCAATCAAAAGCTCAGTAACCTGCGCTGCTCCCAAAGATAAGATTGAAGTCATACTCTTGGCATTAGCCCGAGCTCCACCCTGTTCCAGTGAGAGGAAAATATCCGAATCATATACATTTGATGCTTGCACTAATTTAACTGCCGGCCTGGCATGCAGGCAGGCGGAGTTCTTTAGTTTGATCCATTTTTTTTGCAAAACAATACCTCCCGGAATCTCTTGTTAATAATTTGATAATATACAATCCCTTCAGACCACCGGAACCAGAATGCCAAACACCGAAGCCATAATGGCAATGATTATTACAGCAGTAATGACCATATATAAAGGTATTTTTTTCTTAATTATGATCAACATTACCATAACGGCAACCAAGGGGGCCAAGACTGAAAGCACCCTTACTATGCCTAAGTTCACCTCTTCCTGAAAGAAGCCCCAATTAAACGAAATACTCAAAACCACTGCGCTTAAAGCACCCAGGGCTAATATGGAAACAGGTAGCATTGTCTCATTTATTAATCTCAGTAAATCGCTTTTTAGTATAGACGTAATAGCTTTTTTCCCAAAACAATAACCCATCATATAAGTCCTATACCCAGTATATAACATTAATCCGCCAAATATTATTAAAAATAGTAACGATCCTATAATGTGTCCATCAATAACCAGAGAGATACTGACAGCAATAAGCAGCGGATAGATAGTTGCGTTGACCAAATAATCCCCCATACCGGCTAACGACCCCATCAAACCAGTTCTTATTGTATGAATATCCGTATTATCAGCTAATATTCCATTAACCTTTTCAACTTCCATTGAGGCTGCAACTCCAGCTATAGAGGGTCCGATAAATCCTGGCTCTGTATTAAAAAATACCAGGTAGTTTTTTAAAGCATTGCCCATCTTTTGCTCATCGTTCTTATAGAGATCACGGATTACAGGAATAATAGCAGCACACGTACCTACTGCTTGCAAACTCTTATAATTATAACAGGCTTCCTGGGAATAACCCCTTAACCAGTGCTTGATTAAAGAGATGCGCCTTGGTTCGTTAGTCATTGCTCCACAGCTATCACCTGATTTCTGGGTCAATTCAAGGTTGCCATCATAACGGCTTAGTACCTGTATAGCAACAATTAAAAACCCGAACAGCGCAATAACTCCCAAATGAAGATTCAATAAACAGACAGCGAAATAGCCCATGAAAAAATATGGAAGCACTTTAAGTTTGATTAAATAGTTCAAGACCATCGCTATTCCAATTACCGGAAGTAATCCACCAGCAACGGCAAGAGCATCAGTAATTATAACCGGAATATCCATGAAAATGTTCTTCAGTGTATCAGTATGATATATTAATAAAGATGACGGAACCAGGTGAATAACAAATATAGCAATTTGGGGATAAAGGTATGCAGTCAGCTCGATTGATTTAATTTTTCCCAAATCGGCATATTTTTCAGCAAGATCAACCCATCTGGAATTGATGGTCATCTGCAACCGCCAGAATAAATTACCCAATAAAGACATCGGGATTGCCAATACAGGAGCAACAATAGGATCCAATCCACAGATAATGGTGAAAACAGTCCCAAAGACGCCAGCAAACATAATATTCCCCGGCATCGCCCCTCCGGCAGTTATCCAACTCAAGTATAATAAATTAATATATGCTCCCGCTACTGCTCCAGAAACCGGGTCACCTAATATCAGGCCAACTAAAAAACCGGTAACAACCGGGTATATCATTGGCCAGGTCAATGGATGCCATATCCACCCGGTGGACAAAGTAGAAATCAGTGATATTAACAATATTTGTAAAAGCATATAACAACCGCCTTAAAATATCTTCTGTAAATAAACTCCTGACTACAGCTTAAACAAGATGTCTTACTTGTTCTACATTCATATCTTCATGGATTATTTTTGTAAGTGCTGATAGTAAGCCTGGCGGATTATTATGCTGAAATATATTTCTTCCAATACAGGTTCCTGCAGCACCTGCATCCAGAGCAGTCCTTGCCCAACGCAAAACATTCAATGGGTCTTCGCTCTTTTCTCCGCCTAATATAACAACAGGCCTGAAACATTGTTCTGTAACCCGGCGGTAAGTATCAGCATCGCCAGTTAAATAAGTTTTAATTATATCTGCTCCAAGTTCAGCTGCTATCCGGGATGCCATCGATATATTTTCAATTGTTACCTCTACTTCTACGCTCATGAACGTTTCTATTATAAGTGGCATCCCAAATTTTTCACAATCAGCAGCCAGTTTCGCAGCATCAATTGCTGTTCGAACCTCATGAGCCCCACCAATCCAAATCGAAGTTATAATAGCATCGGCACCCAGGCGAATTGCGTCCTCAACACTGTACATAATTGTTGTTGCTTCAGGATCATTTGCGTAATCCGTTGGGCCGCCGTCAATTCGTAATATTAAACCAATCCGGTTAAACAAATGAGCATTTTTTATGGCACTTCCATAAGTAGTTAAAATCGCATCAACTTTAGCTGTGACAAGCATGGCAATCACATCATCAACTCTTTCAAGCCCTTGCACGGGACCGGATCCCAGCCCATGATCAATTGGGACAATGAGCGTTCTATCATTTTTCCCAAATATCCTGCCAAGCCTGATTTTTTTGCCTGGTGTACTCATACCATAAACCCCCCTCACGGGAAAATGTGATATATACTTCGGTTTTTTTTACTCAAATAAATTAACAATATGAGTTTTACTAAACATCCCCGATATTTACCATAACTTTCAACCTGTTGCCCGAGGAAACCAACTTCATTCCCTTCTCAATATTTTCAAGAGTGACAGTATCACTGATTATTTTCTTAGTATCCAGATAACCCATTTCTATGAAGTGTAAAGCCTTAATGAAATCAGCATCGGAGTAATCTGATGAACCGGTAATATTAATCTCATCATAATGAATGCGCTTTGAGTCTAAAACAACCATACTATCATTCCGAATACCGGCAAAAATCACTAGTGTTCCCCCTACGCCAAGCAGGTTAACCGAATTCTCAACAGCTGTTGTCGAACTTGCTGCAACAATTACCGCGTTTGCTCCCCAGCCATCGCTAACCTCTAAAACCACATTTTCTAAATTTGTTGTAAGAGGGTTTACTACAAAATCTGCTCCTAACTCTAAAGCACAGTCCAGTCGCTCTGAAGAATAATCGGCAACAATCACTGTTGCACCAAAAAATTTGGCTGACTGTAGATGTAAAAGCCCTATCGGCCCCGACCCAACCACAACCACTACATCACCAGCCTTAATCTTTGCTTTCTCCACACCGCGCAAAACACAGGCCAATGGCTCTGTTATGCTAGCTGCAATAAGATCAGTATTTTCTTTTAGAGTAAATACATTTGCAGCTCGGGTAACATGATACTGTGCAAAACCGTTATATGCATCAGCCATTTTAATGCATTTATTATAATAACCATGCCTACACGCCGGACATTGCGTATAGCATTTTTGTGCCGGATCTACGACTACTCTTGAACCTATGGTAATATTTTCTACCTCATCGCCCACAGATTCAATCCAACCTGAAAATTCATGTCCGGGTACTATCGGTAACTTAACAGATGATAAGCCCTGGTATATCCGGTAATCTGATGGACAAATCCCGCAATATGCAATTTTGATTAAAACATCACCAGCCCCAGGCACAGGAGTATCTCTGTTTTCAATACGAATTTTCCCAGCTTTATAACACACTGCTGCCAGCATAATTATTCTCCTTGTCTCAACAAACCTTTATGATAATCTACGGGACGATCAGATGACAATATTTGAAATACTGGTATAACTCCTGCCTGTAGCAATTCATCGAAAGCGGCAATTTCATCTTTTGAAACAGAAATATTTCGGTAAATGGTTTTCCTGCCTGCGCCTGCACCTATTCCACCTATTATTAATGTGTTGAACTTGAGACCACCTTTTGATAAAGCTAAAGCGGTAACTGGTGTCTTGATAAGAAGCAGGACGTTTTCAAAAATACTTAGATCGGATATTGCTTCAGCAGTTGATACTATTTTAACATCAACATTCTTAGGCGCGGCCAATAGAACTACTTCAGAGAGAAAGCTATCAACAGCCAACTTGTCGTCGACTATTACAATTCTATTGCTGCTCACTAGGGGAAGCCATGAAATCACAACCTGACCATGAATTAATCTGTCATCTACCCTGACCAGTGCAGGTTCATACATAGTTAACTCCCTACTTTCCAATTATCTGTAATCTATAAAAGCTTCCATCATTGCAACGATATTTTCTGGTGGAACATCCGGCTGAATATTATGAACAGTACTAAAAACAAAACCGCCTCCCGGGGCTAGTATATCTATCTGTCTTTTAACTTCATCACGTACTTGAATCGTATTTCCTTTTGGCAGAGTTTGCTGTGTATCAATGCCTCCACCCCAGAATGTAAGAGCATCACCAAACTCCTTTTTTATTTTAAATGAATCCATATTGGGAGTATTAAACTGTAAGGGATTTAAAATATCTACACCTGTTTCAATAATATCAGGGATTAGCTCATAAATACTTCCACAAGAATGAAGAAAAATGTACACCGGCGCTTTTTTCTTTATAAACGAATACAATTTTTTTTGCCTTGGCTTCACAAACTTTCTATACATAGCAGGTGAAATCAGCGGCCCTTTTTGCGAACCTAAATCTTCATACTCAATTAAAACCATAATATCACCCTTCAGCTCATCCAACGCTTTATCAAGAAATCGCATCCGAATATCAAGTGTTATATCCAGGATCTTTTCTGCAAGCTTAGGATTTCCAGCCAAATCCATAAACCAGTTTGCGTAGCCACGCAGCCAACCTCCCAATTCAAAAAAACCCGCTGACATATGATCAAAGACAACACAAACCTGTTTCTCGTTTGTTAAAAACTTAGCTTTTTCTTTTAAACCTTCCAATCGAACCGGATCCTCTGGATCGGGCCAGGTATATTTATCCAATTCTGTTTGATTCGTTACATCGGCAAGTGGATGTTTATACATATCATAGTATAAACCATTTTTTTTCGGCATTCGCCAGACTATACCCCACTCATCTGTAAAATAACGGTAGCGATCATCCTCTTCACCTACAAACGTCCAACCTGAAGGGAACTGGGGAGCAATCCCACGGGTATCTACCTGAAATTTTTCAAGTAACGATTCGTTCACTTCAGCTAACTGATGAGTCATTTCAGAAATAGCAAATTCTTTTGCATTTAATCCAAGATAGTTAAGCAGGTTCCGATAAGCCTCGGCTGTAATACCGGTTACAAAGCTGCCACTCAAATCAAGAGGCACCCGATCCGGTTCCTTATGTTGTAATGCCGATAGCACCCTTTCAGATGAAGTCATCATAATTACACCTCGGATGATTTAAAAACTGTTTTTTAGAGACCACCACCTGACTTTCATGTCATTCTAGCTGTGTCAGTTACATGAAAACTTATTTACTTTAAAGTTACGACAAGATCACCAGGTGGCGGCAAATTCTGTGACGCATTAACAATTATAGATTATTTTCTATTCTCAACTACAGCTTTAGAGCTATTTGTTACTTCGTCATAATCAATAGCAATTTCCTGTGTTTTAACACAACTACCACAATCCTGCTTGATATCTTTCAGAAAACAGATAACTCCCGCGGTTATAAGAAACACCAATGGAAATGCACATGCTACAGCCAAGGCTTGTATTGGTTCCAAACCACCTATCATAAGCAAAGCAGTACCAGCCAGAGCCATAATTGCCGACCAAAGCAACCTATTCCAGCGAGCTGGTTCTTGATCAGGACCAAGATTCTCTGTGGTAATCGAAGAAAAAACATAAGCACCTGAATCAAGGGTTGTTGCCAGGAAAACAAACATCAACACAATAAAAAGAGGCATGACAACTTTACCGAAAGGCAACGAGGCAAAAATTGCCGCGATTGTTGCCGAAGCGCCGTGTTCAGCCATCAACGAGGTCAAGGATTCTACTCCGTATAACTCAACATTTAGGCCATATCCGCCATATATTGCAAAATGGAGCCAAGCACCAAGGCTCCCAAAAACCACGGTCCCTAAAACCACTTCTCTTATTGTTCTGCCCCTGGATATCCTGGCTATAAATAGCGATAAAAATGGCGCACAGGCCAGCCACCAAGCAAAGAAAAACATGGTCCAACCTTCAGGCCAGCCGCCCTGTGCAATAGGATCTGTCCACAATGTCATCCTGAAGAAATTTTGAGTAACCAACCCCAGACTGTTAGTGAAAGTATTGACAATAAAATGGGTTGGGCCGGCGATTAGTACAAACAGGAGCAAAGCAAAACCAAGATATACGTTAACTAAACTAAGTATCTTAATCCCTTTTTCAAGGCCACGATATACACTTGTACCGAAAATAAGAGTCCAAATTACTATTATCACAATATTTAAATTAAAGCCTTCCGTTATACCATAAGCTTCTGATACTGTTGCTGACAACATTGGTACTCCAAAGGCCAGAGCAATGCCGATACCGGCCATTATCGCAAATAAAGCAAATACGTCAACTATTTTACCGACAACACCATCTGCCAATTTTCCAAACTGTCCCTTAAACATAATGCTTAAACGCAACGTGTGATTACGCCTGACATAGTAAGCATAGCTCAAAGGAACTGCAGGTAGCGCAAATAAAGCCCAGGGTACAAACCCCCAATGAAAAATACCATAGGCTGCAGCCCATTCAGCAGCTTCAGCAGTACCTACTGCAATCCCAAAAGGAGGGCCATCCATATAATATATCGGTTCAATAACTGACCAATATATCAAATCTACACCTATCCCGCCACAAAAGAGCATAGCTATAAAGGAAAGCAACGAGAACTCCGGTTTTTCACCTGGTTTCCCTAACTTCACATTACCATAAGGGCCAAATGCAAGCCATGCCAGAAATAATAATGCTGCAAAACCAAAAACCATATACATCCAGCCAAACTTACCCATTATGCCCCATAAAACCAGATCAGCTATTTCGCCTCCTTTAACAGGGTTCACTAGTACAGGAATTATTACAGCAAGAAGAATTATAATCGAAGGCCAAAATATTTTGTGATCAATTCGCGGATCCTGGAGTGAAACTCTCTTTCCATCAGAATTACTTGCTGACATTGTATTATCTACCTCCTTCTGTTAAATAGTTTATGTTGTTACTTGGGAAAACAGTCATTTTGCACTTTTTACCCATTAATCAACCCCTGATCATTTATTAAGTGACCTCTCAGCCAAAACTATTCCTTCCCTTCCGGCACAAAGTGCAGTTTCAATGATCTCCTTAGTAGAGGCTCCTTTGTTTCGGGAGATTATCGCTTCAAGCAACATAGGCAAATTTACACCAGCCAGGCAAAAGTAACTATCGTTATTCAAAAACCTCATTACAGTATTCCAAGGTGTGCCTCCTCTCATATCTACAAAAAACATGACATCATCTTCTTTTTCAAGGGTTCCAAGCAATTGCTCAACTCTTGACACAACATTTTCAGGGCTGTCATCACAGGTTACTGATTCAACCATAATATCTTTTTGTCTACCGGCAATAATTTCTGCAGAGCTAACCAATTCAGCCCCAAGGTTCCCATGTGTAAAAACAACAAAAACCACTTTCACACCACAACCTCCTTTCTCGCATTTATTAGTTATTAATGCAAATTACATACCACTTAGTGTGTAATCTACTTTTTCTGCAACAAGTTGCCCAGCTATCCCGGCTGTGATATATTTGACATGGTTACTCCAGCCATAGCAATATAGCGCACAGTTAAGGCTTAAATGCTGAATATTGTTTAATATGATATTAAGTACGAGCATACAATGTCTCTATATTTCATGAAATGAGTGATTGAAATGAGCCAAATTAAAAATCGTAAAGCACTCATTTATAACACACTAAAAGAAATAATTGAAGAAAATGAAGAACAGTGTGCAGGTGGTAAAGGCTTTGACACACTGATGATAGCAAAAAGATGCAAATTAGAACGCACAAATGTCAGCAGAATATTAAACGAATTATGCCAGGAGGGCCTTTTGGTAAAATCTGATGGTCGACCTGTACTATATAAACCAGCATATAGTTTTGCCTTTCAATCAGATAAACCAGCCATACATACTGACAATCATTGGTTATCATTTATCGGCTTCGATGGAAGTCTGGCTTCTCAGGTTGAACAGGGTGTTGCTGCAATAACATATCCTGATGGCCTTCATATCCTAATTACCGGTTCATCCGGAACAGGAAAAACCCTTTTTGCCAAACTTTTATATCAAACTGCAGTTCAAAAACAGATTATACCCCCCCAGGCGCCTTTCATTACATTTAATTGTGCTGATTATGCCAGTAATCCGCAACTGCTCCTGGCACAACTTTTCGGCTACGCAAAAGGAGCCTTTACAGGTGCAGACAAGGAACAACCGGGCCTTGTCAATGCTGCAGATAATGGTTTTTTGTTTCTCGATGAAATACACAGGTTGCCTCCTGAAGGGCAGGAAATGCTATACCTGCTGTTAGATCAAAAAGTTTATCATCGTTTGGGAGAACCAGGAAATCTACGGCCAGTTAACATCAGGTTTGTGGCAGCAACAACTGAAAACCCTGAAACTTCTTTATTGCTGCCTTTCACCAGAAGAATCCCTGTATTAATTAACCTTCCCATGTTGTCTGAAAGGCCTTCATCAGAAAAAGAAGCAATAATAACTGCCTTTTTCCAGAGTGAAGCAAAAAATTTAGGCTGCACCCTGATCCTGAGTGGAAAAGTCTTAGAATATCTACTGGAATGCAATAGTCCTGGAAATATTGGACAATTAAGAAATTATATCAAGCTAATCTGTGCGAATGCTCTATATAGAATTAAAACGCAGAATACTTCCAGTGAAAAAGAAAATACATATAAAATAAATTTAGATGCCCTACCACCTAAAGTACTTCTTAATAAATCATTATTCCGCTGGGGTACAAGTGAGTCGTCAATGAAGAGTATTATTATAACCGGAAAATCGATTAAATATAAACTTTCACACACTTCCAAGAAGAACTATGACTTCAACAATCGCACCAGCCTTTCAGGTGTCTGTAAAAAACACCTCTTGAAAGTTGTCGTTATTACACAAGGCCATGCGACTGCATCCAGCATAGCAGATGCAACTAACAATATCTTAAATACCAACCTCGTGTCTGCCCTGAATCTTGATCTTAAAGCAGATAATTTAATTACTGAACAGAAGATTGAGCATTTTTTCAATTCCTTGAATGATTTCAGTGATTTCTTAGTTTTTATTGACACACCGGCACTTACCGGTTCGATACTAAACATTGCGCAAACCATGGAATTTAATGTTAACATCGCCAATAATATTACAACCTCTTTAGTTACAGAGGCAACACGCCTTGCCTTACTCAAAGGCTCATCCTCTGAGGGGATACTAAATCAACTGGTTGCTAATCCTTCAATACCTTTTCACACAGATAATATCGAAACAATAAAACAAAATTCAGTTAAAAATAAAGTTATACTGACTACTTGCATATCGGGTACAGGAACCGCAGAAAGAGTAAAAAGACTTCTAGATGACATATTCCCATTTCTCCCTTCCGTTGGCTGTGAAATAGTCTGCTTAAAAGCTGAGCAAGTAAAAGAAAATTCTGCTTTCAATGTTAAGCAAAATCTTTCATCTTTCTCGAACCAGATTGCAATGGTAATAGGTACTATCGATCCTAAAATAACAGGGGCAACCTTTATCCCTGTTGAAGATTTCTTAACTGAACAAGGTGTAAGAAAGGCTGCAGATTTACTAAGAAATAAATTTGATATAAAAAAGACGAAAGATATATCCAAACAAATAATAAAATCATTCTCAACAGAAACACTTCTAGAATATCTGACAGTATTAAATCCACGGATTGCTGCTAATTCAGCACATAGATTTATAGAGAATGTTGAAAATACCCTCAGAATTTCTATTAGTCACAATGTTCGATTACGTTTGCTGGTTCATACCGCCTGTATGTTGGAAAGACAAATTTTATCAAATAATTCCCTGGATTATCCGATCAGCCAGTGGAAAACGCCTCCAGCAAAAATGGAGGCAATGTTGCAAGTTCTGAGAGCAGCCGCAATAAACTTAGAAAAAGGTTTTACAATAACAATACCCGATGATGAGCTAGCTATAATCGCTGATATAATTTTAAATAAAAAAGAGGAAACAACGTGCCCAGTCAGTGATTAATATTCTCTTTTATGTTTAAAAATCACATATGTGGTGAGTGGGTTAACACCTGAGTTACAAATTCCTTAAGTCAACTTCGGTATAAACTCAGGCCGCATCTCTGTATCTTCCAATCAAGAACCTGGTACAAGATGACCAGGCCTTCTGATTATTTTTGCACCAAAGGGAAGAATTGCCAAAAGGGCAAGTTTAAAATGTTGAATGCCAAAGGGTATGCCAACAATAGTGATACACAGCACTATTCCAAAGGCAAGATGGGTAATACATAATTCCCAGCCAAGAATCAGAATCCACAGAATATTACCCAGAAGACCGCCAATACCAAAGCTGCCAACCTCAACGTCCCGTCCAAAAGGCCAGAGGATAAAACCGGCAAACTTAAAACACTGCAATCCGAAAGGTATTCCAATTATTGTTATACAAACTAATACTCCGGCTAGAAACCAGAGCAATGCTCCAATAATACCACCAAACAGTAGCCAGAGAATGTTTCCAAGAAAACGTAATAGACTCATATCCTCAGACCTCCATCATTCAAACCAATTATAAATTAGCATCTCATAAAATGTAGACACCGTAAAGAAAAACTTTTTAGGTTTTCTATACACGGTCATACTATTGGTCACTGAAGTTAATTCTTAAAAATTCAGCATGAGCGTAACAGACAAAATATTTGTGCTGCTGCAATCTTAAAAGGATTACAAATATTGAAGTAGTATTATAGAAGCAGAACATCTATAGCTACTCTCTTTGTGAAAACTACAAAGCAGTAACCGGGGGTTGAAAATGAAAAACATTCTATGGTGTACCGGGCATCCGTTGAAAATAAAAAACGTGGTTAAGGCTGAGGGAAGCTTTTTACTAGACGACCAGGGCAGACAGTATATGGACCTGGAATCAGGAGTGTGGGCAGTACCACTGGGGCACAATCATCCGGGAATCAACCGGGCAATTGAAGACCAGCTGAGCAAGATAACCCACTGTGGTTACTATAACAGCAACAGTATTGTTGATGATGCAGCCAGGGCGGTTCTTGATATAACCGGTCTTCAAAGGGGACAATGTATCTTTCTAAGTTCGGGCAGCGAAGCAGTAGAGTGCGGTATTCAGGCTCTGCATAAAGTATCCGGTAAGTCCAGGCTGCTCTGCCTGCACGATTCATACCTGGGTTCATATGGTTATGCCGGCAAAAAACAGGCAGAGAATTGGTACTTGCTAGACCGGACTGCTTGCCGCACCTGCAGCGAAGCTGATCGCTGCCGACCGGACTGCCCAATATTTGAATCAATCCCCTTTGAAGAACTGGGCGGTTTTGTTTTTGAACCCGGCAGCGCTTCCGGCCTGGTCAGGTTTCCTTCATTGCCTTTTATCAGAAACCTGGTCAAGCTGGTAAAAGATAATAATGGTCTGATCTTAATTAACGAAGTTACCACCGGCCTGGGTAGAACCGGTCGGTGGTTTGGCTACAACCACTATTACCTGCAGCCCGACCTGGTAGCAGCAGGAAAGGGAATTGGCAACGGTTACCCGGTTAGTGTGCTGGCGATCGGGGAGAATGCAGCCAGGCTCCTTACCGAAAAATCTTTCTATTACCAGCAGTCGCATCAAAACGATGCCCTGGGCAGCAGGGTTGTTTGTGAGGTAATCAGAGAATTGAAAAAAAACAACCTGGTCAACAGAAGCGAAAAATTGGGTGCCGAATTACTTAACAACATAAAGAAAGTCTGTTTAAAATATGATATATGCAAAGAGATTCGAGGGAAAGGTTTAATGATCGCTCTTGAATTTGAGGGAACCGACGACCAACCCGCCGCTTACTTGCACGATCATTTGTTTAAAAAAGGCTTTATAACCTCTTTTCGCCGCGGTTATAACACACTGCGTATCGACCCACCATTAACAGTTGAAAGAATACACCTGAACAATTTTATCGAAACGCTTGATAAAGCACTGGCCAACACTTCCCAATTAGCAAGTCCACTTGAAACTAATCACAACTGACGTTACATTCAAGACTTAACCTCATTGCTATATTGAGAACTAAAAAAATCCTTGCAACTATTTAGTTTTGGTTATAGTAAAAGCATAAATTATCAGGATATAATAAACAGTGAAATGATATAGTATGTCAATCGATATATCAGAAAAAAACCGATTACTTGTTTTACCTGCCTTCCCTTTGCTCTTGTATTTCTGGCAGATCTTCCGATTTAATCAACCTTTCCATAATAAGACCAATTACAATTACTGCAGTCAGGGTTAATCCAAACCGTAGTGCTGTAAAAGAAAGTCCGAGAAATTCTGCTTCTACCAATAGCTGGGGGATTTTGATCGCTGCCCAGGCACCCAGAAAGATCACAATATTTGAGATCTTTGCTCCTTTTTGCAGCAATGTTCCTGCCATAGGAAAAGCAACATAGAGCGGACCAGTAGGTAAAGTACCCATCAAAAAGGAAAAGAATAATCCTTTTAAGCCTGAACCTGCACCAATCAGCTTTTTAATTGTTTCTTTAGGCACCCAAACTTCAAGCAAACCCATCAGAACAAATACCGGGGGGATAATCAAGATCATCTCCTGCAGGTAATCAAAAGCAACTTTTGTTGAGCGTCCGGAAACTTCGGGCCACCACATTGCCAGGGCTACATAAACAAGAACCAGTAGCAGAGGTGCCTTGAATTTTTTAAATAAGCTCACCCTAAAACCACTCCCATCAACCCGGCTATAACCAGGGCAGCAATAAAACTCAGACCATTTCGCAGTAAGGTAAACTTTCTGCCCAGGGCTTTAATTTCCATCGGGGCTGTGACAAAGCCAACCATTACCAGGGTGGTGATAAACGCAGCTATGGTGGTTACCGTAGCTCCTGACCTGAGCAGTGAAGCAGCCAGGGGAAACGAGATTAATGCAGGGATCAATGTAATCGCTCCCAGGATAGCTGCTGTGGTAGCGGCCAGAAAACCTGCCTCTTCTCCGACAAGCCGTGCGATTATTTCTGGCGGCAATAAACCCAGAATTAAGCCCACTACTCCAACAATGGCCAGCAAACCGGGAGCCATCTTCCATAGTGCCCTGGCAGCAACTATAAAAGACTGCTTGGTCTTTTTCCGGCTTTTCAACAAGGACCAAACCAGGCAAATAGCCAAAAGGCTGTAAATAACCATAATTGTTGTCATAATAGTCCCTTCTTTCCTGGCTACCCCTTTCAGCTGTATTGAATAGCTAAAACGGTCATTTTACTCTCTGCTTTTATTTGTCTTTCAAGCTCCGGCTCTATCAATATGATTGAACCTTTTGAAACCTCGGCTTTTTCCCCACCTTCAGTAATTATGCCCCTGCCTGCAACTACATAAAAGGCAGTATTGCGGCTCATCACGCAGGGTTCTACAGCCTGGCCAGGCTCAAAACATATTAATAAGAGTTTAAAATTATCAGTTACAACTAACTCTTTTTTCACAAATCCGGCCGCGGCAAACTCCTGTAGTTTATTCAAATCCAGATGCTGCAAAAAAACACCTCCAGTTTTTTAAAGCAATATCAGACATGTTCATAGCTATCCATAAATCTTCTCATAAATAATAAATATATTCTGAGCAACTCTGCATCGTCGTATTGTTATTGCCTGTATATTCAGGCATTCCTCTTTTGCAGGATTACGAGAACATACTTCACAGGCCAGGTCTCCGCAGCCTGGTCTGATACCTGGATTTTACTATAAGCTTAATAACACTATTGACATTATACTACTACATGATTATATGTCAATAGCCAAAACTATTATTGTTTAGTTGGAAAAACAATATTAAGCATATATTGTGTTATTGACATTAGTGTGCGTTACACAGTATAATGTAACCGAGGTGATCTTTTTGAGCTATAACAAAGAGCTCTTAAACAGCCTGGTCCTTGAAATGCGGAGGGGAGCAATAATTTTAGCTGTTATGAGCAGGCTTGACAGATCAGAATATGGTTACTCTCTGGTACAAATACTGGAAAATAATGGCCTGACTGTTGAACCAGGAACTCTCTATCCTCTGCTAAGGCGGCTTGAAAAACAAGGTTTGCTCGAGAGCAGTTGGGATACAAGTGAAAGCCGACCCCGTAAATATTATAGGGTTAGCACGCAGGGTAAAGAACTCTACAAGCGACTATTGGAAGAGTGGAAAATTTTATCAGCAAGTATTGATGGCCTGACTGAAAGTGGAAAGGAGTCCTGAAAAATGGAAAAAGTGGAGAGATATATTTATGCTGTGACCAGAAAATTACCTGAAAAACAACGAAAGGACATTGAGCAAGAGTTACGTAGCTTAATCGAGGATATGCTAGCCGATCGAGCAGGCGAAGTAAACCCTTCAGAAGCAGATATTGATGCGGTGCTGACTGAACTTGGTGATCCAGCTTTGCTGGCCGATAGTTACCGAATGGCCAAAAAATACCTAATAGGCCCCCAGAATTATGATACATACCTCTTTGTTTTAAAAATTGTAATTGCTGCCGTAGCATTTGGCATTACGCTAGCTATTACAATAGGGTTTGTTGTAGATCCTCCGCAAAGCATTGGCGAGCTGATTGGAGGTTACCTCGGTTCGCTTTTCGGTGCTCTTTTTCAGGCTATTGCCTGGGTAACAATTATATTTGCTATTTTTGAACACTATGAAGTATCGCTGGGCAAAGAGTTTAAAGAAGGCGACAAGTGGGATACCGGTAAATTGCCGGCATTGCCTGCCATGGAAACCGTTATTAAACCAGCTGAAGCAATTGCAGGGCTCTTATTTACAATAATGGCAGTAATTTTATTTAACTATGCGGAACATCTAATTGGTATCTATAACTTCAATGATGAAGGTATTACCACTGTTATACCTTTATTTAACCATGTTGTTTTTCGTTCGCTATTACCTTTGGTAAATATAATGTTGGCAATCGGAGCATTAAAGGAACTGCTTAAGCTGGCGCTAGGCAAATGGACTATAGGGTTAGCTGCAGCAAATCTCTTTTTTAATGCTATTTCATTCAGCCTGTTCTTGATTTTTATTCGCAGTTCCGGGCTTTGGAATGATAAATTTTTTGCATATTGGACCGATATTGGGATAATACCACCTGATATTGAGCCATTGACCCTATGGGGTGGCATTATAAATGGATTAATAGCAGTAGTTGCCTTCGCTTTGCTGCTCGATGCTTTAGTTAACCTGGTTAAAGCCTTTCGGCACCGGGTTAACCATTAAATTCGCTACAGGTTCAAGTTAACAGCATTGGTGTAAATAATAAGAGAGTAAAGCAGATATAATATTTGTGTCAACCACCCGGGATATAGCAGGTATTAACCACTATTCCCGGCTATTTTTAAGATCAGCAAGCTCTGCTTTCATTACGGCAATTTCTTTCTTAAGCGCTCCAATTTGTGCCAGGGCAGCTAAAGCAAATACAAAAGCGATTGGAGCTAATAAACCTATGAATTGCATCATTTAACCTTCTTTCTTTAGTTTCTGTTCATCTTTAACCAGTTAGAGCTTCCGGATCAAGTTGTTGAGCGCTTCGGCTAGTTCAATCAGCTTTTGGCAATCGACGATTTCCGGTTTATCTTCAGGCGTATGAGTGATAGGCTGGCTATCAATATTATCAACCGACAAACATAGCCAAAACCACATTGATGTTCTGTTTGATTGACTTCTGGGGATTATCCCAGTTCAGATATGGCCGGATTAAATCAATCAACAGGCAGGCAACAATTGCCGGCAGACTGGCCAGCAAACCGAGAATGACAACCAGGATTAGTTCCAGCAACCTAATTTGAAACTTCTGGTAATCCAGAAGTAAAACCACAGCCTTGATCGCAGTCAGTGAAAACAAGACCGTTAAATAGATTGAGTTGGCAATGCCAAGGGTGAAATGCATATACCAGGTTAACGCGACCAAGCCAAGACCGAACAGGGCGATGGCCACGATATAGGGCGGACGCTTTTCACTATAGAATTTTCAATAAAGCTTTTTTCATCCCAGGGCAGCAGGTGCATGTAAAATGGCTTCAGGAGTGCGGCCAGACCGAAAATACTGCCAAGAACTTTAAAGTAATTCATATCTAATCCTCCCCTTAAAAGATTAACAGATTTAGACTAACTGTCCAAACTATTTAGGGGGCTAAAGAGCTATCTATTGCTAAATAACTGCTTAGATTAAATTTTTAAGCCAGGGCAATAAAATACGCCTTAAGAAAACTGCAATCAGAGCTCCGATGAAAGCAAAAATTACCCCTCCATAAGCATCATCAATACTATTAGCCATGGACAAACCAAGAGCTACCCCCGCAGCGGGTGGATGCTCTGTATCAGTAATAACCATTAGAAAAGTTGATATGCCAATAGCTGCGCCCCCGCTCAAGCTGGGGTTTGTTATATAAATACAAAAGAGGCCTACAACAATGCATATAAGATACGAACCAATAATATTTCTGGTATTGGCTGTTCTGTTAAATGGCAAAGCAAAAATTGTAAAAATTGTTGAGCCCACACCAGCCAGGATAATCAGGGCAATTAACTCAAAAAATATGTAAAGGACTATAATAGTTATTATGCCGGCAGCTGCACTTTGCCATACATAATTAACCCACCGCTCCCTAAGATTTTTACTGATTAAATAAATATCTTTTTCTTTTTCATTATATGCCAGGCTAAAATCGTCTTTACCACTACGCTTCAAAATTCTCACCCCAGTTCACAGGCTATTTAAGCTGCCTGAAAATCTAATAACCCGTTTTATTTGCTGATTGGCTAATGATCTTTCAAATCCTCTATTATAAATACCAGGCCAGTTATTTCTTTATACAACCGGGGATAGAATGATCGAACAGTTTTGACTGTCTTGTAATTTGTTGGGTTGCAAAAACTGATCCCAATTTTTCTATGCAATTTCCTCCTACACTTTCCCCATATGATTTTAATACAGGTGCAAATCCTAAATAAGGTTATTAATAATTCCTGCCAAAATCTTTCAGGAGACTATGCAAACCGTAATATAATACTAATTAATGCAAAAAAGCTGATTAATAAAATTGCGCAGGTGATTAACACTCGTAGTAAAAGTAAATATGAGATTTCATTTTGATCGGAGGTTAATTGCTTTGTATGATGTGCTTATTGTTGGAGCCGGACCGGCAGGCTCCACCCTGGCCAGAATGATTGGCGCTGCCAGGAAGAAAATCAGGCAGAATACTACTGCTTTCACTAATTTATTCATGACAATACAATCCTTATAATTATTTACTACATTCACTTTAATTACTTCACTAATATGCCATTACTGATTTACATTTTTATCAGTAAAAATACCGCTTTATTTATGTTGTGGTAAACTCCTTTTTTAACTTCCGACATAGCCGCATAATTGTATCTTTACCGGTAATCAATGCAACAGGCAAACCTCCCGGAGGCTGCAACCACTGACCGCTCAAGACAAGATTATCTATACCTCTAATTTGGCCGGTATGGGTCAGCTGTTTGCCTTTTAGAGTAGGCCAAAAAGCCATAAAAGCGCCACGATAAGCTTTGCAGTAGCGATTATAAGTTTGCGGGCTGGCTACATCAAGCAGTATGAGTTTGCCAGCCATTTCTGGAAAACGGGTTTCCATAGCTTTGATAACCTCTTCACCAATGCGGTTTTTCTCTTTGTTATAGGCATCTCTATCTTGTACAAGTTCCTCCCATTTTTCCAGTTCAGGCTGAAACTGGTTGATAGCAAAGGTAACTGCAGTATGGCCTGCCGGGGCAAAATCTGGTTCATAACCATAATGAGTCATCTGTAAATGCTTGATTGGTTTTCGATTTTGCTCAATTCTTATTGAACCTACAGGGAATTTAAGAGTTCTGGGAATGTCTTCCATACTGCCCTCGTAACCGATTCCCACATATATGTTCGAAGCTAAAGGGTAGGTATTTGGGTCGTTGAATCTCTTTTTAAATTCCGGGTCGGGGTACTGCCCATTAAGCAACTTTTCATAGAGCACATGTGCATCACAGGCTGCAACAAAATAATCGGCCTTAAATGATTTACCATTACTGCAGGTTACCCGCTGCACAGAATCTCCTTCAATCTCCAGTTCCACTGCTTCACAGGAAGTCTCAATGTTTCCGCCCAGGACAAGATACTTTTCTTCCATCCGTCTGGCCAGGGCTTTTGAGCCACCCAGGGGAATAGAAGACTGGCCACCGGTAAAGGTCCCAAGTGGAAAAATTATTGATATCGCACTATAGTCTCCTTCAGGCATGAACGAATTTAGAGCTTTTTTAAGAGCCGGATGCTTAAATTTACCTGCCAAGCTCTGCACACTTAGTTTACTGTATTTCTGCATAATCGGGCCGACATCTTTCATGGAAAACATATATTTAATCTTTTCAGTAAAACTCATCATATCCAGCGGCTTTCCAACAGGAAAATTAAAAGTATGCAATTTGCCGATATCTCCACAAAACTCTTCGATTGCTTCTTTATCTTCCGGTGATATTTCAAGCCAACTCGATTTCAGATGTTCAAGGTCACGGTAAAAGTGTACTGTTACTCCGTTATGTTCAACAGCCATAAAACTTTCCGGCTCATGAATATCTACTCCTTCAAGAGCGCCCACAGTGTCCCATAATTCCCTGATCGGTGTTCCTTCTTTTGTCCCAACCAGCCAGTGAATACAGCCATCAATGTGATAACCCTGGCGATCCCAGCCAGTGCATTCTCCGCCAGCGGTGTGGTGTTTCTCCAGGATGGTGCTTTCAAAACCATTCTTTTGGGCAAAAATACCCGCGCTGAGACCTGCAATACCTCCACCAATAATTAAAATCTTTTTCATTTTTTATCTTCCTTTCTTTGAATCTGCTCAACCAGTAGTATTTGATCTCCCGTTTCCATTAACAGTTTTTCGAACTCCTGTTCATCAAGCCACGATGGTACATGTCCGTTGGCCACCATCGCTGAAAGCCCAAGCTGAAATATCCGCATTTTTAAAAGCAGCCTTCTCCGTTCTTCCATGGTCCAGTCTTTCATCTCGCTGTTGTCTTTGAGGGCTTCCACCATAACTTTTTCAGTTTCCTCATATGACGCCATATATGGGTTAGGCGTAAGGATCAATTCCCTGAATAATACCGGGTAATCTCTGGCAAAAGCCAGGCTGGCTCTTCCTATTTTTTTAAATAGGTTTTGCCCCTTTTGCTTTGCCAAAAGCTCTTCCGACAAGGCAAATACCATCCGGACCACAGCCTGGACCAGCTCTTCAATAGTTTCGAAATTAACGTAGATCGGTGCAACTGATGAATTAAGGCGGCTTGCTACGCTGCGGGCAGTTATTTTCGAAAATCCTTCTTCCTTAGCAATTTCGAAGGCCGCTTCTACTATATCTTCTCTGCTAAATTTACTCTTTGGCGGCATTATCAACACTCCCTTATATAACTTAAGTTATCTAACATATGTTATATATTAAACCATGTCTTACTTTCTGTCAAGGTGCATTTTATTATTTCGTAGGTCGAAATACCTTCTGTCATAACGGTGTAACTGAGCAGCATATAGGCTGCTAATACTTTACTTCTTCCTTCCTGTATGGTGATTGAAAATCATGAATTCAGGTGTTTAGTAGCTTTGAACTGTATTAAAAACGATTATCGCTAAATATTTATTGATAACCGTTTGCCGTGTACTATATTAAAATCATAAATGCCAGAGGTGAATTCGCGCTAAGTTTTAGCTCACACTCATCCTTCTTTGCAGCAGAAGTTAGCAAAAGATAGGTGTATTTGCTTGACATAAACATCAGAAGCATGGGTATAATCTTTACGAATCAACAAAAGAATAAAGCGGAGGCATTGTCATGAATAAGCTGTGGCTAATGATGTTTATATTTATTGCTATCTTGCTGAATGGCTGTTCCCAGGACTGCATTCCTTTGGAGGAATACCAAAAAATATTAAATGAAAAAGAAGCACTTGAACAAGCGCTTTATGAAAAAGATGAATATATTGATGTTCGGGTAAATGGCGAATTCACAGCAACCGTAAGGGCATTTTTACCTGATTATGTATTAGATGACAGCACTCCGTTAGTAGCGGTGCTTACGATATTTCAATCAGGTCCGTTTACGGTTCATATGAACGAAGAACTTATTTCTGAGCTTGAAGTCGGAGAAATTTATCGCTTTATAATTGAAGATACACTCATTGGGAAAAGCCACCAAATAACACCTTCTATCTTTGAAAAAGGAGTTCCACCGGTAGAAGAACTATTTTGCAAATACAATATACGCATAGAAAACTTTCGCAAACCACATGAAAATGAATTGGGATTAGAATCAGTGAACTTATACTGGGAAAGCTTACATTAAGATACCCACCTGACAAGAGCTGACTACTCCTTAAACATTAAACGATTTTGTAAAGACTTTTTACAGTCTGTTCACCTCATCTCTTATACAGCCCTTAATCAGCATAGTTTATTTAATTGAAGTAGCGCTAAACACTTAACAAAACCTCAATTTTAGAGAATATTTGATGTCCTGCCACGGCACACAGACCAGTGCGATAATTTCTATACTTAACTATCACATCTTTATTGTTTCTTTCTTTTTTCTTCCCAAATATGTTTCCGTTCATCAAAGCTTACTTCTTTATGCACCTGATGCAGCATCCAGAAATAACCGAATTTATCACTAAACATAGCATTTGATACACCGTAGTCAGGCATTTCAGTTATTGGCTGAACCTCGGTGCAGCTCTCACTCAGGGCCTTTGTATAAGTCTTATTAATGTCGGGCACCATTACATTAAACCATATCGGCTTAGGATCATCAGGCTTAGGTGCAATCATTTCAAACTGAGGGTTTTCATCCAAGAGATGAAATCTTACTCCATATAGGGAAAATACCACCTCGTTTTCACCCTGATCAAAATCAGTAACTTCAATTCGTTCAACATCAAATATTTTCTCGTATATCTCCAACGCTTCTAAACTGTTCGGCACAATCATATCAATTTCTACACCAACCACTATTCACTCACTCCTTTAGACAATTATTAACTACAGCCCATATTTTCAATTCAGTTAACATAGTGCTTTTTACAACCACGTTCCTGTAGGTATTTGCCGCGAGACGAATCACATTCTAATATCTATCTTGCTCCTGTTGTTAAAGCTGTTTGAAAACATATTACAGTCGTAATGATTTAACCGGTATAATAATTCGGCAGGCAAAGATAAGTGCTTTTCTTTGCAGTAAACCAATTGTTTCCAAGATAATGGTTGAAAATGTAGTGAATGCACAAAAAACCAACTCACAAAACATCGGAATAATTCTTGTCGAGTTTAACAGGGAGTGGGCCAACGGCCGCCGCTACTTCGATATGATCGGGTTTGAATTGTAGCTGCAAGGCCGGTCAGCTAATTAAAACATAGTGACAAGGATAATGTGATGCCGATGTTTCTAACCGAAAATGTTTTACACAAAATTACGGGCTTGATCATCCAATCCCTGATATTAAGTGTTCAACGCTATAAGTCTTTATCCGAGTAAATATATAGATTATTGAATGCTGCAGAAAAGTTGCCAACAACCCCGTCTCCCTGACACTACCCCTGACACTAATTGTTTGACCCTCCTAGGGCTGTTAATATCTCTTCAATATCCGGCAGCTGAGAGATTGGGTATATTTTTACAAACGACACCTTCTGGTTTTCATCAATAATGATATTCGCTCTTTCAGAGGTACCATTTTCTTCAATAAAAATGCCGTATAGTTTGGCAACCTCACCATGTTTCCAGAAATCACAAAGCAATTGGGTATGTTCAATATTTAAGCTTTTTGCCCAGGCTTTCTTGCAGGGCACAGAATCAACGCTGATTCCAAAAGCAATAGTATTAAGCTGATCAAATTCTTCTTTTTTTTCTTCCAGGGATTCCATCTGCTGGGCACACACCTTTGTCCAGGCCAGGGGATGGAATGACAGAAGTATCTTTTTACCTGAATAATCTTTCAAGGATATATCTTTCCCGTGCTGATCCTTTAAAGTAAATGATTTAGCTAAATCTCCGACTTTCACGGTCATTAAATAAAGCCTCCTTGATAATTTAGAACAGCCTTGTCAGACACTTTCAACATTTATGCAGCTCATGCGGCCTGATTCCGGCTACCCCACTAGTTTTTCCGGCTCGGTATATTTTACTCATCAAACGCTTCCAGGCGGGAACATAAGAACATTCCGGTTTAGCCTTTATAAAACTTTCACGGCATTCTTCTGAACAAAAGCTATACACATTGCATTCAGACTCATTATGCTTTACATCTTGCGACAGGCATAAATCTTCATCACCACAAACGACCTGGCTTAAAACTTCCTCACCTTCAAAAATCTGCCTGCTGCATACCGGACAACTTCTTTCATGATCACCCTGTTCTAACATGGCTATACTCCTCCTTTTTCAAAGTTATAAAACATTTACTATGGATATAGTATACATTACCGGGCAAGCATTGTCAAATACTGAGAATAAAACGGTTTTTCACAATATCCCTAATTATGGCATTTATTTTATGGGCGTCTGGAATATCCTTCTGTTTTCCTGGATCTCGGTGGATGATCAGCTAGTTCATTTTGAAATTGAGAAGATTAGATGCAGTTTACTCTCTATTACGCCCTTGTTTTCCAGCGGAAAGCTGAAATTCCGGCGATTATAGTAATAACCATGTATGTTGTTACCCAGATTAATTCAGTATTGATTGCTCATCCGCGGGTTGCTGGACACTAAGATAAAAAGCTATAATAACCTAGTAGCTATACAATTCTTAGGAAAACAGGTGTAACAATGAAGCAAAAATTAAGACGCTTAATTATTTTTCTTTCACTATTTTTTTTCCCGGTTACCATGAACTATTTCTCTCCCTACCTGCCGGTTGATGGCGCTTTCAGGGGAGTAATAACGGGCAGTGCCTTATTCTTTATTTTACTCCTTATTGCAGCCGTTTTTTTGGGCAGAGCCTGGTGCGCATGGTTATGCCCGGTAGCAGGTTTAAGTGAAATATGCATGTCAATCAACAAAAGGCCTGCTGCTGTGAATAAACTAAGAATAATTCGTTACAGCATTTTTAGTTTATGGGTTATTGCTCTTGCTAGTGGCTTTATTTTGGCCGGTGGAGTTAAGGAAGTAAACATCTTTTATATGACAGAAAACTATATCTCCATTGATGAGCCTTTCAAATATATTACCTATTATTTTGTATTATTAATCCTCTTCGGGCTCTCAATCTGGCTGGGACGCAGAGGAGCCTGTCATTCAATCTGTTGGATGTCACCCTTTTTAGTCGGAGGTTTGAAAACCGGGAAAATGCTTAATCTGCCCCGGCTTAAAATTGCAACCACTCCATCTCTCTGTATAGATTGTAAAAAATGCAACAAGGTGTGTCCAATGAGTATCGATATTAACTATGAGATGAAATCAGGGGAGATTAAATCT
Organism: uncultured Syntrophomonadaceae bacterium; assembly: GCA_964390725.1. GTDB lineage: Bacteria > Bacillota > Dethiobacteria > DTU022 > DTU022 > JAABTH01. The sequence continues at coordinate 4,202 of CAYMIW010000001.1, read as the reverse complement.
ACAGATTGTATCCTCTGTGGGGAGTGTGTGGATACCTGTCCAGAAAAAGCCCTTAAGTTCAACTTTGGAATCAGCGCTAACCACAAGCCCTAATAATTCCCATCAAGATCCAGGAACCAGATGACCGGGAAGCCTGATAATATTTACTCCAGAGGGGAGTAGTGCCAGAAGAGCAAGCTTAAATTGTCAACAACCCCGTCCCCCTGTCAATTCCCCTGTCAATTTAGCACAGCAAACAACAGCTTTGAAAGTAACCGGGGATCTTTATCCCCTGGGTTTTTTTCCACACCGGTCATTACATCAATAAATTTTGCACCTGTTGAAGTTAGAATACCACGAACATTTTCATGAGTAATACCACCGGCAACGATAACCGGTTTCGAAGACAATTTAATGATCTGCCTGACAAAACTGTTGTCGAATGCAGTTCCTTTTGCAGCAGCATTAGCAGGAGATCTTGAATCGGCAAGTAATGCGTAAATGCTGGTTTTATGCAAGGCTTCAACTATAGTTTTTATATCAGTAGCTCCAAATTGAGCAAGGCGATCTTCTTTTAATGATGGTACGGTTTTGATCACTTTTATATCCATCTTTTCCAGAGCATTTGTAATGATATTCGTATCCTCCAGACTCTCCTGGTAATGCAACTGGACCATAGACGGCTTCAGCTGAGCAGCTAATGAGATCACTTTATCCGGACTCCCCCCGGTAACAATGCAACTCTTATGGGGTGAATGGACTTTTTTAATCAAGCTTGCAGCAGTGTTACGATTTAAATTCCAGGGAACGATTACCGGATATTCGGTAACAAAACCAAGAATATCAACTCCCTTGTCAATGCACAGAATAACATCCGATCCCTTCATTAAACCGCAAATCTTAACAGTAACTTTTTTCATCAAACCCTATTCCCTCTTCCACCACTGAATTTCCAGTAACATTTAAGCATATCTTCTGCCTGCCAGAGTGCCGTACCAACCAGGACAGCATCAGCACCAGCCTTAATTGCCACTTCCACATCTTCTGGTGTTCGAATAGCACTCTCACTGATCAGCACTGCTTCCGGCGGTGCATGTGCTGCAAGCAGCTCAGTAGTGGATACATCTCCATTATCTCTTTCCAGTTCAAGGATATTACGGTTATTAATTCCCACAAGCTTTGCTTTCATTTTGCCGGCCCATTGCAAATCCTCGCATGAATGTGTTTCAACCAGTGGCTCAAGTTCGAGCCTTAAAGCCTCTTCATATAACCTGGTCAGATCTGCAAGGGTATGAGCTGCGCAAATTAATAAAACTGCTTCCGCCCCGCACTCCTTTGTTATCCTTAGATCATCAGTGTTGTGAATAAAATCTTTGCGTAAAACCGGCAATCTGGTCTCCGCAGCCACCCTTTTTAAAAGCTGCAGGGAACCGCCAAAGTTTTCCGGCTCAGTTACTACAGAAAATGCAGGTGCGCCTTCCGCAGCCAGTTTCCTGACCACTTCAATTGGATCTCTGCCCCGAAAAAGATCTCCTTCACCGGGGGAATACTTTTTCAGATCCGGTATAACCGGAATGTATCCCATTTCTTTTCTCGTTACTATCGCCTCGGAGAATTTGGTATTCATCTATCTACTCCCCGAAAGAATTTGACATTAAACAAAGCTGATCCAGCTTCTTTTCCGCTTGTCCGTTATCAATTAGTACGCCGGCGAGAGCAATACCGTCCTTAAAGTCAACAGCTTTTTCTCCCACAACCAGTGCTCCGGCAGCATTTAGTAAGATCGCATTTCGCCTGGGGCCAGTATCTTCACCAGCAAAGACACTGCGGATTGTTTTTGCATTTTCCTCCGGGGTAGCTGTTTTGATATCCTCTAGAGTGCATCGGTCCATACCAAAATCCTCGGGTTCTATTTCGTAAGATCTGATTTGTCCGTTCTTCAATTCATTTATCCGTGTTTTACCCAACAATGATATTTCATCCAAACCATCTAGCCCAAAAACAAACATAGCCCGGGTATAACCAAGCTCTTTAGCAACATAAGACACCGTATCAAGAAGCTCCGCCTTATATACACCCAGGATATGCCTCGAAGCAAAAGCAGGATTGATCAGCGGCCCGATAATTGTATAAAAAATAGTCTTAATACCGAGGTCTGTCTCCGCAGGCAGCACTTTACACATGACCGGATGGAACAGGGGAGCATATATAAAGGCTATACCAATCTCCTCTATCAATTTTTCCGCCTCTACCGGGGTCAGGTTAATATTAACTCCCATGGCTTCCAACACATCAGCGCTACCTGACAGACTTGAAATAGAGCGGCTGCCGTGTTTGGCAATCGGAATTCCTGCTGCTGCCGCCACAATAGCTGTTGCTGTAGAAATATTAAAAGTGCTTAAACCGCCGCCGGTTCCGCAGGTATCCATGAGATCAACAGTAACATTGGGCTTTAAGGGTATACAGTTTTCACGCATTGCCCTGGCTATCAATGATATTTCCTGCAAGGTTGCACCCTTCATCAAAAGGGCAACCTGCAACCCCGCAATTTGAACATCACTAACCTCATCGCTTCTAATCGCACTGATCAGTTCAGATATCTCCTGTTCGTTCAACTCCTGGTGGGTTGTTGCTTTGCTTAGTATATTTTTATACATGGTCAAATCTTCTCCTTTTTTTTATTACCCTTATTTAATCGAATCTTCCACAGCCTGTATCATTGCTTTTACATACTCAACCACCGGCTCTATGCAGTTCCGGCCATGTTGTTCAACCAGCTTGACAATGGCACTGCCAACAATAACCCCGTCCGAGATTCCGGCCATGCAGCCTGCCTGTTCGGGGCTTGAAATACCAAACCCAATAGCACAGGGAATATCGCTTACCTCGCGGACATTCTCAATCATTGCTGTAAGATCGGTTGAGATATCTCGACGCATACCGGTTACACCAAGTGAAGACACACAGTAGATAAACCCCCGGGCTTCCCGGGCAATCCTCGCTATGCGTTCTTCCGAAGTAGGCGAGATCATCGATATTAAGTCTATTTGATTTTTTTCACAGATGTCTGCCAGCTCATCTTTTTCCTCAAAAGGCAGATCAGGTACAATAATTCCATCAATACCACATTGCCTGCAGCGGTTTAAGAAACGCCCTTTTCCATAAGTAAAAACAGGATTAAAATAAGTCATAAAAAGCAGGGGGATATCGGTTTTTTTTCGAGCCCCTGTAATCATGGCAAATAGCTTATCCGTAGTGCATCCATTTTTCAGAGCCCGCTCATCGGCATCCTGAATCACTACCCCCTCTGCAACAGGGTCTGAAAAAGGGATACCAATTTCAATTAAATCAGCACCGGCATCCGCCAGGGCAATAATTAGTTTTTCAGTTGTTTCAAGGTCAGGATCACCACCGGTAATAAAAGGTATAAAAGCTTTACCCTGTTTGAACGCTTTACGTATTCTACTCATTGATAACCGCCCCCCTGTAAGTGGCAACTGCTGCAACATCTTTATCCCCGCGGCCAGAAAGATTAATAACAATAACCTGATCTTCGCTCATCGTCGGACCAATTTTCCGGGCATAAGCAACAGCATGAGCACTTTCCACTGCCGGGATAATTCCCTCAATCCGGGCAAGATATTCAAAGGCACTCACCGCTTCAGCATCAGTTACTGGCATATATTGCGCTCTTTCGGTATCAAAAAGGTGAGCATGCTCCGGCCCTATACCCGGGTAGTCAAGCCCTGCAGAAATAGAGTAAACCGGGGCAATCTGACCGTATTTGTCCTGGCAGAAGTATGATTTCATACCGTGAAATACCCCAACTGAACCGGTAGTTATTGTAGCTGCATTTTTTTCTGAATGAACACCGAATCCAGCAGCTTCACATCCAATCAATTTTACCGATTGATCCTGAATAAACTCATAAAACGCGCCGATTGCATTGCTGCCTCCTCCAACGCAGGCGATTATTGCATCGGGCAATTTGCCTTCGGCCTGCTGAATCTGCTGTTTGATTTCAATGCCAATAATTTTTTGGAAATCCCGCACTATGGTCGGAAACGGATGCGGTCCCATCACAGAACCAAGAACATAATGAGTGTCGTCAATGCGCGCCGTCCATTCACGCATAGTTGCATTAACCGCATCTTTTAATGTCATCGTACCGCTGGTTACCGGATGAACAGTGGCACCAAGCAGCTCCATGCGAAAAACATTTA